>CALHWB010000054.1 GCA_938036835.1 uncultured Propionibacterium sp.
GATCGGGCTCCCATCTGCAGGATGGGAGCCCGATCGCTGTTATCGCGGCCGGTAGCCGGGGCCGGCAGTCAGCGAGCGCTAGCGGCAGCGAACCGCTCGGCCACGTCGGCCCAGTTGACGACATTCCAGAAGGCGGTCACGTAGTCGGCCTTCACGTTCTTGTATTGCAGGTAGAAGGCGTGTTCCCACATGTCGAGCAGCAGCAGCGGCACCGAACCCGCCGGCATGTTGTTTTGCTGGTCATAGAAGGCCAGGGTGTTCAGCCGGCCCGCGATCGGGTCGTAGACCAGGGCACCCCACCCCGAACCCTGGATCGACTTCGCGGCCTCGCTGAACTGCGCTTTGAATGCCGCGAAGGAGTCGAAGTATTCGTCGATGGCGGCCGCTAGCTCGCCGCTGGGCCGTTCCTCGGCATTGGGGGTCAGGTTCTTCCAGAAGATGCTGTGGTTGGTGTGGCCGCCTAGATTGAAGGCCAGATCCTTCTCCAGCTTGCCGATGGCACCGAACTGACCGTTCGCCCGAGCTTCGGCCAGCTTCTCCAATGCGGTGTTCGCGCCGTCGACATAGGCCTGATGATGCTTATCGTGATGCAGTCTCATGATTTCGCCGCTGATATGGGGCTCCAGCGCGCCATAGTCATAGCCGAGATCGGGCAGGGTGTAGATCGCCATGGATGCTTCCTCTCCGTTGCCTGGTGCGTTCTGGCTCCGACAGATTCAGTGCCGGGACCACTGCCCGGTTCAGCGGTGGCCAGGGCTGGTTTATTCCGGTTCCGGGTCGCGAACTGCCGGCAGACCGCGGCCGCCGGAAGCAGATCGCACCCGCAATACCCGGAATCCCTTCGCCGCGGCGTGCCGTCGGGTCGGCCAACCCTGATCTGTTAGCCAACGGTGCAGCGAGTCCGCACCCAGGTTCTTGCCCACCACCAGCCAAGCGATCCCACCGGGACGCAATCTGGGCAGCCAATCTGCCAGCAGCCGGTGCAGGGCGGCCTTGCCTATCCGGATCGGGGGATTCGACCAAAGCTGATCGTAGGTTTCCTGCCGGTCGAAGTCCTCGGGCCGGCCGGTGCGCACCCGCTCGCCCACCCCCAGACGCCGGGCGTTCTCGCGGGTCAGGGCGAGCGCCAGGTCGTTGACATCCACCGCGTCCACCCGGGCAGCGGGGCAGCGTAGCGCCAGCCCGATAGCCAGCGTCCCGAGACCGCAACCCAGATCGACGAGCCGGGTCGCCTGGTGCGGCGGGTCGGTTTCGCGCAACAGCACCGCGGTACCCGGGTCGAGCCGGTGGGCGCTGAACACCCCGGGCGCCGAAACCAGTTCGAGATCGCGATCCCAGACGGTGGCCCGCACCAGATGGCGCGTTGTCTGATGCCGTGGGGTATGGAAATAGTGGCTCATCAAGACTCCGTGACCAGTCCGCGAATGGCTTTGGCCTGGCTGGCTCGCGCGGCCAACTCGGCATCCGGTGGATAGCCCACCTCGACCAGGGTCAGACCGCCGGGTGCCATCACTCGCACCTCGCCATGCCGGCAGGGATGCTGGCGCACCCCGGCCAGCCAGGCGAGATCCCGGCGTCCGGCTCCGATCGCCCACAGGGCTCCGGTCAACGAACGGACCATCGAGTGACAGAAGGCGTCGGCGCGCAGGGTACAGGAGATGGTGCCGGTTTCATCCGCTAGTCGCATTACGGTGAAGTCGAACAACCGGCGGACCGTGGTGGCTCCCGGCCTGCGGCGGCAGAAGGGGGCGAAATCGCGCAACCCCACCAGCAGGTCGGCCGCCTGCTGCATGGCCGCCACGTCGAGGCTCTCCGATACCCGGGTGACCTGGTTGCGTAGCAGGGGATCGGGCCGGGATTGGGCGTCCCACAGCCGGTATCGGTAGCGTCGCCAGCTGGCCGAGAACCGGGCATCGAAACCTGCCGGCGCCCGGGTGACGGTGTGCACCACGACATCGTCGGGCAATACCCGGGCCAGCCTGTTTGCCAGCTGGGTGGCGTCGAATTGGGGCGCTAGATCCAGATGGGCTACCTGGGCACGGGCATGCACGCCGGCGTCGGTACGGCCGGCCACGGTCAACCGGGCGGGCTCGGGCAGCCGAAGCACCAGGCCGATCCAGTTCTCCAGTTCGCCCTGTACGGTACGCAGACCGGTCTGGGCGGCCCAGCCATGGAAGCCACTGCCGTCATAGGACAGATCGAGGCGCCAGCGGTGCAGCCCGGTGCCGGTCATGACGGCTTCCGGTAGGCCAGATCCCGGACCGGCCGGCCGGCCGCTAGCCCACGCCGTTCGAATCTGGTCACCGGCCGCCAGCCTGGCCGCGGTGCCCAGCCGGTACCCCCGGCATGCTCGTTCACCAGTCCTGGGCAGGCATCCAGCACGGCGCGCATCTGCTCGGCGTAGTCCGGCCAGTCGGTGGCGAGCAGCCAGCGGCCGCCCGGCGCCAGCCGGCTGGCGACCAGGGCGGCAAAACCCGGTTGGATCAAGCGGCGCTTGTGGTGCCGCTTCTTGGGCCATGGATCCGGGAAGTAGCTGATCATCAAATGCACCGAACCGGGCGCCAGTAGCACCTCCAGTCCCTGCACCGCGTCGGCCCCCACGATACGCACATTGTCCACCCCGGTCGCGGCCAGCCGGGTGCAGCAGGCGGCGATGGCCCGTTCATAGACCTCGAAGGCCAACAGCCGGGCCGTGGGCTGCCGCCGGGCCAATGCCACCAGTGCCTCCCCGGCGCCCGAGCCGATCTCGACGATGTCTGGCTGCCAGTCGATGCTGGCCCCTGGCGCGATCGAGGTGTCGAGCCGACCGCGGGGCACCGTCAGCAGGTAGCGCTGTGCGAGCGTCGCCAGGGCCCTGCGCTGACCGGGGCTCATCCGGGGGCTACGGCGTACATAGGACACGACGGTGCGCCCCACCGGTGCCGGGGCGGGTGCGCTTGCCATGGGAATCAGCCTAATCCTTGTGGCGGGACTGCTGCTGTTGCGGCCGGGCGAGCCGCCTGCCGCGATCGGGCTACGGTACGGAGCGATCACCCCTCAAGCCTAGAAGGTATATCGAATTTTCGAGTTCGAGCGTTAGATTGACAATACTTTGGGCTATCGAATAAGACGGTTGGCGAGACGAAGGAAAGGCACAATCGTGAAACATCGTGGTCTGGCGGGCCTGTGCGCCCTATCCACAGCGGCATTGCTGGTGTTCGCCGGATGCCAGGGCGGCTCGGATGCCGGCCATCCGAAGGGGTTGTTGGTCTACGCGACCACCGGCTACCTGGCCGACGCGGTGGCCAATATCGCCCCAGAATCGAAGATCGTCACCATGGTCGGGCCTGGGGGAGATCCGCACACCTACCAGCCATCCACCAAGGACATCGAGGCGATGCAGGCCGCCGACGCGGTGTTCTGGAATGGCCTACACCTGGAGGCTCAGATGATCGATCAGTTGGAGAGCCTGGGAGACAAACAACTGGCTGTCGGCGACACGCTACCCAAGGAACTGCTATTGGACTGGGCCGAAACCGATGAGCAGGGCAACCCACTACACGATCCACATATCTGGAATGACCCCAATGTGTGGTCGCAGGCGGTCGGTCTCGTCGGGGACAAACTGGCCAAGAGCGATCCCGGCCGGGCCGACGAGTACCGGACGAACACCGCCGCCTATCAGGCCAAGATCGCCGAAACCGCTGCCGAGGCCGACAAGCTACTGACCGCGATATCCGAACCCCGGATCCTGATCACCGGGCATGATGCCTTCAACTACCTTGGCGCGGCCTACCGCCTGGAGGTCCACGCCACCGATTTCGTCTCATCGGAGGCGGCCCTGAGCCCCGCGGAACTGTCCGAGCTAGCACATCTGATTGCAGACAACAAGGTGCCGGTGATCTTTCAGGACAATCTGGCCAATCCCCAGGCGATAACCAGCCTCAAGGAGGCCGTGCACGCACTCGGTTGGCAGGTCGAGATCTCCAATGAGCAACTGTATGCCGACTCATTGGGCAGCGAACCCGAAGTGGACTCCTATCTGGAGGTATTCCTGCACAATGCCCAGGCCATCTCTAGGGCACTCAGTAGGTGACCAAAATGACCACCACCGCCACCCACGAAGCTGGACACATTACGCCCCACCCGCTGCCGGCCTGTAGCGTGCAGCGGCTCTCGGTGGCCTACCGGGCCGATCCCGTGCTGCACATGGTCGAGTTGACGGTTCCCCAGGGGGTGGTCATGGGTATCGTCGGCCCGAACGGGGCCGGCAAATCGACCCTGATCAAGGCGTTGCTGGGGTTGGTGAAACCGGTCACCGGGGAATGCCGGTTCTTCGGGGAGCCGTTGGACCGGGTCCGGAACCGAGTCGGCTACCTGCCACAGGGTGCCTCGCTGGACTGGGACTTCCCGACCACGGTACTCGACGTGGTCACCATGGGCACCTATGGGCGGCTCGGCTGGCTGCGTCGCCCAGGCCGGGCCGAACGTTCCCGGGCCAGGGCGGCGCTGGCGCAAACCGGTATGCAGGCGCTGGCCGGCCGGCAGATAGGTGAACTGTCCGGTGGCCAGAAACAGCGGGTACTGCTGGCCCGGGCATTGGTCCAAGAACCGGATCTCTACTTCATGGACGAACCCCTGCAGGGGGTCGATGCCGTCACCCAGCAGACCTTCGCCGAAATCCTGGAGTTTCTGCGAAGTCAGGGACGAACCATCGTCCTCGTCCACCACGACCTGGCCACCGTGCGCACCTATTGCGACCAGGTGACCCTGCTCAACCGTACCGTCGTGGCTAGTGGGCCCGCTGATCCGGTCTTCACCAGGGAGAACATTGCGCGTACCTATGAGGTCGGGCAGGCCGGCGATGCCCTGTGCGCCTACGCATCATGAGCCCGATCGACTTCTTCGGCAACCACATCTATCGCATGGTGCTGTTCGGCACCATGATCACCGGCCTGGTTGCCGGCGCCCTGGGCAGTTTCGCCTATCTGCGCAGGCAGTCTCTGATCAGCGATGTGATCTCCCACTCGGCACTACCCGGGACGTTGCTCGCCTTCTTGGCCATGACGGTGATCTGGCACGCGGACGGGCGAGCCTTGCCGGCGCTGATCCTGGGGGCAGTGATCGCCGGCACGCTGGCGGTGGCCTCGGCGAATGGCGTGGCGGCCGGCTCCCGGATCCGGATCGACACCGCCATGGGAGTCACCTTGACCACCTTCTTCGGGGCCGGCATGGTACTGATGCGGGTGATCGCCAACGGCCGGTTCCCCGGCAAGGGCGGCATCCAGGACTACCTGTTCGGCAACGCATCGGTCATCACCCGGGCCGATCTGGTCACCACCGGCATCCTGGGTGGGGTAGCGGTGATCATGATCGTGGGTTGCTGGAAGGAGTTCGCCCTGCGGACCTTCGATCCCGACCAGGCGGCGGTACTCGGTTTCGGTGGCCGGCTGATAGATGGCCTGATGTTCGCCGCCATCGTCGTCGCCACCGTGATCGGGGTCAAGTCGGTCGGCCTGGTGCTGATGGTCGCGTTGGTGATCAGCCCGCCAGCCGCCGCCCGGCAATGGACCCACACCCTACCAGCCATGGTGGCGCTATCGGCCATCATCGGCGCGGTCGCCAGCGGTATCGGAGCCTACCTGTCGGTGCTGCTCGGCAAGGTGCCCACCGGCCCACTGATCGTCCTGACCCTGTTCGCGATCATGGTCTGTTCTTTGCTGTTCGCCCCCCAACGCAGCGTCCTGGTGCGCCTGGCCCGGCATCGCCGGATCCGGGCCCGGCTGCGCACTACTGCGCTGGACGAGGCCACAACGGGAACAGGGGCACGCTGATGGGTTTCCTCCTTGGAACGGTGCTGCTGGGGTTGGTCACGGCCTTGGCCTGCGCATTGCCGGGAGTGCTCGTGGTATTGCGCAGGAACTCGATGCTGGTGGATGCGATCGGTCACGCGGTGCTGCCGGGCATCGTGGTCGGCTATCTGTTCACCCGCGATATCGACTCTCCTTGGCTGATCATCGGGGCCGCGCTGTCGGGATTGCTGGTCGTGCTGGGCAGCGAATGGCTGACCGCCACCGGCCTGGTCGCCGGGGACGCACCGCAGGGGCTGGTCTTTCCGGCGCTGTTCAGCCTGGGAGTGATCATGGTCAGTGCCCGGCTGTCCAATGTGCACCTGGATGAGCATGCGGTGCTGGTCGGCGATCTCAACCTGGCGGCGATGCAGCAGCTGATCGTGGGGAACACCAGCCTGGGGCCGTCCTATCTGTACGTGATGCTGGCGGTGCTGGCGTTGAACGCCGCGTTCCTGGCCTTGCTGTATCCCCAGCTCAAATTGACTACATTCGATGCCCCGTTTGCCGCCAGTCTCGGGATCCCGGTTCGTGGCCTGAACGTGGTCTTTATGTTCCTGGTGTCGATCACCGTGACCGCGGCATTCAATGCTGCGGGAGCGATCCTGGCGATGGCCCTGATGGTGGTGCCGCCGGCCACCGCCTGGCTGCTGAGCCGGCGGCTATCGGTGATGATCGCGCTTACCGGGCTCTTCGCGGTGCTCGGGGCAGCTATCGGGTTCTGGGTGGCCTATCTGCTGGATGCAGCCACCAGCGCCGCCATGGCGGTCTGCAATGGGCTGTTGTTCGCTGCGGTGCTGCTGGGAACCAGAATGAACCGGCGGCTGCGGCGCCGGCCCGGCGCCGGTGCGTCCGCGATCGCCGCGGCCGAAACCCGGTAGCCCGGGTCTCCCCATCGAGGGCCGCGGGTCCGCACGCGCGCCGGATTGGCCGATCATCCGATGGTGGCCGGATGCCAGCCCCGGTCTGGCAACTGCACGATCTGGCGCGGGTCAGCCGGTGGTCTCGGGGAGCGGGCTGACCCAGATCGCATCGGTGGCGGACCTGCCCAGCATCAGGGGCTCCGGCGTATCCGCAACCATGATCGACATAGCATCCGAATAGGGGGCTGCGGCGCCCGCGGTCAATTCGGTGCCGACCCCGATGCCCCGGCTGGCCAGGAACCGCAGCAGTTGGGCATCGTCATCGCGGATGCGGCGGACCACGGCCGGCTGGTCTGGTTTGAGCAGGCTCAACTGGATGGCCTCCAACCGATGGATCAACCCATCGGCGCGCGGAATCGGATCGCCGTGCGGATCGAACTCCGGGAACCGCAGGAACTCGTCTATCCGGTCGATCAGGAACTCTGAGACCGCATGTTCAAGGTTCTCCGCCTCGGCATGCACCTGATCCCAGCGATAACCAAGCGTTTCGACCAGGAAGGTCTCGATCAAGCGATGGCGCCGTACCATGGTCAGTGCCTGGGCACGCCCGGCTGCGGTAAGCGTGACCGTCCCGTAACGGGCGTGCTCCACGAGTCCTCGGCCGGCCAGTTTACGGATCGCATCCGAGGCGGTGGAGAGCCTGACCCCGACGCGATTGGCCAATGCCGATGGGGTGACCGGATCGGCCGACCACTCGCCCAGGCTCCAGATCGCCTTCAGATAATCCTGGCCACTGGCCGACAGAGCAGTCATCGACATGGCTCAACGATATCGCGGTAAAACCGCGTCCAGCCGAGATCCGGTGGGGGCCCGATGCCCGGGCGCCCACCAGGCCTCTGCCCGATCAGCCCTTAATCAATGCCTGGGCCAGATTGGCGGGCATCAACTCGTAGCCGTGGAAGCTGCGGGTGAATCCACCGGTGCCGCGGGCCAGGCCACGCAGATCGATCGCATAGCGTGACAGTTCGCTCTGGGGTACCAGCGCCCGAACCGTGGAATGTCCCTCGCCGGACGAATCGGTACCCAGCACCTGGCCTCGCCGGTTGCCAAGGTCGGTCATCACCGCGCCCAGGTATTCGTCGGCCACCGTAACCGCGACCTCGTCCAATGGTTCCAGCAGCGCGACGGTATTGGCATTGGCGGCCTCTTTCAAAGCCAGCGCACCGGCGGATTGGAAGGCCATATCGGAGGAGTCGACCGAGTGCGCCTTGCCATCGTAGAGGGTCACCTTGATGTCGACCATCGGGTAACCGGTGAGGCAACCCTTCTCCATCTGTGCCCGGACACCCTTCTCGACCGAGGGGATGAACTGGCGGGGGACTGCACCGCCGACAACCTCGTCGATGAACTCGAAACCTGCGCCGCGCACATTTGGCTCGACCCGGATATCGCAGACCGCGTACTGGCCGTGACCACCCGACTGTTTGACGTGCCGGCCGTGGGCGGTGGCCTTGGTGACGAAGGTCTCACGTAGCGCCGTGCGGATCTCATCGGACGAGATGTTCACGCCATAGCGATCCGTCAGCCGGCTCATCAGCAGATCCTGATGGGCTTGGCCCATCGTCCACAACAGCAACTGATCGGTACCCGCGGCGCGCTCCAGCCGGATGGTGGTGTCCTCCAGCACCAGCCGCTGTAACGCGCCGGCGAGCTTATCCTCGTCGTTGCGGCTGGCCGCGCGGATCGCGACCGGCAGCAGCGGGTCGGGCAGCAGCCAGGGCTCCACCACCTGGACCCGGCCGGGATCGCTCAGGGTATCGCCGGTGCCGGCGGTGCCCAGCTTGGCGACCATCACGATCTCCCCGGCGATGGCCCGCTCCTTCGGATTCAACTCCAGGCCGTGCGGTGCGGTCAACAGGCCCACCCGTTCCTCGTCGTCGTGGTCGGCATGGTGGGTGTTCTCGGCTCCGGTAAAAGCGGCCCGCCGGCCCGCCACATGCACCGTGGCGTCCGGATGCAGCGTGCCGTTGAACACCCGCACCATCGACAACCGGCCGGCGTAGGGGTCCTGGGTGGTGCGGATCACCTCTGCCAGCAGCGCCCCGGCGGCATCCACCGAATCGAGTTCGGCCAGCTCACCCGCCTCGTCGATGATCGTGGGTGGCTTCCAGCGCAGCGGTGTGGGGAAGCCCCGGTCGATCACCCCGATCAGTTCCTCGGTGCCTACTCCATTGGTCAACACGGGAATGACCGGATGGAAACTGCCCAGGTACAGCGCCTTCATCAAATCGTTGACGACCTCGTCCACCGCCAGCTCGTCGCCATCGAAATAGCGCTCCAGCAGCTCATCGTCCTCGGACTCGGTGATGATCGACTCGACATAGTCGGTGCGGAAGTCCGCGATGGCGGCCCGCTCGGCGTCGGTGGCGGCGCGCCAGGTGCGCTCGCCGGTGGAATAATCGTGGACCTTCTCGCTGAGCAGCGACAAGTTGCCCACGATGGTGTCGTCCTCACCCACGAAGGGCAGGTAGGCCGGATGCACACCCTTCCCGAAGATTTGCTGGCATTGCTGAACGGTTGTCTCGAAACTGGCGCGTTCGGTATCGAGCTTGGTGATCACGATGGCCCGAGGCATGCCCACCGAGGCACATTCCGACCACAGAATCTGGGTGGTGGTGTCTATCCCGTCGGCCGCGCTGACCACGAACAGTGCCGCATCCGCGGCCCGTAGGCCGGCTCTCAGTTCACCCACGAAGTCCGGATTACCGGGGGCGTCCAACAGGTTTATGACGGTATCCCCATTGGTGATGGTGGCCAGAGTCAGCGCGGCCAACCGCTCGGCATTGTCCTTTTCACCGCGGTAGCCCGGGATCCGGGTCTTGATGAGGTTTCCGAACAGTGTGGTCTTGCCCGATCCGGCTGAACCGACCAGGACCACATTGCGTAGGTCTGCCGGGCTGGTTACCTTCGGGGCTTGCGCGCTCGTCTTTGAACTCATGGCCCCACACTGCCTCGCCCAGTCGATCCCCGCAAGGATTCGGCGGGATTGGTTTTCTCAGATCGCCATCATCGGCCCTGTTCAGGTGCCCCATCGGAGCCGATCGGAGATGGTCTGGTCACCCAACCGGCCATCGAACCGGGGCAGGCGAGCAGCGTAGCCGGTCTCGCGGCCGCGCAGCGTACGGGAGTGTCGCACTCGGGAGATAGAGTAAGTCCGTCCCGACAACCACGAGACTCTGACCCAGAACTTCCGGGAGTGCCATGACCAGTGGTCCGAATCCGTTTGCCAGCCATGTCAATCGTGCGCTCGGCAACCAGCCGGCCGGTGGGACGGCTGGGCCATCGGCGCCGACATGGCAGAACACCATTCGGCTGGCTCCTGGCGTCGCCCCGCCCAAACCCAGGCCATCGGTGCTGGCCTGGGTGGGACTCGGGGTGAGCGTGGTGGCTGCCTTTTTCATAGGGTTCAGTCTGTTCCGGGCTTTGACCGATGTGGACTTCACCGCTATCGATCCCTTCCGGCCGATGGCCGATTGGACCGGGGTGACCTTGATCGCCTCGGTCGTGCAGGTGGTGGCGTTTATCGTGGCGTTGATCGCGATCTTCCGCGACCGGCACCGCATCGTGCCGGCGGTGAGCCTGCTGATCAACCTGGTGGGCACCCCCATTGCGGCAAACCTGGGGGCCCGCCGGGGCGCCCGCCTGCTGGTGGCGCACTTCACCGAACAGGTTCTGGGGGCGTCCCAGCAACTGACTCCCGAACAGGCCACCAAATATCTGTCGGAGCACACCCATCTACTAGACGAGTATGGCCCGTTCGTCGAACTGTTGTTTAGATGGGCATTGGGCCAGGCATGAGTCGAAGGGAGCAGCGGTGAGCCTGTTCAACGAACCTGGACGTGGAGGCCCGCCGGTATCTGGCGGTGGCCTCCCACAACCCGTGCCCGGGTCCGGCGGCTTCCCGGCACCCCAGCCCCCACCGGGTTTCCCGGCTCCGGGCGGGCAGCCCGGCCTTCCCGCACCAGGCGCGCCATCCGGTTTCGCGATCGCGATGCCCCCGGGCAACTCGGGTGCTGCCGCCTTCCAGGCGGGTGGGCCGCTAGGCATCGATGGCGAAGGTGGCCTACAGCGCACCGGGCCGCCCTGGGCGATCTCACTGGCGGCTGGCGTGCTCGGGCTGGCGGGTGCCCTGGTGGCCTGGTTCGGCGGAGCGGTATCCATGGCGTTCATCTGCTGGGTCGTGGCCGGCCCGGTGGCGATGGGGCTGCTCGCTTTCTTCATCGTGCGGGATGCCCAGGCACGCGTCACCGGCGTGTATACCCGGCCGGGCTGGGTGGATGTCATCTACTGGGGTGCGGTAGCCGCCACCTTGCTGGGGGTGCTGGTCTGCGCCTATCGCATTGCCATATGGGTTGGGAGGCTGTGAGCATGCGTGGTCGGTTACGAAACCTATTGATCATGCTCCTGGCCGGGCTGGTTCTGCCCGCGACCCCGGCCCGGGCGGATCCCCCCGGGCTGTCGGCCGCCGAAAGGTGGGGGGCCTGCGTAGCCGGCTCCGGCCATGGCGACCTGCTGGTGCTGTTCGACCAGTCGAGTTCGCTGCAATCCTCGGATCCGGCAGATCAGCGGGTGGCTGCGGCCAAATACCTGCTGTCGGCCTTGGCGGAATCTGCTGCGGCCGGTGGGGTGAACCTGAACGTCAAACTGGATGGCTTCGACGTGCAGTATCGTCCGGGCGGTCAATGGCTGGCCCTTGATCAGCCGGGTTTGCAGCAGGCACTGAACGAGGCCGAGGCCTTCCGCGACCGCGACAACGGTGAGGGCACCGACTACTGGCTGGCGATGGAGGGCGCCCGGCGGACCTTCGCCGAGCGCGCTAAAGGCCAGGAAAAGACCTGCTTTGCGACACTGTGGTTCACCGACGGTGCATTGACGGTGGCGAAATCGAGCGAGGAGAACGACTACACCACCATCGACCGGCCCTACGACCCCGGCAATTCGCTGGAAACCCAGGAAGACCAGGCCCGGGCGGCCGCCGCCGCCACCGAATCGCTGTGTCGCGCCGGTGGCCTGGCCGACCAGATCCGCAGCATGAACATCGCCGTGCTGGGTGTGGGCCTGGCATCCAGCCAGACCGACGGCGGCACCTTCGACCTGATGCGACGCATCGTCACCGGCGGTTCCGCGTCGGGCGCCTGCGGCGAACTGGTCGATCCGGTGCCCGGCGATTTCACCGAGGTATCCGATATCGACGGATTGCTATTTGCCTTCAACAAGATCCGCGACTTCGGCCGTGGCCCGATCGAACACCAGAAATCGCTGTGCGTGGATGCACCCTGCCCGGAAGGCACCCATACCGTGGTGCTGGATGACTCGGTGGGCGCGGTTAATATCCTAGCCGGCGTCGAGATGGGCGATGCCCGCATAGTGCTGATTGCGCCCGACGGCCGGCAGGTGACCCTAGAAGCCGGGCAGATCGGGACGGCCAATGGATTGCCTCCCGACTTCGCCAACGGCAGTGTCACCTGGCACACCATGCGTACCGGCAGCATCAAACTGAGCCGGGACGGCACCACCGGCTGGGTGGGCGCCTGGCATATCGTCTTTTTGGATACCAGCGGAAATCCCACGGAGAACTCCAGCCGCACCAGCATTCAGATCATGGGTGACCTCAAACCGACCTGGACCGATCAGGTCGCGGAGGTTAGGCAGGGAGATCGACTGGCCGTTTCGGTGGGCCTGGTCTCCGGTAGCGGGCAGATGGTGACCGCGGATACCCTGCTGGGTGCCGTCGACCTGAGGGTCGAGGTGATCACCGCCGACGGCAAAACCCGGGAGCTGGCCTCCGGAGGCAAGCAACTGCTCGGCACCACGACTCTGCTACCGGCGGCCGAATTGCCGTTGGGGCAGGGCACGGTTCGTATCTCCAGTACGATAACCACCGCTCCCTGGACCGATCCGAACGGCGGGCAGGTGCCCGGCACCACCTTGGCCACCGAGGTGCTCGATCTGCCCTTGCAGGTCCGGGCGCCCGTGGGCTACCCGACGATTGCCGGTCAGGTGAACTTCGGATCGGCGGTGGGGGAACCGCGACTGCATGCCGACCTGGCGATCACCGGCCCGGGCTGCGTCTGGCTGCAGCCAGCTGACACGGTGGTCAAGACCTCGCCGGAGGGCATCGGCGAGATCTCCCTGACCAGCGCGTCGGATTCGCCGGACAGCTGCGTCGAGGTGGCCGCCGAGGCGCAGGGCGCGTTGCCGCTGGACCTGCGGGCCGCCGGTGGCGGCAACGGTGGGTTGAGTGGGGTGATGATGGTGCGCATCGCCCCGCTGGAGGATCCCTCCCGGGTGCAGGATGTGCCGGTCACCTTCAGCGCGGACCTGGCTAAGCCATTGCGTCCACTGAACTTTGCACTGGCCTTCGGAATCGCGTTGATCCTAGGCCCGGCGATCCCCCTGCTGCTGATGTACCTGATAAAGGCGCTCATCGCGGCCCGGATTCCCGGTCACGCCCTGGTGGGGCAGCGGTTCGATGTGACCTTCGAGCACGGTTCGATATTGCGCGATGGCGCACCCTTCAGCCTGGGCGAATCCGACTTGCGCACCATGGTGCCGATGTCCGGTTCAGGCGCCCGGGCGATCCAGGTAGACGGTGTCGAGCTGCGGGCTCGTGCCGGGTGGTCACCGTTTGGCGCTCCCGAGGTGCACATCCGCGTCCCGGATACACCCGGCGTGCTGAGTGCTAGCGATACCATGGTGCGGCCGGCCAAGGGTATCGCGCGGCTACCGCTGGGCGTCCACAACCACTGGGTGCTGCTGGTCGATCCGGCCGCCCCAGCCGGCAGCGGGCAACTGCTGCTGCTGGTATCGGGCACCGCGGTGAGCAGCCAGCGGCAGCGGATCGTCGATGACCTGCGCACCCGCGCTCCGGGCGCCTACGATCACCTGCGGGCCCTGGTGCCTCCCCGGGCGCCGGACGCGCCGCCGGCTGCTCCCGAGCCGGCCTTCCGGTTCGACGGGGGGCCGCAGGGCCCGGGGAACTCACCATTCGGCAATCTGACCGGCTAATCCGGACGCAAGCGAAAGGACGAGGATGGGAATCAGGCGGGCACTGATAGTCGGCTGCGGCGGCTCGGGCGGCAAGACGCTGGCCTACATGATGGACCAGTTGGCGTCCGATCTGGCCGAGGCCGGCATCTACCAGATGCCGCCGGGCTGGCAGTTCGTACATGTGGACGTGCCGTTGAGCGCAGAGAGCGGACCGCCCAACATGGCCAACGTGCCCGGACAGGGCGGTCGTTATGTGAGCACCGGGGTGTCCAGCGACTCCTACCATGATCTGGATTCCGTAGTCGCCGGCCGGCTTGCGGCGGCCTCCGGTGGCGCTCAACTGCACACCATCGCGAGTTGGGCGCCCGCCGACCCACGTCATGTGATGGTGAACATCGGCAACGGGGCAGGCCAGTACCGCGCCATCGGACGCATGCTCACCCTGCATTCGGCAGCCCATCTGCTACAGACTTTCGACAGCATTTGGAAGGAACTCTTCCTGCCCAGTACCGACCAGGCGATGCGTTCGCTGAGCCTACTCGGCCCCTACGACGCTCAACAGCCACCACTGGTCTTCGTGGTTTCTTCGATGGCCGGCGGTGCCGGTGCCTCCATGGCTTTGGATGTCTGCCGGCTGCTGTCTGGGGTGCAGGGGCTGCCGACGGCCAATATCGGGGTGTTCATGGTCAGTCCCGACATCTTCGCCGCGCTGCCGCAATCCCAACGCCCGGGGGTTTACCCGAATGCGCTGGCGATGATGGGCGAGATCGTGGCCGCCCAGGTGGGGTCCAGCGCCGTCTGTGATCAAGATGTGCTTTCCGGGTTAGGCATCAATGGCATCTCGACGCCCACGCCTTTCGCCCGGGTGTTCCCGGTTGGCCTATATGCCGGCAAACAGCACGCCCGGTTCGGGGATGGCTCGGCCAACGACGTCTACCGCGGGCTGGGCCGTGGACTCGCGGCACTGCTCAAGTCCGCTGCCGCGGTTGAACCCTATGTGGCCTATGACCTGACCAACACCGGTGGTCTGACCCCCAACCGCGCCGACTTCGGCTGGGGCTGTGAGCCGGATCAGCTGGCCTGGGGCAGTTTCGGGTTCGCGTCCATGAGCATGGGCCGGGACCGCTACGCGGAATACTCCGCCCAGCGGTTCGCCAGGCGCGCGGTGGATCGCCTGCTGGATGGCCATCTGGATCCGGGCTCGCCGGCATCCGGGGCCGAGCAGTTGCGTCAACGGGTAAGCGACAACTGGGATCGCGAATGCCGGGCCTTGCGGATGTGGTGTGGTCCCGCCCAGGGCTCGTTCGCCGATTGGCTGGTCACCGAGCAGTGGCCGCAGGCCGCGCTGCTGGGCGCGATCCGGGGTCCGCTGGAAGCCGATCTGCAGGCCAGCATCGATTCTCCGGACGGGCAGGAGGCCAGGGCCTGGGCTGGCGTGGCCGCTGCACGACTGCACGATCACCGCCAGATCTGGGACAACCGGGTCTACGAGCTGGCCTATCGCTGGGCATTCGGCTGGCACCGGCAGCTGCTGGACGCCACCTGCAACCTGCTGCGCTGGGCAATGGCGAACTGGGGTTTGCCCTATGCGAATGCACTGCTCGATCGGGTACGCAGCCACGTTCAGGATGTGGTGATCCCGGCGGCTGCCCAATTGCGCGATCAGCCGGGTGAGCCGATCGCGGTGCTGGGCGCCGATCTGGAACGCCAACTAGCTGGGCTGCGGGGACGGATCTCCAATGGGCGCCAGATCCAAGAACAGCTGGCAAACCGGATAGTGGGGGCGATGGCCCAGCACACCTATGCCCGCGCCTGCGGTTTCGTGGCCGACCTGCTGGGGGCCTACGTGGCAGACGTGCTGAATCCCTTCGAGACCTCGATCTCCGCAGCCACGACCCTGCTGGACACGGCTCGCCGGCAGGCCCCACAGGTGGGTGCGCTGGCGGTCGTGCAGAGCAACCAGTACGGCGATTGGCCGTTGGACGATGCGCCGGCCCCCGAACGTTTCGATGAGGCGAACAATGAGGTGTTGCTGACCAGTTCGCGGGACTTCAAACCTCAGTTCGAGGCAGACGTCATCGGCTCGGTGCCCGGCGATCTGAGCTACCGCGATGCGCGGGAGGCCGCCGTCACCCGGATCATCGCCGGCGAATGGGAGATGCCCAAGGGCGGTCGTCCGCCGGGTGGCCTACTGGGTCTGGAGCAGGATTGGCGGCCTCAGATCCTGGGCATGGATCCCGAAACCCGCCAGCCGCTCAGCGCCCAGCGGTCGGTGCTCGCCGTCCGGGTCGATCCAGCCCAGGTGCTGCAGCGGGCGCGGGCCTTCGTCGATCGAGCCGACATGTCGTTCAGCCGGTTCTGCACCGTCTCGCTGCGCGATTTCGTGTTGGCCAACGATGTGCCACCCGCCATGAAGCAGCAGGTGAGCATGGAGCGCGGGGCACTGGTGATCGACAAGTTCCGCTCCACCTTGGCGCTGGCGCTGCCCCTGGCCGGAGTCAGTCCGCAACTGGTGCAGGCCCTGTACGGCCAGTCGGTGCACTACCGGTACAAATTCTCCGAGGTGCCGTTCGCCGGGCTGGGCGGGCTGCAGGATCAGCTGCTGGCGGTGACCGACCCGATCGCCGACCCGAATCTGGACGCCTCGGTGCAGATCAATCTGCAATCGGCACTGTCAACCGGGGATAGGGTGCGCCGGGTGGATGTCTTCGGGTCATATCCGAACTACGTGCCGATCTGCTTTGATTCGATCCTGCAACCGGCAGTCAAGCAATGGGACGAATCCAGCCCCGCCGCGAAGGCCGACTTCTGGAAGTGGCGCCGCAGCCGTCCGCTGGCCGGTAGCCTGCCGCTGGGCCGCGCCGCCCTGCAGGCCATGGTGACTGCCTGGTTCCTGGGACAGATCATTGGCCAGCTCAGGTTTCCACGGCCGCCCTACACCGGCGCGGTAGCCCCGGCCGAAGTCTGGGATCCGCAGCAGCAGCGTTGGGTCAGTTTCCCAGATCCGATGCTGACCCCGGTGGAACGGTTCCGGCACCTATTGGATTGGCTGCCCTGCGTCTTGGAATCCAGCCTGCTGGCGATCGGCCGCACCTACCAGAATCCCGTCCTCGAGTCGCTGCGCCCCTATCGGCTGCTGCGCGAGATGGTCGACGATTCACCGAACATGCCGGTCGGCCCGGTGCAGACCCCGGCCGGCCAGATTCGACTGGCCGAATGGCTACGCACCGGGCAAACCGCCTCCGGTTTCCCAAGCATGGCACCCGGCGCGGATACCGCCAGCACGATCGCCGAACGCAAACAGGCAGCCGAGGCGTTGCTTGCCCGCAGCGAACAGATCATCCAGAAGTATTTCGTGCCCGGCTCGGCAGCCGATCAAACCGACGTACCCTATGCCCAGATCAAGGACCGCGCAGTGGCCGCCAAGGCGCCGCTGCTGCGGGACCTGACCGATGAGGTACTGACCGCGATGCGGGTATTGCGTCAGCAACTCGACGCCGCCGAACGATTGGCGGCCACCGGCAGCGCCGGAATACCCGCGGCAGGCGCAGACCCCAGCTCCCTGGTTCCCGAGATTCCCGAGGACACGATGTGACCGCAGTAATCCTGTTGGGTTTCGGCTCGATGTCGGGCCTGATCCGGGCCACGCTGACCGACTGGTCGGCGGCCGGCTTGTTGGAGCCGTTCATCTGGGTGGATCGGTCCGCTCTGGGCGGACCGACCACCCAAGCGCTCCGAATCGCCGATGGGCTAGCGGGCGGCTGTCATGTGGAAACCGAGTTGGCCTCCTCGGGCCGTCTGGTACGGGTGGGGGTGCTTTCGGCAACCGTCGATGCACCCGGCGATGCCGAGCAGACCGAGGCGCTGGATCTGCTGCGACTATGCCATCGGGTGCGCGCCGATGCCCAGGTGGTGCCGATCCGTTGCCTGGTCAGCTACCAGGTACCCGCCGAACCGGTATCGGTTTCGCTGGTTGGCTGGCACAATCTGCTGATCTCGGCGGAAGACAGCTTCGATCCTCGGCAGGGTATCGTGCCTTCGCCCACCCAGCCCGATCCGGCCACCATCGGCCCGAACGCTGCCGGTGTGGTGGCTAGCCTGTTCGGGCTGTGGAAGGGGATGACGGCGGCCTGCCTGGACGACGTACAGGTGCCACCCGGGCAGCCGGTCCAGTTGGTACGGGCCAATGTGCGGATCGGGGAGGCCACCGAACTGGCCGCGAACCTGCGCAATCGCACCTTCGACCTGCAGCAGGTGCCCGCGGTACGAACCCCCAGCGGCATGTCAGAGTACATTGAGGACACCCGATCGGCCACTGTCGGTACCGCCGATGCGCTGTGGGTGCACCATCGCGGCAAATTCTACGGTGGACGCCTGACCCTGCCACCGCAGGAACCGGAGAAGCGAGGTGTCGGGGAGGCGTTGCGGCTGTTCTTCTCTTTCCTGGGGGCCGCGCTACGATCCGCGCCCCGCGCCTGGGCGCTCGGGGTGGCCAATGCGGCCACCGGGCGGGTCGCCGACTGGGTACAGGGCATGGTCTACGGGCAAGATTCGGCCTTCCAGGTGGTTGCTCGCGGCGAGCTGGGCCGGCTCAGCGGGGACGAACTGGTGGGGGCCATGCAGACTTTGGACCGGGAACTGGACCGCTATGAGCATCGACCGCAAGAGGCCTATGCCGACTTCGGCACCCTCTGGCAGGGCTATGCCGACGGGGCGCTGACCCTGATCGATGCCGGGGAACGCAGCTCGGTGACCCCGCCGGTGATGATCGGCACCAAGCGTGGCACGGTGCGCTCGGTATCCCAGGTGGTGCCGAGCGCGGCGGAAAGCTTCCGTCCAGATGCCAACGTGGCCGACGCCACCGGGGTCACCCAGGTGCGCGGCGAGGATTGGCTGGGGCAATATCGTTTTGTGGCTCGGCTTGCCCGGCTGCGTTCCCAGCTGGGGGATGAGGCGATCCGGCGCACCCATGGCCAGCTTCAGGCCTGGCAGCGCACCCATGAGCACAGCTACGCCTCCCGGCTGGGGGCTCTGCTAGGCGGCCGGATGGAAGAGATCACCCAGGAAATCAACGCGATCAGCGCCCAGTTGGCGGCGGCCGCCAACACCGATCTGGATTCCGAAATCGATGCCGCTCAGCGGCGCACCGCGGGCCGGATGCGCGCTATCGCCATCGTCGCGGTGAGCCTCCTGGTGGTGTTCGGGGTGCTCTACGGCTTCGACACGATCACCTTGACCTGGCTGATCGGGCTGATCCTGGCCGACCTGCTGGGTTGGCTAGTGGCAAGCGTACTGGTGTACCTGCGCGGTCAGCAGTTGTTCTTCCAGTGGCTGAACCGCCGGCGACGTGCGATGACCGCGGTGACGGTCAACCAGAACAATCTGCGCTCGGCGGTACGCGATGGCCGCCAGGTCAGCGAGGCCTATCAACAGTTTCTCTGTTGGACGCGTGTGCTGGCTGGTTTCCTGCATCGTCCCTACGGGACCGGTGACCGGGGGCCGGCGGGTCAACTGCCGCAACTGGAAGGGCTGCCGCTCGGGGTGGCATTGGCGAGGGTGACCGCCAGCCCGAACGATCAGGCGGTGGTGGCGGGGTTGCTGCGTCGCGGCCACTATCAGGCCGGTTGGTTGAGCGAGCTGTGGCAACACGAACTGGCGGCCGCGCCCGGCCTGCTCGGCCCGGATGCCTATGATCTGGTGTCCCAGCCGGCCCTGATCTTCTCCCAGCGCACCGGAAGCCCCGGGTCGTTGCTGGCCCGATGGGCCGGGGCGATCGAGACCAATGGGCCCAGCGGAGCCGGCGCCGCCCAGGCCTGGCAGCGGGCGGTGGCGGGGCTGCAGCACACCGGAGAGTCTTTGTTCAGCCGAGCGGTCATCGCTATGCCGGGACGCACGGTCTCGGCCGGGGAGTTCTTCGATGCACTGCTCGACCCCGCCCCCGGTCAGCCCTTCGACAGCCGGTTCCTGACCTCTCAGGCTGTGCTGGGGCGGGCGCATTTCCCGGCTTTACCGGCCTGGACGCAGACCTTCGACTCGGCCTGGGGGCGCGGTGTGGTCCGGGTCGAGTTCAGCCAGCCGCTGCATCTTGAGGCATTCGCCTTCCCGCAAGCTCGCGTGCCGGAGCAAAGCGGGATCCAGGATGTCATCTAGGGAGTAGCGGAAGATGAATCGGATCGGCGGGGTGCCCACCCCGATCGTCCTGCCTAGCCTCGGTCCCCAGATAAGGGGTGCCGTCGTGGTGCAGTGGCGAAAGAACGTGGGCCAGCAGGTTGTCGTGAATGAGGTCGTGGTGGATGTGTCCTGCGAACGGGGCCTGATATCCATCTCGGCGCCGATGCCTGGGCGGCTGGTGGAGATCCGGGCTAACCGGGGAACCATGGTGTCGGTGGGAAATGTGCTGGGCGTGCTGGCGCCAGTGCCCCCCGCCGGGTCGGGTGATCGGCCGCTGGAGTTGACCGTTTCGGACAAGATGGCCCGGCTGATGGCTTGGCGTAACCGGCGGCGGGTCAACCTCAGCGATCAGGAACTGCACCGGATCGCCGCGGCTCCAAAGCAGAGTCCAGAAAGCATTCTCAAGATGCTGCCGGGGTTCTTGCAGGACTCGGTGCCCGAGATCTGGGCCGAACTCACTGGCGGCAGACCGCCTGGGCCTCGTCCGGCGGCCCAACCCGGCCCGGTGCGGCCCGGCCCGGATGGCCGTGCCGGCCAGCCCGGCCCGGTCGGGCCTCGACCGGTGGGCAACCCCCCGGGGCAACCGGTGGCCGCGGTGCCACCACGGCCACCCGAGCAATCCCAGCCAGGTGGCCGTGGCGCCGAGTCCGCTCAGGGGCCGGGGATCGCCATGCCCCGGCAGCCACCCGCTCAGCCGGTGCCCGGCCCCCGGCCGGCCCCTTCGGCTCCGGTTCTAGGCCAGCCCGAGAACCAGGCGGGGCCTTTGGCCGACCAGCCGGTGCTAGCCGCTCGCCGGGCACAGCCCGCCGCCAGCTCTGAGCCAGGGCAGTCGCCCGGCGGCGTGGATGGCCAGCCGTTAGCCGCTGCCCCGCAGCAGATGGCCCAGCCACCGGTGGACGACAAGGTGCTGGCGAGTTGCGATGATTTCGAGCGGCTCATGGACGAACTGATGCGGTTCGCACCCTACGACTATTCGGGTTCCGACTCCGAGCCAACCGATCTGCGACTGACCCGGTTGGACAACGGACAGGTCACGATCTCGTGGCCGGCTCCCGAAAAACCGGACAAGACGGAGCTGTACCGCCTGGTATGCGCCGATGATCAGCCTCCGACCAGCCCCGACAGCGCCGATCAGTTGGCGGTGCTGACCGGTAGGCAGTTCACCGATACCCGACCGCATACCAGCGCGGTGCGCTGCTACCAGGTTTGGCGCAATTCCGGCAGCGGCCCGGATGCGGCGCGCGCCGCCCAGCCGGTGTTGCATGCCAGCGGGGTACACATCGAACCGCCCACCGAGGTCGAACTGCTATCCGAAGGCAATAGCATCATCGGACGCTGGCGGGTCGGCCAGCAGACCCGCAAAGTGCTGGTCTTCCGGATTCCCAAGGAGAAGGTCACCCCGCACACGCTGCGTGACCCGCGCTTCCAGATCCTGACGGACCAGGACAACCTGCGAGGTCTGGTGGACACCGAGGCCTCACCCGGGCAGGAATATGCCTACAAGGTGGTGGCGGAGGTGGCTGCCGGGGATCAGATCCTGCAATCGAAACCGGTCATCCGCTATATCCGGGTCAACGCCCCATTGGAACCGGTGGCCGATCTGGTCTCGATACCTCGCGAGGGTGACCCGGACAATCCACTGTTCGACCTCGAGTGGACGCGTCCGCCGGTGGGCAATGTGCTGATCTTCCGCACCACCAACAGACCCAGCGATGAGGCGCTGCTACGCAGCTATGACGAGGCTGCCCTAGCCCAGATGGGCTTGTCGCCGCGGGCCTGGCTGCGACAGCCGGTGGAGGACCTGCCCGATGGCCGGCAGGCCCTGCGCGCGGTGCCCTGGCCGGTCGCGGAGGGCGCCGACCAGGCCCGCCTCTACCTGACCCCGGTCACCCAATTGGACGGCAGGGTCCGGGTCGGCAAGAGCGTGGTCCAGGTGGTCGCCGGACGCATCCTCGAACCCCGGCTGGCCCAGCGGGTCAGCTATCAGATGCTCACCTTCGGCTGGCCCTCGCGGGCCTCCATAGTGCGGGTGTATGTCTCTCAGCCGGGGGTGACGGCCGCCCAGGCGATCGCTGCCGGTGAGCCGGTGTGTTCGCTCAGCCAGCAGCAGTACGACATCCAGGGCGGTGTGCTGCTGCACGATCTGCCCGATCGCGGCTGTGCGATTCACGCCCAGCCCAGTACCCTCGACCCCGCTGGTGAGGTGCTGGGCGATCCGGTTACGGTGCACTATCCGGGGTTGTTGCAGATCCGCTACCAGATCGGCCAGCAGCAACGCCTGTTCAAGGCCCAGCAACGCGCCATCGCCTTGAGTTCGTCGTATCCGGTCCAGGAACTACAGTTCAAGTTGATCTATCATCCCGACCGGTTGCCGCTCGATGAGGGTGACGGAGAGGCCTGGCATCTTGCCCCGGCTCAACCGGAGCAGGCTGCGCCACCGGGTCTAGTGGTGACCTGTGGGGTGCTCGGTCCGGAACCCGGCGCCCCACTGTGGCAGTTCCACACCGGTGGCCGCACCGGCTGGGTGCGGTTGTTCGCGGTCGGCATGCTGGATCAAGGGGTGGGGCGGGCGCTGACCGAGACCCAGAAACAGGCCTTGGCGGTGCTTGATCCGCCGATCGACCAGCTATGGCTTGGCAGGTGAGCATGTCTGAATGGGGTCAGTTGGTCTATACCTCGGTCGATGCCGGGCAGTTCGGTGGCTGGCAGGTCAAACAGTGCAGCCCCCAATTGACCGAGCAGACGGTCAACGCGTTGGTGGCGCGCGTCCCCACCGCCCTGGAACTGGTCGCCGAACCGAGTCCCTTCCCGACACCTGCCGAGATCGCGGCGCTGCCCCGCCGGTTGCTCTATGCCGGCCTGGCCGATGACCGGTGGCGGCGGGCCTGGTGGCACAGCACCCCGGCGGGTGCCGATGCGTCCGGGCGGACCGGCAACGTCTTCACCCAGTGCCTGGTTAGCACCGAGCAGGTACGCCCGATCAGTCTGTGGCGCAGCCCCGGATGGAGTACCCCTTTCGGCGCCGCGGAGGTGGCGGCAAGTACCCTCGGGATGCCGCCTGAGCCACAGCAGATAGTGCCGATCGCCAGCCAGCTGTTGTTCGGCACCGATAGCTGGCAGGTCGGTACGCTCTGCGTGCTGGCAGATGCTTTGCAGGCTGCGCGACAGGGTGGCCCGACCGTGGTGCTGCTGGTTGACGATCCGGACGAGGGGGCCGCCTGGCTGATGGCGTTGAGCCTGTGCATCTCTGTGCAGGCGGCCGCCGGGATGGGATTCTCCACCTTCGAACGGGCCAGCGCGCATCGTGGTTGGCAGTCCGGTGGCTTGCAGGTGGTTTGTGTGCCCCGGGTGGACGCTCATCTGCTGGGTGCCGGGGTGGGGTGCCAACTCGATCCGCGGCAGGCGCCCGCGATCGGTTTCGGCGGGCAGCCCCACCTGACCCATCGGGGTCAGCCGATCGAACCGACCGAGCTGTCGGGGCTGATCATGGAGTTGGCCTTCGACGCCGAGACCTTTGCGGCCATGACGGCCCGGCTGGACGAGGTGGTCGCCCAGGCCGGCGAGGAATCGGTTGAGCTGGCCTGGCCGCTGGCGATGGTCGCCAGCCTGGATGGGCAGGCCAGTGAAACCGCCGCCCGGGTGTTGGCCCGGGCTACTCCCGAGCGGGCGCTGTGCGATGCCCGCTGCCAGCAGCTGGTGCGCGACGCGTTGACCGCCAGGATGGGCAGCAGCACCGAGCGGAGCTGGCAGGTGCTGATCGAAACCCGGCAGCCGTCCCTGACCCGGCTGGCCACCGACAGCTATCTGGCTGCTGCGGTGTGTGACCCGGCCTGGCTGGCCGAGCCCGGCCTCACCCGGATAGTGCCAACCGACAGTTCCCCAACCCCGCACACCGCCGAACTGGTGGATCGTGAGGTGGCCGGGCTGGTGGCCCGGGACGACCCTCGGGTGCCGTTCATCGCCCTGCGATTGCTCGATATGCTCTGCGCGGTCGGCTGGCAGCGGCCCGGCCGGTTGGAAGCTGCCGCGCTGAGCCTGGCCGAACGCGCCGTGGTGCCGGCTTTGTGCTTGCCCACCACCCAGTTCGGTTTGCAGTGCGCTGGCCGGTTGACCGATGCTACCCGGGAGTTGCTGGTCCGGCTGCTAGCCGACACGCAGATCCGGCGCCCGCCGAATGGGCCGGCGCTGTCGGTTGACTCGCTGCGACTGCTGGGTCTGGATCGCGGCGAGCAACTGACCGATCCCGAGTTCGTTCAGACCCCGGACGGCGAGTTGCGGCCGTTGGCGATCGAGGTTGCTCGGTTCGTCTGCTACCACCCGGACGGCCAGCCGGATCAGCGCGTCCAGGCGGCTGCCCGGGCGGTGCTGGTCCAGGCCGAACTGCTGCTTGGCCGCCGGCCGCCCCACGAACTGCTCGCCACTGCGCTACCGGCCGATGCGGTAGCCGAGTGGATCGCGGACCGGCAGATCCAGGTGCCGCCCGATCTGATCGTCCGCGCGCTACTGGAAAACCCCGACGACCAGGCGACGATCCGCCTGGCGGAGGTGGCCTTGCGGCAGTGCGAGGGGCAGGTTGGTCTGGCCGCCGGGCTGCGGTATGCGGACGAGTGGCAGTTGCCTACCGAGGCCCAGTTGGACCTGGCCGCCGGGCATGCCGCCAACCTGCCGGTGGCCGACGATGTGGTGGCCAGGATCGCCTTGGGTATTGTCGTCAGCCTGATAAAGGATAAAACGCCGCCGGCGGCTTGGGCCCAGGCGGTGATCAGGCAGGCCCGGCCGCTACCGAGGGTGCTGGCCGAACGCTGGGCGGGGGTGCTGTGCGATCAATTCGACAGCGCGCTCGGCGCAGTTCGCTGGTTGCTGGCGATCCACCCGGATTCCCCGAGCCGTCGGCTGTTAGATGAGCCATTGGCCGATTGGCTGGCCTGGTTGCCGGTCCAGGAGGAGCCTGGTCGCCGCTTCCTCGATGTGCTAGCGCACGGCATCCTCGTCATTCTGCTCGACCGGGAGCGGTCGGCTCAGTTGCCCGGCACCGGTTATCGGCCGGATGATCGTTTCTTGAAGACCTGGTATGACCGGCAGTCGCGTGCGAACCGGCTGGGGTTGCAGCCGGGGTTCGTCAATCGCTGGAAGGACGCACCGTGACCACCTACGTTCTCGAACCGCAGCATTCGGTCCAGCTGCCCCCTGGGGCGCTGGCGATTACCTTGGTGGCAC
The DNA here is from genome assembly GCA_938036835.1 of uncultured Propionibacterium sp. GTDB lineage: Bacteria > Actinomycetota > Actinomycetes > Propionibacteriales > Propionibacteriaceae > Brooklawnia. Next base: position 25,130 of record CALHWB010000054.1, read on the forward strand.
TGAATGGCGTTGCGGTGCGGCTGCGTGTGATCGGCGGCGGCCAGATTCTGGCGCCCGACCAACCCGGCCGAGTGGTGTCGGGGATCTTGCAGCCGGCCGCGGACCGATTGATCGTGACCAGGCTGTCCGGGCCGATCCTGATCGAGGCGCTCTCGCCGGATGGCCAGGCGCTGCCTGTTGGCACCTTGATCTCGGTGACCATCGGTGCCGAGAGTGTGCTGCATGCCAACGGTGCCTCGGCGGTGATCCGCAACCTGGATGTATCCGGGGTGATCAGCGCCGGCATCCTCGAATTGGCTCCCGGTCAGGGGCAGATCTCGGTGCGCGCGGTCTTCGACGGCGGTGGCCCGACCGAGGGCCGGCTGGCGGCCGCGATAGCCGCCGTCCGGGAGTACCTGGAACGCACTCCACAGCACCGCCTGATGGGTTTACGACTGGCGGTGGTGCTGGACCGTTCGGCGTCCATGCGACCCTGGTATGCCGTTGGCGCGCCGGCCGCGGTCGTGGATGTGCTGGCCGGCATCGCCCAGGTATGCGGCGATGGCCAATTGCGAATCTGGGATGGCCGAGGCTGGCGTGCGGTACCGGCTCGCGAGGCAGCCGGTGTGGTGACCGGCTTGACCGATGGGCAGCCGTTCAGCAGTAGCCGGCTCTCGGCAGAGCAACCCGCCGGGCAGATCGAGGTTTGGGTGACCGACGAGCCGGGCCCGGCCCGGGTACTGTCGGTGGTGTTGTGTCTGGGTTCGGCGGCCGCCCAACTGCAGGCACCGCACACCGTGCTTGCGGCGGCGGCTGAGCCCGCCGCGCTGGTCACCGACCTGGCGTCCCCCCCAGGTGGCCTCAATCGGCTGGTCGGTCTGTTGCTGGGGGAGTTGGCGGCTTGGCAGGGGACCGCTAGATGATCAAGTGCCCGAACTGTTTCCAGGATTTGCCGGCGGATCTGTTGGCCTTCGTCTGCAAACACTGCCCGCCGGTTGAGGATCCGGCGCTGTCGGTCTCGCGTGGGGTACGCAGCGGATCGGGGCCGGTGCTGCTGGTGGAGCGGCCGGCTAAGGATGCCCGTTGGACTCCGCCGGAGCTGGTTGCCTGTCCAGGCTGCCATCGCAATACCGGCACGATGGTGTGCCCCAATTGTCACTACGAGCTGACCACGGCTTGGCGGTCGGGACGGGCGGTCTGCCTGGCCCTGGCCGGAGCCCGGGCCACCGGCAAGACGGTCTATATTGCGGTTTTGATCAAACTGCTTGAGATGCTGGCCGAGTCGATGCACAGCCCGTTACGTCCCGTGGGTCGTACGCTGCACATCTACAAGGAGTTCTACGAACCTTTCCTGTTGCGGGCCAGATCGCTGCCGGGGGCCACGCCGCGAGTGCAGACCGAGAATTCGCCCCAGATCGAACCGCTGATCTGGTCGATCGGGCAGATAAACGGGGTCGAGCACCATATCGTGATCCGGGATGCCGCCGGTGAGGAGTTGGAGGCCGCCAGTCAGGCGGGTCATCTGGGTTTCTTCGCGCACGCCTCGCTGGTGCTGTTCCTGTTCGACCCGACTCATGTGCCCGAGGTGCGCAATCAGTTGGCCGATCACCTGTCCACTAACCAGCGGGTGGGCGGCGACCCGGCAACGGTGCTGACCAATCTGCTGAGTCTGATGGGCAGGGGCCGGCACCGACTGGGCATCGCATTGTCCAAATTCGACACCATGCAAGCCTTCGCGCAGCGACCCGGTAGTCTGTGGCAGCAGGTGATGTTGAACACCGGGGCGGCCTTCCGGCGCGACAGCCAGCCTGGGCTGCCGTACTACGATGAGCATGACGGTGGGCTGCTCGATCAGGAGATCCGTTCCATGTTGCGCCGGCTGCATGCCGGGCGGATCGTTCTGCTGGCGGAGGAACCTCCGGCCGGGCTGCAACTGGAATCCAGGTTCTTCGCGGTCTCGGCGCTTGGTTTCGAGCCGGTGGGCAGCAATGTGCATGCCCACGGCATTGCCCCCTTCCGAGTGCTCGACCCGATTCGCTGGGCGCTGGCCGATGAGGGGGTCATCGGTCGGGTTTGACGGTGCCGGGCCGGCCGGCTATGGTGGGCGCCGGTTGTCCCCGCGCGGAGCCCAAAATGGCTTCGGGTCCCAGGAAGAATGGGGATGGCCATTTGGACGTGTCCAGAGCAAGTTAGCCAACCCGGAAGACGAAGAACAGTGACTACCTACAGCCCGAAGCCTGGCGAGATCACCAGGGATTGGCTCGTCATCGACGCCACCGATATCGTACTCGGCCGGCTGGCCACCACCGTGGCCAATTTGCTGCGCGGCAAGCACAAGGCCACCTTCGCGCCGCATGTTGACGGGGGGGATTTCGTCATCGTGGTCAATGCCGGCAAGGTGGGGCTCACCGGTAAGAAGGCCACCGGTTCGCTGCGCCACACCGTTTCGGGACGACCAGGCGGGCTGCGCACGCGGACTGCGGGTGAGCTGCGGGCGAACGATCCCCGGGCGCTGGTCGAGAAGGCTGTGTGGGGCATGATGCCCAAGAACCGGCTCAGCCGTCGGATGATGACCAAGTTGAAGGTTTATGCCGGCCCCGAGCATCCGCATGCCGCCCAGCGTCCGCAGCCCTACGAGATTTCCCAAGTCGCGCAGTGAGCGCGCAGAACCGCGAGGATTTGAACGTGTCCGAGACCGTGACCGAAGACATCGAAGCCACCGAGACCACTCCGTTCGTCGACGAGGAGAACCGCGAGATCGCCTATCGCACCGACTCCTCGGCGGCCCAGCAGGCCAATCCGAGCGTTCGGCCGGCCGTCGTCGCACCCGGCGCCGGCACCGGACGCCGCAAGGAGGCCATCGCCCGCGTCCGTCTGGTGCCCGGCAGCGGTAAGTGGTCGATCAATGGCCGCAGCCTGGAGGACTACTTCCCGAATAAGCTGCATCAGCAGTCGGTCAACGAGCCGTTCGTGACCGCAGGCGTGGTGGACTCCTATGACGTCATTGTGCGCATCAGCGGTGGCGGTACGACTGGCCAGGCTGGTGCGGTCCGTCTGGGGATCGCACGGGCGCTGAACGCGATCGACGCCGAGGCCAGCCGGCCGGCGTTGAAGAAGGCTGGCCTGTTGACCCGCGATGCCCGCATCAAGGAGCGCAAGAAGGCTGGCCTGAAGAAGGCCCGTAAGGCGCCGCAGTACTCGAAGCGTTGATCTTCGTTTGGGGCATTACAGCGGCCGGTCTGCCCAATCTTGGGGGGTCGGCTGCTGTGGTTGCGGAAGGGCTACGATTTCGCCCATGGTTCGACTGTTTGGCACCGATGGGGTGCGTGGCGTCGCAAATGTTGATTTGACTGCCGAACTGGCCATGGAATTAGCGGTCGCGGCTGCTCATGTGCTGGCCGAGGCCGGGGCCTTCACGGGCCGGCGTCCGGTCGCACTGGTAGGGCGGGATACCCGGATTTCGGGAGAGTTCCTGTCCGCGGCGGTGAATGCGGGACTCGCCAGTGCCGGGGTCGATGTCATCGATGTTGGCGTGCTCCCGACTCCTGGGCTGGCCTATCTGGTTAATGTGCGTGACGCGGACCTGGGTGTCATGCTGTCGGCATCCCACAATCCCATGCCCGACAACGGCATCAAGTTTTTGCAGCGCGGTGGGGTGAAGCTGGACGACTATATCGAAGATGCCATCGAGAGCCGCTTGGGGGAGCCTTGGCGGCATCCCACCGGGGCTGAGGTGGGCCGGGTCACCCCCGACGACGGCAGCCTGCTGGAGTCCTATATCGATTATTTGGTGGGCAGCCTGGAAGGGCAGCGCCTGGGCGGGCTGAAGATCGTCATCGACGCGGCCAATGGGGCTGCCGCCCAGACCGCGGTGCCGGCTTTCGAGGCTAGTGGCGCCGAGGTGATCGCCATCCACTGTGAGCCGGATGGCCTGAACATCAACGACAATTGCGGCTCGACTCATTTGGCCGATCTGATGGCTGCGGTGGTGGCCCATGGGGCTGACCTGGGCATCGCCTTGGATGGGGATGCCGATCGTTGCCTGGCGGTGGATGCCACCGGTGCGTTGGTGGACGGCGACAAGATCATGGCGGTGTTGGCTTTGCACCTGGCCGATCAGGGAAAGCTGCACAACAACACCCTGGTGGCCACGATCATGAGCAATCTCGGCTTGATCAATGCCATGCGGGAACATGGAATCCAGGTCGATCAGACTCGTGTTGGCGATCGCTATGTGCTGGAATCCATGGCAGCCAACGGCTTCACCCTGGGTGGTGAACAGTCTGGGCACATCATCATCAGTGAATACGCCAACACCGGCGATGGGGCACTGACCGGGTTGCATCTGGCCGGCCGGATGGCCGCCTCGGGACGTAGCCTGGCCGAGCTGGCCAGCGTGATGGTCACCTTGCCGCAGGTGATGATCAATGTGCCCGGGGTGGACAAGCTGCGAGCCGGTATCGACCCGGAAATCACCCAGGCGGTCACGGCGGCCAATCGCGAACTGGGTGCCTCGGGCCGGGTGGTGCTCCGGCCTTCGGGCACCGAACCGTTGGTGCGGGTGATGGTGGAGGCGGCCACCATCGAGCAGGCCAACGAAGTGGCCGGCCGGCTGGCCGATCTGGTCGCGACCCGCCTGGCGCTATGAGTTCCTTGCCAAGCCCAGCTCAGGCGGACCGGGCCGGGCGCCGGATACCCGCCTGGCAGCGTTATGCCCAAAACCTGGTCGAGGCCCGCTGGTTCCATGGGCTGATCGTCGTGGTGATAGTGGCCAATGCCGTCGTGATCGGCGTGAACACCTTCGCTCTTGAGCATTACCTGGCCCGGGTGCTCACCGAGGTCGATACCGTCTTCATCGGTATCTATGTCGTGGAGTTGGTCTTCAGGATGGCCGCGGTCGGTTTCGCCCCATTGCGGTTTTTCCGGAATCGCTGGAATACGTTCGATTTCTGCGTGGTGGCCGCCACCTTCGTTCCGGGAATCTCCACCAGCGCCACCGCTCTGCGGCTGCTGCGATTGCTCCGGGTCAGCCGGCTGCTGCGGGTCATGCCCGATGTCCGCGTGCTGCTGCGGGGCCTCCGGCGGGCGGCACCGCCGGCCCTCTCACTGCTCGCCCTGACGGTGTTGCTGTGCTATCTGTACGGGGTGGTCGGTTGCATGTTGTTCGGCGGCCGCACCCCCGAAGGCATGCGGGGCTATTTCGACAACCTGGGTGAGGCGATGCTGACGTTGTTCGAGTTGCTCACCTTGGAGGGCTGGAACTCGGTGGCCCATGACCTGCGTCAGGTCAGCCACTGGGCGCTGCCCTATGTGATCTCCTTCCTGCTGATCGGTACCTATGTGGTGGTCAATCTGGTGGTCGGCATCGTGATCACCAGCCTGGATGAAGCCTACAAGGAGCAGGCACGTGAACGACAGCGTGAGATGCTGGCCGATACTTCGCAGACCGAGACGATAGCGCAGACCGTCGGGCAACTGCGCGAGCTGCTGGTTCGGCTGGAGGTGCAACTCGAGGAACCCCACCGGCCACCGGCCTGAGTTTGCCCAGGTCATTTCCCGGGGATAACGCGCCCGGCCGGTAGCGCCGCCGGGGGTGCTCATTTTGGTGGGCGCGTCCGCCTTAGATCTTGCGGATCAGCACGCTGGAGATAACATGATCGGAACCCTTGCGCAGGATCGCGGTGGCCCGCTGCCGGGTAGGGGCGATGTTGGTCACCAGGTTCGGTTCGTTTATCGTCTCCCAGTACAGGTTGGCTTCGGCGATCGCTGTCGCGTCGTCCATCTCGGCATAGCTGCGGAAGAAGCTGTGGGGGTCGCGGAAGGCCGAATCTCGCAGTGCCAGGAAGCGGGCCAGGAACCAGGCGCGGATGGCCGCCATATCGGCGTCCACATATACCGAGAAGTCGAAGAAGTCGCTGACCGTCAACGCGTTGCCGGAGCGCGAGGCCGGTGCCGGCTGCAGAACGTTGAGGCCTTCGATGATGATCACATCGGGACGTTCCACACGGATCTGCTCGCCGGCCACGATATCGTAGCTGACATGGGAGTATACCGGAGCGGTGACCACCGGAGTCCCGGATTTGACCTGGATCACGAAATCCAGCAGGGCCCGCCTGTCGTAGCTTTCGGGAAAGCCTTTCCGGTCCAGGATGCCGCGTTGTTCCAGGATGGCGTTCGGGAACAGGAAGCCGTCGGTGGTCACCAGATCCACTTTGGGGTGATCGGCCGAGCGGGCCAATAGCTCCTGCAGTAGCCGGGCAGTGGTCGACTTGCCCACTGCCACCGACCCGGCCACCCCGATCACGAATGGCGTGCGTCCCGGTGCGATGCCCAGGAAGTCGTTGGCGTCCGAGTAGAGCCTGGTGTGTCCGGCCCGGTATCGGTTGAGCAACTGGGTGAGTGGCAGATACACCTCCGCGACATCGCGTTCGTCGGTTGGATCCTTCAAGCCGCGTAGTCGCCCTATGGTTTCCGGGTCGAGTCTGAGCTGGGAGCCGTGCGCCAGCCTCGCCCAGGCGTCCCGGGACATTTCCACCCACGGCCCGCTCAACTCGGTCGTCCTTTGTTGGCCATTGGCCCAGCGTAGCGGTATGGGTCCGTAGACTCTGCTGCATGTGCGGAATCATCGGCTATACCGGGCCCCAGGATGCCCAGCAGGTCATCATCGACGGACTGCGTCGTATGGAGTACCGCGGCTATGATTCGGCCGGTATCGCCCTGGTCTGCGGTGCGCACTTGGAGCAGGCCAAGAAGGCCGGCAAACTGGCTTGCCTGATCGATGAGCTTGCCGCGCATCCACTGGGGAAGTCGCACCAGGGCATTGGGCATACCCGGTGGGCGACACATGGTGCTCCCAACGACATCAACGCCCACCCGCACCTTTCGTCTGATGGCCGGGTCGCGATCGTGCACAACGGGATCATCGAGAATTTCGCCCAACTGCGCGGCCAGCTGGCAGCCGAAGGCGTCGAGTTCGCCTCGGAAACCGATTCGGAGGTGGCTGCCCATCTGCTTGCCCGCGAACTACGGGCCGGCGGCGATCTGCTGGTGGCGCTTTGTGGTGTGGCCAATCAGCTTCAGGGGGCCTTCACCCTGGTGGCGGTGGATTCGCAGGCTCCGGATCAGGTGGTCGCTGCGCGCCGTAACTCCCCATTGGTGATTGGTGTCGGGCGGCACGAGAATTTCCTGGCTTCCGATGTGCTGGCTTTCATCGCCCACACCCGCGATGTCATCGAACTCGGCCAGGACCAGGCGGTGCGGATCACCCCCAACGAGATCACGGTGGTCAGCTTCGATGGCAGTCCCGCCCAGACCAAGCCATACCACGTCGACTGGGATACCTCGGCGGCCGAGAAGGGGGGCTACGACTGGTTCATGCGCAAGGAGATCTTCGAGCAGCCAAAGGCGGTTGCCGATACCCTGCTCGGCCGCTACAACGATCGCGGCGAACTGATCCTCGACGAGATGCGCGGCATCCTGCCGGAGGATCTGCGTCTGATCAATAAGATCGTAATCGTCGCTTGTGGCACCGCCTACTACGCCGGGATGGTGGCCAAATACGCCATCGAGCATTGGACTCGGGTGCCCTGCGAGGTCGAGGTGGCCTCCGAGTTCCGCTACCGCGATCCGATCGTCGATCCGCAAACTCTTTGCGTGACCATCAGTCAATCCGGGGAGACCGCCGACACCTTGATGGCGATCCGTCATGCCCGCGTCCAGGGGGCCAAGGTGATTGCCATCTGCAATACCAACGGTGCCACCATTCCGCGGGAATCGGACGCGGTCATCTACACCCATGCCGGCCCCGAGATCGGGGTGGCATCCACGAAGGGTTTCCTGACGCAGGTGGCGGCCTGTTATCTGCTGGGACTGTATCTGGCTCAGGTGCGGGGCATGAAGTATTCCGACGAGATCCGGCTGATCACCGACGAACTCGAGAACGCGCCGCAGGCAATTCAACGCCTGCTGGACGATGCCGAATCGGTCTATGCGCTGGCCCGGGAGCTGGCCAGCCAAAACGATTTCATCTTCATCGGACGTCATGTGGGTTTTCCGGTGGCTCTGGAGGGCGCGCTCAAGCTCAAGGAGATCGCCTATCAGCATGCTGAGGGATTTGCGGCCGGTGAATTGAAGCATGGCCCGATTGCGATCATCGAACCGGGCTTGCCGGTATTCGTCGTGGTGCCTCCCGAGGGCCGGGATCAGCTGCACGACAAGGTGGTCAGCAATATCCAGGAGGTGCGGGCGCGCGGTGGCCGCACCATCGTGCTGGCCGAGGACGGCGACCGCGATGTGGAGCCCTTTGCCGATCACATCATCCGGCTGCCCCGGATGTCTACGTTGCTGCAGCCGTTGGTGGCCGCTGTGCCGTTGCAGCTGTTTGCCTGCGAATTGGCGACTCGGCTCGGCCACGATGTCGATCAGCCGCGCAATCTTGCCAAATCGGTGACGGTAGAGTGATTCGGTGATCATCTCGGTGGGGGTCGATGCCTGCCAGGTCGACCGGCTGGCCGCCATGCTGGCGCGGCGGCCCGGTGTGCTGGTGAAATTGTTCAATCCCGCCGAGATCAACAACGAGGCCGGACGCCGGCGTAGCCATGCCTCCTTGGCCGCCCGGTTCGCGGCCAAGGAGGCTCTTGCCAAGGCATTGGGCGCCCCGGCCGGGCTGGCTTGGCGAGACGCCGAGGTCACCAAGGACGGCGAGGGAATGCCGGCATTTCAGTTGCGCGGGAAAGTCGCCGCGCGAGTCGCCGAGTTGGGTATTGGTGCAATTCGATTGTCTATGAGTCACGATGGTGGCCTGGCCATCGCGTTCGTCGTCTGCGAGGGAGAATCATGATCGGGATCCACACTGTCGAACGGATTCGGACCGCTGAGCAGGAGTTCGCCCGGTCCCATCCCGGCGCCAATCTGATGTTGCAGGCCGCGAGCGCAATCGCGCGGCGAGCCGAGGCGATGGCGCCCACCGGCACCATCCTGGTGGTGGCCGGGCCGGGCGACAACGGCGGCGATGGGTTGTTCGCGGCCCGCGGCCTGGCGTTGGCCGGCCGGCATGTGATCGTCTGGTTGACCGCCGGCAAGGGGCATCCTGGCGGTGTGGTGGCTGCCCGGCAGGTCGGTATCCGGTTCCTGGATGCCGTGACGGTGCTGCGGCTGTTGCCCGAGATGAGCCTGGTGGTGGACGCCGTTACCGGTGTGGGCGGTCGTGCCGGGTTGCCCGGCGGGTTGTCTCAATTCGCCGAGGCTTGCCGGATGCTGGCTATCCCGGTGCTATCGGTGGATCTGCCTTCCGGGCTGAGCGCCGACAGCCATGAGCGTCCCCGGCATTTCTTCCAGGCCAGGCAGACTGTCACTTTTTCCGCTCCGAAGCTCTGTCAGCTCGCCCAACCGGCTGCCAGTTGCTGTGGCGACCTCGAAATAGTCGATCTCGGCCTGGAACTGCCGGAATCCGAGTTGAACCAGATGGAGACCGTCGATGTGGCCCGCTGGTGGCCGTGGCCTTCGACCTATTCCGATAAGTACTCTCGCGGCGCGTTGGGTGTCGACACCGGATCGCAGCGGTATCCGGGGGCGGCGGTGTTGTCGGTTTCCGGGGCACTGTATTCGGGGGTTGGCATTCTGCGGTTCATCGGCCCGCCGCGCCCGGCTGAGGCGGTCTTGTACGCTCAGCCCTCGGTGACCATGGGGCCGGGCCGGGTGCAGGCCTGGCTGGCTGGTTGTGGCTGGGGGCCGGAGGCTAGCGTCGAGCGGCTGGATCCGATCCTGAATTCCGGGCTGCCGGCGGTGATCGACGCCGAGGCCCTGGCGCATCTGCCGGCCGAACTGCCCGAGGGCTGGTTGATGACCCCGCATGCCGGCGAGCTGGCTCGCATGATGGGCGTGGCCCGTGACGATGTGGTGGCTGACCCGCTTGGGCACGCCCGGCAGGCGGCGGCGAGTTGGAAGACCACGGTGTTGCTGAAGGGGGCCACCCAATATGTGGCAGAGCCGTCGGGTCGAGTGACCCTGGCGATACCTGGGCCTGCCTGGACCGCACAGGCCGGTTCTGGCGATGTGCTGGCGGGTATCTGTGGGACGCTGATCGCCGCCGGGCTGCCGGCCTGGCAGGCCGGGGCGTTGGGCGCCTCGGTGCAGGCACTGGCCGCTGTCAAGCGTTCGGGACCTTTCCCGCCGGAGGAGGTGGCCCAGGCTCTGCCGCTGGTACTCGACGAACTGGGCAGGCTGGTGTCGAGTCAGGGGATCCTTGCCGTCGACCTGACGCCCAGTTCGATCGCGTTTTCGTAATGACCTAGCAATTGGTCGCACAACGCCGGCCAGGTGCGCAGTTCGGTACGCAGCCGGGCGGTGCGTCCGAAGGCGGCTCGTTTGTAGGAGTCGCCGGCCAGGTCGGCCACCCTTGAACGCAGGTCGGCCAGATCGCCGGGAACGTAGAGCCAGCCGTTGTGGGAGGGGTCGATCAGGTCGATGGGCCCGCCGCGGCGGGGCGCGATGGTGGGTAGGCCGCTGGCCTGGGCCTCTTGGATGGCCTGGCAGAAGGTTTCCAGTTCGCCCGGATGGACGAACAGGTCGAGGCTGGCCAGGGCTCGCGGCAGTTGCGGGCCGGTCAGCATCCCGGTGAAGATCGCGCCGGGCAGTTGCTCGGCTAACTCGGCACGTTGCGGCCCGTCGCCGATGATGACCAGTTGGATGCCGGGCAGGTCGGCCAGCGTGGCCAGATCGTTCACCTGTTTCTCGGGCCCCAACCGCCCCATGTAGCCGACAACGACCTGGCCATCGGGGGCCCAGCTGTTGTGCAACTGCTGGTCGCGCTGGTCTGGGTTGAAGCGTTCGGTGTCGACTCCCCGGCCCCATACCGCAACTCGGGCGAAGCCTCGGTCGATGAGTTCGTCGCGGGTGAAGCTGGACGGCGCCAGGTTGATCGTCGCCAAGTTGTGCACATTGCGCAGGTGGCGCCACAGCAGCGATTCGGCCGCGGGGTAGCCGTATTGGGCGGCATACTGGGGAACCTCGGTCTGGTAGAGCGCGACGCTGGGCAGTCCCAACCGGGCCGTGGCGGTTATGCCTTTCCAGCCGAGCACCACGGGGGCGGCCAGATGCACCACATCCGGGCAGAAGTCGGCCAGCATCCGCTCGATCTGCAATGAAAAGGTTGTGGACATCCGCATGTCGGGATACCAGGGCAGGGTGAGCGAGGCCGTGGTCCGGATCGGGAAACCGGCGTGACTTGTTGGTACGCCGCGCGGGTCGGTCGAGGCGATTACCATTGCCTGGTGGCCGCGCTGGCGCAGATGCTCCAGCATTCGCAGCACGGAGTTGGTCACTCCGTTGATCGAGGGCAGGAATGACTCTGCGATAAACGCGACGCGCACGACTTTATTGTAGGGGTTTTGCAACCGCAGGCTGTATTGGACTTCGCCGAGCCCGGCGCGGTAGCGTTGCGTTGTTTTGGTCCGTATGCCCCAGATCTGGTGCCCAGGAGGTCGATGATCCAGCAAACCAGGCGCAGGCCATGGCTCGCCCGCAGACAGCTTCTGCCTGCCCGCCTGGGGCGGCAGGCGGGTTTTGCCGGGCTGCCGCGATCGTCGGCGGCCGAGCGGGTGATCGCGTGGTATCTGCCGATTCGGCAGGACACGATTCCGGGTTTGCCGGCTGACTGCTGGCTGCACGATGCGGTTGGGCACGACATCGATCCGGTCGGTGCCAGAGCGCCTATCGCGGAACACGATGGGTGGCCGGTGTGCCCGATAGGCGAATCGGCGGCACCCGCCGCGCTGACCGAGCGGGCCGGGCGGAAACCCGGAGCGGGATGCGGCGGACGGTGGCATGATGTCCGCTGAGGCGGGTCTCAACCTGCGGTTGGCTCAGCCCGGCGATGCCGAGACGATCTGGCGGTTGATTCGGACTGCTTTCTTGGCGCGCCGGGCACTGGAACCGCCGGCGGATGCCCTGGGTGATTCAGTGGCCGGCATCCGGCAACGGCTGGGCAATCAGTTGGGTGTGCTGGCCACCCTGGATGGTGAGCCGGCCGGTTGCCTGTTCGTCTGTTTCAACCACGATCGGCAGCCACCGGCTGCGATGCTGCATCGGGTTAGTGTGCTGCCCGGTGTGCGTGGCCGGGGCATCGCGCATGCCATGGTGCGCGGCGCGGTCGATTTGGCTTTGGATGCCGGGATGCGCCGCATGCAATTGATTGCGCGCCGGGAACTGCCGGAGCTGATTTCATGGTGGGTCGGTCACGGTTTCGAGCCGGTGGGCGGCCGGGACGAGCACCGGGTGCTGTTGGCCTGCGATTTGCCGGTCCGGTTTCCGGTGGCGGCCGCTGCGGACATGCGGCGGCTGGGTGAACGGCTAGCCCGGTTGCTTCTGCCTGGCGATCTCATCGTCGTTTCTGGTGAACTGGGGGCGGGTAAAACCACTCTGGCGCAGGGTCTGGGGCGCGGACTGCGGGTTGCAGGGCCGGTAATCTCGCCCACCTTCGTGCTGAGCCGGATTCATCCACCGCTGGGTGCCGGCCCGGCCCTGGTGCATGTGGACGCCTATCGGCTGGGATCGGCGGCCGAACTGGACGATCTCGATCTGGATGCCAGCCTGGCCGATTCGGTGACCCTGGTGGAATGGGGCACCGGGTTGGTCGAGCAATTGACCTCCGAACGGCTTGAAATCGATATCGAGCGCGGCGGGACCACTCGGATCGTGACGATCCGCGGGTTGGGCGCTCGTTGGCGAGGAGTGGATCTGTGTGCGCTGGAAGGCCGGGAGGTGCAGTGAGCGGCTGGACGCTGGTCATCGACACCGCCGCGGGAATCAACATCGGATTGGCTAACGCTGGCCGGCCGGTAGCTGCCCGGGTGGTGAACTCTACGCGCCGGCATGTGGAAGTCCTGCAACCGATGCTGGGCGAGTTGTTTGGCAGTGCGGGCATCGGCCCGCAGGATTTAGGCCTGATCGGTGTTGGCACCGGTCCGGGCCCCTTTACCGGGTTGCGGATCGGTATCGTCACCGCGCGGACTCTTGGCCTGGTGGCTGGGGTGGCGGTGCGCGGCTTCGGTACCCTGGACGCCATTGCCCTGGGCTGGTTTGCGGGGGCTAACCGGCCCGATGGCGAAGTGCTGGTGGTCACCGATGCTCTCCGGAAGGAGCTCTACTGGGCCAGCTATGGCCCCGATGGGGTGCGGGAGCAGGGCCCGGCAGTGGGCGCCCCCGAGTCGCTGCCGATGCTGCCAGCCGGTGGGCCGGGTACGACAGGCTACCCGCAGGTGTTCGCCGGGCGGGTGCCGCCCGGGGCGCCGGTGGGCCTGGACGCCGCCCTGGTTGCGGCGCGGATCGCCGAGTTGCCCGACACGGGCCTGGAACCGGTCTATTTGCGTAAGCCGGACGCCGAGGCCCCGCGTACCCGCAAGTCTGCCTTGGCCGGTGGCCGGTTGCGGCTGCCCGGGTTCATGGAGGAAAGATGATCATTGCGACGGCCACCGAACGGGATCTGCCGGAGTTGCTGGAACTCGAATGCCTGGGCTTTGCCGAGCAGGAGCGCTGGAGCGCGGCAGCCTGGTGGGGCGAGCTGGTCGCGGAGCACCGGCTGGTGTTGGTGATTCGGGAGGGGACCGGGGTTAGCGCGGTGGCCTGCTTCGGCACGCTGGCCGAGACCGCCGAACTGTTGCGGATCGTGGTGCATCCGAGCCGGGCGCGGCAGGGGCTCGCCAGACGGTTGGTGGCCCAGGGGCAGGAGTGGGCGGAAGCCTGCGGGGCCGAACGCATGCTGCTTGAGGTCCGCTACGACAATGCGGCCGCCTTGGGGCTATACCAGGAGGCCGGTTTCGTCCCGATCGCTCGCCGGGCCGGATATTACGGCGCCGGCCGGGATGCGGTGGTGATGGAGGGCAGGCTGCGGCGGGCCGAGCCGGCCCTGGCGGGCTGGGCATCATGACCGGGCCGCTGGTGCTGGGCATCGAGACGAGTTGCGACGAGACCGGTGTCGGGATCGTGCAGGGCACCGAGCTGTTGGCCAACGAGGTGGCCAGTTCGGTTGAGCTGCACGCCCGGTTTGGCGGAGTGGTGCCGGAGGTGGCGTCCCGGGCCCATCTGGAGGCGATGCTGCCCACCTTGGAGCGGGCGGTGCGGCGGTCGGGTATCCGGCTTGATGCGGTGGACGCCATCGCGGTCACCGCCGGGCCGGGTCTGATGGGGTCGCTGGTGGTCGGCCTGGCCACCGCCAAGGCCTTGGCCGCCGCCTTGGGTAAGCCGTTGTATGGACTAAACCATCTGGTGGGGCATGTTGCCGTGGATATCCTTGAGCATGGTCCGCTGCCGTCGCCGGCGCTGGCCCTGCTGGTTTCCGGCGGTCACACCCAGTTGTTGCTGGTGGACGATATCGCCAGCGGCATCGCCGAGATCGGCGGCACCATTGACGATGCCGCCGGGGAGGCCTACGACAAGGTTGCCCGGTTGCTCGGGCTGGCCTATCCGGGCGGCCCGGCGATCGACCGGCTGGCCGCCACCGGCGATCCGCGGGCCATCGCGTTTCCGCGCGGACTCACCGCTCGGCATGATCTGTCCCGGCATCGGTTCGACTACTCCTTCTCGGGTTTGAAGACCGCGGTGGCCCGCTATGTCGAGCGGCACGCCCGGGATGGCGTGCCGGTCTCGGTGCCGGACGTGGCGGCAGGCTTCCAGGAGGCGGTGGCCGATGTGTTGACCGCGAAGGCGGTGGATGCCGCCCGCGAGTACCGGGTGGGAAGCATCGTGCTGGGTGGCGGGGTAGCGGCCAACTCGCGACTGCGCGGGTTGCTCGCCGAGCGGGCCGCGCGGGCCGGCATCGAAGTGCGCCGGCCCCGGCCCGGCCTGTGCACCGACAATGGCGCGATGATCGCGGTGCTGGGGGCGGCGGTGGTCGATGCGGACCGGCCACCAAGCCGGTTGGATATCTCGGCGGATCCGGGTATGCCGGTCACCAGGCCGGTCGCTTGACTGCCGGATGCCGGTCCGCCTGCCGGCGGGTCACCTCGGTATCCCGGCCGATGCACCAGGGCACCGGGGTCCGCGCGGTGCCGCGTTGGCCTCTAGGCTGACCGGGTGAGCTACCGGCCCGAACTGACCACGCTTGGTTTCGTGCTGTCTGCCGGGGGTGACCGGGTGCTGATGGTGCACCGTATCGGTCGATCGGACGATGAGCAGTTCGGCTACTGGAACGGCCTGGGCGGCAAGCTGGAATGCGATGAGGACGTCTGGTCGGGGATGGCCCGCGAGCTGCGTGAGGAGGCCGGCATAGCGGTGGTCGCCATGCGGTTGCGGGGCACGGTCAGTTGGCCCGGTTTCCATGCCGATGGTTCCGATGTGCTGGGATTCGTCTTCGTGATCGACCGGTGGAGTGGCGAGGTCTTTGAGCGCAATGCCGAGGGACCGCTTGCCTGGCAGCCGATCGAGGCGCTCTCTGGGCTGCCGATGTGGGCGGGGGACCGCTACTTCATTCCCCGGGTGTTCGACCCGGAGGTAAGCCAGTTTCATCTGGTGATCCCCTACCGGGACGGCCTGCCGCAGGGCTGCTCGGGGGTGGTGCGGTGAACCATCCGCTGCTGGGGCCCGCTGCCGCCGAGGCGCTGGCTGCCGCCATGGCAGAGACCGACCCGGGATCGTTGGCGGCGGCGAGCCGGTTGCGGGCACGGTTCGATCCCGATCTGGCCGCTGCGGCATTGACCCAGGCGGTGCTGCGTCGCCGGGCCCGCGGCAAGTTCGGCTCAGCGGCAGAGACCATGTGGTTCACCCCGGATGGCCTTGAGCAGGCTTCTCGTCCTACGGTGGCGCGCTGGCGGGCAGCGCGGCTTGCCGCCGCGGGGGTGCGCCGGGTGATCGATCTGGGCTGTGGGATCGGCGCCGACGCCCGGGCTTTCCTGGCTGCCGGTCTGGAGGTCATCGCGGTGGAACGCGACGAATCCACCGCGGCGCTGGCTCGGGCGAACCTGCCTACCGCCCGGGTGCTGGCCGCGGCGGCTGAGGATGTGGCGACCGAATTGCTGGCCGGCACCGGCGCGGAGACGGCCATCTTCCTCGATCCCGCCCGGCGTACCGCGCAAGGCCGCAGTTGGCGTATCGCCGATCTCAGTCCCGCTTGGGGTTTTGTCCGGCAGATGCTGGCGGCGGGTCATCCGATCTGCGTGAAGCTCGGGCCGGGCCTGCCCAGGGAACTGATTCCACCGGGGGTCGAGGCCTGCTGGGTGTCCGAGCGTGGGGCTGTGCTTGAGACCGGACTATGGCGGTTGCCCGGCCAGGAGCCCGGAGGCGTTGCGCTGTTGCTGCCCGGCGGGCACCGGCTCGCGGCGGCTACGGCGGCTACCGGGTTGCCGGTGCGTCCGCCGGGCCGGTATCTGCTGGAACCCGATGGCGCGGTGATCCGGGCCCGGGCCATCGACCGGATCTGTGCGGATGCCTGGCTGCTGGCCGAAGGGGTCGCCTATCTGTCCTGCGACCGGGCGGTGGTCACCCCATTCGCCACCTGCTTCGAGATCTGTGAGGTGCTGGACGCCAGCGAACGCGGTCTGCGGGCCTGGCTGCGCGTCAATCAGGTGGGCGTCCTGGAGATCAAGAAGCGGGCGGTGGATATCGACCCGGCCATGTTGCGGCGCCGGCTGAGACCGGTGGGGCCGGGCGCCGCGACCATCGTCCTGGCCCGCACCACGGCCGGTGTCCGGGCACTGGTGGTGCGCCGATGCCCGGCGGATGCTTCCCAGGGCTGTTAATATTGCCGGGCAGACTCGCCGAGGCGATATCTACAGCTTGAGAGGGGAGCCGGCGATGATGTTTCGGCTGACCGGTGTGACCAAACCCGAGTTGGACGTCCCGGCGGTGACTTCTCGCGGTGACGATTATGCCGGTCTGGCCTCGGCCGCCCAGACCACGAAGACCACCATCGGCACCGCCATCGCCAACGTGACCGCCCAGAATGAGGGCCCGGCGGTCGGTCGTTTCAAGACCGCGGCGGGCAGGGTCGCCGATCAGTTCGCGGCATTGGCCGATGCCGCCGGGCGTACCGCGGCCGCCTACCGCAGCGCCGGCGCGGCCGGCGGCGGCGCACAGCTGGCGATGATCGGTTTGAATGCCCAAGCCGCTAACGACTATTGGACCGGATTGGCGAACGGCGCGACGCCTCACGAGTTGGGGTTGCTGGTTCAGGTTACGCGCACCAGCATGCTGCAACTCGAGACCGACGCGGTGACCAAGATCAATCAGGCCTTCGAAGGGCTCGATCTGCCCGGCGAACTGCCGATTTCGCGCGCGGACGAGAACGGCCGGTTGGATACCCGCATCGCCGACAAGTGGTCGAGCCTCGACGACGACCAGCGAATGCGGGTCTTGCAGAACATGGCCGATGCCTATGCCGATGCGCACGGCTACCCGCGAATCAAGATCACCTTTGAATCCATCAAAAGCGATCCAGGCACGATCGTATGGGGCAGGTACAACGATTCTTCCGGAAGGCTCCGGCTGAACAAGGACCAGCTCGCCGATCCCACCATGATCAACACCGTCGCCCATGAGATGGAGCATCGCGGGCAATACCAGGGTATGGGCTTCCGATGGCCGTGGCAGGACGAGAGAGCCGGCATGACCCGCGCGGAGGCCGAACGCTGGAGGCAGCTCAACGCGGAACACGTCCGGGAGCGCGGTGGTGGCAGCCCCGGCGATATGGCGAACTATCTGCCTCGTCCCGTTGAGGTGCACGCGCGCGAGGCGGGTCGCGAATTCGTGAACACCATGAGCTACGAAGACTTTTTGGGGTATCTGTGAGGATCTGCCCCAGATGCGGGCGGCGAGCGATGCTGGGAGGAGCGGTGGCTGGATTGTCGGGACCGCTGCTGGCGGCCTGCGGGCCCGGGCGGAGCCCCGGGCAGCAACCCGTTAGCCTGCGCAGCGAGGTGCCGCAGTGTGTGAGCCTGACCGGGCATACCTTCACCCGGGGCGGTCGCTACTGCGACCGGGGCCTGGGCGGTGACCGGGAGTCCATGATCACACCGCTCGATCATCGGGGGCCGCTGATCGCGACCGCCGATACCCTGACCTCCTATTACATCGATGCGATCGTGGAATGGGAGATCGCAACCGGTGAGCCGATCCGGTTGCTGGCGCCGCAGCGAGCCGATAACTGGGTCTATGCCCGGTGTGGCGAGTCGACGGTCAATCCGCGCTGCGATGGTGTGCTGGTGGTGCACCGGGATGGTTGCGCGGTGGCCGAACTGGTGGGGCACATCCCCGGTGGGCATCGAACTCCGGGCAGCCCCACCGACGGTATCCAGGGGCTGTGCCGGGTCGCCGACGACCACCTGATCAGCCTGGGGACGGATAACACCCTGCGTCGCTGGCGGTTGAGCGCCGCCGATCAGGTGGCCGAGACCGGGATCGCCTCGTCGGCCGAGGACCGGACGCTGGGCCCGGGACCGGATGCCCGTACGGTGCTGGTCGCCCATTCGACCGGGGCGGAACTGTTCGATGCCGAAACCCTGCGGTCCCGCGCGGCATACGACGGGCTGCCGGCCAGTGCCGTCGGCTGGGTTTCCAGCCCTGCTGGGCTGCTGGCAGGCGTCTCTGCAGGTGACGAGAGGGGCCTGCTGATCTGGGATCCGGCCACCGGGCGCCACGAATTGCTCGCCACAAATGACGCACCCGGCGCGGTCGCCGTCTCGGCCACCGGCGTGGTGGCGGCGGTCAACGGTCTGGTGGTGTGGCTGCGCACGCCCGATGGCCGCACCAGCAGGGTCCGGCTGGCGGATCCCTCCTATCTGACCGGGGCAGCGGCATTCTCGCCCGACGAAAGAATGCTGCACATCCTCGATAAGCGGACCGGTATCCGCACGGTCGAGTTGGCCACCGGCCGCACCATCACCGCCTACCGGGAACTGGCCCCCTGAAAGATCAATCCGCAACCCAAGGAGTTCCCATGGTCACCTTCGTTCCTTCGGTCTGGAAAACCGAGGGCGATGGGCTCACCGTAGCCGCCGATGATTTCTACCGCGCTGCGCACGGCGTCATTGTCGCCGAGGCGATCACCGCACGAACCGCCTCCCCGGTCGAGGCGGCGGTGGTGGCCGGCGATGCGCTGTGCTACAACCCCTGGCATCACCTGATCGCCAATGGTTTCGAGAGCCTCACCGCGGTCAGTTCGCGAATGGTCGGCACCGGTTCGGACTACGCGGCCACCGAGGACGATGCCGAGGCGGCCGGCAGACGATTCTGGTAGGGGGCGCGGATGTGTTGATCCCGGACGCTTACTGGGCCTATCTGGAAGACGGCTCGGCTACCGCGCTGGCCGCGTTGCATGCGCAGATCAAGGCCGACCCGTATTTCACCGAGCAGGCGCCGTGGTATCCCCGGGCCGGCGACCTGCTCCGCCAGGACCGTTTCGACGAGGTGATCGATCTCCTTGAGGAACTGATGCCGGGGGTGTTTCTCTGCCCGGAGGCCCACAGCATGCTGGGCTATGCCTACGAACACCTCGACGAGCATGAGCGGTCGCGAGCCCAGTACACCTTTGCCGGTTCCGCATTGGCGGCGATCCAGTCGTCCGGCAGGGGGACCAGGACGGCGCCCTGGCGGGTGTTGAGGATCATCGATGAGTACGCACAGTTGCGTTCCCGGCGCATCGAACCGGTCTCGCAGCGGATGACCGTGGCCGGCGGCCGGCGCTTCGATGTGCACCACGGTGCCGGCGATGCCGAGTACTGGTTCGAGTTGGTGTGACATGGACGGATCGGTGCGCACCCGGCATGAACTCCAACGCCCCTGGATCCTATTGGAACTCGTCGGTGGGCGCTTCGAACTGGTGCAGTTCGGCCGTAAGGCCGATGACATGCACGACGAGTTCGTTGCGGCTTTGCGGGTTGCCCTCACCGAGGCTCTTACCCGGCATGCCGCCGAGGTGCTGGCCGGTTTCCGAGCCGATTACCTTCCGCCTCCGGGCCGGGACCCGGACCGCGACGAGGTCATGGCCTTCGTCCGCCGCAAACTTGCCGATGTGGCCGATGTGGTGCCGGTGCCTAGGAAGTGGTTCCCCGAGCGTGCCGATGGTCGCGACCCGGCCGGGGCGGTGCATGTCTCGGTGGTTCGCTCCGCCGTGGTGACCCTTGAGGTGCCGCTCGGCATACTGTGGGACGCACAGCGGTGTGGTTGGGCGATCCGTGATGCCCTCAATCAGGCCCTGGACCGGCATGACGCCGATGTCGCCGAGTTTCTGCGGCGTAGCGGCGGCCAGCATCCCGGCGCCGCGCCTACCGAGCCCGATTGGGCGGAGTTGGCCAGGCAGGCCCGCCGGCTGCGTGGCGGCTACTGAGTCGATTCCCGGGGCCCGATCGGGTCTGCCCGGCAGCTTGCGGGCCGGGCGATTCGGGATCTCGGTGCTGTTGCCGCGCGTCGGGGCAGGCTGCGGGGCGTACCGATCCACAGTGGTGTCCAGCCGGCCCACCCTCCGGCGTCAACCGGCAAGTTCGAGCAGGGCTCTGCGCGGCACATGGCCCGGGTTCGGCGGAGCGGTATCAAAGAAACCTCGTCTGGCCTGGATGGTGGTCGTCGGAGTATTCCGCACGGTTTCGCGCGGCCTGGTTTGACGGGGTTTGCCGGTGGCCCCGGGGCGCGCCGCCGGTTGGCGGCCGTGCGACCTTGGCTTTCTGGTGCTCGTGGGCGGGCGCGCGGCCCGGGTCTGGCTGGCAGGCGGTGACTCGCCGGCCAGGCCCAGCGAGGACGCCAATTCCGCGCAGTGGTCCAGTGCCTTGCGCTCGATCTGCCGGACGCGTTCGCGGGTGACGCCCAGTCGCCGACCGATCTGGTCCAGGGTTTCCGGCTTCCCGGTGCGCAACCCCAGCCGGTGCTCCAGAATGAACGCGCCGCGCGGGTTCGTCATTTCCAACACCCTCCACAGCGGACGCAGGGCATCGCGTTCGGCCACCTGCTCGATCTGGTCTGCGCACTCGCCGAGCAGTGGGGTTATCCGGGGCATTCCCCGGGGGTCGGTGACCATGTTCAGGGAGACGATCGGCAAGGTATCGCGGGCGAACCAGTCCAGTTCGCGCCGGCCCACCCCGAATTCCGGCAGGCCGGTGGGGTGCTGCCGGATGAACTCCCGCCAGTCCAGGCCGCTGGCAGCCCGAAGTGCCTGGATGGTCCTGAGTTTCTCGACCTGACGCACTGGCAGCCTGATCAGCCTCACCTGGTTTGCCAGTGCCCGGGTGATCGATTGCCTGATCCACCAGGTGGCATAGGTCGAGAACATGTACCCCTTCCGATAGTCGAACCCCTCGACCGCCCGGATCAGGCCGCAGGTGCCCTCCTGGATCAGGTCCGCCAGCGGCAGCCCCTGCCCGAAATAGTGGCGGGCGTTGGCGGCCACCAACCGCAGATTGTGCACGATCATCGTCTCGCGGGCGGCGGTTCCCTCGGCCACCAGCGATTCGAGTTCCGCTCGTGGGTGCCGAAGATCGCCGGTGGTCAATAGATACCGGGCATACAGCCCGACCTCAATGGCCCGGGCCAGACGATACTGCTCTGCCCTGGGCAACACCGGGAATCCTTTGAGCACGGTCAGGTAGCGGTTATCGGGGTCGGTGGGCCGTGGCGCTCGAGTGCCATCCTGACCGGGGCGGGTAGTCGCACTGTGCCGCCTTGCAGGCCGGTTGACGCACACCTCAACCTCCTCCTTCGCTCGTGCTCCCAGCATCGCAGACGGCACCGACAGAAATGCTCGTAGTCCCCCGGCTGGCGGATCTGATGGGCGAATCTGGCCGCCGGCCGGCAGCCGCGGCGCGCCGGTTTGGCACTCGGCTTGTCTGAGTGCCAAACCGCGGACTAAGGTGGGTGCTGGCACTCGATGACCTTGGGTGCCAACGATCAGGACGGCCCCGCGACGACGTCTTGCTCGTTGAGGCAACGAACCATAGACAAACAGAAAGGGGTTTGAACGTGGCAACCACGATCAAGCCGCTCGAGGACCGCGTCCTCGTCCAGCCGCTCGAGGCCGAGACCACCACCGCTTCGGGTTTGGTTATCCCCGATACCGCCAAGGAGAAGCCGCAGGAGGGCAAGGTTATCGCGGCCGGCCCCGGACGCGTGGACGACAAGGGCACCCGTGTGCCGATGGATGTCAAGGAGGGCGACGTCGTCATCTTCAGCAAATACGGTGGCACCGAGGTGCGTTACGACGGCCAGGACTACCTGTTGTTGAATGCCCGCGATATTCTCGCCGTGGTCGAGAAGTGAGGCACTGAGTAGATGGCCAAGCAACTCCAGTTCGACGAGGAGGCCCGCCGCTCCTTGGAGCGTGGCGTGGATACCCTCGCCAATATCGTTAAGGTAACCCTCGGCCCGAAGGGCCGGTTCGTGGTGCTCGATAAGAAGTACGGTGCCCCTACCATCACCAACGATGGCGTCACCGTGGCCAAAGAGGTGGAACTGACCGATCCATACGAGAATCTGGGCGCCCAACTCGCCAAGGAGGTCGCCACCAAGACCAACGATGTGGCCGGTGACGGCACCACCACGGCAACCGTGCTGGCCCAGGCGTTGGTGCACGAGGGCCTGCGGGCCGTGGCCGCCGGAGCCAACCCGGTCGGTCTCAAGCGTGGTATCGACAAGGCGGTGATCGCGGTCACCGATAGGCTGGCCGAGGTGGCCAAGGAAGTCGACAGCGCAGACGATATGGCCAATGTCGCGGCCATCAGCTCCCGGGACGAGGAGATCGGCGATATCATCGCCCAGGCCTTCGACAAGGTCGGCAAGGATGGTGTGATCACCGTCGAGGAATCCAACACCTTCGGCACCGAACTCGATTTCACCGAGGGCATGCAGTTCGACAAGGGCTACATCTCGCCGTATTTCGTCACCGACCAGGATCGGATGGAGGCCGTTCTCGAGGACCCCTACATCCTGATCAATCAGGGCAAGATCAGCAATATGACCGAGTTGCTGCCGCTGCTCGAAAAGGTCATCGCGGCCCATGGCCAGTTGATGGTCATCGCCGAGGATGTGGATGGCGAGGCCCTGTCCACCCTGGTGGTCAACAAGATCCGCGGCACCTTCAGTTCCGTGGCGGTCAAGGCTCCGGCCTTCGGCGATCGCCGTAAGGCGATGCTGCAGGATATCGCGATCCTGACCGGCGGTCAGGTGGTTGCCCCCGAGGTCGGGCTGAAGCTCGATCAGGTGGGCCTTGAGGTGCTGGGCCGGGCCCGCAGGGTTGTGGTCGCCAAGGACACCACCACCATCGTGGACGGTGCCGGTTCCCAGGCCGAGGTGGCTGCCCGGGTGGAGCAGTTGCGGGCCGAGATCGAGCGTACCGACTCCAGCTGGGATCGCGAGAAGCTTTCCGAGCGGGTCGCGAAGCTGGCCGGCGGGGTCTGCGTGATCAAGGTGGGTGCTGCCACCGAGGTGGAGCTAAACGAGAAGAAGCACCGCATCGAGGACGCTGTTTCGGCCACTCGCGCAGCTATCGAGGAGGGTATCGTCGCCGGTGGCGGTGCCGCCTTGGTCCATGCCGCCGCGGTGTTGGATGCCCTGGAGGGCGCCGATGCCGACGAGCGGCTGGGTATCCAGATCGTCCGCAAGGCGACTGCCGAACCGTTGCGCTGGATCGTGGAGAACGGTGGCGAGCCGGGCTATGTGGTTTTGGCCAAGGTCACCGAGTTGGGCAACAGCGAGGGCTACAACGCTAAGACCGGCGAGTACGGTGATTTGATTGCCCAGGGCGTCATCGACCCCGTGAAGGTGACTCGTTCGGCGCTGGCCAATGCCGCCTCGATCGCGTCCCTGCTGCTGACCACCGAAACCTTGGTGGTTGATATCAAGGAGGAAGAGCCCGAGCAGCGCGCTGGGCATGCCCACTGATCTGACCTAGTACGGTCGTCGACGCCACCGGCCGGAATCGTCGCCGCTCAACCGGTTTACGGTTCCGGCCGGTGGCGTTTTGTCTTCTCGGCCGGCGCCCAGCCGGCTTTGGCTTCCCAAGGGCGGGGTGGGGGCCAGGTTTCGTTTCCCGGCGGGCTCGGTCCGGGCCTGGTGGGTCAGCGGGTCTGGCCGCTCAGGCCACTGGTCGGCCAGCGTTGCCGGTTGCGCCGGGCTTGGGGTGATTCCGGCCGTGCTCTCGGGGTCTTTGTCCAGATAGCGGTATCCGATGAGCTGGATTAAACCAAGTAGGTTGCGGTCGAACTGTGGATGATGGTTCCGGACGCTTCACCCGGTACCATGCGGGAGTGCCTACCACTCGTTTTGCAACCGTGATCGGGCTGGCTGGCACGTCCCTGCTGGCGATTGCCGCCTGGCTGGCCTCGCCTTGGGGGCTTGGCTTTGCCGGTCGGTTCAATACCGTTCCGGTCCGGGCCGCGCATGCTCTGCCGGCGATCTTCGGGCTGGCGGCTGTTTTCATCGGCTGGCTGCGGTTGGGGGTACGCCCGTTGACCGAATTGTGGCACACCTTCGCTCTTTGGGTGTTGCCGCTGCTGGTCTGTCCGCCCCTGCTGAGCAAGGACGCCTGGGCATATCTGGAGCAGGGTTGGATCGTGCTGCAGGGTTTCGATCCCTATCTGATCGGCTTGAGCACCCTGGGTGGGCCGTTCGGCGGCCGGGTGGACAGCTACTGGCAGGGCACCACGCCGGTGTATCCGCCACTGGCGTTGCTGGTCCAGGCCGCGGTGGTGGCTCTCAGCGGGGCGCATTCGTTCTGGTCGCTGCTGGCTATGCGGTTGCCCGGGTTGATCGCGATGCTCGCGATTGGCGCCTGCCTGCCCGGTATCGCACGCGCGGTGGGCGGGGATCCCCGGCGGGCGGTGTGGTTCGGCTTGCTCAATCCGCTGGCTTTGGTGCACTTCATCGGCGGTATGCACAACGATTCCTGGGCCACTGCCCTGGGTGTTCTCGGCGTCTGGTTGGCTGCCCGTCGTCCGCGGGCCTGGCTGTTGGGTTGTGGGCTGGTCGGGTTGGGCATGGCGATCAAGCAGCCGATCGGCCTGTTGATGGTGCCGATCTGCCTGTTTGGGGTCGCGGTCGCCGAAACGGATCCGGCCGCAGCCTGGCGCCGCGTGCTCGTCCCGGCGTTGTGGCGACTGCCGCTCGGGCTGGCGGCCACCCTGGCCGGGTTCGCCATCCCGACCCTGGCCAGCGGCTGGGGCTTGGGTTGGGCTAAGGGTTCTGGTGCGCCTTTCACGGCGGGCAGCCAATCTGTGGCCCACACGGTCGCAGCCGGGTTGGAGAAGATCGCCGGCTGGCCGATGGCCCGCTGCATGGTCGCCGTGGGCCCGGTTTTCATGGGTATCGGTGTGCTGCTGATCGGTTGGCTTGGCTGGCGCTTTGCGGCTACTCGGCCGTTGGCCTTCGGGGCCTGGGGGTTGGTGGTTTTCGCCTTCACCTATCCGAGTTTGCAGCCCTGGTATGCGCTGTGGGGTGGCCTGTTGTTGGGCGCGGTGGTGCTCGCGGAGCGCACCGAGCGGTGGGTGATCGCGGTGCTCGGCTGCTTGCTGGCTACCGGGGTGCTGCTGGACTATGCCGGTTGGCCGATCCCGATCGCCCAACTCGCCGCGATCGTTCTGGCCTGGCCGCTCAGCAGATTGGCGGCGCACGCTAGGATGGCTGCCATCACGACTTGACGACGGGAGTTGCATGTTCGGCATGCTGGGTCTCACTTTCGACGATGTGCTATTGCAGCCTCGTGAGTCCGATGTGATTCCCAGTGAGGTGAATACCGCTGCCCGGCTCAGTCGCCGGATCGGCCTCAATGTTCCTTTCCTGTCGGCTGCCATGGATACCGTCACCGAGCAGCGGATGGCCATTGCCATGGCCCGTGAAGGCGGAATGGGTGTCTTGCACCGGAATCTGTCCGTCGCCGATCAGGCCCGGATGGTCGATCAGGTGAAGCGGTCCGAGGCCGGCATGATCGACCAGCCTGTTACCATCGGCCCGGACGCCACCCTGGCCGAGGTGGACGAGTTGTGCGCGACCTTCCGGATCTCCGGGGTGCCGGTGGTGGATGAGAACATGGTGCTGCAGGGCATCATCACCAACCGGGACATGCGTTTCGAATCCGATCCCGGTAAGCCGGTGGGTGCGGTGATGACCTCGATGCCGCTGGTTACTGGCCCGGTCGGGATCTCACCCGAAGACGCTTTGAGCCTATTGGCTAGGCACAAGATCGAGAAACTCCCACTGGTCGACGAGCGGGGACGGCTCAAGGGCATGATCACGCTGAAAGATTTCGTGAAGTCCGACAAGTACCCCAACGCCTGCAAGGACGATCAGGGCCGGCTGCGTGTGGCCGCGGCGGTCGGGGTTTTCGGGGATGCCTGGGAGCGTGCGATGGCGGTCGTCGAGGCCGGTGTCGATGCCCTGGTCGTGGACACCGCCCATGGGCATTCCAAGGCGGAGTTCGAGTTCATCAAACGCCTGAAGGGCGAGTCGTCCGCGGCGGCGGTGGACGTCATTGGCGGAAATGTGGCCAGTTTCGAGGGGGCCAATGCGCTGATCGCCGCCGGTGCGGATGGGATCAAGGTGGGTGTCGGGCCCGGTTCGATCTGCACCACTAGGGTGGTTGCGGGAGTAGGCGTTCCTCAGATCACCGCCATCAGCGAGGCCGCCCGGGCCGCCCGGCCTGCGGGGGTGCCGGTGATCGGCGATGGCGGGCTGCAATATTCGGGGGATACCGCCAAGGCGATTGTGGCCGGCGCCGACACAGTGATGCTGGGGTCGCTGCTCGCCGGTTGCGCGGAAAGCCCCGGCGAGTTGGTGTTCATAAACGGGAAACAGTTCAAGAGTTATCGTGGCATGGGTTCGCTCGGTGCCATGGCCAGCCGCGGCCGGCAGCTGAGCTATTCGAAGGACCGCTACTTCCAGGCCGATGTGACCGGCAATGACAAGATCATCCCGGAAGGGATCGAGGGTCAGGTACCTTACCGGGGGCCGCTGGGTCAGGTGTTGTACCAGCTCACCGGCGGCCTGCACCAGTCGATGTTCTATTGCGGTGCCCGTACCATCGCCGAGCTACAGGCCAATGGCCGGTTCGTTCGGATCACCGCGGCCGGATTGCGCGAATCGCATCCGCATGACATCCAGATGACGGTTGAGGCGCCGAACTATTCGGGCAATGCCTGAGCCTGAGCGGGCCAGCCGATGGTTCGGGGCTGGTGGCCCCCCTCTGGGGTGCCCGGAACCATATCGGCGGCCGGCTCAGACCATGCCGTGTGCTCTCCGACGGGTCAGATCGATATACAGCACGGAGTTGATCAGCCAGTTGGCCGGAGTAGTCAGGATTCGATAGGCGGTGCCGGTAAACAATCCGATGATCAACGCCGGCCCGCCGACGATCAGCAGGCCCACCGGATCCGAACCGGCATATTCCAGTTGCTCGATGACCGATCTCAGACAGAGCTGGAGGATACCGAGGATGAGCTGTTGGCCGAGCGAGATCAGCAACCCAACCAGCAGCTGAACACCGATCACGCGCAGCGTGGCACCCCGGGTCAATTGCCAACTGCGTCCGACCGCCTCCATGGCGGTCCGTTGTTCGATCCCCAGGATGGGCAGTGTCAGGGCCAGCCGAGCGTTCAGGACGATCACGGCCACCGCCAGGGCCAGCATGGCCGGGAAGATCAACAGCGTCAGTTCGGGCTGCTTGAGCGCCACCGGCAACGCAATCAGCGCGGCGAGCAGCAGCATGACGGCCAGACCGCCCGCCGCGTACAGCCCAACCAGGGCGAAGCATTGCCCGATGATCACCCGGCAGCGTTGCCAGATCTCGCGCATCGTCGGCAGGTGGCCCTCGTCCATCGTATGCACGGCTGCCCCCACGGCCGCACCGATCCAGCAACCAAGCGCCACCAGCAGCAGTTCGCCGAGCAGGAGCGCCACCAGCAGCACGGTCACCGAACCGAATGCCGATAGGATCGCTGTTTCCGAATCGATGCCATTCGCTCCTTGGAGCAGTAGCGGTAGGATGGGTAGGAACATGCCGATCAGCGCCCCGAGCAGAACGGCCACGGACAGTATCGAAGGCAGCAGGCTGAGCAGCACCAGGGTCTTCCAGCCTCGCTTGTAGAGGGCGAACATCGCCTGCAGGATGTCTGCGGCGCCCAGTGGCCGATTGGGGATGGCCGGTGGGGTCATGGGCGGAAGGCTCATGGCCCGAGCCTAGCCCAGTTGAGTATCGCCGCCGCCGGGCCGCTCGACCGGGCTAGATTGGTGTAGCGCATCAGGATCGGAGCACACCATGCATGACATCGGACGCAGCAAGCGGGCTGTTCGCGCTTTCTTCCTGGACGATGTGGGGATCATGCCCACCAGGAGGACTCGCGGGATCGAGACCGTCGATCTGGACTGGCGGATAGACGCCATCACCTTCGGTTTCCCGATGATGGCCGCGCCCATGGATGCGGTGATGAGCCCGGCCACCGCGATCGAGTTCGGTCGACTGGGCGGGCTCGGGGTGTTGAACCTTGAGGGATTGTGGACTAGGTATGCAGACCCCGGGCCCATTCTGGCCGAATTGAATGCCATTGAGGATAACGTTAGCGTCACCCGTCGCATGCAACAGGTCTATGCCGAGCCGATCAAGGCGGAATTGATTACCGAGCGGCTTCGAGAGATTCGCAATGCCGGGGTGCCGGTGGCGGGGGCGTTGAGCCCGCAGAATGCCAGCGAGTTCGCCGCTGTGGTTGAGAATGCCGGGCTTGACTTTTTCGTGGTGCGAGGCACCGCGGTGAGCGCCCAGCACGTGTCGAGTGCGGCAGAACCGCTGGATCTGGCCAAGTTCATCTATGAGTTGGATGTTCCGGTGATAGTCGGCGGCTGCGCCACCTATCAGACCGCCCTGCATCTGATGCGCACCGGCGCGGCCGGTGTGCTGGTGGGTTTCGGAGGTGCCGCAACCTCCACGAACCGGCAGGTGCTGGGCATCGAGGTGCCGATGGCCACCGCCATCTCGGATGTCGCCGAGGCTCGGCGCGACTACCTGGATGAATCCGGGGGGCGCTACGTGCATGTGATCGCCGATGGCTCGATGGGCCGGGCCGGCGACATAGTCAAGGCGTTGGCCTGTGGCGCGGACGCCGCGATGATCGGTACCCCGCTGGCCCGGGCGACCGAAGCGCCCGGCCAGGGCTGGCATTGGGGCCAAGAGGCCTGGCATGAGACCCTTCCTCGGGGTCAGCGGGTGCGATTCGAGCAGGTGGGAACGCTCGCCGAGGTGATGACCGGTCCTTCGCGCCGCCCGGACGGCACCATGAATCTGGTGGGTGCACTGCGGCGGGCGCTGGCATCCACCGGCTACACCGAGGTCAAGGCTTTCCAGCGGATCGATCTGATCGTGCACTGACATGGCGGTAGACCAAATCCCACCGGAGCTGATCAGGCTGCGGGGCAGCATCGATAATCTGGACACCGTCCTGGTGCATATCATGGCCGAGCGTTTCAAGATCACCCAGCGGGTCGGCCGGTTGAAAGCCGAACTCGGCCTGCCGGCGGCCGACCCGCAACGTGAGGCCCAGCAGATCGCCCGGCTGCGAGAGCTGGCCGTGGCAGCAGATCTGGATCCCGAGTTTGCCGAGAAGCTGCTGAGCTTCGTGATCAGCGAGGTGGTCCGGCATCATGAGCAGTTGGCGGCTCGCCGGCACGCCTGATCCGGTTCAGGCGATCACGTCGCCGCGGCGTACGGCGCTGGGGATGCCGACCACGATAGAGCCGGCCGCGACGTCCTTGACCACCAGCGCATTGGCGCCGATTTTTGCGTCATCGCCGATCGTGATGTCGCCGATCACCTTGGCTCCGGCGCCGATGAGTACCCGGTTGCCGACGGTTGGGTGGCGCTTGAATTTGCCCCGGGCGCGTCCCCCCAATGTCACCTGGTGGTATATCAGCACGTCGTCGCCTATTATCGCGGTTTCTCCGATGACCACGCCCATGCCATGGTCGATGAAGAAGCGCCGCCCGATCCGGGCGCCGGGATGGATCTCGATGCCGGTCCAGAATCTGGCGAATTGGCTCAGCAGGCGGGCGCCGAAACGCAATGGTGGACATCGCCACAGGCGGTGTGCCAGCCGGTGCAGCCAGATGGCGTGGATTCCGGAGTAGAGGATCGCGATCTCGAGTTTGGATCTGGCCGCTGGGTCTTCACGCTGGGCAGTGGCCAGGTCCTCGGCCATGCGAGTGGCGATCAGACTGATCCGCGAGGTGATGTTCACCCGACCATCCAACCATCGCCCGCCGAACTCAGTCGAGTAGATCCGCCCACAGCGGAGTGGATAGATAGCGTTCGCCGAAGTCGCACACCACCGTGACGATGGTCTTGCCGGCGTTCTCGGGCCGCCGGGCCACCTCCAGGGCGGCCGCCACGTTCGCTCCCGAGGAGACCCCGGCCAGGATGCCCTCGGTGCGGGCCAGTTCCCGAGCGGTTTCGATTGCGACCTGGCTGGGTACGGTCAATACTTCGTCCAGTACTTCCCGGTTCAGGGTGTGCGGAACCAAGTTGGCCCCCAAGCCTTGGATCTTGTGTGGGCCGGCCCTGCCTTCGGTGAGCAATGGGGATTCCGCGGGTTCCACCGCGATCACCCGGATGGCGGGATTCTGCTCCTTGAGGTATTTCCCGGCACCGCTGACGGTGCCTCCGGTGCCCACCCCGGATACCAGAATGTCAACCTGGCCGGCGGTATCGGCCCAGATCTCCGGCCCGGTGGTGTCGTGGTGCATGGCGGGATTCGCCCGGTTGTCGAACTGGCGCACCAGCACCGCGGCTTCGGCTGCACCGATCTCCTCCGCCTTGGCGATGGCGCCCCGCATGCCCCCGGATCCGGGGGTGAGCACCAGTTCGGCACCGAAGGCACGCAGTACGGCCCGCCGTTCCCGGCTCATCGTGTCCGGCATGGTCAAGATGACGCGATAGCCGCGGGCGGCGCCCACCATGGCCAGCGCGATGCCGGTATTGCCGCTGGTGGCCTCGACGATGGTGCCGCCGGGGGCGAGTTGGCCCGCGGCCTCGGCAGCATCGATCATGGCCAGCGCGATGCGATCCTTTACCGAATTGCCTGGGTTTGTGGACTCCAGCTTGACCAGCACCGTGGCGGCGGTGTCGCCGGCTATCCGGTTGAGCCTCACCAGGGGAGTGCGACCGATGGTTTCGGTGACATTCGAGTAGGTGGTCATGTGCCGGGTAACGTTGCGGCCCCGGTGGCCATTCCATGCCCCCGGGGGTAGCGAACGGCTGCCTTAGAATCCTGGTCATGGCTCATGATCGCGTGATCGTCATCGATTTCGGTGCCCAGTACGCCCAGTTGATCGCCCGCCGGGTGCGTGAGGCCAAGGTCTATTCGGAGATACTGCCGCACACGGCCGCGGTGGGTGAGATCCTCGCGCGTGGCCCCCAGGCGATCATCTTGTCCGGTGGGCCCCGGTCGGTCTATGCCGCCGGGGCGCCCCAGGTAGACCCGGCGTTGTTTGCCGCCGGTATCCCGATCCTGGGTATCTGCTACGGCTTCCAGGCGATGGCTCGGGCGCTGGGCGGTCGGGTCGAGCACACCGCCGGCTCCGAGTTCGGCCGCACTCCGATCCGGGTTGAGACCGCCGGGGATCTGCTGGCCGGTCTGCCCCGGCGGC
Organism: uncultured Propionibacterium sp.; assembly: GCA_938036835.1. Classification (GTDB taxonomy): domain Bacteria; phylum Actinomycetota; class Actinomycetes; order Propionibacteriales; family Propionibacteriaceae; genus Brooklawnia. The sequence continues at coordinate 56,705 of CALHWB010000054.1, forward strand.
TTCGTATCTGGATGAGCCATGGCGATGCGGTGGCCAGCGCACCAGCCGGTTTTGTCACGCTGGCCGCATCCGATGGTGCCCCGGTTGCCGCGATGTGCGATCCAGCCCGGCGGCTGGCTGGCGTCCAGTGGCACCCTGAGGTGGGCCATTCCGAGTTCGGGCAACAGGTATTGGAGAACTTCCTGTTCCGCATAGCCGGATTGCGGCCCACCTGGACCAGCGAGAACTTCGTCGCCGAGCAGGTGGCCGCGATTCGCGATCGGATAGGGCGACGGCGGGCGCTGTGCGGGTTGTCCGGCGGTGTCGACTCGGCCGTGGCCGCGGCCCTGGTGCAGCGGGCCATCGGTGACCGGTTGACCTGCGTTTTCGTGGACCATGGTTTGTTGCGCGCCGGGGAAGCCGAACAGGTGGCGGGGGATTTCGTGTCCGCTACCGGGGTGCGGCTGGTCGTGGCGCAGGAGACCGACAGATTCCTCACCGCGCTGGCCGGGGTGCGGGATCCCGAGACCAAACGCAAGATCATCGGGCGCGAGTTCATTCGCAGTTTCGAATCCGCCGCCCGGCAGATCGCCGGCGACCAGGGGATGGACTTTCTGGTCCAGGGCACCTTGTATCCCGATGTCGTGGAGTCCGGCGGCGGCGAGGGGACGGCCAGCATTAAAAGCCACCACAATGTCGGCGGGTTGCCCGATGACCTAGCCTTCACCTTGATCGAGCCGTTGCACCAGTTGTTCAAGGACGAGGTCCGACAGGTGGGCATGGCGCTCGGTCTGCCGGCGGAACTGGTCTGGCGCCAGCCCTTCCCCGGGCCCGGTCTGGCGGTCCGGATCGTCGGCGAGGTCACCGCTGAGCGGTTGGCGATGCTCCGCCAGGCCGATGCCATCGCTCGCGCCGAGCTAACCGCAGCCGGCCTGGACCGGCAGGTTTGGCAGATGCCGGTGGTACTGCTTGCGGAGGTGAATTCCGTCGGGGTGCAGGGTGACGGACGCACCTATGGGCATCCGATCGTGTTGCGCCCGGTTTCCAGCGAGGACGCGATGACCGCCGACTGGTCCAGACTGCCATACGAGTTGCTGGAGCGGATTAGCACGAGGATCACCAATGAGGTGCGCCAGATCAATCGAGTGGTGCTGGACGTCACCAGCAAACCACCGGGAACCATCGAGTGGGAATAGAATACATCCATAAAGCAGCCAATACATTCAGAAACACGTCCTTATTTTCGCCATTTTGCGCGATAATATGGACGTATTGATGTCGCAATGATTGGAGGGCCATGGAACGTTCCCTCATGGATGCTCTCGTCAACTGGAAGGGTTCCGCACGCAGGAAGCCCCTTGTGCTCAACGGGGCCAGGCAGGTCGGGAAGACCTGGCTGCTCAAGGAGTTCGGCGCGAGGCACTTCGAGAGCGTCGCCTACGTCAACCTCGACAACGCCCCGGGCCTCGCCGCTCAGTTCGACGCGGGCTACGACCTGCCCCGCCTACTGCTCATGGTCCAGGCTGAGAGCGGGCAGAGGGTGACTCCCGGAAAGACGCTCGTCGTGTTCGACGAGATCCAGGAATGCCCCAAGGCGCTCACCTCGCTCAAGTACTTCTGCGAGAACGCCCCAGAATTCGCCGTGGCTGCGGCGGGGTCGCTCCTCGGCATCACGTTCCACGAGGGCACGGGCTGCCCCGTCATTAGTGAGTACATAGTCTGTAGTCAGCGCTGACTACATGAATACGGGTGTCGTAACCACTGAGTGGGACTCGACGCCGGATTCCAGACGGATTCCGCTTTCGGGACAGCTTCGCGATGCGAGGGGTAAATATAGCCGCAGTCCACATAGTGCGCTGAGTTCACGATTCCAGAAGTTGCGAAGATTGCAGTTCAACAGGGTTTAAGGGGTGTAAAGCATATCAGCAAAGGGAAACGCACTTGAGGGAACGCCTCGAAAAGGAATTGAAAAAATTATGGACTGGTGAAATTGCAGCAATAGCCATGTTCTGGTTTTGCTACTTCCAGTTTCCAAAGCTAAGCATGGGCGATTATTTGATGCAATCCACGGTATATCCGCTTTCCGTCTTGAGTTTCGTTCTCGCCCAAGGGACTCTTTACTGGTGGATTTTATATAAGCGGCTTACGGCTATCAGAGTCTTTGCGCGGAAAGCGGGTCGAATCTATAGAGTGCTAAAAATGATCGACACCGCCCTTTTGTGCCTTGGCATCCCTGTGAGTGCATTAACGCATAGCCACTGGCTCTCGACAACGATAGGAATCCTCGTTCTGCTGTTCGCATTTATTGAATGGGTTAATTACTACGAAATCCGCTTGTCCTATAGCCTGAATCCCCTCGTGCTATTGAGAAAGATTAAAGAGGGGACTCTCAAGAAAAGCAGACTGGCGAAAGAGATCGATAATAGATAGGCTCATAGGTTCGCCGTTTAAACATCAGGCCTGACTTGTCGCGGTTGGGTTTGGGTTCGTGTCTATGGACTGTTTTGGTGCTTGTCAGGGTGTTTTGGGTGTGTCGTGTGGGTTACTAATCGGGGGTAGGGTCTGGTGGGTGAGTCCGTTGTTGTGGAAGGTGAAGACCGTTTCCGGGGCGGCGGCTGTGCGGATCGTGGTCGAGGAAAGCAATAAGACCGAAACCCATACCATCACTCCGATCATCAGCCAGAGCCACGACCCGACACCGGCTCGGCGAAGTGGTGGTGGTCGCCGGCGCCGGCATGCCGTCGATGGCCGACCTCCAAGCGCTTCACGAGGCGGGGTTGGGGTTCATTGCCGGGTCCCGCCCGGTCAAGACCCCGGGCGGCCTCGCCAAACATTTCCGCTGGCACGGGAACGCGTCCACCGGCGGGCAACTGATCGACACGATCACCCCAGCGACAAGACCACCAGAGCCCACATCACGCAGCGGGCCGAGCCGGTCTGGAACCCAATCCGGTATTCGCATTCGTGGCGGGCCGGATGGCACTACAGTCACAAACGCGCGCTCCACGACCGCAGAACCCTCACCGCGCAGGAGAACAAAGCCCAGGCCGTCGTGGCCGGCGAGAAGACAGCCCGCAACCCACGATTCGTGCCCACCACCCTCGCCAACTCCAAACCACCACCGGCATCAGCATCAAACGACTGACCCGAACCCCACGACCCCTACACCAAGCCACCATCCAAATCGCCGATCAAACCATTACCGCTCAACCCCGCATCACCCCGACGCCACAGCCATAATCGAGAAAATCCTGGGCCACTAAACTGCGACAACTCAGGCCCGAATCAGGGGCTGATTCGGGAATGATTCGCACAGTACGGCACGAGACGGATGAGATGGCACCAGGCGGAGCTACGTGAACACAAATCGGGAAGCCTCACCATCGAGTGGGAGCAATGAGAGCGCACATTACCCCAGTTAAGCACAATAAGCCCCTCTATCGGCTCACGCCCGACAGAGGGGCTTATTAAGTCCGTAGAAGCCTTTCTAGGGCATTCTCGGTCCTAAGAAGGAGCGATGATGTTAACCCTTTCCATGGTTTGGCAGATGCCCTCCTATCGAAGCGAGAACGTCACCTCGACGTCCCCTCGCCCGAGAGCGGCGAGCAAATCCTCGCGGCTGGCGCCATCGATATGGGCGAGGCGCGTGAAGCTCCATGCGTTCGTGTCGTAATAGACGGTTATCTGATCGCCTTGATAGAGGATGACGTCTCCCGGCTGGGTGGTTATCCGCTCATCGTTCGTCGGCAGGCTCATACCGATCGACCCGACCTTCTCGAAATCGCCGTAATCGTGCAGGGCGAGCGTCAACGGGCCTTCCTGCAGAAGCGCGGCGAACGCCTCTGCCGAGGAGTTGTCCTCGAACGTAGCGGTGAATGTCGTCCCATTCGCGGTGATGGCAAGCATGGGTTCCTCTTGGGTCGATTGCTTTTTAGGGTGGTCTGGACAGACGTTTCTGCCGAAGCGGAACATGCCGGAAGCGCGATAGCCGCGACCAGCGCCAATGCGAGAATGCGCGATGTCTGTTTCGTGGTTGCCGTCATGCCAGATTCCCGTAATCCTCGTCGGGCACCGGCTCTAGCCATTCGGTGTGGGAGTTATCGCCTGGAACCTCGATGGCGAGATGCGAGAACCACGAGCCGGGTGCCGCGCCATGCCAGTGCTTGACGCCGGCGGGAATGTTCGCAACGGCTCCAGGCGTCATTTCCACGGGAGCTTCGCCCCATGCCTGGTAGTACCCGCGTCCGCCCACGCATATGAGCATCTGGCCACCGCCGTTTTCCGCATGGTGGATGTGCCAATTGTTCCGGCAGCCCGGCTCGAAGGTCACATTGTAGATGGGCACCTGCTCGGTCGAAAGCGGAGCAAGGTAGCTCTGACCCACGAAGTATTGAGCGAAGGCATCGTTTGGGTTCCCGATGGGGAAGAAGATCGTATCCTGATAGCGATCCTTATCCGTCGTTTCGTCGGCTGTCGTCTGCGTCCCGTAGACCTCTTTCGCGAGGTTGAAGGCGGCCCAGGCCTTCGGCCATCCGGCATAGAATGCCACGTGGGTGATGGCGGCAACCATCTCCTCGCGGCGCACGCCGTGGCCCTTGGCGTTTGCGATGTGATACGCAAGCGAGCTGTCGGTTATGCCCTGCGCCATCAGCGCCACGACCGTGACGAGGCTCCTCGTCTTCACGTCGATGCCGGGGTCGTTCCAGTTCTCCCCGAACAAAACGTCGTCATTGTAATGCGCGAATGCGGGTGCAAATTCCCCCAGCTGGCCGCGTCCCGCCGTCTGCACGATCTTCTCCGTCATGGCTGGCTCCTTATCCGCAATATGTCTTGTGCCTGCGCTTCCTTACAGATTCTCCCCAAAGAACGCCTGAAGTTTGTCGAAGGGGATGGCGTCGAAGTTGTCGTAGAGGTCGACGTGGCTCGCGCCAGGGACGATCACAAGCTCCTTATTGTCGCCGTTGAGCAGCTGATATGCGCCTTCGCTGAAGTAGCGCGAATGCGCCTGCTCGCCGTGCACGAGGAGGACGGGGCTATCGATCTCGCCCGCCATCGCCAGGATTGGCTGGTTCATGAACGACATCGTGCCGGTCACGTTCCAGCCGTCGTTGGAGTTGCCCGAACGCTCGTGGTAGCCGCGTGCGGTCTTGTAGTAGGCGTAGTAGTCGTTCACGAAGTAGGGCGCATCTTCAGGCAGTGGGTCGACCACGCCGCCGGCGCGCATGTACTCGCCTGATGCGTAATCTGCCGTGCGCTGGGCCGCCCAGGCGGCACGCTGCTCATCGCGCGCCTCCTTGTTGTCGGCGCTCCCGAAATATCCCTCACGGGCGACGCGTGTCATGTCGTACATCGTCATGGCGGCGGTTGCCTTGATGCGCGGGTCAAGCGCTGCAGCGTTGATGGCCATGCCGCCCCAGCCGCAGATGCCGATGATGCCGATGCGCCCCGCATCGACGTCGTCGCGGCAACTCAGGTAGTCCACCGCCGCCATGAAGTCCTCGGTGTTGATGTCGGGAGAGGCCATGCGCCTGGGCTTGCCGCCGCTCTCTCCTGTGAAAGAGGGGTCGAAGGCGATGGTCAGGAAGCCGCGCGCGGCCATCTCCTGCGCATACAGGCCGCTTGATTGCTCCTTGCAGGCGCCGAACGGGCCGCTTACGGCTATGGCGGCTAGCGCACCTTCCGCACCTTCCGGCTTGTAGAGGTCGGCTGCCAGCGTGATGCCGTAGCGGTTCGCGAACGTAACCTTGCAGTGCTCGACGCGGCCATCTCGCGGGAAGACCTTGTCCCATTCCTGCACGAGCTCGAGATTCTCGGTTTCCATCATGGTGTCTCCTCCTCGGCTGGAAGCGATCCGGTTTCTGATATAACAAGCACCGTAATACATAAACCTGACTTTAGGTTAAGAAATATTTGGGGTTGATTGCATGTACACGATCGGCCAGGTTTCCGAGATGTCCGGCTTGCCCATCTCGACGCTGCGCTACTACGACAAGGAGGGCCTGTTCCCTGTCATGGAGCGCAAGAACGGCATCCGCAGGTTCGGCGAGGCCGAACTCGAGGCGCTGCGCGTCATCGAGTGCCTGAAGAGGTCGGGGCTCGGAATCAAAGACATCAAGCTCTTCACGCAATGGTGCGCAGAAGGGCCGGCAATCTACCCACAACGAAAGAAGCTCTTCGAACGCCGGCGCGAAGCCGTTCATGCAGAGATCGCCGAACTGGAGCAGACGCTCGCCATGCTCGAATTCAAGTGCTGGTACTACGACGCGGCCATTGCCGACGGCAACGAGGAGCGCCTGGCATCCATGCTGCCCGACAAGCTGCCGCCCGACGTACAGGCGCTTTACGACGCTGCCCATAGATAGCTAGCTGGCTTATCTCCGTCCTTCCGAGCAACGAAGCCTGCACTCACCCCTGAGCACAGGCGAGTACATCCTGGGCGCGCCCCGGCGAAAATACTCCCCAATAACGAAACGGCACGGGAGCCCACCAGATAGCACGGGACGACATGGGAAGGCACTACGGCAGTGGGTACGGATTTGGCCTGTGACAGTTGAGTGGGAGTGAGCCAAGCGTACATTTCCCCAGCTAAGTATGGTAAACGTGCTCTGCGAGCGTTCGCTCTGCAAATTCTGCAGGAATAATGCGGTACTGGGCACACGATGTGAATACCATCAAGAAGGCCGGCTGCGTTGGTATCCCCCTGCGTTGATGCCGGGGCAGGAGGACGGGGCGTACCTCGCATCCCGCGACATCAACTGCGGCAGTGAGGATGCGCATACGGGGTAGCGATTCGACGAGGGCTGGTAGTCTTGCCGTGATCATCCCGCATGCCGTTCCAGGCAGATTTGCGTAGGCGGCTTACGGGCTGGTTCGGGATAGCGGACAGATTTTAAGCCACCTGCAACTATCCCTCCTGGGGAATCGGGAAATAGTTAACTCGGGAAGACCCGGTTTACCGCGTTTTCCCAGGGAAAGTGCAACTATTCTTTTCGCTCCGAGTGGAGCCCGTCTCAGCGCTCGCAAACGCGTCCGGGATTGGTCGTGCTCGGCCTTTCCGAGGAGGACGGCTTCTCGCCCGCAGAGGGCTTCGATGCGAACGGGGCATTCGACGCGATCGCAGGGGCATGCGCGGACAAGCTCACGCCGCCGATCCGCGCGGACATCAGAATCGCGATCTTCGAGGGCGCGCCCGTGGTCGTCGCCGACGTGCCGGAGCTTTCGCCTTCCTCCAAGCCGTGCTATGTAACCGGCCGGGGCATGTACAAGGGGTCGTTTATCCGAACCGGCGACGGCGACAGGCACCTCACCCAGTGCGAGATCGACCGGCTCGTCGAGGAGCGGACGCAGCCCCACCACGATGCCGGTGTCATTGAGGAGGCGTCTGCCGGCGATCTCGATGCGGGCCTGCTCATCGGTGTCCTCGCAAGGCTAGCGGGCGCTTCACTCGCGCGTGTTCGCAAGCCTGTCAGACTTGCTCGAGACCGTGCCCTACGAGGAAGGCGGTGACGTCGCCGAGAACCGTGGGACCGGGTTCCAACTCGTGGAGGCCGAGCTCGCTGCTGCCGGCATGAAGCCGCCGAGAGCGGTCGACAGGCCGCCCCTGTTCTCCCTCACGTTCGAGCGTGGCGAGCTGTCCGGAGCACGCGGGGATGCTCGAGGGACGCGTCAATACCGCAGAGGGCGATCCCATCATTGGATACATCGCCAGGCTCGGTCTCGCGCATAGTGCGCGAGACCGGAATTCCCCGCAGCACCGTCTCGTACCGCCTGAAGAAGCTTCTCGGCCAGGGCCTCGTCGTGGTCACCTCCGATGCTGGATCCAAGCACAGCCCCGGACGGATGTACCGCATAGCGGTCGTGAGATAAGCGGGGCGTAAGGTCGATCGAGATCGGAGGAGGAAGATGGAATACGTGGCATTGCTGCGCGGCATCAATGTCGGCGGCAAGAACAAGGTCGTCATGGGCGAGCTTCGCAAGCAAGTCGAAAGCATGGGATGCGCCGATGTTCGCTCGTATATCAACAGCGGTAACGTGCTGTTCGAGGCAGATGCATCTGAACCCGAAATCTCCCGCGCCTTCGCGGCAATGCTCGAAGAGCGCTATCCTTTCCCAATTCGCCTTGCAATCCTGTCCCGGGAAGACTACCTATCCGAGGTCCCCGGCCTGCCGACGTGGTGGAACGAGCCGATCGCCCGCCGCGATGCGCTGTTCTTCACGCATGGAATGGACGCGCGGCATGTGCGCCGGCGCATCGAGGCTATGCCATTGGGTGATGAGGCAGTGCATTTCGGGAAGCATGCGGTGTTCTGGGGCAAGTTCACCGAGGCAGAATACCTGAAGACCGCATATCACAAACTGCTGATGCGGGAGGATTTCTATCCGCTGGTAACCATCCGCAACGGCAACACATTCGATAAGATCGCAAGGCTATTCACGAAGGACTGAAGCGGTTCGGAAAATTATTGGGCTGAGAAATGGAATCCTTATGTCCCTTCCTTCTTGCAGATCGTATGTTCTGGTGATATACCCGAAGATCGGATTCTCCGTATTCTCGAAAGCAAGAAAAGTACCTGCGGCACAATTGTTTACGCGAAAAGTGGTTCGCTCGAAAAAGAAAAAATGCAAGAAATCAACAGGTCTCACCATGTATCGGTGGTGAACATGCGCGGCAGGTTAGCTAATGAGGTTATTGTAATGCTCCTTGCTACATCATTTACACGAAAAGATGCGCTATCACGGTGAAACTGGGATCTCTGCCCAGGCCAGAAACGCTTTGCTTTGTCTACCGCCGAGCTTGATGGCGAATTCGGAATTGAGATTTCCTGGGGACATGCCGGAAGACCGAGAGGCGCTGGGGTGAGCAGGCCGGCAGATGTCACGTCATTGTGGCTGGACTAACTCGCGGTCACCGGGTTCATTTGTCCTTGTTCCTGATCCAGTAGTCGCATTCCTCAAAGCCATCGGCTACAGTATGCTCCCTATGAAGCGTTCCGCCGAACGCCTCCAAGACGACCCTGTCCGTTTCGCAGAAATACGGCATGAGCTCATCGTAGCCGTTCTTTTTTGCGAAGTCCGCTATGGGGCACCCCACGAGATGAATGCTGATCCCTTCCCTGTGCTTCCGCGGGTTGATTTTCATTCCCCATGTGTTGTGCCATGAGCCGTCTGCTTTGTGTTTATTCAGTTTCCTTGCTCTAATGCCGAACATGCCATGAAGAATACCCCGCACCAGTCGGTTGTTGAGATCGAGCTTCTCCAGTGGACGCTTGTCCCCTCTGCCGGCCATCATCATGCCGTAGCACATATCCGTGATCTCCTCGGGAGACATGGAGCGTCCCGTGCATTCATAATACGCAAACGCCGAAAGTGCGCCGTAGAAGTTCTCGGACATCGGGTTCTTCTTTCCGCCTATGCCCGGGGAACGCGCGACGAACTTGCCATACAGACGGTTTATCTCCTCGAATTTTTCTGCTGCGTCCCGCCCGGCGTATCGCTCTTCCAGGCGTGTCTTGATCCATTTAGCGGATGCTGATGGCATCGGGTAGATCTCCATCGGTTTCTCCTCGCTGCGGTGCCGGCTTCGGTGCTACGGCCCACCAGACTATTAGACCCTATGAGGAAAGCCGTGCGTGTAGTTGCTCGGCGTTTCTCCTGAGCTCGCACCGGAGTAAAGGGTGGATGAACTCGAACTCGTAATGGAAAACAGCGCTCCTCACGAGCGGGTGGAGAGTGGACGCGCCGTACCATGCGATGAGGTCCGCCACCTGCCCAGCGACGAGTCCGGCGGGCGGTGCCATGTGCACCAGCAAGGCGTCGTCGAACACGCCGACGCCTTGCGTGCGGAACCGCCCCGCTTCACCCACCAGGCCGGCCATCATGCTGCCATGTGTAAGTAATCAGCAGGTCGCCCACGCTCGTGAGATCGACGCTGGTCAGCAGGTCATACGCGGCGAACGCATTCCTCACCTCGTGGATTTCGCGCGGATCGCCGAGCGTCCGCTGCCCACTCAGGATCGCCGTCACCTGCCCCAAGGTGAGCGTGTTGTGCTCTATCGCCAGCGACGAATGGACCGTACGTATCCGGTTCTGGCGGCGCAGGTGGATGGCGCGGTCGCCCTGCATGAGCACGGATGCGCGGCCCAGTTCGTACGACGTCCGCGACACCAGTTCGGCGATTGGATCACTCATCGTGAAGGGCGGCTTGTAGTCAGATTCGTGCATCGATTCTCCTCACGGTTGGCCTTCTCGATACGCCTGCAATCTCGTCGCCCTCGTCGGCAGGCGCGGGAGCAGGGGGAACCGCTCATGGGCGATGGAATCGATCAGCGATTTCCTATTCGGTGCGGTCATCGAACAGCTCCTCGTCGTTCGGGACCTCTTATACGGCGAGGGAGGTGAGCGAGGCCGACAAGCTCACGCACTTTTCCTGCGCGATGGCCGCCAGCGCGTTCTTCATCTCCGGCGTCGCGGCGAATATGATCCGCTCCGTCTTCTTCGCCCCAAGCACGTGCTTCTTCGGCTCTTGGCCGTCCAGCAAAGTGCACTCTCCTCGGCTGTGCTCATTGTGACAACAGCGGGGACGATACGGTTTGGCGCAATGGCCTACCTGCGTTCGCCAGCGAACGCGTGAATGCCCCGGATGAGCGTCAAGACAACCGGGAGGACGACGACCACGAGGAAAGACACGTAGAGCGCAACTGACGTTCCGTACGCCAACAGGGCAATGGGGAAGGCTGCTCCTGCAACGAAGATGGTCCTTGCAGCTTCCACAATCGCCTATCGTTTAACAGTTTACAGCACCTGAGCCACTATCTAAATTGATTAATAAAGGAGAAACCACTAACAAGCAGGAGGGCAGGATGAAGCGGATCAGGCTCAACGACGGAAACGAGATCCCAGCCATCGGGTTCGGGACCTTCCAGATACCCGCGGATGGGTCCACCTACGAGGCGGTAAAGGTCGCACTCTCTCTCGGCGTCCGCCACATCGACACGGCGGTCGCCTATTTCAACGAGCATGAGGTCGGGGCTGCCGTGGCCGATAGCGGCATCCCACGCGACGAGATCTGGATCACTTCGAAGATGTGGCTTCAGGACTACAAGCACGATGAGGCCATGAAGGCGCTCGACCTGTCGCTGAAGAAGCTACAGACCGACTACATCGACCTGTACATGCTGCATCAGCCCTACGGCGAGGTCGCGGAGGCGTGGGCTGTGCTGGAGGATGCGCAGAGGGCGGGCAAGGTGCGCTCTATCGGCGCGTCGAATATGACGCCCAAGATTTGGGCGGAGTGGGTACCCCAGTTCTCGGTTGTGCCGTCCGTGGATCAGGTGGAGTTCAACCCCTACTTCCAGCAACGTGAACTCAAACCGGTGCTTGCCGAATACGGCACCAAGATGGAGGCTTGGTCGCCCCTCGGGCGCGGCGATGCAAAGCTGCTCGCCGAGCCCGTCATCACGGACCTGGCCGCCAAGTACGGCAAGGATGCCGGGCAGGTGGTGCTGCGCTTCATCAACCAGGAGGGTGTCATCGCCTTCCCGCGTTCGACGAAGCCCGAGCGCATCAAATCGAACATGGAGATCTTCGATTTCGAGTTGACCGGCGGTGAGATGGACGCTATGCGCGCGCTCGACAAGGGCTTCGGCACGCACGACCCCGACCGTCCCGGCCTGCGCGAGATGTTCATCAACGCCTTCGACGTCCACGCCGGTGAATAGCGATACGGGGAAGACGGATATAGGTCTACCCAGATAATCCTGAAGAGGAAAAAGATATGGCTAAGGCATCGGTGGCGCATTTCAGCACGGGCGGTGTGCCGGCGACGTTCGCAGAGCAGCTTTCGGATGCGACCGGGGCCGGGGTGGGTACGGCGGCAGGTGTTTCGACGCCGATGCGGCGGTTACCTAGTCGAAGGCTCGGGCGGCTGAGTGGCTGTAAATGGATAACGAAAGAAAGGAAACGAACGTGAAGAACGTGCTTATCGTGTCCGGTCATCCGAGGATCGAAGACGACTCGGTGTCCAGACGACTCGGTGTCCAACAGGACCATCCTTGCGGAGCTGGCTGGACTCCTGCCCGGGGCGGAGATCGACCGGCTTGGCACGTTGTACCCTACCTACGAGATCGACGTGGTGGCAGAGCAGGCAAAGCTCGTGGCGGCAGACGTGGTCGTGCTGCAATACCCCGTGTGGTGGTACCACTTCCCGTCGCTCATGCAGAAATGGGTAGAGGACGTGTTCCAGCACGGATTTAGCCACGGTTCGACCGGTAAGGCGCTTTCGGGCAAGAAACTCGTGGTGTCACTTACGACCGGCGCGCCCGAGGAGGCCTACTCTCCCGAGTCGGGGTTCGGCATTGAAACCTTCCTGGCTCCCGTGAAGGCCACCTGCGTCCTGACGGGTATGGACTACGCAGGCCACGTGTGCACCTACGGTGTCTCCTACCTCAGCCACACCGACGCCGCCGCAAGGATGCAGATTGCGGATAAGGCGAGGGGGCACGCCGAGCGCGTCGCCCAACTGGTGGGCGGGTTGCGGTAGCAAACAGCGGCGAGAGAGCAGAACGGGAAACACATGGTTTGAGCGGGAAGTGCGTCCTGATTGCCCGGACGGGTTCAGGCATTGGCACGTCGAATGCCGCGCGGTTTGTAGAGGAAGGGATCTCAGCCCCTATTGTCGGCGGAGCGGAAGAGACTCCGGAGGAAGCCGCTGCCCGGCATGACGGAATTCAATATTACGTCGCCGATACTACCGGGGAATCGGGCCTTGGCGCGCTCAAAACCGGGTATCGGACAGGTATCCGAAAGGCTCGGTGTCCTCGTAAACAACGCCGATATCGCGCCAGTTGGATTGCTGGGATCGGTTCCGGATGAAGAGACGGACAGGATCTTCGACACGAACGTGAAGGCGGTCATCGGGCTTTCCAGGCGTTCTCGCCGACGATCGGCTAGGCGAGGGGAGCATCATTCGGCATTGGCTCTGCCAACACCGGGCGCTTTCTTTCCGGATATGGCACTCTGCTCGTCGGCAAAGCCGTACTGATCGCTCTGACCAGGGCTTGGTCGCGCCTATTTCCGCCAGCGCTTTAAAGTGGGAAGCAGGGCGCCCATGAAGGACACGGCTTCGTCGAGACTCATGCTCGTGGCACCGACGAGGTAGGGGGCCGAATGCTCTATGACTCCGTCCATGTCCTCGATCGCGAACTCGCCCTCGGCGTAGCACCACTTGCAGTAATCGGGGTTCTCGGAACCATTCGCATCGGTGCCCCTTGCCATGTTGGGGACGCTGAAGGGTGTGCCGCAGCACTGACAGGTATCTTCATCCGGCAGTTCGAGCAGGAGCGCGACGGGCACATTGAGCGCGGCGGCGATGAGCTTGCGCATGTCTATGCCGGGCTCGGTCTCACCCCGCTCCCAGCGGCTCACTGCCTGACGGGTGACGAAAAGCTTTTCCGCCAGTTCTTCCTGCGTGACGCCCTTCTCCTTGCGGAGCCGAGACAGGATATCCCTGATCGCCATGTGGGTACCTCCCGTTTATTCGACTGCTCTCAATTGTATAGGGCGAGAGTAATCCGGTCACGCAACGTGTTGTTGCGCCCAGGCCGGCTCGGTTGGAATAAGAAAACGTCCGATTCCACTGGCACGCACCTTACCTGGCATGTCAGCGATTAACGCCGCTTTTAACTGCATGGATTCTAGTTGGCGCCGCTCGCGCGCCGTTCAGATTCATGCCATGGGACACGGCCCACGCGATGCCATGGCTGGGCTCGTCGAAAGACTGCCCAGTTCCGCCACTATCCGGGCCGGGGCCGTCAAACCACTCGCAGACGCAGGTTCCCGCAGCCCGCCTCCCCGATCTCCCACCGCACGGTCGTCGCCGACGCGACCAGCCCTTCGTCGTGGGAGACGAGCAGCAGGGCCCCCGGAAAACCCGCCAGCATCCGGCCGAGGGCCTCCGCCGGGCGAAGGTTTAGGTGGTTGGTGGGCTCGTCCACGACGATCGCGGGTGCGCGGTCGAGGATGCCGAGCGCGAGCATCACTTGCGCACCTCCCCGGGGCTGGCACGGCCGCCCTCCAGCACCCTGGCCGGGTTCGAATTGAGCCGGGCCGCCATCCGGGAGCTCAACGCGGGGACTTTGCCGTCCTGGCCGGTGAGGACCGCGAGACGTATCCTCGCCCTGGCATCGCTGGTGCTTTCCCACATTGCGGGCGCTTCTGTGGGCATCGGCCCGCGCAGCCTCCTGGCGGCGGCGCTGGGCCTCGACCGCGAGACGGTCCCGTTCGCGTGTCGCCTTGTCGCGTTCCCGCCCGGCTGTCTCGCGTTCGAGCGTCTCCGGCCGGCGGGCCTCATCCGAGTAGCCCCCGGGCCGTACGGTCGCCCCTCTCGGCCGCATGAAGAGGCACTGGGAGCAGAGGGCGTCGAGCAGCGTGCGGTCGTGCGATATGAGGATGCCCACGCCCCCGAAGGAGGAGAGAACCTCACGCATGAGTTCGCGCGTCGCCGCGTCCACGTGGTTGGTTGGTTCGTCGATTGCGAGCAGGCCGGGGCGGGCCCACAGCGCGCAGGCCACCTGCACGAGCCTTTTGCCCGCTGGAAAGCTCCCCATAGCGCCAGAGCCAGGCGCCGGCTATCCCGAGGTCCCGCCTGAGGCGAATCGCATCTTTGTCGTGAGCGGCGGCGAATCCTTCGAGATGCTCCGGCGGCTCCAGGACGCTCTGCGGACAGTATGCCGGGAGAAACCTAGGGGACACGGCCCCCGCGTCGGGTTCGATCTGCCCGCAGGCGATACGCGCGAGCGTCGTCTTCTCACAGCCGTTGCCCCCGACGAGGCCGGTCCAGCCTCGCGGCAGGGTGGCGGAGACCCCCGAGACCGCCGGGCCGGCGGCGTCGGGGTAGGTGTATTCGATGTCCTTCAAGATGAATTGCATGGGCGGTCTCCCGTTCCTTGGAAGGCCGCACCCCGCAGGGGCAGTGGTTGGCTGGTTGCCGCCGGTGCTCGGTGACGAACACGGAAATCGGTCCGGACGGACTGGCTAGCAATGCAGCGCCAGGGGGCACGGCCGTGTTTCAGCCTGCTCGGCTTCGGCGCCCGTGCAGGGCATCGCTAGTTCCTCGTGCACCGCATCCCTTCTCACCCCGTCGCTTGCCAAAGGCTCCGGGTATCGGTCGATGACCGGATCATAGGTTGTGACGGGGCACGAGACAAGCAGGCGAATACGACCGAGCCGGCGTGCCGGGCCGCCCGTCATCGTCCCGCGGACCGCGGTTCAGGACTGTCATTCCAGAGCCCGCCGTTTCGCGCCAAGACCGCAACCTGACATCTCGTCGTGCGCC
This sequence comes from uncultured Propionibacterium sp., assembly GCA_938036835.1. Lineage (GTDB taxonomy): Bacteria > Actinomycetota > Actinomycetes > Propionibacteriales > Propionibacteriaceae > Brooklawnia. The sequence goes on from CALHWB010000054.1 coordinate 72,015, forward strand.
ATGCGAGGGTAGCTTCCCCACGGAGGCTCGAGGGTGCTTCCGCAGGCATCCCACGGAGGCGGCGGCTACTCCGGCAAACCGGCTACCAGGTGACCATCGGTTTGGGGTGCCCGCGGCGGGTTTTGAAATGAAAGGTTCCGCGGGTCGGGTCATCTGCTGACTACCGGTCATCGGGGCGCGGTGATGATCGAGTGGGAATTGAGGTTCATTGGATCGCTGACCCCCAATCGTGGCAGACTCGAAGATGCCCGGCTTAATTCACCCTCAAGTAGCGAGGTCAGCAATGACAGACAGCCAGTCCAAACCGGCCGCCCAGAAAACGCAGCGCGTCGCCCAGGAAGGTGTCGACGGCTACCGTGCCTCCACCGATGACGAGCTGCGCGAGCTTGACGTCTACGAGGCGCTGATTGATCTGGACGAACACCAGCGGCGTAAGGAAGACAAGAAAGACAGGGGTGTGCGCGGCATGCCCCCGGCGGCGATCGGTGGGCAGGGTGGCGTCAGCGGTGGCGCTGGCACCGCAGGTGCCGGCTCACCGGCTGTGGGGCAGCCGGTCGGCTCGGGTGGTACCGGCGTGGCCGGTGTGGGTATGGGCGGCCCCGCCGGAGGCGCCACGGCCAGTGTTACCGGCGGCGCGGGGGCGGGAGCCGCCGGAGTCGCTGGGGCCACCGCAGCCGGCAATCGCGACAGGGCCCGTGGCAGGGGCCCCGGTGGTTTGGCCATGTTCCCCGGCGGTGGTTTCAGTACCTCTACCGCTGGCGTTGGTGCGCCAGCCGGTGGTGCGACGACTCCCGGTATCGCCGGTCTGAACTCGTCCATCTCGGGTGGGTCGGTGCCGGTAGGCGCTACCGGTGTGGCCGATGGCGCTGGTTCCGGTGCTGGCATCGGTGGCTCCGGTTCGGGGGCTGTGGGTGGTGCCGGCTCTGGGACCGGCGTGCCACTTCCCGGTCTCGGTATGCCGGGTGCCGGATTGCCGGGCACCGGGTCGTCGGGTGCCGGGCTGCCCGGTGGGTCTGCGTCGGGCGCATCGGGGTTGCCTGGTGGTGGTTCCGGCAGTTCCGGTGGTATCGCGCCGGGCGTCATCGGCCAGCAGGACGGCCCGGGCACGAATGTCCCGGTATCGTCCAGCACCGGTACGGCGGGCAGCTCTCAGGGAGGCGGCGGGGCCGGCGGCTCTGATCCGCGTGTTTCGCCGGGCACCGGTGGGCACGGCGGCAGCGGCGGTGGGAGTACCTATGAGCCGGGCCCTGGCAACACCGTTACCGCCTCTCCCGAGGAGATCCGCCAGCAGGCTTCCCAATGGGCCGACTGGTCCGCCCGAATGACCGAGATTAACGGACAGCTGTCGGCGACCGCCGCCGGGGCAGGAGAGTTCGGGATGATCAAGATGCCCGCTGGGGCGTACGCGGCCTCCCAGACCGCATCTGACCAGTGGAGCCAACAGGCCTCCCAGCAGTTCGCCGAGTTCGCTACGGCATTGGCGGGTACCGCGCTTGATTTCGCGGCTACTGAAGCCAACGGCGCCAGCCAGGCGAACGCCATCCACCGCTGAGCATGCTCGATAGCGCCGATTCGGCGGGGGCGGGCATTAGCCCGCCCCCGCCCGGCTTTGGCGCAGATCGTGCCCGCAGCGGACTGCGGCGCGGTTTCGGCTGCCGGCCAGCTACCTACTGGGTTGGCTCGTCGGCGCTGAAGCTGTCGGCCGGCGGTTGATCGGTGCGATTGCGTTCGCGGCTGGCTCGGCGCTGCCGGTAATCGCCGTAGCGTTCATAGAGGGCATCGGCGCCCGATTCGCCGGTGCGGGCATCCGGCAGGATCAACCACCCGGCCAGATAGCAGGCCACGACGAGCCCGGCGCTAAACAAGCAGGCTGCGCCGGCGACCAGCCGGACGATGGTCACATCGATCTCGAAATACTCGGCGATCCCCCCGCATACCCCGGCGATCACCCGGTGGTCACGGCTACGGGTTAGTTTGCGCTGGCTCATGGCTTGTCTCCTGACTTGGTTTCGTGGTCGATATTTGGGTTTAGTGGTCGGTTTAGTGGTCATTGCCTGCGCCGGCCGAGCGCGATGCCCGTGACGCCCACCAGGATCAGCAGCGCCGGGATGATGATGCCCAGCGCGGTGAGGGACAACGGCACCCCCAGCGCCAGCAACCCACCCAGGCAGGCGGTCAGGCAGAAGAACAACCCCCACATGATGCCGGCGGGGCGGGGACCGGTACGCATTCAGTTCACCTCGATGCGGGAGTTCTCGGCCTTAACCCGGATCGACATGGTTGGCCCGCCCGGATTGGCATCGATGGTATGGGCCCGGTTGCCATCACCGATATCGATGGATGCATCGGTGAGCACGACCGAGTTGGTGTATTCGATGCTGACGACAACATTGGTGTTGGCGGGTGATAGCACTGTCAGCTTGGCATCGGTCGCCAGCAGCGTGACGGTGCGGTCGCTGGTCAGTTTCATGGCAGTCAGATCGAGCTCCAGGTAATCGTCATTGACGACAATCGGCTCGGCCGGCAGGCTCGTTTCGTCGGTGATACCTAATACCGGGCCGGCTGCCACGCTATACCGACCGTCGGGAGCCAGCAGGATCAAGGCACTGAGCAGCAACGCGACGACCAGGCCAGCAGCCACCAATCCGATGGCCAACCCGTGACGCGCGGCCAGCAACAGGCCCAGACCGATCACCAACAACGCGGCCGATAGGGCCAGCGGTGGGTTCTGGGTGTTCTCGCCGATGGCGCCGCCCACCAGGCCGGCCACGCACAGCGTGAACAATGTCATCGCCCAAGTGGGCTGATGGGCTGGGGTTGCCGGTCGGGTATCTGCCTGGCCGATGGCTGGTTGACCGGTTGGCTGTCTGCTCGGAGCCGGCGCGCGGATTCCTGCCCAGACGGTCAACGCGATGATGATCAGAGGCAGCCAACTAAAGCCCAGGATGCTGCCGAAGGTCAGCCCGCCCAGTGCCGTGATGCCCAGCGCCCAACCGAGTACCGTGCGGGGAGCGAGCCGTCGCCAGCGGTCTCCCAGCCGGTCCAACGGTGCCTGTCCGCTGGACTCCTCCCGGGTGATTGCCCAACCGGCCAGGTAACCGATTGCGCCGATTCCCGCCGTCAACGAGGCGACAACGATCAAGGTTCTGATCAGCAGGACATCAACGGCTAACCAGTTGGCTATGGCGAGGCTCAAACCGGTGAGTTTGCCGTCTGCCGGTCTGCGGCGTAGTTCCAGAATCTCGGCCGCCAGGTCACGGCGTGGGGGTGGGACGCCGGTGCGCAGCGGCCATTGGGTGGGCTGCGCGGGCGATGACATGGCCTCTAGTCTGGCCGATGGATCCGAGCCGGGGAACCGCTTTTGACCCGGATCGTCCCCCTATTATCCCAGTTGGGGGGACGATCCGGGTGGGTCCGAGTGGCGCGCAGCCTCGCCGCATGTGAGGCTGGAAGGCAATCGTGTCTTGCAGGAAGGGTGGCGATGGGCGAGTCGGCAGATCCCGGCGTGCAGTCGCGGACCGGCGGCGCGACTGCTCAACCGGCGCCGGCCCCCGGCGCCGATCGGCCCGGGCAGCACCGCCCACCCGCGGAGGCTGGCTTGCGGTCGGCATCTGGCATCCGCCCACCGCTGCAGCGCGATCGGAACGAGGCCTGGCTGGGCGGGGTCGCCAGCGGTATCGCCAGGCATCTGCGATGGCCGATCTGGCTGTTGCGAGCCTGCTTCGTGGCGCTGACCCTGGTCAGTTTCGTCAGCATCGCCATCTATGGCGCCCTGTGGGTGCTGATGCCCGATACGCCCGTCCCGCCGGTTCCGCCGGGGCTGCAGGCCGCCGATCACCAGGGGATGCGACACGCCAGCCGCCGGCAGCGACGTTCGAACATCGGCACGATAACCGCCGTGGTGATGCTGGTTCTAGGCCTGGCGATGCTGGCGCAACGACTGGCCGGAACCACCGGGCTGATCTTCTGGCCGGCGCTGCTGGGTGCGGTAGGCATCGCCCTGATGTGGCTCCAGGCCGATCAACCGGACGATACGGACTCCCCGGAATCGGGGCTTCCGCAATGGGTGGCGCCGTTGGTGGGCGGCAAACGCTGGGTCTCTTCGCTGCGGATCGGGGCGGGGATGGTACTGATGGGAGGAGCGGCAGCCATGATGGCAGCCTCCCAGATCGGCGTGGAGCAACTCCCCGTGGTCGTGTGGGTGGCCGGGCTGACCATCGGGGGGGTCGGTGTGGTGGCCGCACCCTGGATGCTGCGGTATCGGCGCAAGCTCGACAAGGCTCGCGAAGAAAAACTGGTGGCCGACACGCGGGCAGACATGGCCGCTCACCTGCATGATTCGGTGCTGCAAACCCTGGCGTTGATTCAGCGGCAGGCCGACGATCCCAAACAAGTGGCCGCGCTGGCGCGGCGTCAGGAACGCGAACTGCGCAACTGGCTGTACACCGATGGCGCGGGACCCACCACCTTGAAGGCCGCTCTCACGGCGGCCGGTGGCGAAGTGGAGGACGAGCGCGGCGTGCCGGTCGAGGTGATCTGCGTGGGCGACATCGAACTGGATACCGGGTTGCGCGCCCTGGTTCAGGCGGCTCGCGAAGCCATGATGAACGCCGCCAAGCATTCCCGGGCAGACCTTATCGACGTGTTCGCCGAGGTGGAGACCTTGGACGGCACCACCATGGTGCAGGTCTATGTCCGCGATCGTGGCCGTGGATTCGACCTGGCAGCCATAGCAGATGACAGGATGGGGGTGCGCGGTTCGATCATCGGACGCATGGAGCGGCACGGTGGATCCGCGCGCGTTCGGTCGGTACCCGGTGAGGGCACCGAGATTCGATTGGAGATGACCAGATGAGCAGTCCCGAGATCGAGGAAGTTCAGCCCGCAAGCGGCCCCTGGCGGGTGGTACTGGTGGACGACCACGGGATCTTCCGGGTCGGTGTCCGTCACGAGCTGGGCAAGTTCGGTGACCAGGTGACGGTGGTGGGGGAGGGCGAGGACGTGGACTCGTCGGTCCGCGTCATCAAGGAGGTGCTCCCCGATGTGGTTCTGTTGGACGTCCATCTGCCCGGTGGCGGCGGTGCGGAGGTAGTCAAGCAGGTCCACGCCACCAATCCCGAAGTCAAATTCCTGGCCCTGTCGGTATCCGACGCCGCCGAGGATGTCATCGGCGTGATCCGGGCCGGTGCCCGTGGCTACGTGACCAAGTCGATCGCCACCGCCGAGTTGATCGCCGCCATCGCCCGGGTGGCCACCAACGATGCGGTGTTCAGCCCCCGGCTGGCGGGTTTCGTGCTGGATGCCTTCTCCGGGTCGATCGATGTGGCCTCCATCGATGAGGATCTCGATCGGCTGAGTCAGCGGGAACGTGAGGTCCTCAAGCTGATCGCCCGGGGATACTCGTACAAGGAGATCGCCCGCGAGTTGTTCATCTCCATCAAGACCGTCGAAACCCACGTCTCCAGCGTGCTGCGAAAACTCCAACTGTCGAACCGCTACCAGTTGACCAAATGGGCCACCGACCGGAAGTTGGTGTGACGGTCCGATAGCTCAACGGGCCGCCCGTGCCGGCCGACCCCGCGTCCGATACGACAGCTACCTGTGTATCGGGGCCACCGGTGGGCTAGACGAACGGGTTATCACCGGATCCGGTTGCCGCCGAGGCACTGGATTGTGCATGGCACCGATCGACCGGGCGGTAAGCGGGGGAAGGATGCGAACACCGCGGCAGCCCCGGTGCACGGTCATGATCGGGATGCTGGCCGGGACACCGGGGCCGTCATTGGATTGAGTGGGCTACCTGGCCGCTCACTTCTTGTCGGTCAGTTTGTTGTAGATGAAGGTCACCAGCAGGCCACCCAGGATAGCGATGATCCAGGTCACCGGATTCCAGAAGCCCTGCAGGGAGATATGGAACAGGAGACCGGAGATCCAGCCCCCCACAACGGCGCCCAGGATTCCGAGGAGCAAGGTGACGAACCATCCGCCACCCCCGCCGACGATCCTCCTGGCCACTAGGCCTGCGATGAGACCCAGCACGATCCACGAGATGAACATCATGACTGTCACGCTAGCCGGACTGGGCGGCCTGCCCAACCTGCTGTGCTGCTTTCCGGGGAACGGTCAGGGTAGCGCGCCGGCAGCCCCGACGGGGACATCATCTTGGGTAGGGTTGAACCGCCATGACTGAAACCGCCACCCTGCTTGAGGGACTCAACCCGCCCCAACGCGCCGCCGTATTGCATGCCGGTGCACCGGTACTGGTGGTTGCCGGTGCGGGCTCGGGCAAGACCCGGGTACTGACCTGCCGGATCGCCCATCTGATCGATGCCCGGGAAGTCCATCCGGGCTCGATACTGGCAATCACCTTCACCAACAAGGCGGCCGCGGAGATGCGGTCTCGGGTTGCCGGACTGGTCGGCAACCGAGCCAGGGCGATGTGGGTGTCGACCTTCCATTCGGCATGCGTACGGATCCTGCGGGCCGATATCGACGCCCTGGGGTACCGGAAAACCTTCTCCATCTACGACGACACCGACGCCAAGCGACTGATGGGGCTGGTGTGCCGGGATCTGAATCTAGACCCCAAGCGGTTTCCGCCCCGCCAGATCCTAAACCAGGTAGGTGCTTGGAAGAACGAGGTCATCGGCCCCGGCCGGGCGGCGGCGCTGGCCACCGGAATGGCTGAGGCGCCTGCCGCCTGCTACACCGAATACCAGAAGCGGCTGCGGGCGGCGAATGCGCTGGACTTCGACGATCTGATCATGACCACGGTCGAGCTGTTCACCGCCCACCCGGAGATCCGGGAGTCTTACCGCCGCCGCTTTCGCCAGGTTCTGGTGGATGAATACCAGGACACCAATCATGCGCAGTATCTGCTGATCAAACAGCTTTGCGGAGACCTGGGTGTCGAGGACGGCCTGGCACCTGGTACCCCGCGAATCGCTCCCGGTGAACTGATGGTGGTGGGGGACTCCGACCAGTCGATCTACGCCTTCCGGGGCGCCACCATCCGCAATATCCTGGATTTCGCCACCGATTTCCCGGGCGCGCAGACCGTGCTGCTCGAACAAAACTACCGCTCGACCCAAACCGTGCTGTCGGCCGCGAACGCGGTGATCAGCCACAACCCGAACCGGCCGACCAAGAATTTGTGGTCCGATTTAGGGGCGGGAGACCGCATCGTTGGCTATGTCGCCGACACCGAACACGACGAGGCGCGCTATATCGCCGGCGAGATCGACCGGCTGGCCGATGGCGGGCAGGGCGGTTACGGGGACACGGCGGTCTTCTATCGCACGAACGCCCAATCGCGTGCCCTGGAAGAGGTCTTCGTCAGGTTGGGTCTGCCCTACCGGGTGGTTGGCGGGGTGCGATTCTACGAACGTCGCGAGATTCGCGACGCCATCGCCTATCTGCGGGCCATCGCAAACCCCGCCGACGACGTCTCGGTGCGGCGGATCCTGAACGTCCCCAAACGGGGGATCGGTGAGCGAGCCGAGACGGCGCTGGAGATGCTGGCGGCAAATCGGCAGATCAGCTTTGCCGAGGCAATCGAGGAGGCTGCCCAGGCACCCGGGCTGGCCGCCAGGTCGCTGAACCAGATACGTGCCTTCGCCGAGATGATGGCCGGCTTCCGGGCAATGGTGGCTGCCGGGTCGCCGGCCAATGAGATCCTTGAGGCGGTGCTGATGCGCAGCGGCATGCTCGATGAACTGCGCAATTCGACCGATCCGCAAGACGAGACCCGTGCGGAGAACCTCATCGAACTGGTGAATGTAGCCGAGGAATTCGTCTCCCAGGCCGGTGCCCGGGATCTGAACCAAGATGAGACCGGTCGATCCGAGGCGGCGCCAGCCGCCGGTTCCGCGGACGGTGCGGCCGATGGGGCCGCCGAGCTGGCCTTCGGCATGGCCGAACCCGATGCCTCGTTGAGTGCCTTCCTGGAACGGATTGCGCTGGTGGCCGACAGCGATCAGCTACCCGACTCGAATACCGATCAAGGTGCGATCACCCTGATGACCCTGCACACCGCCAAGGGCTTGGAATTCGACACCGTCTTCCTGACCGGTTTGGAGGATGGCGTGTTTCCCCACCGCCGTGCGATGGTCGACTCCGATGAACTGGCCGAGGAGCGCAGACTGGCCTATGTCGGCATCACCCGGGCCCGCAAGCGGCTGTACCTGACCAGAGCGGTTGAGCGGTCGATGTTCGGTTCTCCGGTCTACAATCCGGCTTCGTGTTTCCTGGCGGAGATCCCGGCTGGGCTGATCGATTGGCGTCGGCTCGATGACCGGCCCGCGAACTGGGCGATCCAGCAGGCCGGCCGGACGACCAGCGCACGCATGCGGCCGGATCGGGTGCCGGCATTCGGTTCGGGCCGGGGCCCCTCACCCAAACCGCTGCCCATACTGCGCGTCGGCGATCGCGTCCTGCACAGCGGTTTCGGGCTGGGCACGGTGCTGGCGACCAGCGGCGACAAAGACAATGCGAAGGCAGATGTGGATTTCGGTTCTGCCGGGGTGAAGCGGCTAGCGTTGCGGTACGCGCCGCTCGAGAAGCTCTGATCGGACACGATCGACCGGTTAGGCTGGGCGGGTGGACCTCCACGAATACCAGGCTCGTGACTCATTCGAAAATCGCGACGTGCCGGTGCCGCGCGGTAGCGCGCCGGGCAGCGCCGGGCAGGTCGCCTTCGAGCCGGTTGGGGTAGTCGGTCGCACCCCGGGCGGAACAGCGGCCTTAACGCGAGAGATTCTGCAGGGTTGATGGGTTTCGGTCGGCGGCGGAAAACCGAACAGAGCGAGCGTATCCGGGAACTACAGGCCGTCCGGGCCGAGCCGGTTGGCTGGCGGGCGCCCTGGCCCCTGCTGACCATGGCCGCGGCGGGAGTCACCGCGCTGGCTGGTTGGCTGCTGGTGGTGGGGTTCTGTGTTCTCGGCTGGATCCAGGTGCCGGCGATCAAGCCGGCGGCTGCCGTGTCGATGGGCTGCCAGGGCTGGCTGCTGGCGAACGGGGTGCCGGTGAGCCTGCCGGGTGGCCAGGTTTCGATCATGCCGCTGGGATTGACCGGCGTCATCTGCTGGGTGGGATCCGCTTGCCTGGGAGTGGTCGCGGCACGTTCCCGGGCACCCGGATCGGCCGGTGCCGGCGCCCGGGTGCTGCGGGTGGGGCTGGTGTTCTCCGCCAGCTATCTCGCGATCCTGGCCGGCGTCCGGCTACTCGTCCATGACGCATCGACCGGCGGTTCGCCGTTGTTCGCCGCGCTGGTATTCAGCCTGTTGCTCGGCCTGATCGGTGCCGCCCGCGCCCACCGATGGCGGCCGGCGAACCGATCCCACTTGTTGCTGACCGGATTGCGTGCGGTCACGGCCGGGCTGGCCGTGTTGGCGATCACCGGCGCGCTGGTATTCACCGCCGCGTTGTGGACCGGCCGGGAACGGTTCATCCAGATCCATGATTCGCTGGGAGCCGGCGGCCTGGGCGGGGTGATGCTGCTGCTGAGCCAGCTGGCCTGGCTGCCCAACTACATCATGTGGTGTGGTTCCTGGGCACTGGGGGCGGGTATCCAGCTTGGCTTGCAGACGGTGATCTCCCCGGCCCAGACCACCGTTGGACTGCTGCCGGCGATTCCGGTGCTGGGTACGGTGCCGCCCGCCGGGCCGATGCCTCGGATGGCATTGTGGTGGCTGGCCAGCGGGGCGCTGGCCGGTATCGTCAGCGCGCTGATCGGGGTTCGTGGTTTTCAAACCGAACTCCGGACGCGCAGCAGCGAGGCCGGGGCCGACCTGACTGCGATCGTGGGCGCCGGGATCGGTATGGCCACCGGAGCCTTCTTCACGCTGCTGCAGATTCCGGCCGGCGGCGACCTGGGGGCGATTCGGCTGGTCGATCTGGGCGCTCGGCTCGGCCCCCTGGCGATCATGGCACCCACCTCGCTCGGGCTGGCCGGGATGGCCACCGGCTGGCTACTCGGCTGGCGGGCGGGTCGGCAACCGACCCGGCAAGCCGGAGACGACCCGGCAGCCGTGGCCGAGGCCGAGGTGTCCACCGCAGTGATCGACGGGTAGGCTCGTCACCGTGGGAGCCAGGGTGGTGGTGCTTGTATCCGGGACGGGAACGTTGCTGCAAGCCTTGTTGGACGAGGCTGCCGGTTTCCGGGTGGTCGCGGTGGGCGCGGATCGCAGCGGGATCCCGGCGCTCGACCGGGCTACCGCGGCGGGCGTCGCCACCTTCAGCGTCCCGATGCTGCCCGACCGCGCCGAGTGGGATGCCGCTTTGACTCGTGCGGTCGGCATCCACCGGCCGGATCTGGTGGTGGGCGCCGGGTTCATGAGGCTGGTAGGTCCCACCTTCCTGGCTGCCTACGGCGGCCGGTTCATCAACAGCCATCCGGCGCTGCTGCCCAGTTTTCCCGGGATGCATGGCGTGCGCGATGCGCTAGCCGCCGGGGTGAAGGTGAGCGGTGCCACCATCTTCATGGTGGACGCCGGCATCGACACCGGCAGGATCATCGCCCAGCGCGCCGTCGAGGTGCTCGACGGCGACACCGAACAGACCCTGCACGAGCGAATCAAGGTGGTCGAGCGGGAACTGCTCGTCCAAGTGGTCAAGGAACTCACGGAGATCGAGCATGACTGAACTGCTACCCATCCGGCGCGCCCTGGTTTCGGTTTACGACAAGACCCGCCTGGTGGAGTTGGGCCAGGCCCTGGCCGCCGCCGGCGTCGAGATCGTCTCGACCGGTTCCACCGCGGCCCGGCTCGCCGAAGCGGGCGTGGCGGTGCTGCCGGTGGAGGAACTGACCGGATTCCCCGAATGCCTAGACGGCCGGGTCAAGACCCTGCACCCCAAGGTGCACGCCGGTATCCTGGCCGACCGGCGGCTGGCGGAGCATCGGGCCCAACTGGGCGAATTGGGCGTGGTGCCCTTTGACCTGGTGGTGGTGAACCTCTATCCGTTCGCGCATACGGTGGCCTCCGGTGCCGGGGCGGACCAATGCGTGGAGCAGATCGACATCGGTGGCCCCGCCATGGTGCGTGCGGCGGCTAAGAACCATCCCAGCGTTGCGGTGATCACCGCTGCCGACCAGTACGACCTGATCCTCGGGGCGCTGGCTGCCGGCGGTACCGATCTGGCATTGCGTCGCCGGCTGGCCGCCCAGGCCTTTGCGCATACCGCCGCCTACGACGTCGCGGTGGCCCACTGGATGGGCGGTGTGCTGACCGGCACCTCGGATGGGGATGGTTTCCCGGCCTTCCTCGGCCGGGTCTGGACGAAGGCGGGCGTGCTGCGCTATGGGGAGAATTCCCACCAGCCGGCGGCGTTGTATGCCGATCAGAGCGGGCCAGCCGGGATCGCCGCGGCCCGGCAACTGCATGGCAAGCAGATGAGCTACAACAACTACACCGATGCCGATGCCGCCTACCGGGCCGCCCACGATTTTGCCGAGCCCGCGGTGGCCATCGTCAAACACGCCAACCCCTGCGGTATCGCCCTGGGCGTGGACATCGCCGAGGCCCATCGCAAGGCCCACGCCTGCGACCCGGTGTCCGCCTTCGGCGGGGTGATCGCCGCCAACCGTCCGGTGTCGGTGGCAATGGCCGAGCAGGTGGCCGAGGTTTTCACCGAGGTGATCGTCGCGCCCGGCTATGACGAAGGGGCGGTCGAACTGCTCAGCGCCAAGAAGGGCATCCGCGTTCTTGCCGTGACGAGCTATGCCCATCCCGGCCGGCAGCTGACACCGATCTCGGGAGGCGTCCTGGTGCAAGCCCCGGACCGCATCGATGCTCCCGGTGACGACCCGGCGAATTGGCAGTTGGCGGCCGGTTCGCCGGCCGATCCGGCGACCCTGGCCGATCTCGCCTTCGCCTGGCGTGCGGTGCGGGCGGTGAAATCCAATGCGATCCTGCTGGCTAGGCACCAGGCCTCGGTCGGTGTGGGGATGGGACAGGTCAACCGGGTGGATTCCTGCCGGCTGGCGGTTGCCCGGGCCGGAGACCGGGCGGCCGGTTCGGTGGCCGCCTCGGATGCCTTCTTCCCATTCCCGGACGGCCCGCAGATCCTCATCGACGGCGGGGTGCGAGCCATCGTCCAACCGGGTGGTTCGGTGCGCGATGCCCAGACCATCGCCGCCGCGGATGCCGCCGGTATCACGATGTACTTCACAGCCACCCGGCACTTCTTCCACTAGGAGCGGTCATGGTCGCCAGAACCCTGGACGGAAGGGCTGCCCAGGCCGAGATCAAGGCCGAACTGGTCACCCGGGTGGCCGAGTTGCGCAGGCGAGGGATCGTACCGGGCCTGGGTACGATCCTGGTCGGGGACGACCCGGCGAGCCAGAGCTATGTGCGCATGAAGCACCGGGATTGCGAACAGGTGGGCATCGCCTCGGTCCGGATCGAGCTGCCGGCCGGTACATCTCAGGACCAGCTGCAAAAGGCGATCGCCCGGTTGAATGCCGATCCAGCCTGCACCGGTTACCTGATCCAGTTGCCGTTACCCCGCCACCTGAACGCTTTTGAGGCCCTCGGCATGGTGGACCCGGGCAAGGATTGCGATGGCCTGCACCCGATGAATCTGGGCCGGTTGGTGTTGGGGGAGCCGGGACCGTTGCCCTGCACACCTTGGGGGATCGTCGATCTGTTGCGGCGAAACCGGATCGAATTGTCCGGAGCCGAGGTGTGCGTGATCGGCCGCGGCACCACCGTGGGCCGCCCCCTGGGGCTGATCCTTTCCAGCCGCACCGAGAACGCCACCGTCACCTTGTGCCATACCGGGACGCGGGACCTCGCGGAGCACACCCGGCGCGCCGATATTGTCATTGCGGCGGCCGGAGTGCCCGGCATGGTCACCGCCGGCATGCTGCGGGCCGGTGCGGTAGTGGTGGACGTCGGGGTGAGCCGGGTCGGTGGGGTAATCACCGGAGACCTGGCTCCCGATGTTTGGGACAGGGCCGGCTGGGTGACGCCGAATCCGGGTGGGATCGGCCCCATGACCCGGGCCATGCTGCTCAGCAATGTCGTGCAGCTCGCCGAGGCAGGGGCGTCCTAGGTGGCCAGTCGTCTCGAGGCGCCGGAGCGGGTTCGTGGCACCCTGAGCCCCTGGGTGCTGCTGGGAGTGCTGGTCTTCTTCCTGGGCGGGGTGCTGCTGGTGGCCACCAGGCATTGGCGCCGGGGGTCCGTGCTGATCGGGGGATCATTGGTGCTGGCCGGGTTCGCTCGCCTGGTGTTACCGCAGCAGATAGCTGGATTGCTGGTGGTTCGCCATCGAGCCTTCGACGTGGCGATCATGATGGGGGCCGGGGTGACGATCATGGCGTTGGGCATGGCGGTACCCGGGGTGTATACGGGCTGACTTGACCAGTGGCAGTCGCAAACCACCGCCGGATTGCAGGGCCACCGCGAGGCTGCCCAGTCACGCACGGTGCGGGATGACGCCGGGTGCGCGTGCTGCCGGCTGATAGGTCCTTCGGCCGCCACGGGCGAGGGGCACACCCGCGGCCGGGCGCGCCCCTCGCCGATAGCCGTCGATGTCAGATCAATCCGAGATCGGTGACAGCCTTCTTCTCGTCCTGCAATTCTGCGATCGAGGCGTCGATCTTGGCGCGACTGAAGTCGTCGATCTCCAGACCTTGGACGATCTCGTATTTGCCGTTGCGGACCACGCATGGGAAGGAGCTGATTACGCCCTCGGGGATACCGTAGGAGCCGTCGGTGGGCACCGCCATGGACACCCAATCGCCTTCCGGGGTGCCCAGCACCCAGTTGCGCATGTGCTCGACGGTGGCGTTGGCGGCGGAAGCAGCCGAACTGGCCCCGCGCGCCTCGATGATCGCGGCGCCTCGCTTGGCGACCTTGGGAATGAACTCCTGCTCGATCCAAGTCTGCTCGACCAGACCGGCGGCGTCCCTGCCGCCGACCTTGGCATGGAAGACGTCCGGGTACTGGGTGGAGGAGTGGTTCCCCCAGATGGTCATGTGGCTGACCTCGCCGACCCCCACGCCCAGTTTCTTGGCCAGCATCGCCCTGGCCCGGTTGTGATCGAGCCGGGTCAGCGCGTTGAAGCGATCGTTGGGGATGTCGGGGGCGTTGCTCATCGCGATCAGGGCGTTCGTGTTGGCCGGGTTGCCGGTCACCAGGACGCGTACGTCATCGGCGGCGACCTCATTGAGGGCCTTGCCCTGGGCGGTGAAGATGGCGCCGTTGGCGCTGAGCAGATCGCTGCGCTCCATGCCCGCCTTGCGGGGCATGGCACCCACCAGCATGGCCAGGTTGACGCCATCGAAAACCTGCTTGGGATCGTCTCCGATCACCACATCGGTCAGGTTCGGGAAGGCGCAGTCGTCCAGCTCCATCACCACCCCTTCCAGGGCCTTCAAGGCCGGGGTGATCTCGAGCAGGCGCAACTCGATCGGGGTATCGCCCAGCAACGAACCGCTGGCGATGCGGAACAGCAGGGAGTAGCAGATCTGGCCGGCCGCACCGGTAACGGCCACCTTGACCGGAGTTTGGTTCACGACAGGTTCCCTTTCGACATCGGTTGGACCTATGCTCCTAGGCTAGTCCAGCCGGGCATGCCCGGCCGGCTCGGGGTAGGGGTTCGCGCCGGGCAGCCGATCGCCGGTCCGATCCGGGCCGGCAGATCGCCCCAGGCGGCAGGGACTCGGGCGCGCCCGGTGACCGGAGCCATCCGATATAGCGGCGGATGCCGGTCCGTAGGCGAGCCCGATGGCGGCCACCGGCTGCCCCAGGAAGCTCGCGGTACCCGGATACCCGGCGCCCGAGGACGCCGTGAAGCCGGTCGCTGCCGGCTGGTAGCGGATCCCCCGGATCCCCCGGATCCCCCGGATCATCCGGTACCGGCGTGCGGCCGGGCTGCGGATGGGAGCGTGGGCTCGGCCACCATCACCTCGACCTCCAACTCGGATAGGGCCGCAAGCGCCGAATCGTCGATACCGGGATCGACCACCATGTGAGTGAACTCGGTGACCTCGCCCAACCGATACAGGGCACGACGCCCGATCTTGGCGTGGTCGAGCAACAGCACTCTTCGTTGCCCGGCCCGCCGGAGCGCCCGCTTCATCAGGAGCTGGGACTCGTCTTGGTGATATAAGGTCTGGCCCTGCAATGCCGAGGTCGACAGGAACACGATATCCGCCGCGAGACCGGCAACACTCTGTTCGGCCAAAGCCCCCACGAAGGACGCGGATCGGCGATCGAACAAGCCCCCAAGGCAGATCATCCGGATCCGGTCGCAGGCCCGCAACTGGTCGATGGCGATGAGGAAGTTGGTTATCACGGTCAACTCCTCGAAGCGCGACAGCAACGGAACCAGTTGCAGCGAGGTGGTCGAGTCGTCCAGCAGTACCACATCGCCATCGTCGATCAGGTTCACCGCGGTACGGGCGATGGCCTCCTTCTCGGGCAATCGGGCACGCCGCCGGTACTCGAGGTCGGCTTCGAACTGCGTCGAAGGCATGACGGAGGCCCCACCGCGGATCTTGCGCAACAGTCCGCGCCGGCCGAGTTCGTCGAGATCGCGATGAATGGTCATCCGGCTGACATCCAGGGCTTCCGCTAGGGCTTCCACATGCACAGTGCCGTCCTGCTGGGCCTCCTGCAGGATGAACTCGTGCCGTGCCAGCTTGCCCCGCACCTTCGAGTTTGGCGTCATGGCGTGCATCTCAATGCGATCGGGGTCCTTCCCGCGGACGGGCTATGGGCGTTCTGCGGTCTTCTGGAATGCTTCGACCTGGGCAAGATCGACTATTCCAGCATCCGAGCCTAGACCGGTCGCCACCAGGGAACCACAGGCCAGCCCCCGGTCAACGGCTCTTTCGAGGCCCAGCCCACCGATCAGGCCCGAGATGAATCCGGAGGTGAACGCGTCACCGCAGCCCGTGGAGTCGACCACATCCACCTTGTAGGGGGCGATCACCTCTTCCTGGGTGCCCCGGACGGCCACCGATACGCCTTCGGCGCCCATGGTGAGCAGCGTGCAGCCGACACCGGCGTCGTGCAGCCAACGAACGATGGCGGCGCGGTCCCGGGTGCCGACCAGCCAGCCGGCTTCCTCGATATTGGGCATCAGGTAATCGATATGAGGCAGGGACGGCATGATGACGTCCTGCGCGTCGTCCCGTGGGCTCATCAGGAAATCGCAGGTGGTGGTCGCCCCAAGCTCCTTGGCCTTGGCCAGGATTCGCCCCATCGGGGCGCCGTCGATACCGGGCAGCACGAACGCGCCGCCCATGTGGAAGACGGTGGCCGAATCCACCAGATCCCACGGTACGTCATCCTCGCAGAGGGCGGCGTTTGCGCCGATGACATGCAACGCGGGCCGGGATCCGTCCCGGCGGATCGGCAGCAGACTGGACGACGTTTGCAGGACCGGGTCGACGACCAACCGGCTAACGTCTGCGCCATAGGAGGCTAGGGCGGAGCGCAGAAAGCCGCCTATGTTGTCGTTGCCGATCCGTCCCACGCTGACGACCTCATGCCCCAGCTTCGCCAGATTCATGGCTGGTGCGGCAGCGGTGCCCGCCACCGTGAACTTGATCTGTTGCAGGAAGGCCAGTTGCTGTCCGGCGGGGACACTCTCGAATGGCCAACCGAGCGCATCGGCGATATGTGCCCCAAAAGAAATAACCCGGGTCATGATCGGTCCCTTCTTGACTAGATGGGGGTACGCGACAATGCGTCCTCCCGGCCGCCGTGAACCCCGCCGGCTCGGCATCCGATGCTAACCCGCCGGCTCTACTTCAGCAAGCAGTGGCTGTTATAAGTCACATGAATGTCACAGTGGTTGGCGCAGCGCCCGGATCCGCATCGTATCGGTTTGGCGTGCCCGCCCACCCGGCCGGACCGGTTGCTCCCAGCATTCACGATCTAGGTTGAATCACCTGATGAAACGGCTTTTACTGGATGGACAAGGGCGATCTTCCCGGGCACGCGGGTAGCTCGTCGAGCGATGGGAGCTGTGTCGTCCGGACGCTGCCCGGATGGTCCCAAAGGTTCCAGACCGGACGATGCGTTGATATGGATCACGGTTATGTAACAGATGAATCCGGGACGTTCACAGCCACGAAGCCGGCGAATTAGTGTCCCCGTCATGCGGAGTCACGAAGTGGCCGAAGCGGGCCGACTCGCTGGCACCCGCCGCTGGCTGACGGCGCGTCGCATCGATCGCGTCGCTATCCGCACCAACGAAGCGGGTGTGGGCGCCGCATCCTCAATGAAGACCGAGGGGGTTTTACGCGGATGATTGCTCGAAAGTGGAGAAGGCTGGGCGGTGCCGCCCTGGTGGCAGCGCTCTTGACGATGACCGCTGCTTGCGGCACGACGGGTACCGGCGGTACCGGTGGGGCCAGTAGCGCCGGCGGTGGCGCCGCGCAGGATGGAAAGTACCGGATCGCCACCGTGCCCAAGATCGAGGGCATCACCTGGTTCGACGACATGAAGAAGGGCGTCGAACAGTTCAATACCGATCACGGCACCGAGGTGGAGGCCTGGCAGATCGGTCCGGACTCCGAGGACGCAGCAAAACAGGTCCAGATAATCGAAGACCTCATTGCGCAGAAGGTGAATGCCATCGTGGTGGTACCCAACGACCCGATGGCGCTGGAGCCGGTACTAACCAAGGCCCGCCAGCAAGGCATCGTGGTGATCAGCCATGAGGGTCCGGCACTGGCCGAGACCGAGGCGGTCGACTATGACCTCGAAGCCTTCAGCAACGAGGAGTTCGGCGAGCTAATGGCCAAGAAACTCGTCGAGGGCATGGGTGGCAAGACCGAGGGCAAGATCGTGGGCGAGGTGGGTTCGCTCACCTCGGAAACCCATATGGCTTGGTACAATGCCGCGGTCGCCTGGCTGGAGAAGAACTATCCGGGCATCAAGCCGGTGCAGGACAAGCCCTATGAGGACGCCAATGACGACGCCAAGGCCCGTTCGAACGCGCTGGAGATCCTGAAGGCCTATCCCGATCTCGATGGCATGCTGTCCTGCTCGGTGTCGGCGGGCTCCAACATGGCACAGGTGCTCAAGGAGAAGAACATCACCAGCGTCACTCTCTCGCAGCTGACGCTGCCGTCGGTCGCGGGCCCCTACATCGAAGAGGGATGGATCTACTCCGGGCAGTCCTGGCAGCCCGCCGGCGCGGGCTATGCGGCGAACACGCTGGCCCTGATGATCCTCAAGGGTGAGGATGTGAAGACCGGCAGCGATCTGACGTTCGACCACTACGACTCGGTCAAGGTGACAGACAAGGTAGTGATCGGCGATGCGATCCTTCAGTTCCAGAAAGGAGCCGAGCCCTTCGACTCCTGGCAGGGCAAATACCCGTTCTGACCGGTGAGGGGATCGTTGGCTGGTTCCCACCGGAACCAGCCAACGGCGAACGCCTCGCCGCGCACCAGCCGAGGCGAGCGACCCAGTAGGCGCGGTTCTCGGCAGCCAACGCTGCGGCGACTGCCGAGACGATTCAAGGAAACCCGAGATGTTAGCTCCGATTCTCAACGCCGAACACCTGTCGATCTCCTTTGGCGGTGTCCAGGCCCTGGCCGACGTCGATGTCACCATAGAGCCGGGGGAGATCCGCTGCCTGGTGGGCGAGAATGGTTCCGGGAAATCGACCTTTGTGAAGATCGTGGCCGGCGTCTACCGGCAGAGCGCGGGCACCGTGGAGATCGGTGGCGAGCCGATGCCACCGGGCGATCCGCGGGCGGCGATCCGCGCCGGTATCCATGTCGTCTTCCAGGATCTGGCGCTCTTCGGGCAACTGAGCGTTGCCGAGAATGTGGCATTCAGTCAATTGATCGAGACCCGCCCGAGATATGTTGACCGGTCCCGGATGAGAGACCTGTCCAATCGGGTACTGGATACGATGCAGGTCAGCCTCGACCCCGATGCCAGACTCGACTCCTTGTCGATGGCGAATAAGCAGTTGGTCGCGATCGCGCGTGCATTGTCCATGGACGCCCGGCTCATCTTCATGGACGAGCCCACCGCGGCCCTGACCCGTAAGGAGGTCAACCGGCTGCTGGAAGTCGTGCTGGGTCTCAAGGCGCGGGGCATCAGCGTGGTGTTCATCTCCCATAAACTGGACGAGGTCTTCCGTATCGCGGATACCATCACCATCTTCCGCGACGGCCGCAAGGTGGGGGATTTCGCGGCCGCCGAGATCGACCAAGCCACCCTCGTCCAGCACATGACCGGACGGCATGTCGAATATCCTGCCTACCAGCGTGCCCGGTTGCCCGCCGATGAGACCGATCCGCCGCTGCTGGAGGTCCGCGAACTGGCCGATCGAGGGCATTATCGGGATGTGTCCTTCACGGTGCGTCCGGGGGACGTGCTGGGATTGACCGGTCTGCTGGGCGCAGGGCGGACGGAGATCGCGCTGACCCTATTCGGGCTCAATCAGCCTGCTCACGGGCAAATCCTGGGCAACGGCAAACCACTTTCCATCGGGAGCCCCCAGGATGCGGTCGGACACGGAATCGCCCTGGTATCTGAGAACCGGGCCGTGGAGGGCCTGTTCATGACCCAGCCGGTCCGCGAAAACATCTCCTCGACCAGGCTCGATTCCCTGGTTGACGGCTTGGGCTTCCTCAACCTGACGGCCGAACGGGAACTCGCGGAAACGACCGTCGCCAAGATGCGGGTCAACAACCGCGACGTCGAGATCCCGGTGGGCAGCCTGTCTGGCGGCAACGCCCAGAAGGTGGTCATCGGCAAGTGGATAGTCACCGATCCCAAACTGCTGATTCTTGATTCCCCGACGGTTGGCATCGATATCGGCTCCAAGGCCGAGATCTATGACACGATCCAGCGTCTGGCGGCTCGCGGCATGGGCATCATTCTCATCTCGGACGAACCGGAGGAGATCGCCGCCAACTGCAACCGCGTCATCGTCATGTACGAGGGTGCCGTCGTGGCCACCGTGAGCGAGGAGGACCGGAACACTCCCGGTTTCGTCGAACGACTAGCGCGCATGATCTCCGAACCGGACCAGGCTCGCAAACCCCGGACGGCAGACGATTCACGAGAGGTTGAGCCTGCATGAAGTCTCCCTTCCGCGCGCTCTTCAACCGGCCATCAACCCAGACCGAACGCTACCTGTCTATACTGATCCTGATCTATGTGACGATCGTCAGTTTCCGCAATCCGCGCTTCGCCAGTCTAGAAACCGTTTTCGACATCATCCACGAGGGCGTGCCCACCATGATCATGGCGGTTGGCGTCTTGATGGTGCTCGTCTCGGGCGGCGTCGATGTCTCCTTCCCGGTGGTCGGGATCACTTCGGCGTACATCGCCATCAAGGCGATGTGGGCCATCGGAGTGGACAGCATCGCCTTCCTCATTCCGGTAGCGATGCTGATCGGCACCCTGCTGGGCATCATCAACGCGCTGCTGATTCACTACCTACGACTGCCCACCCTGATCGTCACGTTGGGCACCATGTCGGTCTACCGGGGCTCGATGGCAGTTCTGTTGGGCACCAGCCAGTATCCGGTGGCCACGATGCCCACCTCGCTGGTCGAATTCGGTTTGACGAATCTCGTCTCATTCGAAGGGCAATCGAACAGCTACGGCTTGTCCATCTTCTTCCCAATAGTCGTTGCGGTGCTGGCGCTCACCTGGTTCCTGCTGAACCACACACTGATCGGCCGCCAGGTCTATGCCATGGGGTCGGACCCCGAGGCCGCCTCGCGGATCGGCATCAACATGCTCGTGACCCGGATCTTTATCTACGGCTATACGGGTGCGATGGCCGGGCTGGCGGGCGTGGTGTACTTCGCCGCAATGCAGAATGTCGATCCGGTCGCGCTGTCCGGATTCGAACTGATGGTCATCGCGGCCGTGGTCATCGGGGGCGCGAAACTGACCGGTGGCGAGGGCACCCTGCTGGGCACCCTGCTTGGCGTGCTGCTCTTCCAACTGTTCCAATCCACCCTCGTGCAACTGGGGCTGGCGTCCACCTGGTCATCGTTCTTCTTCGGTGCCGTGCTGCTCGTCAGCCTAACCATGATCTACGTGCGGCAACGGCGTACCGATCAGAGGAACCTGGTCTTTCGAGTCGTGTGAGGTGACAACCGTGATCGACAGGGTAATCCGCCACATCAAGCACGACACCCAGCTAGCCGTCCTGGCGGGCGGCGACCTGGCTGTCCTGCTGGTCATGGCCTTGATCCTTGGGGGCCGTTTCTACTCGGCCAACAACATGCAGTCGATGGCCACCCAGGTGGCCGAGTTCGGTCTGCTGGCGGTCGGGATGAGCTTGGCGATGCTGACCGGCGGCATCGATCTGTCGATCGTGTCGATGTCGGTCCTGGCGGGCATCGTGGGCGCGGAGTTCCTGACCGGGAACATCGTAGATCTGGAGACCACCCCCACCGGGCTGGTGATGGTGCTGGCGGTGGGCTCGATGCTGATCACGGGCCTGCTCTGCGGCCTGCTCAACGGCCTGCTGATCGCGAAAGCCTCCATCACCCCGATTCTGGCCACGCTGGCGACCAGCATCTTCTTCACCGGAATCAGCACCGTGATGACCGGCGGTGCATCGTTGCCGGTGCGGGTCAAGGAGTATTTCACTCTCGGGATATTGACCTTCGCCGGCATTCCCCTGGTCTTCTTGATCATGGTGGTCGTGTTCGTCGTGGTCGGGTTGGTGCTCAACAAGACCCGGTTCGGGCGTCGTACCTACCTATACGGGGCCAATTCGATCGCGTTGCGATTCAGCGGCGCCCGCCATGAGCGATTGGTGATCGCGGTCTATGTCGTGATCGGGCTGATCTGCTCGCTCGCAGCCATGATCATGGTTTCTCGGACGGCTTCGGCCCGGGTGGGCTATGGCGAAGCCTACCTGCTACAGGCGATCCTGGTAGTGGTCCTGGCGGGTTTCGATCCGTTCGGGGGACGCGGCAGGTTGATCGGACTGGCGCTGGGCCTGGTGATGCTCCAATCGCTGTCGTCGGCGTTCACGATCCTGCGGTTCGGGCCCTTCATGAAGGTCTTCATCTGGGGCGCGATGCTGCTGGCCGTCATGCTGGTCACCCGCATCCTGAGCCACCCCGGGAAGCCCTCGGCGCCCGATCCGGCCGCCAACCGGGAAACCGCCGTCCCCGTTACACCGAAAGTGGGTTAGATATAGCATGTCCGTTTTCCACGAACGCGCCGAGTCGGTGGCCGCCGAGATCCGTGAGGTGCTCGCCCGGGTGGACGATGAACAGATCCAGGCCGTGATCGCGGCCCTCGACAAGGCCAAGCGGGTCTTCGTCATCGGCGTCGGCAGGGAAGGACTCGCCGCCCGGGCCTTCGCCATGCGCCTGATGCATGCCGGGCTAGCGGTACATGTCGGCTGGGACGACACCACACCGAATATCTGCCCAGGTGACCTGTTGGTCATGGTCGATGGCTCGGGACGCATCGGGCACCTAGATTACGTCTTCGGCCGGGCGCAAGCTGCCGGCGCCGACACCCTGGTGGTCACCGGCGTCCCGGACGCGCCCACACCGAAGGCGGCAACGCTGCGGCTGCATGTGCCCGCTACGGTCTACCTGGGCGAAGGAGACCTGGTCGCGTCCATCCAACCGATGGGGTCCCTGTTCGAGCAGACGCTGCTGATCGTTTTCGACCTCATCATCCTGCAACTCGCGCAATCGCGAGGGCTAAGCTTCCAAGACCTGGCGGGACGGCACAGGAACTTTGAATGAGCTGGTCGCCCGGCCGCGGGATGCGGACATGCTCTCTGGCGGATCCGGCATAACTCGCTACGGCGCCGCCTACCTCGTCCGGCCCCGGCGGCCGGCGATCGGACAAGAAATGGCCACGCCACAGTGGAAGAGCGAATCGATCGATATCCGCGCACGCAAATAGGAGCCCACATGCTCATGGAAGACAGTCGCACCGAGGTCATCAACTATGCGAAGGCCATGGCCAGATACCCGCTAACGGTGGGTACCTCGGGCAATGTATCTCTCCGCGAGGGCGACCGGATAGCCATCACCCCGTCCGGGGCCGACTACGGGAAGCTGACCCCTGGGATGATCACGATCCTCGACCTTGAGGGAAATGTCGTCGAGGGCGAATGGTCGCCCTCCTCAGAGGTGGAGATGCATCTGCTGATCTACCGGGAAACCGATGCCGCAGCCGTCCTGCACACCCATCCTCTGTATGCCACCGCGTTGGGTCTGGTCGCCGATGAGACGCCCAAGGTGCACTACATGCTTGGCTTGTGCGGCGGCCCGGTCAGGGTGGCGGATTACGCGACCTTTGGCACCCGGGAATTGGCGGAGAACATGCGTGCCGCGATGGCGGATCGCAGCGCGGTGCTGCTTCGCAATCATGGCGCGACCTGCTGGGGCAGAACCCTGGAAGAGGCGTTCACCAAGACGCTGTATCTGGAATGGTGCTGTCATCTCTGGCTAGTCGCCAAGTCGGCCGGGAACCCCAGGCTGATCCCCGATGATGCCTTTTCCGATGCCCTGGTCAGGATCGGGGAATACGGCGAGCACCGGATCGCTAAGCACTCCTGACCTTGGGGTCCTGACCGGTCATGCGGGCATGGCGGCCCAGCCGGGGATCCCGGGCTGGGTTGTCCTCCTGCGCCGCCGGCGCCCGGACCTGGTTGCCGGCGCGCAGCCGACGACCGTGTTGCGGCCGATCAACCCGGACCGGGAGATCAGGAGAAGATGACCGTGCGGTCACCGTCCAGGAAGATCCGTTTCTCGGCGAACAACCGCACCGCCGCGGTCAAAGTGTGGGATTCCAGGCCCTGCCCGATATTGGTCAGTTCGGTGACCGAACAGCTGTGATCGACCCGCTGCACGTTCTGTTCGATGATCGGGCCTTCGTCCAGGTCGCTGGTGACGAAATGGGCGGTCGCACCGATCAGTTTCACCCCTCGTGCATGGGCCTGCCGATAGGGGTTGGCCCCCTTGAACCCGGGCAGGAAGGAATGGTGGATATTGATCGCCCGGCCAGCCAGGTGGTCGCACAGTCCGGGGGACAGGATCTGCATATAGCGGGCCAGCACCACCAGATCGACGTCCAACTCGTGCACCACCTGCTGGATGCGGGCCTCGAAGGCGGGTTTGGTCGCCGGCGTGACCGGCGCTGAATCGAACCGGATACCGTAAAACTCCGCTAGGGGCCGCAACGTGTCGTGGTTCGACAGGATCATCGGGATCTCGACCGGCAGCTCACCCGACCGGGTCCGGAACAGCAGATCGTTCAGCGGGGCACCCGCCCTGCTGACCAGCACCAGGGCGCGGGTGAGCCGGCCAGTCTCGTGCACCTGCCAGGTGGCCTGTAGCCCGGCGGCCACCTCGGCGATGGCGCCGCGGAACTGCGCCACCGCCACCGGCGTGTCAACCTCTACCCGCATGAAGAACCGGCCGGTGTCGGTAGAACTGAACTGTTGCAGTTCGGTGTTGTTGCCCTGGCAGCCTACGATCGCGCCGGTCACCGCATGGACGATGCCCTGGGTGTCTTGGCAGGAGAAGGTCAGGATCAAGTGATGCACCCGGTGAGCCTACCCGAGGGGCCGGCGCTGCTCGTCCGCGGCATGGCTGGGCCGGCCCGGGGAAGCCACTGCTGTCGGGGGCCTCCGGCTAGATTTGGTGCCAGCGGCTATCGGCGAAGGGGTGTCCATGGGCAGGATTAAGGTTGCGGGCAAGGTCGTCGAACTCGACGGCGACGAGATGACGCGGGTCATCTGGGCGTTCATCAAGGAGCGGTTGATCCTGCCATATCTGGATATCGATCTTGAATACTACGATCTGGGTATCGAGAACCGGGATGCCACCGCCGATCAGGTGACCATCGACGCCGCCAATGCGATCAAGAGGCAAGGGGTGGGCGTCAAATGCGCCACCATCACCCCCGACGAGGCCCGGGTGCAGGAATTCGGATTGAAGCAGATGTGGCGATCCCCGAACGGGACGATCCGCAACATTCTAGGCGGCGTGATCTTCCGCGAGCCCATTGTCATCTCGAACATCCCGCGATTGGTCCCCGGCTGGACCAAGCCGATCGTGGTGGGCCGGCACGCGTTCGCAGACCAATACCGGGCCACCGACTTCAAGGTGCCCGGCGCCGGCACCATCACGCTGACCTATACCCCCGGAGACGGCTCCAGCCCAATGGAATTCGAAATCGTGCGGATGCCCGCCGGTGGCGGTGTCGTCATGGGCATGTACAATTTCGCGGATTCGATCCGAGATTTCGCGCGGGCGGCCATGAGCTACGGCCTGCAACGAGGCTACCCGGTCTACCTGTCGACCAAGAACACCATCCTCAAATCCTATGACGGCATGTTCAAGGACATTTTCGCCGAGGTCTACCAGAATGAGTTCCGCGCCCGGTTCGAAGAAGCCGGTCTCACCTATGAGCATCGGCTGATCGATGACATGGTGGCCGCGGCGCTCAAGTGGGAGGGCGGCTACGTCTGGGCCTGCAAGAACTATGACGGGGATGTCCAGTCCGACACCGTGGCCCAGGGGTTCGGCTCGCTCGGCCTGATGACTTCGGTGCTGATGACCCCGGACGGCCGCACGGTCGAAACCGAGGCCGCGCACGGCACCGTCACCCGGCATTTCCGGCAGCACCAGCAGGGCAAGCCCACCTCGACCAATCCCATCGCGTCCATCTTCGCCTGGACCGGTGGGCTAAAGCATCGCGGCAAGCTGGACGGTACCCCGGAGGTGACCGTCTTTGCTCGTACCCTGGAGGATGTCTGCGTTCGAACCGTCGAGCAGGGCAGCATGACCAGGGATCTGGCCATGCTGGTCGGTCCCGGCCAGGCATGGCTGACCACCGAGGACTTCCTGGCCGAGCTGCAAACCAACCTGGCGGCTCGGCTCGGCTGAACCGGGCGCATGACCGGACCGGAAACGGTTCTGCGTGGCCGGTTCGGGTAGGGTTTGCGGTGTGAATGCTGCCCCCTTCCAGACCGCCGAGGCATCCCACACCTTTTCGGGCCGGCGGGTGGACGGTGTGCCGTGGCGCAGCGCCGGTCGCTCGAACATGCCGGCCTGCCGCGCGGTGCTGTGCGCTGGGTACCCTCGGGCACGCGGTACGCTGCCGGGCCGAATCGAGTTCTGTGTCTGACCTGCTCGTGGCCATCGCGGTCATCTTCATCCTGTTCTTCATCGGTGGACTGTTCTCGGCTGCGGAGATGGCCCTGGTGACCCTGCGAGAATCGCAGTTGACCAGGCTGACGGCCCAAGGTAAACGGGGCCGGGCCATCCAGAGCCTCACCGACAACCCGAATCGTTTTCTATCAGCCGTCCAGGTGGGCGTCACCCTGGCTGGTTTCCTGTCCTCGGCGTTCGGCAGCGACTCGCTGGCCGGCAGGTATCTGGCTCCCTGGCTGGTTGCTCGTGGCCTGGCCGCAAGCGTTGCCTCGGTGCTGGCGGTGATTCTCGTCACCGCAGCGATTTCCTTTTTTTCGATAGTGCTCAGCGAGTTGACCGCGAAACGTTTGGCCATGCAGCGCCCGGAGGAGTTCGCCCTGGCCTTGGCGCCGCTGGTGGGGGGCATAGCCCGGATCGCGACCCCATTGATCTGGCTGTTAGACAAGTCAACCAATGTGATGGTGCGCATCCTGGGGGGCGACCCCGAGGCGGGCAAGGACCAGGTGACCGAGGACGAACTGCGCTCCATGGTGGCCAATGCCGACATGCTGGGCGATGAGGAACGGCGTATCGTCGATGATGTCTTCGACGCCGGCGACCGCAGCCTGCGGGAGGTCATGGTGCCCCGCACCGAAGTCGAGTTCCTATCCGGCGATCTGCCGGCCTACAAGGCATTACGCATGGTCCAGGATAATCAGCGTTCTCGATACCCGGTCACCGACGGCTCTCCCGACCAGGTGGTCGGCTTCCTGCACGTCCGGGATCTGATGAATCTGGACAGCCCGTCGCGGTACACCCCGGTGAAACGGCTGGCCCGCCCGGTTCTCAGCCTGCCGCAGACCGTGAAGGTGCTGCGGGCGCTGACCGAGATGCGGCGAGCCGCGGCGCACCTGGCCATCGTGCAGGACGAGTACGGTGGCACGGCAGGGATCGTCACCCTGGAGGACCTTATCGAGGAGCTCATCGGTGAGATCACCGACGAATACGATGTGGTGGACGACACGGCGCTTCGCCACGAGCAGGTGAAGGACTACGAGGGCCTGATCAGCCTGGAGGACTTCGCCGATCGCAGCGGTTACCGGGTACCCGAGGGACCCTACGACACCTTGGCCGGTTTTGTGATGGCCCGACTCGGCCGGGTACCGCAACTCGACGATGTTATCGAGGTGGAGCTGGCACCCACCGAGGATCGTGGCCCGAACGGTGCCCAGACCCTGCGGGTTTCCATGCGGGTTTCCGAAATGGATGGCCGGCGGATCGCCTGGCTTGATCTGACAAAATTGGATACAGATCAACAGGCCGCAGCCGCGCCGCGGGGTGAACCTCAGGCCGACGATGATCGTGCGAAGAGGCAGGATCTGACGGTGCGCCGGCACCAGGCCGAGGCTTCGCAGGCTGCGGACGAGACGACACCGGGAATCTAGGAGGAGGCGCATGGGCGGGCCCCCGGATGGCGACGGATGGGCGGTACTTGGCTCGGACCAGATGGGCAGGCTGCTCCAGTCGGTGCTCGCCGCCGAGGGCGGGGCGTTGCGCAGCTGGACCCTCGACCAGGTCGATCTGGTTCCCGGCCGGTACACCACGGCGGCCTATCTGGTAGAGGCCGAATGGGCGGGCCGGGGCGTCCACGAGGAGCTCATCGGGATCACCGCTCGCGTCGGCGGCCCCAGCGAGACCGATCGGCGAGCCAGATCGTTCACCGAGCAGGGTTTAGAGGTGGTTGCCTGGCGATACCCAGACGATCCCGAATTGCCCGGGTTGCGCACGGCCGCCTTCCCCAGCGCGGTGGCGGCGTTGCTGACCGAGCGCCTGCTGGTGCCCGGCGATGTCCGGGCGGAGGACGTTCTGCTGTCCATGGTCACCTATCGGCCGCGCCGCCGGGCAGTGGTGCGGGCCACTCTGCCCCGGCACGGCCTGACCTTCTACCTCAAGGCGATGCGGGCCGACCGGGTCAGTATCCTGCTATCGCGGCACCGGATGCTACGCGACCATCGGCTACCCGTGGCCGAGATAGTAGCGGTCACCCCGGACTCGCTGATCGTCATGCCTGCACTGCCCGGCCGGGCGCTGGCCGGCGCGTTGTTCGAACCAAAACCGCCGGTCAGCGGGCATCAGCTCGTGGACCTGCTCGACGCCCTACCGCTACCGGCCCGGGAACTGCCTCGCCGTAAACCCTGGGCCGCCCATGTGGACCACTTCGCCCGCGTGGTTGGTTCGGCGCTGCCCGAGGAAAGGCCCCGGCTGGAGTGGATGACCCAGCAGATCGTCACCGGGCTGGCCGATGTGCCCCTCGGCGAGGAGGCCACCCACGGTGACTTCCATGAGCAGCAGGTCTTCATCGGCGACCGCCGGATCACCGGGCTGTTGGACATCGACACGGTTGGTCCCGGCCGCCGGGCCGACGATCTGGCCTGTTTGCTGGCGCATGTCTCCACTGTGCAGGGCATGGACCAAGCCCAAGCCGACCGGCTCAGCGCGCTGCTGGCCTATTGGGTGCCGGTCTTCGACCGCCGGGTAGATCCCAGTGAGCTACGGCTGCGTACCGCGGCGGTGGCCATCTCGTTGGCGACCGGCCCGTTCCGGGGCCAAGAGCGGAATTGGCCGGCGACCACCCGCCGGATTCTCCAGGCCGGCGAGGCCTGGCTTCGTCAGTTGCTTTGAAATCGCGGCGCCAGCGGCGGGCCGGCGGGGGATCCGTTCCCGGGCCGCCGAACGGTCCTCAGGCGTCCATCATCTGCCCGGACAGGTATTCGGCGTAGGCCGGCAGGTCGAGTTGGCCACTGCCCGACACCCCGATCAGGATCACCTGGCCGGCACCGTCGTCCGCGGCGGTCCGCAGGTGGGCCAGCGCGCCGGCGATCGCATGATTCGATTCGGATGCCGGAATGATGCCCTCGGCGCGGGCAAACAGCACCCCCGCCGCGAAGGCCTCCCGCTGTTTGATGGCCACCGCCTCGAGCAACCGCTGGTCGTAGGCGGCCGAGACCAGCGGCGCCATCCCATGGAAACGCAGACCGCCGGCATGCACCGGGTCGGGGACGAAATCGGCCCCCAGCGTGTACATCTTGAGCAGTGGGGTCGAGCCTGCGGTGTCCCCGAAGTCGTAACGGTATTCGCCCCTGGTCAGGGAAGGCGCGGCCGTTGGTTCGCAGGCCACCACCCGGGTCATGCCCCGCCCGGCCAGGTTCTCCCGCAGGAACGGGAAGGCCAGGCCGGCCAGGTTGGATCCGCCGCCCGCGCAGGCGAACAGGTGATCGGGCAATTGCTCGTGCACCGATTCGAGCTGGGCGATGGCTTCCAGCCCGATCACCGTCTGGTGCAGCGCGACGTGATTGAGCACGCTGCCCAGCGAATAGTTGGTGGCCGGATCCTTGGCTGCCGCCTCGATCGCCTCACTGATCGCCATGCCCAGGGAACCGGTGGTGCCGGGAAACCGCTCACGCAGCGCCCGGCCGGCCTCGGTGCGGTCGGAGGGACTCGGGTTGACCCGGGCACCGAAGGTCTCCATCTGCATGCGCCGGTAGGGTTTGGATTCGTAGCTGGCGCGTACCTGCCAGACCTCGCATGCCAACCCGAACACCTGACAGGCGAAAGCCAACGCGGCACCCCACTGCCCGGCGCCGGTCTCGGTGGTCAGCCGGGAGATGCCGGCCTGCTTGTTGTACCAGGCCTGGGCAACCGCCGAATTGGTCTTGTGACTACCCACCGGGGAAGCGCCTTCGTACTTGTAGTAGATGCGCGCCCGGGTGCCGATCGCGGCCTCCAGCCGGTGTGCCCGGTACAGCGGTGCGGGACGCCACAGTCGGTATACCTCGCGTACTCCGGCGGGGATCTCGATCTCGCTGGCCATGCTGAGCTCCTGCTCGATCAGCCCCGGGGCGAAGATCGCGGCCAGATCACCGGCCTGGACCGGTTCGCCGGTCGCCGGGTTCAACGCTGGTGGTGGTGCCGTGGGCAGATCGGCGGCCAGGTTGTACCAGTGGGTCGGAATCCGGTCCTCGTCGAGCAGGATCTTGGTGCGGTCGTCACTCATGCGACGAGCGTATCCGGGATGGGTGGCCGGCATTCCGGCGTTCACGGCCCGGGCGCTGCGCACAATGGATTCGGAATGTGCGGTCAACTGCCCGGCCCGGAGCCGGCCGGCGTCCGGTTACCTGCCGGTTGCCGACCCGGCTCGCGGCCGGCGGGCGGATGATTACGGTTGACCGGTCGTGGCGCGTTAGGCTCATTTGTCGATCGGGAGGAGCCCTTGATGAAAACTGCCCATGCGGCGATCGGAATCTCGGCACTTGCCCTGGCACTGGCCGGCTGCGCGGACCCGCCGCCCGCCCAGCACCCGCCGGCCACCAGCGCCGCCGCCACCAGCACCGGCGGCTACAAGGCTTGCCTGCTGACCGGCGAGGAGGATCCCACCGTGGGCTCACCGGCCGCCCAGGCCATCGCCGGACTGGCCCGGGCCGCGAACGAATTGGGCATCCAGACCGAACGCGGCCTGGCGTCCGAGACCGACGAACAGGCCGGTGCCATCCAGGGGCTGATCGATGCGCACTGCAATCTGGTCGTCGGCCTGGGCAGGAATGTATCCGATGCCTTCGTAGCCGCGGCGAAGGTGAATCCCGGGATCCAGTTCGCGGTGATGGACGCCAACCCCACCGAGTTGCCGCCCAACCTGCGGCCCGTGCTATTCCGAACCCACGAGTCCGGCTTCCTGGCGGGCTACCTTGCCGCCGCCCACAGCAAAACCGGTAAGGTGGGCGCCTTCGGTGCCCGGGCGGAACCGGGGGTGATCATCTATCTGGATGGTTTCGTTCAAGGGGTCAGCCACTATAACGAGGCGAAGCAGGCCTCGGTAGAGGCCATCGGCTGGAGCATCGCGGATCAGAGAGGCACCTTCGTGCATTCCGATAAGGACCCTTTCAACGACCCGGAGGCCGGGCGGGCAGCGACCAAACAGCTCACCGACCAGGGCGCAGATGTGGTGCTCGCGGTGGCTGCGGAATCCGGTGTGGGTGCGTTGGAGGTGGCCGCCGAATCCGCGGGCACCCGGATCATCTGGACCGGTGAGGATGGCTGTGCCGTTCACGAGGATCATTGCGGCCAGATCCTGACCAGCGTGGTTAAAGATCACCAGGCTGCGCTGCTGGAACTGATCAAGAGCGAATCCGCGGACCGCAATGTGTCTGGGGTGTTTGCGGCCAGTCTGCGCAATGGCGGCACCCATCTGACCGGTGGCGAGGATGAGCCGGAGATCGGCCAGTTGGCTCAAGGCATCGTCGAAGGCAGGATCAAGGTGACCTCGGCGCAGGCCATCGGTTGAGCGCCATGGCGGCCGCACCGGCTGGGCCGTCCGCGAAGACCGCGGCATCGTCTGAGCCATTGTCGGTCGCGGCACGGAACCGTTCGGTGACAGGTGCCAGACTTGGACCATGAGCACGATCGATTGGGCGGCATTGCGAACCCGGGCGCTGGCCCTCACCCGGCTGGCCTATGTGCCCTATTCGAACTATCCGGTGGGGGCCGCCGCGCTGGTCGACGACGGCCGGATAGTAGCGGGCTGCAATGTCGAGAACGCCGGCTACGGGGTCACATTGTGTGCCGAATGCGGCCTGATCGGTGAGCTTATCGCCGGCGGCGGGGGGCGGCTGCTCGCCTTCTGCTGTCTGGACGCCACCGGTGGGCTGATCATGCCCTGCGGGCGGTGCCGGCAACTGCTGTGGGAACACGGTGGAGCGGAATTGCGGGTGCTGACCCCGCTGGGGGTGCAGTCGATGGCCGAGGTATTGCCCCAGGCCTTCGATGCGCGGAGCCTGACCGGCCAGGCTCGGCAGGACGGGTGACCGGGCCTTGAACGAACCGCAAGATCTCTGTCATCTCGGCGCCCGGCCCGCGGCGTCGGTGACCGGCAGGCCGGCAGGGCTGGAGGATACCCGATGCTGATCGCGGCCGCGGACGGGTCATCCCTGCGTAACCCCGGGCCGGCTGGCTGGGCCTGGTATATCGACGACGACTGCTGGGCGGCCGGCGGCTGGCCTTCGGGCACCAACAACAAGGCCGAATTGCAGGCGGTACTGGATTTGCTGGAGCAGACCGCCCCGGTGGCCGGGCAGCCCCTAAAGGTGCTGTGCGACAGCCAATATGTGATCAATGCCCTGACCAAGTGGCTGCCCGGCTGGAAACGCAAGGGCTGGAAGAAGGCCGATGGCCAGCCCGTGCTGAACCAGGACCTGCTCAAGGCCCTGGATCGCGCCCTGGTCGGACGGGAGATCAGTTTTGAATGGGTGAAGGGGCACGCCGGTCACGCCATGAACGAGGCAGCCGATGCCCGGGCCCGGGCGGTGGCCACCGCCTACCAGAACGGCACTCCGATAGACCGCGGCCCCGGGTTCGCTGGCGCTGCCGCGTCCCAGCCGGCCGGGGCAGCCGGTGGAGCACCGCTGGTGATCATGGCGGATATCGGCTCGCCGGAAACCTGCGAGCCCGCCCCGGGGCCTGCCGCCGGGACGGGCGGCCCCACCCGATCCACTTCCGGTGGCTCGGCGCATGCCGGGCCCCAACCCGACGGCCGGCTGCCCTCCGATCGGCCCCCGGGTGAGTCCGCAGACCCGGACCTGCTGGTCGTGGCCGATCTGGAGAAGGCCCTGCTCACCGACGAGGTACGCAGCGATCCGGCCCGGCTGCGGACGCTGCTCGATCCCCAATTCAGTGAGTTCGGGGCTTCGGGGCGCATCTGGACCCGTGCCCGGATGCTGGCCAAGGCGACCCCGCTGAGCATGCGGGTGCGCTATGAACCGATCGGGGCGCATCGGTTGGCCGATGATGTGATCCTGCTGCGTTGGCGGGCTGTAGCCACGCACGACGAATGGCTGCGCAGTTCGGTGTGGCGTCGCGCCGAGGGCAACTGGCGGTTGCTGTTCTGCCAGGGCACCGCCGTCCCGAAGGACTAACCGAGAACGTGCGTTGGCAGGCGATGCTCCCATATGCATGAGATGCCTGGGTGCGGTTCCCATGGCTGGGGTGCGCGCGGGGGCAGTTGAGGATGCCCGGGCGGTGCAGGCGGCCTGGCGGTGCCGGAATGGCAAACCGGGCCGGACCGATCGGTCCGGCCCGGTGGCGACCAGGGGCTGGCGTTCGAAGGCCGCGGCCAGGCGATGAACGATTCGGCAGCCCGCCGCGATTCAAGTGGGTCACGGCAGCCATCTAGGCGGATCGGTGGGGCCGGCCGTTCCCTAGACTATGCTGCATGTGCGCTCACGTTCTGGTCACCGCAGCCTGGCCCTACGCCAATGGGCCTCGTCATATCGGCCATGTTTCCGGTTTCGGGGTGCCGTCGGATGTCTTCGCCCGATTCCAGCGAATGATAGGCAACCAGGTGCTGCTGGTGTCGGGATCCGATGAACACGGCACCGCGATCCAGGTGAAGGCCGAATCCGAGGGCCTGACCCCCCAGCAGGCCGCCGACAAGTATCACGGCATCATCGTGGCCGACCTGCAGGGTCTGGGACTCAGCTATGACCTATACACCCGCACCACCACCCGCAACCACGCCGAGGTGGTGCAGGAAATGTTCCGCAGCCTGCACGACAACGGGTACATCGTCGAGCAGACCCTGATGGGCGCCATCTCGCCGTCCACCGGCCGCACCCTGCCAGACCGCTATATCGAAGGCACCTGCCCGATCTGCGGTTTTACGTGCGCCCGCGGCGACCAGTGCGACAACTGCGGCAACCAGCTCGACCCGATCGATTTGATCAACCCGCGCAGCCGGATCAACGGCGAAATCCCCGAGTTCCGGGAAACCCGGCATTTCTTCCTCGACCTGCCGGCCCTGGCCGAACAGCTGAACCGGTGGTTGGATACCCGGGTCGACTGGCGTCCCAACGTCCTGAACTTCTCCTACAACTACGTCAGGGAACTGAAACCCCGAGCCATCACCCGCGACCTCGACTGGGGAGTGCGCATTCCGGTCGACGGCTGGGCAACGGAGGAACTCAAACGCATCTATGTGTGGTTCGACGCGGTCACCGGTTATCTGTCGGCCGCCATCGAATGGGCCCGCAGGCAGGGCAGGCCGGACGCCTGGCGGGAATGGTGGACCGGGGACAACGCCCGCTGCTACATGTTCATGGGCAAGGACAACATCGTCTTCCATTCGGTCATCTGGCCATCGATGCTGCTGGGGGCCAATGGCCAGGGCAGCCGCGGCGGCCGGCCCAGCAAGGTCTTCGGAACCCTCGATCTGCCCACCGAGGTGGTTTCCAGCGAGTTCCTGACAATGAGGGGTTCCAAGGTCGATACCTCGCACGGCCACGTCATCTACGTGCGCGATTTCCTGCGCGAATTCGGTGCCGATGCGCTGCGCTATTACATCGCGGTGGCCGGGCCGGAATCCCGGGATACCGATTTCACCTGGGACGAATTCGTCCGCCGCAACAATACCGAGCTGGCCAACGAATGGGGGAACCTGGTCAACCGGGCGATCTCGATGGCCCATAGGAACAACGGTGAGATTCCCGCTGCGCATGACCTGCAGTCCATCGACGACAGGTTGCTGACCGCCAGCCGGGCCGGTTTCGATGCGGTCGGCGGGCTGCTGGAGCAGCGCAAGTTCAAACAGGCGATCGGCGAGGCGATGCACGTGGTTGGCCTGGCCAACCAGTATCTATCGCAAACCGAACCCTGGAAGCTGAAGGCCGACCCGCGGCGTCGAGACACGGTGCTGCATGTCGCCCTGCAGGTCGTCCAGGACGCCAACACTCTGCTCACCCCGTTCCTGCCGCATGCCGCGCAACGGGTCTTCGAACTGCTCGGTGGGCAGGGCATCTGGGCCGCCCAGCCGGAGATCGTCCAGGTGGACGAGGGTCCGGGCACCGCCAGCTATCCGGTGCTGACCGGCGATTACTCCGCCGAGCAGGCGCGTTGGCAGTCGAAACCGATCGCGGTGGGTACCCCACTGGCCAGGCCGGTCCCGCTGTTCCACAAACTGGACGAGGCCCTAGGCCAGACCGGCCCCCAATGGGCTCCGCTGTGATCCTCGGCGGTTCGCGGGCCGATCCCTAGCGGCTGACGGTGCCCATCAGCGAACCCCAGGCGATGGTGTGCGCATCGATGTGCCGCAGCGCCTCTTTGCTGGTGTTGCCGTCGACCGGAGCGTCGAGCGCGAACACCTGGAAGAAGTAGCGGTGCGTCCCGAACGGGGGACAGGGCGGGTACCAGCCCTGCTTGCCGCCGCTATTGGTCCACTGCCGCCCGCCCGCTGGGGCGGCCCCCTCCGCGAAACCGCCATCGGTGGCGGGCAGCCCGGTCACCAGCCAGTGCAGGAAGGTTCGTAGCGGGGCGTCCGGATCGCTGACCACGACCGCCAGCTGTTTGGCCTCGGCGGGCACGCCCCGCCAACTGAATGCCGGCGAGATGCGTTCGCCGCGGCAGGTGAACCGGGCCGGGATCACCGCTCCCGCGGTGAACTCCGGGCTGGTCACCGTGATCGTGGCGGGAATACTGGGCTGGGGAAACCTCATGACCCCATCGTAAACCGACAGTTCCCGGCCCCGGAGGGATAGCTGCCCCAACCACGGCGAGCCGGGCCCCTCAAAGCCGTCCGCGAACTGCGGCAAGCCTACGGTGCCGGGCGGTCTACGGCTTGTGCGCCAGATGGCCAGCCGAGGCAAACCGGCGATCATCGTCAATCGTGGTGCGGGCGGGGCCGACGAGTCGGCCACGGTGGGCCTGGATGTCCGCGTGGGGGACGCCTTGGTCCGGTTCACCGCCCGGGCGGCACAATGACTTGCATGATCAGTGCCGCAGATGTGGAGGCCGCCGCCGAGAACCTGGTGGGTACCGTCCGGCAGACCGAGCTGTTGCCAAATGCCCGGTTGAGCGAATCGACCGGCGCCCAGGTGCTGCTGAAACGCGAGGATCTGCAGCCGGTGCGCTCCTACAAACTGCGCGGTGCCTATCACATGATGAGCCGGCTCACCTCGGACGAACGAGCCGCCGGGGTGGTGTGTGCCTCGGCCGGCAACCACGGCCAGGGGGTGGCCTACTCGGCGGCCCTGCTCGGGATCCACGCCCGGGTCTTCTGCCCAACCAACACCCCACGCCAGAAGCGTAACCGGATGCGCGATCTGGGTGGCGAATGGATCGAGCTGGTGCTTGAGGGCACCACCTACGATGAGGCGGCCGCCGCCGCCCGGGAGGCGGCCGGCGGCACCGGGGCGATCCAGGTGCCGGCTTTCGACCACGAGCAGATCATCGCCGGGCAGGGCACGGTGGCCAGTGAAATCGTCCAGCAACTGGGGGCCGCCCCCGATGTGCTGCTGCTGCCGGTGGGCGGCGGCGGACTGCTGGCCGGCTGCCTGACCTGGCTGCGGGAGCGTTGGCCGGCCACCCGGATCGTCGCGGTGGAACCCGTGGGGGCACGCAGCATGCAGGCGGCGCTACAGGCCGGGCATCCGGTCCGGCTGACAGACCTGGACACCTTCGCCGATGGGGTGGCGGTGCGGACCGCGGGTCGGATCACCTTCGAGATCGTCAAATCGTTGGGCTGCGAATGGGCGACCGTGCCCGAGGGCCAGATCTGCTCGGAGATGCTGGAACTGTACCAGACAGACGGCGTGATCGCCGAACCAGCCGGGGCATTGGCACCTGCCGCGCTGCGCAGCGTGGTATCGGTGGAACCCGGCCAGCGAGTGGTGGCGGTGGTGTCCGGCGGCAACAACGACGTGTCGCGCTATTCCGAGATCGTCGAACGCTCGCTGATCTTCGAGGGACGCAAACACTACTTCCTGGTCACCTTCCCCCAGGAGCCGGGGGCGCTACGCCGCTTCCTGGACGAGATACTGGGGCCCGAGGACGACATCACCTATTTCCAATACGTCAAACGCAGCAACCGCGAGGTCGGCCCGGCCATGGTGGGGGTGGAACTCGGCGACCCGGGCAGTTTCCCGGTCCTGCTGCAGCGGCTACGCCATTCTCCGTTGCAGGTGGAGGTGCTGGATCCGGACAGCCCGGTCTACCGTTTCCTGGTCTAAGGGCTGCCGGCCACCGGCGGCCTCCGCACCCGGGCAGCCGGTGGCCGGCCCGGCGACCGGCAAGGACGTGCCCCCGGGTACAGCGCGTCGTCCCGCGGGCTGTGCTTCGGTGCGCGGGCGGGAAACGCAGCCGTCACCCGGCCCGCCGACCGTCAGGTGCCGCACCGCAGGATGAGCGGTGGCCCGGATGATGACCAGTTCGGGCAGCGGTTCGCCACCCGGCCGGATTGTGGAAGGCTTGGGCCTGTGACGAAGCAGTGGGCGACGATGGACGGCAATGAGGCGGTGGCCCGGGTGGCGCATGCCCTAAGCGAGGTGATCGCGATCTACCCGATCACCCCATCCTCGGCGATGGCCGAGGCCTGCGATGCCTGGAGCGCCGCGGGGCGCAGCAACCTGTGGGGTGCGGTGCCCGAAGTGGTCGAGATGCAGTCGGAGGCCGGCGCGGCCGGAGCCCTACACGGTGCGGTCACCAAGGGGACGTTGGGCACCACCTTCACCGCATCGCAGGGTTTGCTGCTGATGATCCCGAATATGTACAAGATCGCCGGCGAGCTCACCCCGGCGGTCATCCACGTCGCGGCCCGGACCGTGGCCACCCATGCGCTGAGCATCTTCGGCGACCACTCCGATGTAATGGGTTGCCGGATGACCGGCTGGGCGATGCTGGCCGCGTCCAGTGTGCAGGAGGCCCACGATTTCGCCCTGGTGGCGCACACCGCAACCCTGCGCTCCCGGGTGCCTTTCCTGCATTTCTTCGACGGCTTCCGCACCAGCCATGAGGAGAACAAGATCCAACTGCTAGACAGCGGCGATCTGCGTGCCCTGGTGCGGGAGGACGATGTGCTGGCCCACCGGGCGCGGGGTCTCACCCCGGATGCCCCCAGCATCCGCGGCACCGCCCAAAACCCCGATGTGTTTTTCCAGGCCCGCGAGGCCGCCAATGTGTTCCACGATGCCGTGCCCGGAATCGTGGCGGAGGTGTTCGACGAACTGGCTGGGCGCACCGGGCGGCGTTACCGGCTGGCCGAATACCACGGCGCCCCCGACGCCGAACGGGTCGTGGTCGTTCTCGGCTCGGCCTGGGGCACCACCTGCGAGGCGGTGGACGAGCTGATCGCCCGGGGGGAGCAGGTCGGCGCCCTGACCCTGCGGCTGTACCGGCCGTTCCCGGCCGAGGAACTGATCGCGGCATTACCGGCTAGTACCCGGGCGATCGCGGTCCTCGACCGGACCAAGGAGCCCGGCTCGGCCGGCGAGCCGCTATTCGGCGACGTGGTCATCGCCACCGCCGAACACGCCAACCACTTCGCTGCCGGCCGCCCGGTGGTCATCGGTGGCCGCTATGGGCTGTCCAGCAAGGAATACACCCCGGCGATGGCGGCTGCGGTATTCGCCGAACTTGCCCGGCCGGACCCCAAGCCGCGGTGCACCGTCGGCATCAACGATGACGTCACCCGGCTTTCCCTGACGGTGGATCCCGGCTTCCGGGTGCCCGCCCGGGGACTGTCGGCGGTCTTCTTCGGGCTGGGCAGCGACGGCACGGTCGGCGCCGCCAAGAACACCGTCAAGATCATTGGGGCGGACGAGGGCCGGTACGCCCAAGGCTATTTCGTCTATGACTCTCGCAAATCCGGTGCGACCACCATCAGCCATCTGCGGTTCGGCGACCAACCGATCAACTCTGCCTATCTGATCGATCAGGCCGACTTTGTGGCCGTGCACCAATTCGATCTGCTGCGCCAGATGCGTACCCTCGACCTGGCCAAGCCAGGCGCCACCGCGCTGCTGAACTCCCCCTACGGTCGCGCCGGCACCTGGGCCAGGCTGCCGGTCGAGGTGCAGCAACTGATCATCGAACTTGGCCTGCGGGTCTGGACGATCGACGCCGCCCGGGTGGCCGCCGAGGCCGGCCTCGGCAAACGCATAAACACGGTGATGCAGCCCTGCTTCTTCTACTTGTCCGGGGTGGTGCCGCGCGCCGAGGCGATCGCCCGCATCAAGGAAGCGGTGGAGCAGAGCTATGGCCGGCGCGGGCACGCCGTGGTGGAACGCAATCATGCGGCCATCGACGCCGCGATCGGCGCGCTCGCCGAGCTGGCCGTTCCGCAGGCCGCCGACGCGGTGACCCATCGCATGCCACCGCTGCCGGCGTCCGCACCCGATTTCGTGCGGCAGGTCACCGCCGCGATGCTGCGCGGGGAGGGCGATCTGCTGCCGGTCAGCGCCATGCCGGTGGACGGCACCTGGCCCAGCGGCACCGCTAAATACGAGAAACGCGGCATCGCCGACAAAATCCCGATCTGGGATCCCTCATTGTGCATAGACTGCGGCAAATGCGCGATCGTCTGCCCGCATGCGGCGATCCGGATCAAGGTGACCCCCGCCGAGACCCTGGCCGGCGCGCCGGAGGGTTTCCAAGCCAAAAGGTACAAAGACCGCAACCTGGCCGGCCACCAGCTGATCGTCCAGGTGTCCCCCGATGACTGCACCGGCTGCGGGGTGTGCGTCGATATCTGCCCGGCCCGGTCCAGGACCGAGACCGGCCACAAGTCGATCAACATGTCCTCCCGCGCGGAACACCTGGATACCGAACGGCGCAATTTCGAGTACTTCCTGGGAATACCCGAGATCGACCGCACCCGGATCCGGACCGATCAGGTGAAGGGGGCCGCCCAACTGCAACCCCTGTTCGAGTTCTCGCTGGCCTGCTCCGGCTGCGGCGAAACCCCCTATATCCGCACCCTGACTCAACTGTTCGGGGACCGCCTATTGATCGCCAATGCCACCGGCTGCTCGTCCATCTATGGTGGCAACCTGCCCACCAGCCCATTCACCACCAACCCGGATGGCCGCGGCCCGGCCTGGAGCAATTCGCTGTTCGAGGACAACGCCGAGTTCGGGCTGGGCATCCGGCTGGCTTGGGAACAGCAGAACGCGATGGCCCGCCGGCTGCTGGCCGAGTTGGCCGGCCAATTGGACGCCGGCCTTGTCTCCGGGCTGCTGGCAGCCGAGCAGGGCAATGAGGCGGGGATCGCCGCTCAGCGGGCCCGAGTGGAGGCATTGAAACAGGCCCTGGCGGGTCTTCCGGACGACCGGGCCGGCCTACTGGCCACTCTCGCCGACGAGCTAGTCGACAAGTCGGTGTGGATCATCGGCGGGGACGGCTGGGCCTACGACATCGGCTATGGCGGGCTCGACCACGTGCTGGGTTCGGGACGCAACGTCAATGTGCTGGTGCTCGACACCGAGGTCTACTCCAATACCGGCGGGCAGGCATCCAAGGCCACCCCACGGGGTGCGGCAGCCAAGTTCGCCACCGCCGGTAAGGGCTCGCCGAAGAAGGATCTCGGCATGATCGCCCAGGCCTACGGCAACGTCTATGTCGCCCAGATCGCGGTGGGCGCCAACCAGCAGCAGACGGTCCGGGCATTGCTCGAGGCTCAGGCCTGGGATGGCCCTAGCCTAGTGATCGCCTACTCGACCTGTATCGCGCACGGCATCGACCTGGCCACCTCGATGAGCCATCAGGCCGCCGCGGTCGCCACCGGCTATTGGCCGCTGTATCGTTTCCGGCCGAGCGAGGACGAAAACGGCACACCGCTGCATCTCGACTCG
This sequence comes from uncultured Propionibacterium sp., assembly GCA_938036835.1. Lineage (GTDB taxonomy): Bacteria > Actinomycetota > Actinomycetes > Propionibacteriales > Propionibacteriaceae > Brooklawnia. The sequence continues at coordinate 112,797 of CALHWB010000054.1, forward strand.
AAGGCCCCGGTCGGTTCGGTAGCCGATTTCATGACCAGCGAGGTCCGCTATGCGATGCTGAAACGGTCCGATCCCGAACGCGCCGCCCACCTGTTTGCGCTTGCCCAGGCGGACGCGGACGAGCGCTGGCGGTACTACAGCCAGTTGGCCAGCGTCCAGCGGGCGCTACCCGGTGACCGGGCCGATCAGCTAAAGCCGAAGGACTGAGCCGCCCGCCACCCGCGGCCCGGCGGCTATGCGGTGTCCTGGGCCTGGCCGAATGCCCAACGCCGGATCAGATGACAATTTCCGGTCTGATACCAGACCAGTTCCAGCGCCTCGGCCCGGCACCGGGCCGGCAGCATCCCGGCCAGCAGGACTCGGGTCGAGGCCAAGGTGACGTCCGCGGCTAGCCGGTCTAGGGTGAGGTGCGGTACCGGGGTGGGAGCGCCGAAAGGGACCACGTCCGGGTGGGCTGCCTGGGCGGCCGCGGTCAGGCGGCGGAAGACGGCTTCCGGTTCGGGACGCAGGTACACACAGCCATCGGCGAAGACCGCGAGCTCGTTCAGCGTGAAGTCGAACGGCCGGGTAGACCGCGCCAGTTCGGTCAGCGCGGCTTCGTCCCAGCGGTGCAGGGGCGCGAGTATGGTGATGTGGGCGTGCTGGAATCGCGGATCGTCGCTGACGAACCGGGCGTCGTAGTGTCTGGTGCGGGCCACGATCCAAGATTCCAGGGGCGGCACGCCGATCTGGAGCACCGCATGCCCCCGCCAGCCGGTATCGGCGGTCATCGGGATCCCCACGGCGGATCGTATTCGGGCCGGTCGATTCGTGATACCGGCGACGGGGAACCCGGTTCGCCGGGCTGGCACGCGGTGCCCGCAGTGAGCCCGGGTGCCCTAATGCTCAAGACATTCCAGTCTGCTAGACGAGGGCTCAGGCGCCCACTATGCGGCAGATCGTCTCGCCCGAGCCCAGGACGGTGCCGGCCGGAACCAGTCCGGCGATCACGCCTGTGCGGTGCGCGCTGATCGGCTGCTCCATCTTCATGGCCTCCAACACCACCACCAGATCGCCCTCGGTCACCTCATCGCCGTTGGCGACGGCGGTCTTGACGATCGTACCCTGCATCGGGGAGGTCAGTTCGTCGCCGGAGGCCTCGGCGACCTTGCCGCCCCGGGCCCGCCTGACCGGTTTCTTCGGTTTGACCGGTTCGGTCTGGGCACCGAGGTTGGCCGGCACCTTCACCTCAAGGCGTCGGCCATCGACCTCAACCACTACCACCCGGCTGGGAGTCTGCTCGTCCGGTTCGCCGAGTTCACCGCCATACGGCTGGATCTCGCCGGAGAACTCGGTCTCCACCCAGCTTGTGAACACCCCGAAGCGGCCATCGGGGGCGGTGAAGGCCGGATCGTTCAGCACCAGCCGGTGGAAGGGCAAGACCGTGGGCATCCCGTCCAGCAGGAACTCGTCGATCGCCCGCCGGGCCCGGGCCAGGCACTGTTCGCGATCGGCGCCCCAGACGATCAGCTTGCCGATCAGCGAGTCGAAGGCGCCCGGAATGCTCATACCCCGACGGTAGCCCTCGTCCATGCGAACTCCCGGGCCGTTGGGCGGCCGATAGCGGGTCAGGACGCCGGGTGCGGGCATGAACCCGCGGGCCGGATCCTCTGCGTTGATGCGCAGTTCAAGGGCGTGCCCGCGCACCTCGGGATCCTGATCGGGCAGCCGGGCGCCATCGGCGATGTCGAACTGCCAGCGCACCAGATCCCAGCCGGTGACCTCCTCGGTGACGGGATGCTCAACCTGTAGCCTGGTGTTCACCTCCAAGAAACTGATGGTCCCGTCGGTGCCTACCAGGAACTCGCAGGTGCCGGCACCGACATAGCCGGCCGCCTTGAGCAGGGCACGGGAGGATTCGTACAGCCTGGCCTGTTGATCGGGGGTGAGGAAGGGCGCCGGGGCTTCTTCGATCAGCTTCTGGTGCCGGCGCTGCAACGAACAGTCTCGTGTCGACACCACGACGACGTTGCCGTGCCGATCCGCCAGGCATTGGGTTTCGACATGCCGGGGCCGGTCCAGATAGCGTTCGACGAAGCATTCACCGCGGCCGAAGGCGGTCACCGCCTCGCGCGTCGCCGAATCGAACAGTTCCCGGATCTCCGCCGCGCGGCGGGCCACCTTGAGTCCGCGTCCGCCGCCGCCGAAGGCGGCCTTGATCGCAATCGGCAGGCCATGCTCGGCCGCGAAGGCAAGCACCTCGTCGGCGTCGGCCACCGGCTCGGTGGTGCCGGGCACCAGCGGGGCACCCACTTGCTGGGCCAGTTTGCGGGCTTGAACCTTGTCACCGAGCGCCTCGATCGCCGCCGGCGGTGGTCCGATCCAGATCAGCCCGGCGTCCAGCACGGCCTGGGCGAAGGCCGCGTTTTCGGAAAGGAAGCCGTAGCCGGGGTGTATCGCATTGGCACCGCTGCGGACGGCCACGTTCAGCAGCTTGGCCTGGTCCAGATAGGTTTCGGCGGGTGTCGCGCCGCCCAGCGCGAAGGCTTCATCGGCCAATTGGACGAACAGGGCAGCGGCATCGGAATCGGCATAGACCGCGACGCTGGGGATACCGGCATCGCGGGCCGCCCGGATCACTCGAACCGCGATCTCGCCGCGATTGGCCACCAGCAACTTGGTGATCGTCATGTTCGGGAGTCTAGGGCCAGTTTCCTCGCCATGACGGTGGATGGCCTGGGCCGGTCCGGTGGACATGGCCGGCCGGTGGTTTCGGGCATCGGCTAAGACGTGGGGGTGCGCGCTCCCGGCATCCCGGGCCGATCCGATCGGCATCGGGTGCTCGGGTCGGCCGGTGCCGTGCCGCTTCGGGTCGATAGGCGGATGGCCTAGGCTGGGCGATATGCCGACTCCTGATTTCGTGTTGGCCCTGCGCGCCAAGGTCGGGCATGCTCCCCTTTGGCTGCCCGGGGTGGCGGCTGTGGTGTTGCGGCCGCCGACCGAACCCACCGAGGTACTGCTGGTGCGGCGCAGCGACAACGGCCGCTGGACTCCGGTCAAGGGCATCATGGAGCCTGGCGAGACGGTGGTCGAGGCCGCGATCCGGGAATGCCTGGAGGAGACCGGTGTCCGGATCGCCGTGGACCGGCTGGTGGCCGTGGCCGTGACCGGGCCGGTGCGTTACTCGAACGGCGACGTTTCCAGCTACCTGGCCCATACCGTGCGGGCACGTTGGGTCGATGGCGCGCCCCGGGTAGGGGATGATGAGTCGAGCGAGGTCGCCTGGTGGCCGCTCACGGCGTTACCCGACGGCATCCCGGAATGGGACTTGGCCCAGATTGAGGTGGCCTTGGCCAATCCGGTGAATGTCGTGTTGGATGGGCTGCCGCGCTGATCGCCCGGCCGTCGCCGGACGCGGGGCAACCGCGGATCAGCCGTCGCCCCGGCATCCGGATCGTCGGGGTGCACCGCCGCTCGGGTCAGGTCGAGGCGGCCGTGGACGCGGACCGCCGGTCGGCGACCGGCGGTGTTTCGGCTGCCGCTGGCTCTGGTGCGACCGATGGATCACCGGGATCGGCGAACCGGGCCATGACATCCTCCTCGGACATGGTGGCCGGCTGGGCGACCGACTTGATGGGTACCCCGTCGGGGTCATAGTCCTGCTTGCGGACGTCGTACTTCACCGGATTGCTGGCCACTTTGATCAGCGAGACGACCATCAGCGATTCGAGGATCAGCGCGGGTAGGCCACCCAGATTGGACAGCATCTTGACCCCATCGGCCCCGCCGGTAGCCGCCAGCATGATCCAGGCCACCAGACCGATCAGGCCACCCCAGAAGATCTTCATCAGCCGCGGCGGCTCGGGCGAGGATGGGGAGATGCCGGTGGTGGACATGCCGCCGATCGTGGTGGTGTAGGCGTCCGAACCGGTGACATAGGACAGGAAGGTGACGAACAGGAATACCGGGATGAGCAGCCCGGCCAGCGGATAGTGCGACAGGAACTCGTAGACGGCGTATTCGGGACCGTCGGCCACCTTGGCGGTGAGCGCCCCACCGGTTTCCTGGTCCAGCTTGATGGCCGCACCAGAAAAGATGCCGATCCAGACGATGTTGAATACCGCGGGCAGGACGAATTGGACGGTGAGCGCCTTGCGGATGGTATGGCCATAGGAGATCCGGCCCAGGAAGATGCCGGATATCGGCGCCCAGGATAACCAGTTGCACCAGTAGAACATCGTCCACCAGCCGGCCCAGGGATCGTCGGCGGCGGCGCCGGTGAACATGGCCTTCGGGAAGAAGGTGGCCAGGTTGTCCGCTAGGCCTTCTACCCCGAGGTTGAGCACGAAGAAGGACGGTCCCACGACGAACACGAAGACGAACAGCCCGATGAAGAAGACGGTGTTGATCTCTGAAAGCCGGCGGATACCGTTGAACAGCCCGGTGATCGAGCTGATCACGAACGTGACGACCACCGCGATATCGGCCACCGCCCACATGAACAGTCCCGCCTGCCAGCCGGTGAGATAGGTCAGCCCGCCACCGATGACCAGGATGCCGCTGGCCAGCGAGGCCGACATGCCGGCGATCAGGGAGTACATGACGATGGCATCCAGCCCCTGCCCCCAGCGACCCAGCACCCGGTCGCCGAAGACCGGAGTTAGGGTGCTGGCGATCGAGTAGGGCTTGCGCATGTTGTAGAAGGCGAAGGCGAACATGATCGAGGGCACCGCATAGATGGCCAACGGCAGGAAACTCCAATGGGTGAACATCGTCGAGACCGCGAACACCACTGCCTGGGGTGATTTGGGCTCGATACCTAGCGATTCGGGCGGTGCGGTGTAGTGATACAGCGGCTCCGAGGTGCCCCACAGCAGCAACCCGATTGCGATTATCGAGGTTAGAGTGATCGAGAAGTAGCGGAAGTTGTCCAGCATCGGGACCGCCTCGCGGCCACCGATGCGCACATCGCCGAATTTCGAGGTCATCAGCCAGACGACGATTCCCAGCATGGCCAGCACCCCCAGGCTGAAAGCCCAGGCCATGTTGCCGATCAGCCAGTCGTTGGCCGCGCCTATCATGGTGGTGAACCCGCCCGGATTCACGAAGTTGTAGACGCAGGCCGCGAGGAACAGCAGGACCGGTGGCCAGAAAGCGATCGGTCGGATGGTTCTTAAGATGTTCATGGTCGGGTCCTCGGTTACTCAATCGGGAAGATCGTCCCGGAATTCATGATCCCGTTCGGGTCGAATGCGGTTTTCAGCCCGTGCAACAGCGGCCAGGCGGAACCATGTTCGGCCCGCGTCCAGGCGGCTCGCGCCTTTCCTATGCCATGGTGATGGACGATGGAGCCGCCCAACCTCAGCGCCTGCTCGCAGATGATGGCGTTGATCGGCTCATGGTAGCGGGCGACCTCCTCCTCGGGTGGGCAAGCCACCCTGTAGTAGTAGACGAAATAGATGTTGGTGCCGGTCTGGTAGCTGTGCGAGGAATGCCCGCCGATCCACAGCAGATTGGCTGTCTCGGCCCGCACCCGGTCCACGGTGGTTTGGTAGATGTCGTTGATCACCGACCACGATCCCGACACCTCGGTGGTGAATCCGATCTCGCCGGTTTCGCGGATCTCCCGGCGTTCCTGTTCGATTTGGGCCGGGCCCCAGTTGAGTCTGGCGAACCAGTCCGCGAAGTAGTCCGCCGGCAAACCGGTCACTTCCGGGTGCCGGGCGACGATCTCCTCGATGGCGGCGATGGTGGCGGTCACGATGTGCGGGTTGCCTTCTGCGGAGAAGATCAGCACGCATCTTCCGGCGGCGACCGGCGCGAAGTTGATCCGGGCATCATCGGGATCGTAGAGCCGGGCCACCGCGGGACGCAGGCCCGCGGTCAACACCTCGCGGAGGATGCGAAACCCGGCCGCCATGCCGGGCACCCGGTAACCGAGGAATCGGGTGGTTTGCGGGGTGAACCTGAACAGCCGCAACGTCACCTCGGTGATGAAACACAAAGTTCCCTCGTTGCCGATCGCGATATGGCGGATGTCTGGCCCCGCGGCGCGGCGGGGCACGTTCTTGATCCGGCAGACCCGGCCGTCGGGCAGCACCGCCTCCAAGCCGACCACCATGTCCTCGATCCCCCCGTAGAGGGTGGACAACTGCCCGATACTGCGGGTAGCCGTCAACCCGCCCAACTGGGCTAGTGGTTTTGACTGGGGCGAATGCCCGGTGGTCAGGCCTCGGGCGCGCAGCAGATCCTCCAGATCCTGTAGGCATACCCCGCACTGGACGCTGACCTGCATGTTCTCGGCATCGATTGAGACGATCTGGTTCATCCGGGAGCCATCCAGCACGATGCTGTCGGGCAACGCGGTCTCCAAGCCCCCTTCGGTGGCGCTGCGCCCGGTCCGGGGCACCACATTTATGCGATTGGCGTTCGCATAGCCTAGGACGGCGGCGACATCCGCGGTGCTGTTGGCGTAGGCGACTGCCGCCGGTGTCGGCAGCACATAGACCTGATGGATGTCCTGATACTTGCGGTACCGGTCGATGCTGCTGCGACGCAGTTCGGCTTCCTCGGTTTCGACATTGCCCGGGCCGAGCAGTTCCGTCAGCCGGTCGGCGATCTGAGCGCGGGTCGGCATCGTTCCTCACAATCCAAGGTCATGCAACCGGTGCAGGGTTGCGTCCAATTCGGTGGGCAGCCGGGTATAGACCGGCAGCAGCCTGCGGTAGATCCGAACCGCATCGGGTACCGGGTGGAAGGTGGCACCCGGGTGCACCATGGCGGTGACGGCCTGCCGAAAATCCGGATGGATCCCGGCCGCGACCGCTGCGCAGATGGCCGCGCCCAGGCCGGCACCGCTGGTCACCGCGGTGCGGCTGGCTGGCAGCTCGAAGACATCGGCGACGATCTGCATCATCGGATCGCTGGCCGATCCGCCCCCGGCAACGAGTATCGAGGTTGCCTTGCGGTTCGCGGCGGCCAGCAGCGCTTCGGTGCGCTGTCGCATGGTCAACGCGATGCCTTCCAGGATCGAGCGATACATCTCGGGCCAACCGTGCCGGGCATCGAAACCGATCATTCCGCCCCGCCGTTGCGGCTGGTCGGTGGGCGCCAGCCAATCGAGCAGTGTCAGCAGGCCCCGCGATCCGGGAGGCACCTGCGCGGCGGCCCGGTTCATGATCTCCTCGCTGGCCACCCCGGCCGTGGCCGCACGCTGCGATAGTTCCGTGCCGACCAGGTCACGCAACCAGGACAGGGTGGCCAGGCCTCGCCGGATGCCGCTGCTCTCGTCTAGATAGCGGTGCGGCAGGCAGGCGAAATTGGTCCAGCGATCGGGGCCGTCGGGAAGGTGTGCGGTCGCCGGCCGCAGCGCCGCGATATAGGTACCCAGTGAGAGCATCAGCTGGTCAGGGTCTAGCAGGCCATTGCCCAGGGCCTCCACTGCCTTGTCGTTCGCGGTGGCCACCACCGGTATCCCGGCCGGCAGGCCGGTGGCCCGGGCGGCGGCGGTGGTGATCCGGCCGAGCACCTCCCCGGGCAGCACCAGCTCGGCGAGTCCCTCGGGGCGCAGGCCCATCCCGGCCAGGCGCCCGGCATCGTGTGTCCAATCCCAGGTGGTGCGGTCGATGGGCCAGATGCCGGCGTAGTTGGCCGCCGAATCGATCACCCGGCCGGTCAGCCTGGCTGTCAGATAGGCCGAAGCCGCGGTCACCCATTCGACCCCCGGGGTAGGTGGCTGCGGCTGGCCGACCCGCTCGTCCATCCAGCTCAGGACCGGGGCCGCCAGGCTGCCGTCGCCGCGCAGCAGCGCACGGCAGAATCGGATGCTGCACAGGCCCGCCGCGGCCACATCGCGAACGCGTTCGCCGAGCTGCGCCATTGCGGCCCGCGAGGCGGTCCGCAGCGAGTCCCATAGATCGTCATCGGGGTGCTCGAACCGGCCCGGGCCCGGCATCGCCATTGGACGCAGCCTGCACACCCCTTGGGCGATGACGCGTCCCGAGACGTCGAAGGCCAGCACCTTGGTGCTTTGGGTGCCGCCATCTATGCCGATCAGGAGTCGTTCGTCGCCGGTCATCGCACCAGGTATCCGCCGTCGACCACCAGCAACTGCCCGTTCACGTAGTTCGAGGCATCGCTGCACAGGAACACCACCGGCCCCATCAGGTCGCCCGGCTCGCCCCAACGGCCGGCCGGAATACGGTCTAGTACGCGCCGGGCGGCCGCTGGGTCGGCTCTGGTCGGTGCGGTGATCGCGGTCGCGTAGTAGCCCGGTGCCAGCCCGTTGACCTGGATGCCGTCGGCGGCCAACTCGTCGCAGTAGGCACGGGTTAACCCGGCCAAGGCGTGCTTGGTGGCGGCATAGGCCGGGGAGGACCGCCCGCCCAGGAAGGAAAACAGCGAGCAGATGTTCACTATCTTGCCGTGGCCCTGGGCGCGCATGGCCGGTATGACCGCGTGACTCATCTCGAAGACCGCGGTCAGGTTCAGCGCCACCATTGGATCCCATTTGTCGCGGCCAAAGCCTTCGACGTCGTCCAACAGGCATATGCCGGCGTTGTTGATCAAGATGTCGATGCGGCCGAATCCGGCCAGGCAGGCATCCACCACCCGTTGGGGTACCCCGGGTTCGGCGAGGTCGGCTGCTAGGTACTCAAACCGCCGGCCGGCTGCGGCCACCAGGGCAGCGGTCTGGCCGTCGTCGGGGGCCAGGCTGGGGACGAAGACATCGGCGCCGGCCCTAGCCAGCGCCACGCTGTAGGCCTGCCCGAGCCCGGTATTGCCGCCGGTCACGATGGCCACCCGGCCGGTCAAGGCGAATGATCCCAGGTCGAAACCGCCGAGTCCCATGTTTGATCCCCTCGTTGGGCAAACGAAGAAGAACAGCCGGACCCCCTTCGGCGGGGGATCCCATCGCCGTTCGATGGCCTTAGGCTATTGCGGCTGAACCGTTCTTCTGCTGTGGCTTAGGCGAGTTTAGGCGTGCCCGGGAATCGCGTCAACGGCCCAGCCACCCTGCCGCCTGTCGCCCGTGGCGGGGTGGCTGTTGACGGGCCGCAGGCCAGGAATGCCGTAACGGTTGGTTCGGGGTTAGGCATCACGCCACAGTCCGTGCCAGGCGACCCCGAGATCCAACAGCATCTGGCGCACCAGCGGCAGCGAGATGCCGACCACATTGTGCGGGTCCCCGGTGATGCGGGTCACGAATGCGCCGCCGAAGCCGTCGATGGTGAACCCGCCGGCCACCCGTTGAGGCTCTCCGGTGGCTGCGTAGGCGGCGATCTCGGCATCGGTGAGGTCGGCGAAGGTGACCCCGGTCTCGGCGACCCGCACCTGATGGCGCACCTCGTCCGGGCCGTTCACCAAGGCGACATAGTGCCCGGTGTGCAACAGCCCCTGGCGGCCCCGCATGCGATACCAGCGCACGATGGCAGCCTCCGGAGTGCCGGGCTTGCCGTGCACCCGGCCTTCGATTTCCAGCATAGAGTCGCAGGCCAGCAACACCAGCGGCCCTTCGGTGAGCAGACCGGTTGCGGGCAATCCCGAGAGCACGGATTCGCCCTTCAACCGGGCGAGTTCGGCGGTGAGTTCGGGAGCGCCCGGCAGATGCACCGACTCCTCGTCCACCTTGGGTTCGATGACCACCGGGTCTAGACCGGCCTGCCGCAGGGTTTGCAGTCGGGCCGGTGAGCTGGACCCCAGCACAACCCGATGAGGTTGCAGAATGCAAGCAGGTTTCGGCACGCCTCCATGCTAGTGGCTCGCATAGTCTCACCGGAGAACTGCCATGCGGTATACCGCCATCGGTAGCCGCGGCCGGGGCTGGCCTGCGGCCGGATGCCGGGTCGGCCGTTGCCCGGCCCGGTCATCGTAGGCTGCCGCGCCAGGCCTCCGGCCCATACACGAAAGGCTGCCGCACACGTCGCCAATAGGAGTTCCACCCACCGGCCATCGGCCGATCGGTGTTGGGCCTGGCCGGTCCCGGGGCCGCCAGCTCGACCGCCAACACCACCATGACCGCGGCGAGTTCCGCCTCGCCGGGTCGTCCGCGCTGGATCTGGAACCCAGTCACAGCGGAATATTCCCATGTTTCTTGGGCGGTAGGGCTTCCCGCTTGGTGCGTAGCAGTCGTAGGAATCGGATGACCTGCGAACGGGTCTGGTGCGGGTAGATCACCTGATCGACGTAGCCGCGCTCGGCCGCGATATAGGGGTTGGCCAGGGTACGGTTGTATTCGTCCGCCAACTCGATGGCTTTGCTATCGGGATCGTCTACGGCCGCTAACTCCCTGCGGTACAGCACCTTTACGGCTCCTTCCGCTCCCATCACCGCTATCTGAGCGGTCGGCCAGGCCAGGTTGATGTCGGCCCCCAGATGCTTGGAACCCATCACAATATAGGCGCCGCCATAGGCCTTTCGGGTGATCACGGTCAGCAGAGGAACCGATGCCTCGGCATAGGCGTAGATCAGTTTGGCGCCCCGCCGGATGATGCCATCGTGTTCCTGTTCGACCCCAGGCAGGAAACCGGGGACATCGACGAAGGTGAGCACCGGGATGTTGAACGCATCGCAGGTGCGAACGAATCGGGCGGCCTTCTCGGCGGCCCGGGTGTCCAGACAGCCGGCCAGCACCATGGGCTGGTTCGCCACGATGCCGATCGAGCGACCCTCGATCCGGCCGAAACCGCAGACGATGTTTGGTGCGTACAGCGACATGATCTCCAGGAACTCGTCATCGTCCAGCACGGTGCGGATCACATCGTGCATGTCGTAGGCGTGGGCTGGATTATCGGGAATCAGCTTGTCCAGGGTCCGGTCGTGATCGGTGAAGTCCAGATCGGCGATCTCGGCGAACTCATAGACCGGGGCGTCCTCCAGATTGTTCTGGGGCAGGTAGGTGATCAGTTCCCGCACATATTCCAGGGCATCGGCCTCGTCGGCGGCCAGGTAGTGGGCGTTGCCGGCCCGGCTGTTGTGGGTACGCCCGCCGCCCAATTCCTCCATCGACACGTCCTCGCCGGTGACCGCCCTGATCACTTCGGGACCGGTGATGAACATCTGGCTGGTCTGATCGACCATGACGATGAAATCGGTCAGGGCGGGGGAGTAGACATGGCCACCGGCGGCAGCCCCCATGATCAGGCTGACCTGCGGGATCACCCCGGAGGCCAGCACATTGCGGTGGAAGATGTCGCCGTAGGCTCCCAGGGCGACCACGCCCTCCTGGATGCGGGCACCGCCACCCTCGTTGATGCCGATCAGCGGGCATCCGGTGGTGGTGGCAAAATCGATGATCTTGGCGATCTTCGCGCCGTAGACTTCACCCAGGGAACCCCCAAAGACGCCGACGTCTTGGCTGAACACGCAGACCGGCCGGCCGTGGATGGCTCCCACGCCGATGATGACGCCATCGCCGTAGGGATGCTTGCCAGCCATGCCGAAGGCGGTGCTGCGATGCCGGGCGAATTCGTCCATCTCGGTGAAGCTGCCCTCGTCCAGCAGCGACTGAAGGCGCTCGCGGGCGGTCATCTTACCGCGGGCATGCTGTTTCTCCACCGCCTGTGTGCTGGCTGAATGGATGGCCTGCTCGACGCGGTTACCCAGGTCAGCCAGCTTGCCGGCGGTTGAACTCAGATCGGGCCCCATACCCGACAACATAGTCACAACAAGCACTGTCCGGTCGTGGTTGACGGTACTCGTCCGATCCGATCGCCGGTGGGCTCGTCGCGGGCGGAGCAGGCCCGCCCATGCCGGTCGTGGCTGCCCTGCTGCCGTTGCACAGGCCTCTGGCGGGTCCGTCCGCCGGGTAGCGGTGCCGGCCTGCGGGCCACCAGCGGCCAGCGACTGGCTAGGTGCGGGCCGGCGGACGGGGAAACGATCGGCTTTGCACCGGGCCCGGATCGCCGGCTGGAAAACCGGGTTCTAGGCTTCGATCATGATCAGCTGCCAGCCGACCGATCCGGTCCGGATTACCGAACTGCTGAATGATCCCCGCCGATGGCAGGTACGCTGCGTGTCGGCCACTGGCTCCACCAATGCCGATCTGGCAGCGGCCGCCCGGGCCGGCGAGCCGGCCGGGATGGTACTGGTGGCCGATCAGCAGACTGCGGGCCGGGGCCGGTTCGAGCGGGTCTGGGAGTCGCCGCCGGGGGTTTCGGTTGCGATGTCGATACTGCTGCGTCCCAGCCGGCAGACCAGCACCTGGGGTTGGCTGTCGCTGCTGGTCGGGGTGGCCGTGACCGGGGCACTGCGTGAGCTGGGTGGGGGTGAGCGGGTCGGATTGAAGTGGCCGAACGATGCCCTGATCGACGACCGCAAGATCTGCGGCATCCTGTGCGAACTGGTCAACACACCCCAGGGGGACGCGGCCGTGTGCGGCTGGGGGATCAACCTGGCAATGACCGCCGGACAATTGCCGACCCCGCAGGCGACCAGCCTGCTGGTCGCCGGGCTGTCGATCGATAAGGAAGCGCTCATCGCAGCCATCCTCGACCGGCTTGCCGAGTTGGTGGACCGCTGGGATGCCGGCGAGGACCTATCGGCCGAGTTCGCGCGTTCCTGTCAAACCATCGGCCGCGAAGTGCGGGTATATCTCGACCGGCAGGCACCGGACTCGGCCAGCGTCACGGGCCGGGCGGTGGGTATCGGCCCGCATGGGGAACTGCTGGTCGAGATCGCCGGTCGAGTGGAAACCTTCCCCGTCGGGGATGTGGTGCATTTGCGCTGACCGCCGGCGGTCCGGGGACGCCGGATCGCCGGCGGAGCCTGGCTGGCGGGAGCAGGCCCACCATGCATCGCTGCGGCGACCCGGCAGCAGCGCGATCAGAGCACCTCGACCGGCAGCGGTTGAATGATCACTCCGCCGCTGGCGGGTTCATCGCTGGCCGCGAGACTCCACGCCCCGGCTCCGGAGCGTTCGGCGACCGCACTCGTCAGGTCACCGTCCAGCCAGTGCAGTGCGACGCCATCCTCAACCGCGTAGCCGCCGGGCAGGGAGCCGTCGGCCACCGCATCGGTATAGGCAGGCTGGCGTTGCGGTTCACCGCTCCAGTGGGGGCAGAAGCTGCCGGGCAGCACGGCCAGGCCGTTGAGCATCGGCCGCAGATCGCCGAAGGAGTCGGTGAGGTAGCCGCTATACCAGCAGCTGGCGCCCGCCGACTGCCCGGCAAGCACCACTCGGCGTTCGCTCGCGACCATCCGGGCCAGCACCTGATCCACGCCATGGGCTCGCCACAGCGCCAACAAATTCACCGTCGAGCCACCACCGGCTACCACCAGATCGGCTTGATCCAACCGGGCCACCGAGGCTGCGGCATCCGACCACAGCGTCAGGACCATCGTCCGCACCCCCAGCGCGGCGTAGGCGGTCAGAAAACGATGGATATAGGTCGGATCATCCGCCGAGGCGGTAGGAATGAAACAGACCAGCGGTGCTCGTTTTCCGGTCAACTCAACCAGGTAGCGGTCCAGGTTGGTGGCCGAACTGTCGCTGGTCATCGAGAATCCGCCACCACCCATTGTGACGATATGCGTGGTCATATGGCCATCATTTCACGTCCGGACAACGCTGGGAGGTTCGTCCGGCAGGCTATCGCCTGCTCGTCTCGTGGTCATGAATGCATAACCGGATTGTGCCGGCCGGGTTCATGCCGGTGCTGGCGATATCTCAGCGAAGGTGCTGTGGCCGCCCGGGGCCGGCGCCGCGGGTGGCTAGGCTGGCCCGGTGAGTACTGCCACCAGCCCAACCGTGGGAGTCATCGGCGGTGGCCAGCTGGCCCGGATGATGTATGCTCCCGCCACCGCGTTGGGGATCGAGTTGAGACTGCTAGCCGAGACCCCCGGTACCGGTGCGGCGCGCGTATTCGCCGATGTCACGGTCGGCGACTATGCCGATGCGAGCACACTGGCGGGCTTCGCCGCCGGCTGCGATGTGATCACCTTCGATCACGAGCATGTGCCGACCAGGCTGTTGGGCGAACTGGCCACCGCCGGGCGCTGTTTCCGGCCGGGGCCCCAGGCCCTGCAATATGCGCAGGACAAGCTGCTCATGCGGCAGCGATTGACCCGTGAGCTTGCCGTACCGGCGCCTGCCTGGCGGTACTGTCCGGATGCCGCGGCGCTACGAGGGTTCGGCGACGAACAGGGCTGGCCGATCATCGCCAAGGCCAGCCGGGGCGGCTACGACGGCCATGGGGTCTGGAAACTGACCGGCCCCGAGCAGGCCGAACTGCCCTTCTTGGCTCACCGGCCGGAATCGGCCGGTGAGCCGGTGCGGATCATTGCCGAGGAGTATGTGGATTTCGTTCGGGAGCTGTCGATCATCGTGGTGCGTGCGCCGTCCGGGCAGATGGTCACCTATCCGGTGAGTCAGACCAACCAGCGGGACGGGGTATGCCGCGAAACCATCACCCCGGCACCCGGGCTGTCCGCCGACCAGGCAGCACGGATCACCGACCTGGGTTTGGGCATCGCCGCGGCCCTGAAGGTGACCGGGGTGCTCGCGGTCGAGTTCATGCAGCGCCGCACCGGCGAGGCGGTCGTCAACGAACTGGCCATGCGCCCACACAACACCGGGCACTGGACGATCGACGGTGCCCGCACCAGCCAGTTCGAGAACCATCTGCGAGCTGTGCTCGGTCTGCCGCTGGGGGATCCCGGGATGTCGGTCGCCTGCTGCGCGATGGTCAACATCTTTGGGGGCCGGGCGACCGATCTGACCAGCGGGCTCGTGCCCTGTTTCGCCCAGGATCCAGGACTGCGGGTCGAACTGTACGGCAAGCAGGTGCGTCCCGGTCGCAAGGTGGGGCATGTCAATTGCCTGGGTGCCGACCCCGATGAGGTACTGGCGAGGGCCAGGCGCGCGGCACACCAACTCATGGGCGTAGCGGGGAAGAAATGATGAACCAGCCACCGGTTGGCATCGTCATGGGATCGGATTCCGACTGGCCGGTCATGCGCCCGGCAGCCGAGGCCCTGGCCGAGTTCGAGATTGGCTATGAGGCCGACGTGGTGTCTGCGCACCGTATGCCCGAGGAACTGGTTGACTACGGGCGTCATGCGCATGACCGGGGTCTGCGTTGCATCATCGCCGGTGCCGGTGGCGCGGCCCATCTACCCGGGATGCTGGCCGCCTTGACCCCTTTGCCGGTGATCGGGGTCCCGGTGCCGTTGAACTATCTGGATGGCATGGATTCCCTGTTGTCGATCGTGCAGATGCCGGCCGGGGTGCCGGTGGCGACGGTTGCTATCGGCAACGCCCGTAACGCCGGCCTGCTCGCGGTGCGCATCCTGGCCAGCGGTGACGAGGAACTGACCAGACGGATGCTGGCCTTCCAGGCGGCCCTGCGCCGGACGGCACAGGCGAAGGGGGCCCGGGTTCGTGCTGGCCAGTTGCCCACCCGATGACCCCGATCGGGCGGGTTCGCCGCTGGGGGACGACTCGGGGAGGATCGGGTCCGGTACCCTGGAAACGTGTGGTCGTCTTGGAATCGCGGTGCCGGTCGGCTTTGCTTGCTGGCGTAGGTCATCTAGGGAGCAATCATGAGCCACATAGTTCGGTATCTGGTGGGAATCGTTCTGGCGATCGTCGCGTTTAAGGTCGTCACCGCGGCTCTGGGGGCGCTATTCGGTTCTTTCGCCGGCTTGGTCGTGCTGGTCCTGATCGGCTGGCTGATCTGGCGGGCGCTCAGCAGACGGCCCAGGACAACCTGATTGGCCACACACCGGGTCTGGCCGGCGCTCATGGC
>CALHWB010000055.1 GCA_938036835.1 uncultured Propionibacterium sp.
CGTAACAAGGTAGCCGTACCGGAAGGTGCGGCTGGATCACCTCCTTTCTAAGGAGCCATTGGCCAGGCAGCACAGCTGTTCTGGTCCATCTGTGGTCTTGCTCGGACGAACGTTTCGAGAAGCCACTGGCAACTGATGTGGAACATTGACCATTAAGCCAGTCGGACAAGATTCGTCAGTACAACCCGTAAGGGAGTGGAACCTCGAGATCGCGTCGATTGGCCCGGGCACGCTGTTGGGTCCTGAGGGGTCGGTTGCGTTGCAACGATCTTTCAGCGGACCAGGTTCGCCGGACTGGAAAGTCGCTGGCCGGGCTTGGTACCCGCCCGTATCTTGAGAACTACACAGTGGACGCGAGCATCTTTGTAGAACAACAAGCTACTAAGTGCAATCGGTGGATGCCTAGGCACCAAGAGCCGATGAAGGACGTAGGAACCTGCGATAAGCCCCGGGGAGCTGGTAACCAAGCTGATCCGGGGATCTCCGAATAGGGAAACCCTGAAGATACCGGAGTTATGTCCGGCAACCTCTACCTGAACACATAGGGTAGTTGGAGGGAACGTGGGAAAGTGAAACATCTTAGTACCCACAGGAAAAGAAAACAACCGTGATTCCGTAAGTAGTGGCGAGCGAACGCGGAGCAGGCCAAACCGTATGTGTGCGATAGCTGACAGGCGTTGCACATACGGGGTTGTGGGACCATTCAGATCAGACTGTCATCTGGTCGGGGAGTCAAAAAAGATCAGTCAAGTAGAAACACTCTGGGAAGTTGTGGCACAGAAGGTGAAACCCCTGTACACGTAAGCTGATCTCTCTCGAATGGTATCCCAAGTAATGCGGAACCCCTGAAATTTCGCATGAATCTGGCGGGACCACCCGTTAAGCCTAAATACTCCTTGGTGACCGATAGCGGACAAGTACCGTGAGGGAAAGGTGAAAAGTACCCCGGGAGGGGAGTGAAATAGTACCTGAAACCGATTGCATACAATCCGTCGGAGCCCGTAAGGGTGACGGCGTGCCTTTTGAAGAATGAGCCTGCGAGTTAGTGGTGTGTGGCGAGGTTAACCCGTGTGGGGTAGCCGTAGCGAAAGCGAGTCCGAATAGGGCGTTGAGTCGCATGCTCTAGACCCGAAGCGGTGTGATCTATCCATGGCCAGGGTGAAGCGACGGTAAGACGTCGTGGAGGCCCGAACCGACCTGGGTTGAAAGCCGGGCGGATGAGTTGTGGATAGGGGTGAAAGGCCAATCAAACACCGTGATAGCTGGTTCTCCCCGAAATGCATATAGGTGCAGCGTCGTGTGTTTCTTATCGGAGGTAGAGCACTGGATGGTCTAGGGGGCCCACAAGCTTACCGAAATCAACCAAACTCCGAATGCCGATAAGTGAGAGCACGGCAGTGAGACTGCGGGCGATAAGGTTCGTAGTCGAAAGGGAAACAGCCCAGATCATCAGCTAAGGCCCCTAAGCGATAACTAAGTGGAAAAGGATGTGGAGTTGCGTTGACAACCAGGAGGTTGGCTTGGAAGCAGCCATCCTTGAAAGAGTGCGTAATAGCTCACTGGTCAAGTGATTCTGCGCCGACAATTTAGCGGGGCTCAAGTTATCCGCCGAAGCTATGACATTCGCACATTTACCTGACTGCGGTCCAGGTGTGTGGATGGGTAGGGGAGCGTCGGGTGCGCAAGGAAGCGGCGGGGTGACCCAGCCGTGGAGGGCACTCGAGTGAGAATGCAGGCATGAGTAGCGAATGACGGGTGAGAAACCCGTCCGCCGAATATCCAAGGGTTCCAGGGTCAAGTTAATCTGCCCTGGGTTAGTCGGGACCTAAGGCGAGGCCGACAGGCGTAGTCGATGGACAACGGGTTGATATTCCCGTACCGGCGAAACAACGACCCTGCAGAACCAGGTGATGCTAAGCACGCAAGGATCGTGGAGGTTTTCGAACCAAGACGGTCTAAGCCTGCGACCCAAGCCTGTAGTACGCAAGCTGCGGAGGGACGCAGAAAGGTAGCCGTACCGGGAGATGGTTTTCCCGGGGTAAATGCGTAGGGTGGAGTATAGGCAAATCCGTACTCCGTGCGCCTGAAACATGATGCATAGGCCTTATGGCCGAATTCGGTAATCCTATGCTGCCTAGAAAAGCTTCGTGAGCGAGTTGTCAGCCGCCCGTACCCTAAACCGACACAGGTGGATAGGTAGAGAATACCAAGGCGATCGAGAGAATCGTGGTGAAGGAACTCGGCAAAATACCCCCGTAACTTCGGAATAAGGGGGACCGGAGGGGTGCACAGCCCTGAAGGTCGCAGAGACCACGCCCAAGCGACTGTTTACCAAAAACACAGGTCCGTGCCAAGTTGAAAGACGATGTATACGGACTGACTCCTGCCCGGTGCTGGAAGGTTAAGGGGAAGTGTTAGCGCAAGCAAAGCACTGAACTTAAGCCCCAGTAAACGGCGGTGGTAACTATAACCATCCTAAGGTAGCGAAATTCCTTGTCGGGTAAGTTCCGACCTGCACGAATGGAGTAACGATTTGGGCACTGTCTCCACCGCGAACTCGGCGAAATTGCATTACGAGTAAAGATGCTCGTTACGCGCAGCAGGACGGAAAGACCCCGGGACCTTTACTATAGTTTGGTATTGGTGATCGGGACGACTTGTGTAGGATAGGTGGGAGACTTTGAAGCAATCACGCCAGTGATCGTGGAGTCATCGTTGAAATACCACTCTGGTCGTTCTGGTTATCTAACCTAGGTCCATTATCTGGATCAGGGACAGTGCCTGATGGGTAGTTTGACTGGGGCGGTCGCCTCCCAAAAGGTAACGGAGGCGCCCAAAGGTTCCCTCAGCCTGGTTGGCAATCAGGTGTCGAGTGTAAATGCACAAGGGAGCTTGACTGTGAGACAGACATGTCGAGCAGGGACGAAAGTCGGGATTAGTGATCTTATGGTGGCACGTGGAAGCGCCATAACTCAACGGATAAAAGGTACCCCGGGGATAACAGGCTGATCTTGCCCGAGCGCTCACAGCGACGGCATGGTTTGGCACCTCGATGTCGGCTCGTCGCATCCTGGGGCTGGAGTCGGTCCCAAGGGTTGGGCTGTTCGCCCATTAAAGCGGCACGCGAGCTGGGTTCAGAACGTCGTGAGACAGTTCGGTCCCTATCCGCTGCGCGCGTAGGAATCTTGAGAAGGGCTGTCCTTAGTACGAGAGGACCGGGACGGACCAACCTCTGGTGTGCCAGTTGTTCTGCCAAGAGCACTGCTGGTTGGCTACGTTGGGAAGTGATAACCGCTGAAAGCATCTAAGTGGGAAGCACGCTTCAAGATGAGGGTTCCCTCAGAGTCAATCTGGTAAGGCCCCCGGTAGACCACCGGGTTGATAGGTCGGATGTGGAAGTGCGGCAACGCATGGAGCTGACCGATACTAATAGGCCGAGGGCTTGTTCCTACAAAGGTGCTACGCGTCCACTGTGTGGTTCCCGAGATACGGTCGGGGACTCGTAGGAGGCTTCGTTCTCCTCGTTTCCGACACATCTCCATAGAGTTTCGGTGGTCATTGCGAAAGGGAAATACCCGGCTCCATTCCGAACCCGGAAGTCAAGCCTTTCAGCGCCGATTGTACTGCAGGTGCGAACCTGTGGGAGACTAGGACGCCGCCGGACATTCAAACGCCCCTTGGAGTCAGTTCCCGGGGGCGTTTGCTATTTGTGGCCTTCTGCCGGCATCGCCTTGACCGAGGTTGCCGTAGGTCGGCAGTCGGAATGCCAGCGAGGCCCGGAGCGGGCACAATTGCTGGCATGAGTGAAGACGAGGGTACGCACCGGCAACGCGGGGCGGGCCGGGAGACCCGAGGCGGCCGCGGCATACAGGGGAAAGCGAACCGCGGCAGCCGACGCCGGGCTGGTCGTCCCAGCCGCGGCCGAGACGACCAGTTTACGGGCCGCGGCCGACTCCTAGCCGGGCGCAGTGATTCCCGGGGAGACGAATCGCGATCCGAGGGACGAGATCTCCGGCATCGGCTGGATACCGCGCGCGGTGTCGAATCCCGCCGATTGCCGCCTGGGCTGGAACCGGCCGGGGATGAGCCGGAGCTTCCCGAGGGCTACGACGATGCGGGGCTGCCGAATGGTGTGCGGACCGAACTCCGTGGTCTGTCTAGGCAACTGGCCACCAGAGTCGGCGGGCACCTGCAGGCCGTAGGGGAACTGATCGATCTGGACCCTGAACTGGCCCTCCGGCATGCTCGGGTGGCGCGACGTCTGGCGCCCAGACTCCCGGTAGTACGCGAGACGGTCGCCGAAACCGCCTATCTGGCCGAGGACTATCCGACCGCATTGACCGAATTCCGCGCGCTGCACCGCCTGACCGGAAACGACGAGTACCTGCCGGTGATTGCCGATTGCGAACGCGCGGTAGGCAAACCACAACACGCGCTGCGCACCCTGCGCGGCGCCCGGCAGGCCCGGCTGAGCCCCACCCAGCAGATCGAAGTGATCCTGGTCGAAGCGGGTGTCCGGGCAGACTTGGGGCAGCAGGCCGAGGCCTGTCGTTTGCTGACCGATGCGATCGCTAGTCGCCGGGGAGGCCGACGTGGCCAGGCCAGATTACGCTATGCCTATGCCGAGGCGCTGTTCACCGCGGGACAAACCGATACAGCCCGGAGATGGTTCGAGTCGGCAGCCACGCACGATGCTGGTGGTGAACTGGACTGTGCTCGCCGGATCGCTGAACTGGCCGGTAGCCCTCTGCCGGCGGAAGAGATCGACGACGAGTTCGAAATTATGGGAGTGGAGGTCATCGACTTGGCGGATGCGGAACCCGAATCGGCCGCCCACCAGAAAGCCGGGCGCGAGTCAGCAGCCGATGACCCGATTCCGGAAGATCCGGTGCAGAGCAACGGGGCGGCACCTGGCGGCCTGGTCGATCGAGCCCTGCGGGGGCATTGATGGCCTTCATCGACGACTATGACTGCGCGATGTTCGACCTGGATGGGGTGATCTATCTCGGGCCGGAGGCGGTCACGGGGGCAGCCTGGGGGCTCGGTGCGTTGCGCGCCGCCGGAATCCGGGTGGGTTTCGTGACCAACAATGCCGGGCGCAGCGCCGACGTGGTGGTGGCTCACTTGAACGCCCTGGGTATCGAGTGCCACCGTGCCGATGTGGTGACCAGTTCCCAGTCGATAGCCCAGTTGATGCTCGCCGAATTGCCGGCGGGTGCCAAGGTGCTCGTCTGCGGCGCCCAGGCACTAGCGGACGAGATACGTGCTGTGGGCTTCCAACTGGTGGCCGATCACACCGAGCAACCCGCTGCCGTGGTGCAGGGCTACGATCCGGAAATGGATTTCCCTAGGCTGGACGATGCCTGTTTCGCTATTCAGCGTGGGGCGCGCTGGTTTGCGTCCAATACCGATATCAACCGGCCTACCAACCTGGGCATGGTGCCCGGGGCCGGTGCTCAGGTGGCCTGCGTCCAGGTCTGCGTCGATGTCGCCCCCTTGGTGGCTGGCAAGCCGTATCCACCGTTGCTTACCGAGACCATCAGACGCATGGCGGCGCGCCGTCCGGTTTTCGTCGGTGACCGGTTGGATACCGACGTCGAGGGCGCGAATAATGTGCAGATCGATTCCTTCCTGGTGTTCACCGGGGTCCATGGCAAATATGATCTGGTGGCTGCGATCCCCAAGCAGCGTCCGACCGCTATCGGCTACGATCTGCGCGATCTGTTGAAGCCGGCTCGAATGGCCCGGGCGATCGGCGATCGGGTGCGGTGCGGCCGGGCCGAGGCCTGGCAGCAGAACGGCCAGATTTGCTGCGCTGGCCCGTTGACCAATGTCGATGAGCAATTGGATGCGCTGTGGGCGATCTGCCAGCTTTCCTGGCAGCGGCCAGCGGCCGACTGCACATCGGCGCTGGATAGATTGGATTTGCTGAAATGACCGAACAAGCCGCCCTGCCGCCACAGACGGGCAACCATCTGGTGGATGCCGCGCTGCGCGAGCTGACCGATATCGGCGCTGCTCCGATTGGCGAACAGCTGGACCGGATTCGCGCGGCCCACGAGACGCTGATGAATGTGTTGGCGTCATCCCGCGGGCCGATACCCGCCCAGCCAACTGGAATGCGGCCCCAGTGACGCGTCGACTGGATGCCGCCTTGGTCGCGGGCGGTCTGGCTAGGTCTCGTGCCCAGGCCACCGAACTGATCCGCAACGGTGCGGTCAAGGTCAATGGTCACCCGGCTCGCCGGGCATCCCAACCGGTCGGCGCCAGCGATGAACTGACAGCGGTTCGAGATCCCTGGGTCTCCCGGGCGGCGCACAAACTGCTCGGGGCACTGGATGGCAGCGGATTGCCGGTACCCGAACGGGTGCTGGACGCGGGCGCAGCCACCGGCGGATTCACCCAGGTACTGTTGGCTCGCGGCGCCCAGATCGTCTACGCGATCGATGTCGGCCATGATCAGCTGGCACCGGCGTTGCGGGCCGATCCCAGGGTGCGGGTGCGTGAAGGACTCAATCTGCGTGCGCTGCGGCTGGCAGATCTGGATGATCGGCCGGTTTCGCTAGTGGTCAGCGATGTCTCGTTCATTTCGCTGCGTATGCTGCTCTGTCCGCTGTTCGCGGTGCTCGCTCCGGGAGGCCGCGCGCTGCTGATGATCAAGCCGCAGTTCGAGGTGGGTCGTGAACGGATCGGTTCGGGCGGTACGGTCCGCTCGGCTGCCGATAGAGCCCATGCCATCAAACAGGTCATCTCGGCTGCCGCCCAGCTCGGTTGGGCGCCCGGCTGGCGTGCCGACAGCACGCTGCCCGGCCCAGCGGGTAACCTGGAACACTTCGTCTGCTTCGAACGTTGCGGTGGGCGAACCGACGACCCGAAGGCCGGCCTTGGGTAGGCTGATCGATGTGACCCGTAGCGCAGGGTTCGAGATAGAACCGACCGATGAACGCCGGATCGGAATCCTGCTGCATCCGGCCCGGCCCGAAGCCGTCGATGTCGCGGTGCAATTCGTCCAGGGCATGATGGCCCACGGAATTGTGTGCGTCGGAACCGGCGAACGAATCGCCGAGTTGCAGCAGCGGCTATCCCGGCCACCGATCAATCGAGTAGCTGCCTCCGAACTGGGCGATCTCGAACTGATGGTGGTCTTTGGCGGCGATGGCACGATCCTGCGGGCTGCCGAACGGGTAGTGCCACTCGGGGTACCGCTGCTTGGGGTGAACCTGGGGCATGTCGGTTTCCTCGCGGAACTCGAATCCCACGATGTCGAACAGCTGGTTGACCAGGTGGCCGGACGGAACTACTTCGTCGAACAGCGAGTCACGCTGGCCATTGAAGTACTGGATGCGGCCGGTCAGCAGCAGTGGTGCTCGTTCGCGATCAACGAGGTGTCATTGGAGAAGGCCGCTCGGGAGAAGATGCTGGATCTATTGGTGGAGATCGATCGGCTGCCGGTATCCCGTTGGGGCTGTGACGGCATCTTGGTATCCACCCCGACCGGTTCCACCGCCTACGCCTTTTCGCTCGGCGGACCGGTGGTCTGGCCCGATGTGGAGGCCTTCCTGGTAGTGCCGATGGCCGCCCATGCCCTGTTCGCCAGGCCGCTGGTGCTGGATCCCGATTCGCTGGTGGAGCTTTCCCTGTCCAGCCAGTCCAGTTCCCGGGCAATGGTCTGGTGCGATGGCCGCCGCAGCGTGGAACTGGACCCCGGCTACCGGGTTCGGGTACGGCGGGGCGCCCACAATCTGCGGGTGGCCCGGTTGCAGGAACAGCCCTTCACCTCCCGGCTGGTCAAGAAGTTCGACCTCAACATCGACGGTTTCCGTGGGCCGGGGAGGTCGTGATGCTGGCGGAACTGCGGATCACGAATCTGGGTGTCATCGCGGAGGCCACCTTGGCGGCCTCGCCCGGCATGACAGTGGTTACCGGCGAAACCGGAGCCGGCAAGACGATGGTGGTCAGCGGCATCGGCCTGCTGCTGGGCGAACGCGCCGAAGGCCGGGTGGTCCGCCAGGGGGCCGGCCGGGCGGTGATCGAGGGCCGGTTCACCGATATCGGCCCGGTCGCGGAACGAGTCACCGAGCAGGGCGGCGAACTCGATGGCGATGAGTTGCTGGTGGCCAGGCAGATCAGCTCGGCAGGTCGCTCACGGGCCTTCGTAGGGGGAGTCCAGGCACCGATCTCCCAGCTGGGGGCCACCACCGCTGAATTGGTGACCATCCACGGCCAATCCGAGCAGCTTCGACTGGGCAGCCCGGAGCACCAGCGTGAACTGCTGGATCGCAGCGGCGGCCCCGAATTGATCGCCTTGCTCGCTGCCTACCGCGATGACTACCGTAGACGCGAAAGCTTGCGCACCGAACGGGCCGAGCTGGTGCGGCACGCCCAGCAGCGGGCCAGGGAAGTCGAGCTGCTGCGGTTCGGGCTGGACGAGATTTCCCGGGTGAATCCGCAACCCGGTGAGGACCTCGAACTGGCGGCCGAGGCAACCCGGCTGCAGGCCGTCGATGACCTGCGGCTGCTCGCCGAACGGATCAGTCACGCGCTATCGGGTTCGGATGAGGGCGACCTGGACGATCCCGGAGCGGTAGGCCTGGTCGGTATCGCCCGCAACGACCTGGCCCGGATCGCCCGGCTTGATCCCCGCGCCGGCGAATTGGCCACCCGGGCTAAGGCGCTATCCGGGGCGGTCAACGACCTGGCGGCCGAGGTCGCGTCCTACCTGGCCGATCTGGATGCCGACCCGGTGCGGCTGGAATATATTACTGGGCGCCGGGCCGAACTGGCCGGGCTGACCCGGAAATATGGGGATAACATTGCCGCAGTGCTGCGATGGGCCAGCGAGGCCGCCGACCGGCTGGCCGCGCTGGGGGATGACGACCAGCGCATCACCGAGTTGGATGCCGCACTGGTCAGACTCGACGACTTGCTGGCCGATCGAGCCCGGCGACTGGGTGGGCTGCGGGCCACCGCAGCCACCCGGCTGGCCGAACGGGTTCGAAAGGAATTGGCGGCCCTGGCGATGCCGGATGCCCGGCTGGAGTTCCAATTGCGGCCACTGGCCGAGCCGGGCCCGTGGGGAGCCGAACAGGTGGTGCTGCTGTTCGCGGCCAATCCGGGCTCGGCGCCGGCACCATTGGCCAAGGTGGCCTCGGGTGGCGAGTTGTCCCGCGTCCGGTTGGCTCTGGAGGTGGTTTTGGCAGCCGACGACCCGGGTCACGTGTTCGTCTTCGACGAGGTGGACGCGGGTATCGGCGGGGCCGTGGCGGTCGAGGTTGGACGGCGACTTGCCAGGCTGGCGAAGCATTCCCAGGTGATCGTGGTCACGCATCTGGCTCAGGTCGCCGCCTTCGGCCAGACCCACTGGTTGGTCGCCAAGTCGAGTAGCGGGCAGGTGACCACCAGCGATCTACGACTGCTGAGCGGCGCGGAACGCGAAGCGGAACTGGCGCGCATGATGGCCGGCCTGACCGGCAGCACGTCCGGTCTGGCCCATGCCCGTGAACTGCTCACCATCGCGGCCGGGGAATGAGTCCCTTCCCGTCACGCGTGCTAGGTTTCCCCAGTAGCCGGCAGCTGCCGCAGATCGCGAGGAGCCCACATGCCCAACCAGGTCCAATCCCTGCCTGCCTTCGGTGCGGGTCGTCACCTGTTGAGTGTCCAGCAGTTCGATCGCGATCTGCTTCAGAAACTGTTCGACCTCGCCGATCTGGTGCGGCCAATTGCCGAGCGTCGTTCGGTATGCACCGTGCTGGATGGCGCCGTGCTGGGTAGCCTGTTCTTCGAACCCAGTACCAGAACCCGGCTGAGCTTCGAATCGGCCTTCCTGCGGTTGGGCGGGGAGGTGACTACCACGACGGGTTTCACCTTCTCCTCGATGGCCAAAGGGGAGTCGATCGCCGACACCTCGCGGGTCGTGTCCGGCTACTCCGATGTGCTGGTGGTGCGGCATCCCGACGAGGGATCGGTGGCCGAGTTCGCCGCCGCCTCGATCGTCCCGGTCATCAATGCCGGCGACGGCGCCGGGGAACACCCAAGCCAGGCTTTACTCGATTTCTATACCCTGAGTTCGGAACTGGCCAAACGCGGCAGGCAGGTCGATGGCGCCACGGTAGCCATCGTGGGAGACCTCAAATACGGCCGCACGGTGCATTCCCTGATGAAATTGCTGTCGCTTGCCGAAAACCTCACCTTCCGGCTGTTCAGCCCAGCCAGTCTGGAGTTGCCGGCCAAGGTGGCCGAATTCGCTCGCAGCCACGGGCACAAGGTGATCGGTTGCGCTTCGGTGTTCGATGCACTGACCGGCTCGGATTGTGTCTATGCCACCCGGGTACAGCGCGAACGGATGACCGAGGAGGCGTTGAACAGTGCAAACATCTCGGGCAATCTGCTTAATCGGGCAATCCTGGAGCGAGCCGGCGCCACGGAGACCATCATCATGCACCCCTTGCCCCGCGATTCGCGGATGGACTCCTTCGACCTGGCCGCCGATGTCGATGATCTGCCGGGTCTGTCCATCTTCCGGCAGACCGACAATGGGGTGCTTATCCGGATGGCGATCTTCCTGATCGCGCTGGGCTGCTCACCGGACACGGTCCGGGCCACCACTAAGCAGCGCCCTTGGGATGCCACCTTGCGCTGGCCCTGAGTTCCCCGCCAGGGGTCTGCTCGCCGGCCGTTGATAAACCGACCGGCGATGTGGGCACAATTGGACAATGATCGGACTCCAGGATGTGCCTGAAAGCTGGCCGGTGGTGACCTCCGAGGTGAAGGCCACCGGTCGAGTGCAGAACTTCATCGAGCAGACCATTCAGACCCCCACCGGCGATCGGATGGTGCGCCAATGGGTCACCCATACCGGCGCTGTCGCAGTGATGGCGATGGACGAGCAGTACCGGATAGCGGTGGTGCATCAGTACCGGCATCCCGTTGGGATGCGGTTGGTGGAGCCGCCGGCCGGAGTTTTGGATCTGCCCGGTGAGCCGGCGCTGATCGCCGCCCAGCGAGAGCTCGCCGAGGAGGCCGGGCTGGCGGCATCCGACTGGCGAGTGCTGGTCGATCTGTTCACCTCACCGGGTGGGTTGCAGGAGCCATTGCGGGTTTTCCTCGCCCGGGGATTGAGCCCGGTAGCCGCCCCGGAGGGCTTCCGGCTGACCGATGAGGAGACCGACATGGGCCTGCACTGGCTATCCCTGACGGAACTGGTCGATCTGGTGTACGCGGGCAGGGTGCAGAGCCCGACCATGGTTTCGGGGACGCTGGCGCTGGCGTTGGCTGTCCAATCCGACCGGTTGGCCGAACTGCGCCCCGCAGACGCCGCGTGGCCGGCCCGCGAGCTCAAGGAGGCCCGCGATCGCAGCCAGCAGTGAGCCGGCCCGGTTGCACCGGCTGCGTCGCGGTTTCCTCGACCATCTGATCGTCGAACGCGGTCTGTCCAAGCACACGGTGGCCGCCTACCGACAGGATCTGACCCGCTATCTGACCTGGCTGATCGCGCGGGGCATAACCGACCCGGAGGAGATCGCACCAGCCGACATCATCGCCTATCAGGCCGAAATCACCGGCGGCGATATCGATCATCCCGCGTTGGCCCCGGCGAGCGTCGCCCGCGCGGTGGTGGCCATCAGGGCATTGCATGCCTTCGCTTTCGCGGAGGGACTCGTCACGCACAACGCTGCCGCCGAGATCAATCCGCCTTCGCCCGGCAAGAGATTGCCCAAGGGATTATCGATCGACGAGGTACAGCGACTGCTCGATGCGGTCGACCGGGACAGTTGGGTGGGCCTACGCGACGCAGCCCTGCTGGAATTGCTGTATGGCACCGGGGCCCGGATCGGCGAGGTGGTCGCCCTGGACGTCGACGATTTGACCAGGGTATTGGGCGATCCCGAGGCGAGCTTGCGGCTCATCGGCAAGGGGGATCGGGAACGGTTGGTGCCGCTGGGCAGCTATGCCCGAGCCGCGGTGGAGGCCTGGCTGGTGCGGGGGCGGCCGGTCGTGCTGGCCGGCGCTCGCCAATCCAGCCCCGCGCTGTTGCTGAATACCCGCGGTCGGCGGCTATCGCGGCAGTCTGCCTGGGCGATCATGCAGTACCGGGCCCGGATGGCCGGTCTGACGACCAGCGCGGTCTCTCCCCACAGCCTGCGGCATAGTTTTGCCACCCATCTGCTCGACGGCGGTGCCGATGTCCGGGTGGTGCAGGAATTGCTGGGGCATGCCTCCGTAACCACCACGCAGATCTACACCCAGGTGACCGTCGATCATCTGCGGGAGGTCTTCGCCGTCGCCCACCCCCGGGCTCGCGGCTGACCGGCCGGTGGCCGGGCAACCCACCTGCCGGGCAGAACCCCGGCCGTTCGTCCCCGGTTCCCTCCAGATGGCGTCGGCTGGCTAGTGCGGGGCTGGCTGGCCGCCGGTACGGTCATCTTGACAGCCTGTTGGCGACCGGTTGGGGCGGGCAGGAAACCCGGCATCAGGCGATATGTCGACTAATGTATGTGTCGGGTGGATCAGGATTGAGGAGCACGCAGATGAACGATGGCCAACGTGCCGATGACGGGTTGTTCGATGGAGATGACCTGGCAGGCGATGATTCATCGCCCACCGGCCGGCCGTTCCCAGATCTGCCCGAACCGGCCCCACCGGCTCCGGGCCCCAAGTGTGCCACCATCGTGTCGATGACGAACCAGAAGGGCGGTGTCGGCAAGACCACCTCGACGATCAACCTGGGTGCTGCTCTGGCCGAGACCGGCCGCCGGGTGCTGCTGGTCGACTTCGACCCGCAGGGGTCGCTGTCGGTCGGGTTGGGAGTCAATCCGCATACCTTGGCGCAGTCGGTCTACAATCTGCTGTTCAGCAGGGAATACTCCTTCGAAGAGATCGTGCTGGATACCCCCGTGCCCGGGCTGGAACTGCTGCCGGCCAATATCGACCTATCGGCGGCCGAGGTACAACTGGTCAGCGAGGTGGCCCGGGAACAGGCCCTGAAGCGGGTACTGGATCCGATCCGGGGAGGCTATGACTTTATCCTCATCGATTGCGCACCTTCGCTGGGACTACTGACCGTCAACGCGCTGACCGCGTCCGACAGGGTGATAATTCCGCTGGAATGCGAGTTCTTCGCGCTTCGCGGGGTCGCCTTGCTGACCGACACCATCTCGAAGGTGATCGACCGGCTGAATCCTCGCCTGGCGGTGCTCGGCATCCTGGCAACCATGTTCGATTCCCGGACACTGCACAGCCGCGAGGTCTTGGATCGGGTGCTGGAGGCCTTCGGGGACACGGTCTTCCACACCGTGATCAGGCGCACCGTCAAATTCCCGGAGACCTCGGTCGCCGGTGAACCGATCACCACCTATGCACCGAGTTCACCGGGTGCTAGGGCCTACCGGATGCTGGCCAGGGAGGTGTTGGCCAGATGCCACGCCGGGTGAGCCCGTCCGGGTTCGACGGACCTCTCCGGGGAACCGATCGGGTGGGTAACCCCGATCCGGTGCCCAACGCCGGAGCGGGCACCTGGCGGTCCCGGCCGGCCACAACCAGCGGGCGCGTCCGCCACGACGAGAAGATCACGGTCTACTTCAGCACGGCAGAGCTGCTGGCTTTGGAGCAGGCCCGCCTGTCGCTACGCGCCGAGTATGGGATCAACCTTGATCGGGGCCGGCTGGTCCGGGAAGCCGTGGCCATGCTGGTGACCGATCTGGCCGAACGGCAGCATGAGTCGGCGATCGTCCGGCGTTTCGAACGGTGACCGGATCGAGCCGGGCCGCCGCGCCACCCGTCGGGGGCGGCTTCCATTTGCGACTGGAGAATTTCGAGGGGCCTTTTGATCTGCTGCTGCAATTGATCAACCGCCACCAACTCGACATCACCGAGATCGCACTGAGCCAGGTGACCGACGAGTTCATCGACCATGTCAAGACCGGAGGAGAGGCCTGGGATCTGGAACAGACCACCTCTTTCCTTGTGGTGGGGGCGACCCTACTGGATCTGAAGGCGGCCCGGTTACTGCCCAACGGCGATGTGGAGGATCCAGCGGATCTTGCGGTCTTGGAAGCCCGTGACCTGCTTTTCGCCCGGCTCCTGCAATACCGGGCGTACAAGCAGGTATCCGCCTGGTTCGGGAACCGCTGGGAGAACGAGGAACTCGTCCGGGCCCGCCCCGGCGGCCTGGAGGATCGGTTCCGGGGACTGCTGCCCGAGGTGATCATCCCGGGCGGCGCTCAACGGCTGGCCAGGCTCGCCGAGCAGGCCTTCGCCTCCGTTGCAGAGCCGGGGATGCCCTTGGCACAGTTGCACCTGCCCCAGATCAGTGTGGCCGAACAGGGGCACCTCATAGCCGGGGAACTTCGCCGGGCTCGTAGGCTCACCTTCCGCGCATTGACCGCCGGGGCTGCCAGGCTGACCATTGTGGCGCGGTTCCTGGCCTTGTTGGAGCTGTTCCGTCAGCGGCTGGTGGCTTTCGAGCAACCGGCCCCGCTAGCCGAACTGACCATCCGATGGACCGGGGATGACCGGTCCGCGGTGGCGATCTCTGCTGAGTTCGACTGGCCAGCCGATGGGAATGAAGCGGATCGGCAGATTGGAGTCTTGGATGGGTGAACCGACCCCACCGCCCAATGGCGCAGAGGACCGGCCCGCGTCGCCGCCGCGTTGTGCCGCGGAACTCGCTCCCGAACTGGAGGCATTGCTGCTGCTGGCCACCGAGCCGCTGCCGGCAGCCGTTCTGGCCGAGGCGGTTGGGGCGCCCCAGGGTTTGGTCGAGCAGGTGCTCGCCGGCCTGGCGGATTTCTACACCGAAACCCAGCGCGGTTTCCAGCTCCGCCAGCTGGCCGGGGGATGGCAGTACGCCACGCGTCCCGAACAAGCCGGGCTGATCTCGCGTTGGGTGATTGAGGGCCAGCGCAATCGGCTTACCCAGGCGTCCCTGGAAACCCTGGCGGTGATCGCCTACCTGCAACCGGTTGCCCGGTCGCGGGTCGCGGCGATCCGGGGGGTGAACGTGGACGGGGTGGTACGTACGCTGCTGGCCCGTAACCTGGTCACCGAGTCGGGCCAGGACGAAACGACCGGGGCGGGGCTGCTGACGACCACCGGCTATTTCCTGCAGCGGCTTGGGCTGGCCAGCCTGGACGAGCTGCCACCGATCGCCCCTCATCTGCCGGAGGCCTCGGATCTGGCCGCCGAGCTGGCGGCGTTGGCGATCATTCCAGAGACGGAGGACGGCCATGAATGAGACCGGCCCGGCCGGGTTGCGGCTGCAAAAGGTGTTGGCCCAGGCCGGGGTGGCGAGCCGGAGGGCTGGCGAGGAATTGATCGCGGCGGGCCGGGTCGAGGTCAACGGGCGGGTGATCACCGAGCAGGGCACCCGGGTGGATCCGCAGCATGATGTGATCCGGGTCGATGGCGCCCGTATTCCGCCACCGCGCCAGCACCGATACCTGGTGCTCAACAAGCCGCGCGGGGTGGTCGCCACCATGGACGATCCGCAGGGCCGCCCCACGCTTCAACAATATGTGCCCCGGCGTCAGCGGTTGTTCCATGTCGGGCGGCTGGACACCGACACCGAGGGCTTGCTGATCCTGACTAACGACGGCGAGCTCGCCAATTGGCTGACCCATCCCAGCCACGAGGTACCCAAGACCTACCTGGCCGAGGTCGCTGGATTGGTCAACAACCGGACCCTGCGCCGGTTGGCCGAGGGCATCGCGCTCGCCGACGGGCCGATCAGGGCGGACAGGGTCAAGCTGGTAGCCCGGGCCGAGTCACGTAGCCTGTTGCAGGTAACCCTCCATTCCGGTCGCAACCGGATCGTGCGCCGGATGATGGCGGCTGTGGGGCATCCCGTGCGCCGGTTGTCTCGACTATCCATCGGACCCGTGCGGCTCGGCCAGCTGCCGGTTGGGCAGACTCGGGAGCTCACCGGCAGCGAGCTGGGCATGCTGCTCGACCTGATCGACCGCTGACGAACCACAGGCATCGCTCGGGGCGGGGTCCGGGATCGGCGGTCGAGTCGGGTATTCTGCTGAGGTGCGTTGTGAGCGTCTTAGTTCCAGAGCCCTGCTGGGGGTCGCCCTGGGCGGGGTGACCACGCTGGCCCTGCTGGTTGCGGGCTGCGGTGGTGGGTCGGGTGAGCAGAGTCCTAGCCCTTCACCCTCCCAGACCCAGTCGGCGTCCGAGACTCCTGCCGAGACTGCGGAGGCCACCCCGACGGTGGAACCGGCCACGCTGACTACCCTGGACGAGCTACAGGTGAGTGACGATCTGACAGCCCAACCCGAGGTCAGCGCACCCTATCCCTTCCGGGTCGATCAAACGATGGACAAGGTGATAGTCGAGGGCAGCGGTCGCGAGGTGCCGAGCGCGACGTCGTCGGTCCAGGTGCAATACCTCGGCATCAACGCCCGCACCGGTGAGCCCTTCGACGCGAGCTGGACCAAGGGGCAGCCAGCCACCTTCCAACTCAGCCAGTTGATCCCGGGTTTTGCCAAGGGAGTGGTTGGCAAGAAGGTAGGCAGCCGGGTGGCGGTGGCCATCACCAGTACCGATGCCTATGATCCGGCAGGCCAGCCGACGATAGGTATCAAACCGGGCGACACGCTGATCTTCGTGGTCGACATTCTGGACACCGAGTTGCCCGGCCCTTCGGGCGAGCCGGTCGCTGCGGCCGAGGGGCTGCCCCAAGTGACCGAGGCCGGTGGTGTGCCGATGATTACCATCCCGGCGGGCCTGGCCGAACCCACCGAGACGAAAGTGCAGCCGCTCATCCAGGGCACCGGTCGTCCGCTGGCCGAATCGGATACCATTACCTCGCATGCCATCTGTGTCGCCTGGGATGGCACCGAGTACTACAACGACTACGCCAGCGCGCCGGTCAACGATGCCGCCTCCGGCAGCGTCCACAAGGCATTGTTTAGCGCGCTGACCGGGCAGAACACCGGATCCCGGGTGCTGGTGGTGCTGCCCGGCTCGGTGGCCTACCCGAATGGCAACCGAACCCCCAGCCTGGCGCCGAATACCTCGGTCGCCTGCGTCGTGGACATCTTGTTCACTCAGCCCCGTTGAGTGATCGGTGGGTTAAGTCCTCGGGGTCTACCCGCCAGGGCTGCCCGATCGCCGGCTGATGCCACCAACGACTGCCGCGCACTGCCGCCAGCAGTTCGCCGGGGGTATCCGCGGGGGGTAGACCCGCCGAGACGCAGAGCAGCCGCAGCACCTCGGCCAGCCGCACGCCCCGGGCGGTCAAGGTATCTAGATCGGTGGGTTGGTCGCGTTTGGCCAGCCGGCCGCCCCGCTGGTTGATTGCCAGCCCGACATGTAGGTATTCCGGCACCGTAAAGCCAAGCCGGTTCGCCAGCCACGCCTGTCGGGGCGCCGAATCTAGCAGGTCCACGCCGCGGCACACCTGGTCCACACCCTGTAGGCCATCGTCCACCACCACCGCCAGGTTGTAGGCGGGGGCGCCGTCGTTGCGGAACAGGACGAAATCGTCCACGGTGCCGGTAACCCGACCGGCTAGCCGATCTTCGATGGTGAACTGTTCGCCCCCGGCTCGCACCCTGATCGCCGCTGGCCGGGCTACTCGCCGGGCGGCGCGTTCGGCGGTCGTCAGCTGGGCGCAGGTACCCGGATAGGGGCGGTAGTCGCCATGTGGAGCCTGGCTGGCTTGGGCGATCTCGCGGCGAGTGCAATAGCATTCGTAGGTATC
This sequence comes from uncultured Propionibacterium sp., assembly GCA_938036835.1. Lineage (GTDB taxonomy): Bacteria > Actinomycetota > Actinomycetes > Propionibacteriales > Propionibacteriaceae > Brooklawnia. The sequence continues at coordinate 17,705 of CALHWB010000055.1, forward strand.
CAGACCCGAGACGGCCTGGCGATACAGTTCCAGGCGGGTTGACTGGCGGATCACCGGGCCATCCCAGTCCAGGCCGAGTCGGCCAAGATCGGTCAGCTGCGTGGCGGCGATCCCCGGGGCGGCGGCTACGCGCTGCTGGTCGAGATCCTCGATGCGCAGCAGGAATCGCCCATCGGTTTCCCGGGCGAACAGCCAGGCAAGCAATGCGGTGCGCAGATTGCCCAGATGCAGTCGTGCGGTCGGTGAAGGCGCGAAACGTCCAGTGGGCATGCCCGGAGCCTAGTATTCGGCACCGCTGGAGACCGCGTAGGCGGTGGCGGTGCATCGGGGGCGGCCGGCCGGGCTGGGTCGTTGTCTGGGCTGGGCAACGACTGGGTACGCTGCCCGGCCCGGCCGCGGGAACCGGGATCCGAGCCGGTTCCGGGGGCATGCCGCTAGCCGCGATGAATAGCCTGCTAGCTTGGGTTTGTGGCGTCGCGCAAGTCAGAACGACTGGTCAACCTGACCATCCTGCTGCTCGTCTCGTCCCGGTTCGTCACCCGCGAGACCATCCGGCAGAGCATCGCCGATTACCGCGACAAGGAGGCCGCGGCCTTTGAACGAATGTTCGAACGAGATAAGGACGAGCTACGTGAGCTGGGGATCGAGATCGAAACCGGCAGCAACGATGTGCTCTTCGACGATGAGTTGGGTTATCGCATCCGACGTCAAGACTACGAATTGCCTGCCGTGGAGTTCACCCCGGGCGAGGCCACGGTTCTGGGGCTGGCCGCCACCGTTTGGCAGCAGGCCTCACTCGCTCGACAGGCCGATGGCGCATTGACCAAGCTACAGGCAGTCGGCATCGAACTGGATTGCAACGCCTTGAACATGCTGGCCCCACGGCTGAACTTCCGCGAACCGGCCTTCGAACCGCTGTGGGAGGCCCTACTGGCTAGGCGGGTCGTGCATTTTGGCTATCGCGATGCCGCCGAGGTCCGCACCGTGGAACCCTGGCGGATTGCCTGGCGCAACAACAGTTGGTACCTGCTGGGATTCGATCGTGTCCGCAGCGACAGCCGGATCTTCAAGCTATCTCGGATCAGCTCGGCGCTTTGGGCCAGCGGCCCACCCGGGGCGTTCGAGATTCCTGGGCCGGATCGGCTGACCGGGTTGCTGGCCAAGCTGGAACCCGCCGCCAGCAAGATAGTGACGACCCTCGCCATCCGCGGCGATCGGGCGCCTGCGTTGCGCCGCCGGGGCACCAGGTGTGCCGTCCCGGTCGCGCTGCCGGACGGCTACGCCGCCTGGCAGGTGCCGGTTTCGGATCAGCAGCCGGTGGCCGAGCTGGCCAGCCACGGTGCCGATGTGATCGTGCTGGCCCCGGAGAACCTGCGTGCCGCGGTGCTGGACCATTACGCCCAGATCGTCGAGACCCATGGTGACGCATCGTGACCTCGACCGAACAGGTGAAACGCCTGCTACTGCTGGTGCCCTACCTACTGCGGCATCCCGGGATATCGGTAGCCGAGGTGGCCCACGCCTTCGCGATCGCCCCGCGACAGGTGCAGGAAGATCTCAACGTGCTGTGGATGTGCGGATTGCCCGAGGGGCTACCCGATGATCTCATCGAGATCGACATGGATGCCGTGCAGGACGAGGGCGTGATCCGGCTCAGCAATGCCGACTACCTGGTTCGTCCGCTACGCTTCACCCACCAGGAGGCGGTGGCACTGGTGGTTGCCTTAGCGGCGGTGGCCGAACTGGGAGACACGCAGACCAGATCCGATGCCCAGTCGGCTGCCGCCAAGCTGGTGGCCATCAGCGGGCAGGCGGATCCGGTGATGTTCGCGGTGAACACCGGTGACCAGCAGCTGCGCACCGAGCTGGTGGCTGCCATCCGGGCCGGGGAGCGCCTACGGCTCAGCTACGACGGTCAGACCCGCGGTGAAACCACCCACCCGGTGGTGGATCCGGTGGGCATCGCCATGCGTGATTCGGTGGCCTACCTACAGGCGTGGAGCCTGACGGGCGCGGGCTGGCGCTACTATCGCCTGGACCGGATTCAGGCAGTTCTGCCGACCGGGGAGCCGGTCGCCGATCACGGGCCGGCACCCAATCCGCAGGCCGACTGGTTCGACGAATTCACCGGCCAGGTGGATCTGGAGCTGACCGCAGCGGCCGGCTGGGTGATCGACTACTATCCGGTCCGCGATGTGGTGCGGCTCCCGGAGGGTATCCGGGCCACCTTCGCGGTGGCCGATCCTGCCTGGCTCCGTGGCCTGCTCTTGCGCCTGGGGGCGCAGGTGCGCCGGGTGCGGCCGGTCACGGCGGTGGCTGCCACGGTGGCCGAGGCTCGGACGGCGATCGAACTGACCCGGCAGGTTTGCGGTATTCTGCCCGGCGGGCACGCCAGTGATGGCCATGTGGAGAACCGAAGTACCATGGCGTGAGGCGTAGGCGAGGCTAGGAGGCTGTCATGGGACCCATCGGTTGGCCCGAACTGTTGCTGCTATTGGTGGCGGTGGTGCTGATTTTCGGTACTACCCGGATCGCCGGCCTCGGCAAGGCCTCCGGCCGGGCAATTCGCGAGTTCAAGGAGGAAACCAGAGGACTCAACGCGAACAAGCAGGCCGATACCGCTCAGGACCCACGGCAGATCGACACCGGCCAGCAGGCCCCGTCTTCCCAGACCCAGCCGGCCACCCAGTCCTACCAGCAACTGCCGAATGAGCAACAGTCCGCCCAGGAGGTCTACGAAGCCGAAGCGGTGGACCCGGACGATTCCACCCACTGAGCCGATGCGATGAGCACACCGAGCGTCAACACGAAACCCCGGGGTCGTTTCGCCTGGCTGCGGCCGCCGCAGTTTGACGAGAACGGGGCGATGAGCATCTGGGACCATCTGCGAGAGATCCGCTATCGCTTGGTGGTTTCGGCTTTGGCGGTGCTGGTGTTGTTTATCGTGGCGTTCATCTGGTACGTGCCGTTGGTCGAGCTGATCCTGCGGCCCTACCAGATCGCGGCCCAGACCGTGCAGGCTCACAACCCCGATGCCCAGATCCAGGTGGTCAACTCCGGGGTTGCCGCCCCGATGATGCTGGCGCTGAAGGCTTCCGGGTTGGCCGCGGTGATCGCCGCCTGCCCGGTTTGGCTGTATCAACTTTGGGCATTCATCGTCCCCGGACTGCTGTCCAGGGAGAAGCGGGTGGCACGGCTGTTCCTGTTATCTGCCATCCCGCTATTCCTCTCAGGTGTCACGGTTGGCTACTTGATCCTGCCGCGGGCCTTCGAGTTCATGCTCGGCTTCACCGTGGATGAGGCCGGAGTGGCTAACCTTCAGGATCTCAATGACTTCCTGTCCCTGGAGATGCGGATGCTGCTGATCTTCGGGTTGAGTTTCCTCCTGCCGGTGGTCCTGGTGATGCTGAACATGCTGGGCATCCTGAGGGCCCATCAATTGAAGAAGGCGCGGGCGTTCGCCGTTTTCGGCTGCATGCTTTTCGGCGCGGTCGCCACTCCATCCGGTGACCCCTTCTCGATGCTGGCGCTGGCCTTGCCCATGGTGGCCATGTACCTGCTCAGCGAGTTCATCTGTGCCCGTCGCGACAAGCGAAGGCTTAAGAGGCGTATCCACACCGGCGAGATCACCCCCGAGGAAGCCGAGCGGGAGTTCTACGGCAGGCCGTTCGACGACGATGCCAGGTGAGCGGCAACCTCCGGGGCCCGAGGACTTCGGCTTCCGGGTAGCACACGAGTTGCCTAACGGTTTGGGCCGGGCCGGGGTGATCCGCACTCCACATGGCGAGATCCACACTCCGGCCTTCATCGTGGTGGGTACCAAGGCTACCGTCAAAGCCGTGCTGCCCGAGCAGATCGCCGAGTTGGGTGCCCAGGCGGTGCTGGCCAACGCCTTTCACCTGTATCTGCAGCCCGGCAGCGAGATCGTGGCCGCGGCCGGCGGGCTGGGTGCCTTTATGAACTGGTGTGGGCCGACCTTCACCGACTCGGGCGGCTTCCAGGTGATGAGTCTGGGGGCCGGATTCAAGAAGGTGCTGGCGATGGATGTCACCGGGCTGCAAAACGACGGCGTGATCGCTGCCGGCCGTCAGCGGCAAGCCCACGTCGACGACGATGGTGTGACTTTTGTTTCCCCGCTGAACGGCGCCCGGCATCGGTTCACCCCGGAGGTCAGTATGCGCGTCCAACACGACCTGGGCGCCGACATCATGTTCGCTTTTGACGAGCTGACAACGCTGTTAAATACCAGGCAATACCAGGTCGCTGCCGTGGCGCGTACCCAGGCCTGGGCGGAACGCTGCCTGCTCGCCCATCGAGAGTTCACCGTCCGGTGGCCCCATCGTCCCTATCAGGCATTGTTCGGGGTGGTCCAGGGCGCGCAATACGAGGATCTGCGCCGGCAAGCATGCCGCGGACTGGCGGCCACCGAAATCGCCGGGCAGCATTTCGACGGCTACGGAATCGGCGGTGCGCTGGAGAAACACCGGCTCGGCGAGATAGTCGGTTGGTGCGCTCAGGAACTGCCGGCCGACCGGCCCCGGCATCTGCTCGGGATCAGCGAACCCGATGACCTGTTTGCCGCGGTAGCCGCTGGCGCCGATACCTTCGACTGCGTCAACCCGAGCCGGGTGGCTCGGAACACCGCCATCTACACCGCCACCGGACGCTACAACGTTGGCACCGCGGCCAATCGGCGGGCCTTCGTTCCGCTGGAGGAAGGCTGTGACTGCTATACCTGCACCCACTACACCAGGGCCTATCTGCATCACCTGTTCAAGGCCCGGGAGATGGTGGCTGCCACACTGGCCACCATTCACAACGAGCGGTTCACGGTGCGATTGGTGGACCGGATCCGGCATGCTCTGATAGCCGGAGATTTCGATGCCTGCCGCACCGAGACCCTCGGTCGCTTCTATGGCTGACCTAAGCAGATGCTGGCACAATAGCCGGGTGTCAGATGCTGATCTTGCCGGCCGCGATGTGGTGCTGTTGTTGAATGTCGGTTCGCCTGCCCAGCCCACCGAGGCTGCCGTGGCCAGCTACCTACGCGATTTCCTCGGCGATGAGCTGGTGGTCAGCGGGATGCCCGGCTGGTTTCGCGGCTGGCTGGTGAACCGGGTCATCGTACCCAGACGCACGGAACTGGCCACCAACAAGTACCGCTACCTGTGGCATGTCTGCGGGCAGAACCCGCTGCTCGCGAACTGCACCGGGCTCGCTCGGGCGCTTGCCGAGCGGTTGCAGCGCCCAGTGCTGCCGGCGATGCGCTATGGCAGCCCTGGGGCGGGCGAACTACCTGGTTCGCTGTCCCACGCCAATTCCATCACCCTGCTGCCGTTGTTTGCGCATCATACCTACTCAAGTCGCGAAACGGCCCTGCGCCACTATCGGGCACGGCTCACCTGGCGGTATCCCGGACCGCAGCTGCGGGTATTGCGTCCGTACTATAATCAGCCGGCCTTCATCACGGCACTGGCCGGTCAGGCCCGGGCAGCGCTGGACGATGAGACCCTACTGGTCGTGTCCTTCCATTCGATCCCGAACACTCACCAACGGCGTGGCCGGCGAGCCGGATTCGACTATGTGGATCAATGCCGTAGTACCGCGAAACTGCTGACCGCCGAGCTGGGGCGGGATGACACGAACACGGTGGTTACCTTTCAATCCGCAATGGGACGAGATTGGGTGGGTCCGCTGATCGAGGACGAGGTCGCCGGCTGGCCACGGCGGGGCTGGCGGCGGGTTGCGGTGCTCAACCCCGGGTTTGCGGTCGATTGTCTGGAAACCGTCTATGACATCGGCTGCCGGCTGCGCGAGTACTTTATGGCAGCCGGCGGTGTGGAACTGGTACGGATCGACTGCCTGAATACCTCCCGGGCCGCGATCGACCTATTCACCCAGTTGCTGGATACCGATCTGGTCGGCCCGGTGGCAGGTAGGGGCTGATCGGGCGGTGTACGCACGTGTCGTCTGCTGCTTCGCCCCCGGTCCACGTTGATAGTGGCAGGATCAAGCTATGAGTGAGCCTATTGATGATTTCGAAGCCGGAGTTGATGCCTCGGAGCAGCTTGACCAGCTCAGCCAATCCGACTCGCTCATCGACCGCGGTGTCGACGATGCACTCGATGAGGGATATACCCCGCCCGACCATTGGTCGCCGGCTCAGGGGTTTGGCAATACCGCCGTCGAGATGCGCCGGGGAGAGACCATCGAGCAGCGCGTCGCGCAGGAGCTGCCCGAGACCGACCCGAACCGGCTGCAGGGGCCCTGGAATCCCACCCGGGAATCGCGAGAGGTGGGCAGCGTCCGGGCCGGCCGGCTGGTGGCCACCGATTCGGGCAAGACCACCGACACCGAGGCGGTGGCCAACGATGTCGGTATCGATGGTGCCGCCGCGAGCGCCGAGGAAGCGGCCATGCACATCATCGACGAGAACGACCTGAGTCGTCCCGGCGCCGACGATGGGGATGAACTCGACGAGCAATGAGCCGGTAGACTCGGTCTGGATTGCAACGAAAGGAATGCCCTGACAACCAGCCAGCCATCGTCCAGCCCGGAACCGGACGAGACCACCACGCTCACCCGGTTGCCGGGCAACCGCCTGGTGGTGGTGCCGGCATCCTTGAATATGGTCAGGTTGCTCGGCCCACAGGACGAGTTCTTGCGCATTCTGGAACGCGAGCTTGCCGCCGACATATTCGTCCGCGGCAACGAGGTCACCCTGCGCGGAAGCTCCGGGGAAGTGGCCCAGGCTGCCGAGGTATTGACCGAGCTGATCACCATTCTGCGCACCGGGCAGGGGCTGACCGGCGAAACGGTGGAACGCGTGATCGGCATGACGCTGACTGCCGATGAGACCAGCGCAGCCGAGGTGCTCACCCAGGACATCCTGTCCAGCCGGGGCCGGACCATCCGGCCGAAGACCCTGAATCAGAAACGCTATGTGGACGCGATCGATTCGCACACCATCACCTTCGGTATCGGGCCGGCCGGCACGGGAAAGACCTACCTGGCGATGGCCAAGGCGGTGCAGGCTCTCCAGGCCAAGCAGGTCAACCGGATCATCCTGACGCGACCGGCGATCGAGGCGGGGGAGCGCCTGGGGTTTCTGCCCGGTACCCTAAACGACAAAATCGATCCCTATCTGCGACCGCTCTACGATGCCCTGCATGACATGCTGGACGCCACCTCGGTGCCGAAACTGCTGACCGGTGGGGTCATCGAGGTGGCGCCGTTGGCATATATGCGTGGCCGGACGCTCAACGATGCATTCATCGTGCTGGATGAGGCCCAGAACACCTCGATGGAACAGATGAAGATGTTTCTGACCCGGTTGGGGTTCGGCTCCCGGATCGTGGTGACCGGTGACATCACCCAGATCGATCTGCCCGGCGGGGTGCATAGTGGATTGCGTGCGGTCGCCGAGATCCTAGCCGGTGTGGACGACATCGCCTTCTGCCAACTGACCAGCCGCGACGTGGTGCGCCATAAACTGGTTGGCCGGATAGTGGCTGCCTATGATCGCTATGACGCAACCCTGGCCGAGGTGCTCGTGCCGGGACGGGGCCGGGGGGCCAAATGATCGATCTGAACAACGAATCGGGTGTCGAGGTCGATGAGCTGGGCCTGATCCAGCTGGCGGAGTACGCGTTATCTGGATTGCGTATCCATCCGCAGGCGGAACTATCTATTCTGCTGGTCGATGAGGCGACCATGACCGATTATCACCGGCGCTTCATGGATCTACCGGGACCCACCGACGTGCTGAGCTTCCCCATGGATGAGTTGCGTACCCCGGAGCCAGGCCAGGAACCGCCCCGGGGCATGCTGGGCGATATCGTCATCTGCCCGCAGTTCACCTCCGCTCAGGCTCCGGAGAACGGCCGGGAGCCGGACGAGGAACTGGAATACCTGCTGATTCATGGGTTGCTGCATCTATTGGGCCATGACCATGCCGAGCCGGCAGAACGAGCGGTCATGTTCGGACTCAATGATCGACTGGTCGCCGACTGGCGCCGCAGCAGGGCGCGCAAGTGACTGGCAGCGTTTGGGCGATGGTGGCGCTTGCGCTGCTCACTGCGGTATTGGCCGGGTTGCTGGCCACCGTGGAAACCGCCTTACTGGCGGTCTCGCCGGCCCGTGCCGGACGACTGGTCGCCGAGGGCACCCGCGGGGCTGCCGCGGTGCGGGAGATCGCCGAGGATCCGGCCCCGGAAATCACCACCACCGCCTTCTTGCGTACCCTATTCGAGGTGACGGCCATCGTGCTGGGCTGTCTGGCGGTGGTAGAGAGCTTCAGCGGGCTGGGTATCCGGCTGAGCCTGTCGATCTCGGCGCTGGTATCGCTTTCGTTCGTTTTGTGGGGGGTGGCTCCTCGAACCCTGGGTCGCCAGCATGCCGAACGGGTGGCCTGCGCGGCGGCCCGCGCCATCTCGATCTTGTCCATGCTCCTTTGGCCGATCTCCCAATTGCTGATCCTGATCGGCAACGCCCTGACCCCGGGGCATGGCTATGCCGATGGCCCGTTCAGCCCGGAGGCGAGCAAGATCGCCGAGGCCAGCGAGGGCGAGCGCGAGATGATCAACTCGGTTTTCGAATTGGGCGACACGCTGGTGCGCGAGGTGATGGTGCCCCGTACCGATATCGTCTTCCTAGAACGCGATAAGACGCTGCGGCAGGGCCTATCGCTCGCATTACGGTCGGGATTCAGCCGTATCCCGGTGATCGGGGAGAATCTGGACGATGTGCTTGGGGTGCTCTACCTCAAGGATGCGATGCGCCGGGTCTACGACAACCCGGATGCCGAGAAACGCGAAACGGTGGAATCGATGATGCGACCGGCCTCCTTCGTCCCTGATTCCAAACCGGTGGATGACTTGATGCGCGAGATGCAGATGTCGCGGCACCACATGGTCATCGTGATCGATGAGTTTGGTGGCACCGCCGGCCTGGCGACCATCGAGGACGTGGTGGAAGAGATCGTAGGCGAGATCACCGACGAGTACGATGCCGAACCGGACCTTGCCGAGCAGATCGATGAATCCGGTTGGCGGGTTTCCGCGCGCATGCCGGTGGATGACATGGGCGATCTGTTTGGTTTAGATCTGGACGATGAGGAGGTAGACACGGTGGGCGGGCTACTGGCCAAGGAACTCAACATGGTGCCGATCCAGGGCTCCCGGGTGCGTTGGCGGGGATTGGAGATAACGGCTGAAACCATGACCAGTCGCCGTCACCAGGTCAACACCGTGCTGGTTCGTCGACTCGGCACCGGCGAACCGGCCGGATTCCGGGCGGGCGTCGAGAATGGGTGACACGCCATCGGCAGACCACGATGGCCCGCAGTTTAGGTCCGGTTTCGCCTGTCTCGTGGGGCGTCCCAATGCTGGCAAGTCGACCTTGACCAATGCCCTGGTGGGCACCAAGGTGGCCATCACCAGCAGCAAACCCCAGACCACCCGGCACGCAGTGCGTGGCATCGTCTCCCGGCCGGACGCGCAGTTGGTGTTGATCGACACCCCCGGGTTGAGCAAGCCGCGTTCGCTGCTACAGGAACGGCTGAACGATCTGGTGCACACTACCTGGGCCGAGGTCGATGTGATCGCGGTGTGTTTTCCCGCGAACCAGCATGTCGGCCCGGGCGATGAGTACCTGGCGCGCGAGATCGCTCACCTGCCCGCTCGACCCCGGCCGGTGGCCATCGTCACCAAGACCGACCTGGTCGGCCCCGAACGGTTGGCCCATCAGCTGCTGGCGGTGGCGGCCCTGGGGGATCGGGTGGGTATCGACTGGGAGCATCTGGTGCCCTGCTCTGCGCTGGACGGCAGCCAGCTAACCGAGGTCGCCGATGTGCTGATCGCCATGCTCGCACCCGGGCCGGTTTGGTACCCGGACGGTGAATTGACCGATGAACCTTCCGAGACCCTGGTTGCCGAGCTGATCCGGGAGGCGGCGCTGGCGGACGTCCGCGACGAACTGCCGCATTCGATCGCCGTGGAGATCGATGAGATGCGGTTGCGTCCCGGTAGGGCGCCGGATCGGCCACTGCTGGACATCTTTGCATCCATGGTGGTCGAACGCGAATCACAGAAACCGATCCTGATCGGCCGCAGGGCCGAGCGGATTAAGCAGGTGGGTATCGCGGCTCGCCGCCAGATCGAGGCGCTGCTAGGCACCCCGGTGCACCTGGATCTGAAGGTCAGGGTGCTCAAGCAGTGGCAGCGGGACCCCAAGCACCTGAATCGGCTTGGCTTCTGACCGGGCTCAGCCGGCCGGCCGCCCCGGCGAGTCGGCTAGTGGGCACCCGATCGTTCGGAGGCGACGGTTGGGCGCAGATCGGCAATTGGCAGGTGTGCAGGTCTTGTGGGCACGATCCCGCAGCATGGGTGGGGTAGGCGCGGCCGCCCGGGCAGGACGATTACTTGCCCAGCGCATCCCGAGCGGCTGCCTCGGCCCCATGCCTGGTGATGGTCTCGACCAGTTCGGCGATTCGGGCGGTGAACTCCGACCGAGCGGCCAGGGATTCGGGGAAGAACCCGCCGGTCATGATCCGTTCGACATGCGCGGCAATGGTACTTGCCCCGGCGGTGGCCCTGGCCAGGTTCGCACGCTGCGGCTCGGCCATTTCGGCGGCGATCGGGCCGGGGTCGAAACCCGCCGGAGGCGCTACGCAGGCGATCCAACTGGCTGCGGTGAGGGCCATCTGGTGGGGCATCTGGCCCAGATCGAGCATGCGTTCTGCCGGCTCCACGATGCGTTGCAACAGTTTTGCCGAGCCATCCGAGCCGACCCGGGCCGTCTTGTCGCCCAGCGCGTGATTCTGCCAGCGATGGAACAGCTGTTCGACGTAGGCGTCGGCGTCGAAGCCGCGGGGCAACTCGATGCTGGGCAGATACTCTTGGTAGATCGCTGCGCGTACCGAGTCGGCTACGAACTGCTTGTCCCGGGCCGATGGGATGGTGGGGGAATCGCTGAGCCCACCCAGGTAGCTGATCAGCGAATGGGAGCCGTTCAACAGTCGCAGTTTGACCAATTCGTACCGTTCTACCTCGTCGGAGAAGATCGCCCCGGCGGCCTCCCAGGCGGGGCGTCCGGCCTTGAAACGATCCTCCAGCACCCACATGGTGAACGCCTCTGCCGGCACCGGGGCGGCATCGTGCAATCCCAGGATCTGGGCAACCCGATCGCGGGTCTGATCGGTCGTGCCGGGCACGATTCGGTCGACCATCGCGTTGGGGAAACCAACCGAGCCGTTCAGGTATTCGATCACCCGTTCGGGCACCTTGGCGGCGGTCAGGAATTGGCGCACCATGGCCTCGGTGGTGTGCCCGGCCGACTGCATGTTGTCGCAGGACAGCACCGTAACGGGTGCGCCCGATTCGGTGGCTCGCCTCGCCAGTCCCCAGGCCAACTGGGTCAGCGGGGTGTTCGCCTGCTCCGGGCCGGCCAGCCCCGGGGCGATTTCGGGTGAGTCGGTCATCAGGTGGCCGGTGACGCCATCCTTGTTGTAGCCCTTTTCGGTGATGGTCAAGGTGATGATGCGGTGTGCCGGATCGGCGATCGCCGCCAGCACATCGGCGGGCTGTTCGGCGGCGACCAACAATCGACGATGGACGTCGACCAACTGCGCATCGGTGCCCTCGGGGCTGAGCTGAAGTATCGAGTAGAGGAAATCCTGCCCGGTCATGGCGTCGATGATCCGCCGGGAGCGATTCGCCACACCCACGATGCCCCAGTCGCCGCCGGATTGGGCCATCGCCAAAGCCGTGTTCACGGCCGCATGGGCACGGTGGAACTGGCCCAGGCCAAGGTGTACGATGCCCGTCCGGTCGGGGGCGGATGCTCCGATCAGCCGGTTCATGGGCGCATTGGCCCGGTTCAGGTTAGCCATGCTGAGATTCACCAATCTGCTTGCAGAATTCCCGGGCGGAACCGCCAGGCAGATCTGCGTGCGATGCGCGACACAGGGTAGCCAACGACTCCGCCGGTGCCCATTCTCGCAGGAAGGTGGGGCCCGGCGGGTGCCCAGCCGGTCACTGGGCAACCGGTTGCCGTCCGGTGGGTGCCGCCCGCCGTAAGCCGTCGACAGCGGGGCGGCGATATTGGCCGGCGGAAGCCGGATCCCGGCTGGGCGGGATGACCCGGCCTAGGGCTGGTTTGGGTGGCATCCGGACGATCAGGCTTCTTCTACCACCGTTATCCGGAAGTGAAAGGAACTGGTGAGGCCCGCCACCTCGACGACATACTGATCGGGGGTCACCCGGAAGACGGTACGGCTCTGCGGCACCATCGGGTGCTGGGGCTCGAACTCATGGGCCAGCTTCTCGATCTCCAACCGGGCGCCAGCCCGGCTGGTGGCTTTGCAGGGGTAATGGGTCATTCGCCATTCCCGGCCATCGCCACGGCTGGTGGACTGCTCAACCAACAGATACAGTTTCGGGTTGCCGGTACTGGTCGAGAATTCATCGCTCGGCTGGGTCTGCGATGGTGCCAGAGGCCACTGCTGGGATTGAATCATGGCGCCATCATGCTGCGCGATCGGATCATTGGCCAACTCGCCGTTGGCTGAGCGATCGGCAGTCCGTCCAGGCAGGCAAGCAGCGGTGCGGCGGTTCCGGCCGGTGTGCGAGCGGTTCTCGGCTGGAGATCTCGCGGCAGGCCATGGTCCGGGAATGACGCCCACCGGTCAAGCCCGGTGACTTCGACCTGGTAATGCCGGGTGGCTCGGAAGACGATGTGCTTCCGCGGCATCATTGCCGGCTGTTCCGGACGGGATGACTGGTCGCACGCCCCGGCAGGGGTAGGCAAATTGATCTGGCAGCCGGAAACGCTAACCTGTCAGGGTGCAGGTCACATGCCTTGGGATTCGGGAAGGCTTCGACGTGGAGGCCATCGGTTTCGGAACCGACCCTCCGGACTGCACCGACTATCACCAGATCTGGCAGTATCAGCGAGAGATCCACCGGCGGGTGGCTGCCGGTGGGGTGCCTCCCCGGCTGTTGTTCGTCCAGCATGCCGCGGTGTACACCGCGGGACGCGCAACTAGGCCGGCCGAGCGGCCCCGCGACGGTGCCCCGGTGGTGGATGTGGACCGCGGTGGCAAGATCACTTGGCACGGGCCGGGCCAACTGGTGGGCTACCCGATTCTCACCCTGCCCGACCGGGTAGGGGCCTTGGACTATGTTCGTAGGCTTGAGCAGGCGGTCATCGACTATTTAGCTGAGCTACAGGTGGCCGCCGGCCGCGTGCCGGGTCGTACCGGTGTCTGGCTGGCTGCCAACGGGCTGCGTCCCGAACGCAAGATCTGCGCGATCGGGGTGCGAGTGGCCAGGCGTACCACCATGCATGGCTTCGCGGTGAACCTCACCAACACCCTGGCCTGCTTCGACAGCATCATCCCGTGCGGCATCGCAGACGCCGGGGTGACCAACCTGGCCATGGAGATGGCCAATCCCCCCGGCCTGCGAACCGCGGCGGTCGCGCTGAGCCGGCATCTGGCCCGGTTGCTGCGATTCGAAGCCTATGAGCTAACCCCCGACCTACCGGGAACCGACGAAGGGATACACGATGACCGCTGAGCGGAATCTGGTCACCACCGATGCTGACGGTCGCCGGCTGTTGCGGGTGGCGGTGCGCAACTCCCAGACCCCGATCGAGGACAAACCGGCCTGGATCAAGACCCGGGTGCGGATGGGACCCAATTACACCGAGTTGCGGCAACGCGTGTGCGGCCAGTCCTTGCACACCGTCTGCGAGCAGGCGCAATGCCCCAACATCTTCGAATGCTGGGAGGACCGCGAGTCCACCTTCCTGATCGGCGGCTCGGCCTGCACCAGACGGTGCGACTTCTGCCAGATAACCTCCGCCCGACCACAGGATTATGACACCGACGAACCCCGCCGGGTGGCCGAGACGGTTCGGGCTATGGGGTTGCGCTATGCCACGGTCACCGGTGTATGCCGCGATGACCTGCCGGACGAGGGTGCCTGGTTGTATGCCGAGACCATCCGCCAGGTTCACCAGTTGAATCCCGGTGTCGGGGTGGAGATGCTGGCGCCGGATTTCAGCGGCCGGCCCGAACTGCTAACCGAGGTCTGCCAGGCCCGTCCCGAGGTTTTCGCCCACAACATCGAGACCGTGCCGCGGGTATTCCGGCGGATCCGGCCCGGCTTCGACTACCGGCGTTCGCTGGCGGTGCTGCAATTGGCCGCCGGCCAGGGTTTGGTGACCAAGTCGAATCTGATCCTCGGGTTGGGGGAAACCCGCGAAGAAGTGGTCCAGGCGTTGCGGGATCTGCGCGGCGTGGCCACCCAGTTGATCACCATCACCCAGTATCTGCGCCCCGACATCACCCTGCACCCCGTGGTGCGCTGGGTCACCCCGGCCGAGTTCGACGAACTGGGCGAACTGGCCCGCGAACTGGGCTTCGCCGGGGTGCTGAGCGGGCCATTGGTGCGCTCCAGCTATCGGGCTGGCCGGCTCTATCGCGCCGCCATGGCTGCGCGTGATCCCGGGGACGTGACCACCGGCTGAGCGGGCCGAAGGCCGAGTGTCCACGAATCGGGCGGCGCTTGACTTGCCGCTCCGGCGAGCGTGTAGGGTGGGGATGTGGTCCGGCCGATCGTCGCCCGCCTGGTGGCGCTGCTCCTTGGTCGCCGCAGCGAGACTCGCCCATAGCCAGTCCTGCTCGCTGCGGAGTTTTGTCGCGTCTGGCCCCAGCCAAGAAATCCGTTCGAGGAGACCACCATGACCATCAAGCCGATGCATTCCGCCCCACGCACCAAACCCCAATCCCGGCCGGTACAGCAGCCCAGCCCGATGCCTTACGGGCGTTATGCGCCTTTCCAGCCCCTGGCACTGCCGGATCGCACCTGGCCGGACCGGCCGATCGGGAAGGCACCCCGCTGGCTGTCCACCGATCTGCGCGACGGCAATCAGGCGTTGATCGACCCGATGACTCCGGGACGCAAACACAAACTGTTCGACCTGCTGGTCAAGATGGGCTACAAGGAAATCGAGGTTGGTTTCCCCGCGGCCTCGCAGACCGACTACGACTTCGTGCGGTCATTGATCGAATCCGACGCGATTCCCGAAGATGTCACCATCTCGGTGCTGACCCAGGCGCGGCCCGACCTGATCGACCGGACCGCGTCAGCCTTGGTGGGGGCCCGCCGTGGCACCATTCACCTGTACAACGCTACAGCCGAGCTGTTTCGCCGGGTGGTGTTCAAGATGAGCGCCGAGGAGTGTCGCCAGCTAGCGATCGATGGCACCCGGTGGGTCATTGCGGCTGCCGAGAGGTACCTGCCCGATGTGGAGTTCGGGTTTGAGTATTCACCGGAGATCTTCACCCAGACCCCGACCGAGTTCGCTGTCGAGGTCTGCAATGGGGTTATCGGCATCTGGCAGCCGGACGCCCAACGCGAGATCATCCTGAATCTGCCCGCTACCGTCGAGATGAGCACGCCAAATACCTACGCCGATCAGATCGAGTACTTCATCCGGCATATCCATTCCCGCGAGCAGGTGTGCGTCTCGCTGCACTGCCACAACGATCGGGGCACCGGGATCGCGGCCACCGAACTGGCCCTGATGGCCGGCGCCGATCGGGTGGAAGGCTGCCTATTCGGGCACGGCGAGCGAACCGGGAATGTTGACCTGATCACTTTGGGGCTGAACCTGTATACCCAGGGTATCGATCCGGGCATCGATTTCTCCCACCTGGACGAGATCCGCCGCATCGTCGAGTACTGTACCGGCATGCCGGTGCCCGCCCGGCAGCCCTATTCGGGAGACCTGGTCTATACCGCCTTTTCCGGATCCCACCAGGACGCCATAAAGAAAGGTTTGGAAGACCTGGCGAGAAAGGCCGAGGCTGAGGGAATCTCGATCGCCGAACTGAACTGGCAGGCGCCCTATCTGCCGGTCGATCCGCGTGACGTGGGCCGCAACTACGAGGCGGTGATCAGGGTGAACAGCCAGTCGGGCAAGGGCGGTATGGCCTATCTGATGAAGACCGACCATTCCTTGAATCTGCCGCGGCGATTGCAGATGGAATTCAGCCGGGTGGTCCAGGCGCACACCGACTCGACAGGTGGCGAAGTCACCAGCGACCAGCTATGGGAAATTTTCAAAACCGAGTACCTGGATCGGATCAGCCCATTGACCGGACGCGGTTTCACGGTGCGGTCCGCAGAATCCAATCTGACTACGATTTCGGCACGGGTGCGCTGGTTGGGGGCCGAGCAGGTCATCACCGGTGAGGGAAACGGGCCGGTGTCGGCCTTCGTGGATGCGCTGGGGCAACTGGGAGTCCACGTTCGCGTCCTAGACTACACCGAACATGCCTTGACTACCGGTGGTGATTCCAAGGCGGCCGCCTACGTGGAATGCGAGGTGGGCGAGAACGGCCAGACCGAACTGCTGTGGGGTGTGGGCATCGATCCCGATATCACCACTGCTTCCCTGAAGGCGCTGATGAGCGCGGCCAACCGGCATTCGGAGACGGCCGCCATGATCGCGAGCGCCTGAACTAGGCAGTCCATGGCAGCGTGGTGCCGAATGAACACCCGACCAATCGGCGATTGCGGGTTCGGGTCGGAACCGCACAACGGACAGGATCGCAATGCTTGAGAAGGCCGGCTACTCGTTGGGCATCGGTGGCGGTCTGGCGGTGTTGGCTTTCATCCCTTTGCTGGTCTGGCAGTATCGCCGTTACGGAGCCTTCCAGCCCGCGCGGATGGCCTGGCTGGCGAGCGGTTTCGTTTACCTAACCGCCCTGATCGCCTACACGCTGTTTCCGCTGCCGGATATGTCGGGTGACTTCTGCGCCACGCATTCGGTCGGTGTGGTGCTGGATCCAACCGAGTACTTCCGCATGATGGCCCGTAACCTTGCCGGCCTGTCCCTGCGGGAGGCCCTGTTGAGCTGGGATGTACTGCAGATGGTGTTCAACGTGGCGTTGTTCGTACCGCTTGGCATCTGGTTCAGCGATTTTCTGGTCATCCGGGCCTGGAAAGGCATCCCACTGGGGTTTTGCTGCTCCCTGTTTATCGAGGCCACCCAATACACCGGGAACTGGGGACTGATGGCTTGCCGATATCGGGTGGCCGATGTCAACGACCTGATCACCAACACCACCGGAACCATCGTCGGGTATCTGATCGCGTTGCTGATCCCCAGATTCGTGGCGCGTCCGGTTTACCTGCGCAAACGCCGGAATATGGCCCGGCCGATCACCCGGGGCCGTCGCTGGACCAGTATGTTGCTGGACGTGGTGGCCTGGCTGATGGCGTGGGGGGTGTTGTACGCCGGCTTTACCATCGGCTATCTGATGCTGATCGGTATGACCGCCTCGCTGGCTGATCGGCAGGCGGCTGTCGCGCGGGCATTCGCTTCGTGCGCCACCGCCGCCGGTCTGCTGGTGGCGATACCGCCGGCGTTGAGCCCCAGCGGTGCCTCGCTGGGGCAGCGCATTGTCTTCCTGCGGCCGGTGGCCCGACATCGCTGGCGGTTGCTGGTCAGAGCGCTTGCGGTGCAGGGCGCCGGTGCGATCGCCATGTCGGCACCGACCGCGGTGGCTATTCCATTGATGATGTGGGTGGTGGCGGCGGTCTGCTCGGTGATCTGGACCCCCCGCGGCCTGAGCTGTGTGATCAGCGGCTGCACCATGACCGACGCCCGCTCGTTGCCGGCCAGCCGGACGCGCGCTGTGGCAGACTCGCCAGCGTGAGCCCGACACAACCGGCACCACTGCTGCTGCGCGGGCAACGCTTCGATGCGGCCCGCCCGGCGGTGATGGGTGTCATCAACCGCACCACCGACTCGTTCTATGTCCCCGCTAGATTCTCGACCATCGAATCGGCGATCGCCCGGGCGGACGAGATGCTGGGCGAGGGTGTCGATATCATCGACGTGGGCGGGGTACGGGCCGGTCAGCAGGGTGACCGGGTGGACGCGGCCACCGAGATCGACCGGGTCAGACCGTTGTTAGGCGAGTTGCGTCAACGGCATCCCGGTGTGCTGCTGAGCGTGGACACCTGGCGGGCCAGAGTGGGCCGGGCCTGCGCCGATCGGGTGGATCTGATTAACGACGCCTGGGCGGGGGCCGACTCCGAGCTACTGATGGTGGCCGCTGAATCCGGGTTGGGCTATGTCGTTTCGCACACCGGTGGGTTGCCGCCGCGTACCGACCCGGTGGGGATCGACCGCCGGCCGCCCGATGCGGTAGTGGATGAGGTGTTGGCCGGGCTGCGATCGGGTGCCGAGCGAGCCCTGGCGGCCGGGATTCCGGCCGAGCGCATCGTCGTCGATCCGACACTGGATTTCGGTAAGACCACACCGGACTCGTTGGCCATCGTGGCGCGAACCTGGCGGCTAGTGGCTCTCGGCTATCCGGTGTTGCAGGCGATCAGCCGCAAGGATTTCGTGGGGGAAACCCTTGGCCTGCCGGTGGCCGAACGCCTGGAGGGTTCCCTGGCGGCCACGGCGGTGGCCGCCTGGCAGGGGGCCACGATCTTTCGGACCCACGATGTGCGGGCCACCCGGAGAGTCATCGATATGGTCGCTACGCTTCGGGGCGATCGTCCGCCGGCCTGCAGCGAACGGGGACGCTGAACTGTCCCGCCCGGGGCCGGCGGGGATCGTCGGTCAATCCCACTGCACGGTCAGATTCGGATCGTTTAGGTTGATGGACGGATCGCCGAAGTACATGCCGTTGCCGTGGCCCTGCAACTCGCACCTTTGCCAGGTACCGCCCTGATTGCAGTCGGCGATGATGCTGAGCTTGCCCATGGTCGCGCCGCTGGCGGTGATCACGGTGATCAGGTGTTCGCCCGGCTTAGGGGTGACGTCCTGCATCTGGGCGCGGGCCTCTGCGCCCTGGGTCCGGCTGATGGTACCGTCCCGAAGCTGCTCTCCGTTGTCCAGCACCGCCGGGAGTGCCGCTCCGCAGCCTGGATCGATGGCGGTCGAGGCCAGGCACGCCTGGGCCTGGGCAATCACCTTCTCGCGGAACATCGCCACGCCGGCGTCCGATACCTTCAGCCCTAAGTCGTAGCGGTAGAGCGATGATTTGGAGTTCGGTACGAGCACCGGCTGGTCGGTGAAGGTGAGATAGGCCGAATCCAGGACCACCCGGTAACTGCCCGGGAACAGCTGCGGGCGTTTCGAGGCTGCGGGCGTGCCGTTGACGGTGACCGCCAACCCCTGCATATCGGACAGTCCCAGGGCGGCAGTTGCCGAATAGAGCGTAGCCTGTCCCTTGTCTACTGCTACGTACAGCTTGTCGGAGGTCGATTGGCCGCCGATCTGGTAGGTGACTGTCACATTGAAGGTGCTGGATCCTTCATCCTTGATCTCGCCGGCCGCGATGTCGGTGATCGGGGCGCGGCTCAGCGAATCCTTGAGCACCTCTGCGGTGAGCAGTGAGCGATCATCGCTGGAGCCGGCAAGCATGGCGACCGCGTCGGCCGCCCGTCCCTCGGAGATCGCGGTGAGATAGTTGACAGCAGCCCGTTTGGCAACGGTGGCGTCCTTGCTGCCCAACAACGAATTGGGATTGAATCTGTTGATCAGGGCCACGATGATCAAGATGACTAAGACGATGGCGGCCACGATGCTCGCGACGAGCCCGCGGGGTGCCTTCCTGCGCGTTGTCCTGGTGGGGCCGCTGGTTGCCAGGGTGGTACGGTCACCGAATGCACTGCGGTATTCGGCCTGTCCGCCCGCAAGGCCCGGTGTCGATGGGGTGAAGGACTGGGTGGCATGCGGGGCCGGGTATTCGGGTGGCGGTGCCGCCGGAATGGGAGAATCGGTCACCGATCCCCAGCGCTGGTCCGGGACAGCGGACCAGTTGCCGGATAGGTCGGCATGCGGGTCCGGTTCTGGACGCTGGGGGCTGCTCATGTGCTTGGATCTCCTTAATTCTGCCAGCGGTCCAAAGGCTGCGCCATAAGTATGCCTTTCCTGCGGTGGCACCCGGAAGCCCATGCCTGGCCGGGCGGGCTGCCGAATATCGCTATACCGATTAGACCTTTGGCTCTACAATATTGGAATTCGTCCCGCCGAACCTGCGGTTTCGTTCCGCATAGCTTGCCACGGCGGCCCATAGATCCCGGCGATCCCAGTCTGGCCATAGCTTTTCCACGAAAACCAGTTCTGCATAGGCCGATTGCCACAGCAGGAAGTTCGAGATCCGCTGTTCGCCGGAGCTTCGGATAAACAGATCTACATCGGGGATGCCCGGTTCGTCAAGGTAGTGCCGGAAGCTCTGCTCGGTCAGCCGATCGGGGTTCAGGCGACCCCGGGCGGCGTCGCGGGCAATCGCCCGGGCGGCGTCCACGATTTCCGCGCGGCCACCGTAGTTAACGCAGAATTGCATCGTCAGTACGGTGTTGTCCGCGGTCTGGGCTTCGGCTTCCGCCAGCTCGCGCAGCACCGACCCCCATAGCCTGGGGCGGCGTCCAGCCCAGCGGACGCGCACCCCCAGGGCATCCAACTGGTCACGTCGGCGGTGGATGACGCTCCGGTTGAACCCCATCAGGAAACGTACCTCGTCGGGGTGGCGTTTCCAGTTCTCGGTAGAGAAGGCATAGGCGGACAGATATTTGATGCCCATTTCGATGGCGCCTTCGATCACCTCGAAGAGCACCGCCTCACCGGCTTCATGGCCCCGGGTTCTGGGCAGCCCGCGCTGCCCCGCCCAGCGGCCATTGCCGTCCATCACGATGGCGACATGCCCGGGCAGGGCGGCGACGGGCAGCCGCGGGGGACGCGCGCCACTCGGGTGGGGTCGCGGCGGATGCTTTTCCGGACGCGCAGAGGTGACCATGTACTCGACCTTAATGGGTTGGTTCCCGAACCCAGCCGCCGACCCGCAGGCCAACGTCCTGCCCAGCCGGGGTGTCGCGGCCGGTCCGGTTGACCGTCGCGAGACAATGGCTGGGTGCCGACCTACCGAGATGAAGCCGTGGTATTGCGCACCCAAAAGCTCGGTGAGGCCGATCGGATCATCACCTTGTTGTGTCGCCGGCATGGCAAGGTGCGGGCAGTGGCTCGGGGGGCGCGCCGCATATCCTCGCGGATCGGGGGACGGCTAGAGGCGTTCAGCCATGTCGATGTGCAGTTCGCCGCTGGACGCAGCCTGGATGTGGTGACCCAGGTGGACACCCTGCACAGTTTTGATGCCGCATTACGGGTTGACTATGCCGGATTCACCGCTGGCCAGGTGATGCTGGAAACCGCGGACCGACTCGTGGCGGTGGAAGGCGTGCCCGCCTTGCGACAGTTCCGGCTGTTGGTCGGTGGCCTGCGAACCCTGGGCTCGGGCACTCCGCTGGGCCCTCGTCCGGCGACCATGGTGCTGGACTCCTATCTGCTGCGCGCGCTGTCGATAGCCGGGTACGCTCCGGCTCTGGAATCGTGTGCGCGCTGCGGTGCCTCGGGCAGGCATCCCGGGTTCGCCCCCGAGGCCGGCGGCATGGTCTGCGCTAGCTGTCGTCCGCCGCGTTCGGCGTTGCCCAGCCGAGAGGCCTGGGCGCTGCTGGCCGCACTGACCAGTGGGGATTGGGCAGCCACCGAGCTGGCCGACGACCGGACTGGTCGCGAGGTCAGTGGCCTGGTGGCAGCCTATGCGGGTTGGTACCTGGACCGAGGGCTGCGTTCTTTGCCGTTGGTCGACCGTGGCGGCCGGGAAACGGCCCGCGGACCGGGCAGACCTGCTCATTCAGAAGAAAACCACCGCTAGCAAACCCGGATGTCATGCTGGTGGGTAGCCCGCCGGTCGGCTGTGCCATGCCGCGCAGCGGCGGTGCTCGTGGCCGATCCGCCAGGCCGGGGTATCGATGGCCCGATCCGATCCAATGGGCGCGCATTGACTCGCGGGATCCGCAGACGAATGCCTTCCCGGATCAGCAGTTGCTGCAGATGCCGTAGATCTCGACGTAATGTTCGGGATCACGGTAGCCGTGCCGGGTCGCCACCTGCCGGGCCCATTCCTCTAGAGCCTCGCCGGAGACCTCGACGGCTCGGCCGCAACTGCGGCAGATCAGATGATGGTGGTGGTTTGTCGAACAGCGCCGATAGACCATTTCGCCATCGTTGTTGCGGATCGCGTCGACCATGTCGGCTTCGGCCAGCCATTGTAGGCCTCGATAGACGGTGGCTAATCCGATGGTCTCGCCCGCGGCCCGCAGTGCGGCATGCACCTGCTGGGCGGATAGGAACTCCTCGGCGGTATCGAGATGGGCGCAGATTAGCTTGCGCTGTCTGGTCAGATGGGGCCGGTCAGCGGTGGTCTCAGTGCTCATCGAAATGGTCTCCGTGCGGTGTATACCGGTGAACGTCACGCCGGCGATCGACATGATCACCAGACAGGACGGCTGGCATCCGGACGTCCCAGGCATCTGGTTCGGCGCATTTGCAAGCCGAATCGTCATCCTCCGCGGTTGCTCGACTGCTTCGGCGGCGTCTTTCCAGTAGCGAGTTTACCGGCAGGGAACAGATGAATACCGCGATCGCCACAACGACGATCGTGGCCCCGGTGGCCGAGTCGAGGTAGAACGAGCAGACCACTCCACCGAGAGCCAGTGCCAGCCCCAGCGCCATGGCCAGGGCGAGCCCCCGCCGGAAACCCTGCACCAGATTGTTTGCTGTGGCCACCGGGATCACCATCAGCGCACTGACCAGCATTAGCCCAACGGTACGCATCGCCACCGCCACCGTGATGGCGGCCATCACCACGATCACCATGCTCAATGCACGTCTCGGCAGCCCCTGGGTACAGGCATAGTCCTCATCGGCGCAGACGGCGAAGAGCTGGGGAGACAACCCGATGGCAGCGGCTAGCACCAGCACTGCCAGCACTGCCACCACGATCAGGTCGGTCCGGTCGACCGAGGTCAGCGAACCGAACAGGTACTGCGACAGTATCCCGGCCCCCCGGCCGGCCATCCCGGCCATCAGAACGCCGGTCGCCAGCCCACCGTAGAACAGGATCGCCAGGCCGACATCGCCGGAGGCCCGGCCCGACTGGCGGAGCAACTCGATGACTACCGCACCCAACACGCAGACCAGCACGGCCACCGGCACCGGGGCCTGGCCGGTCAGCAGAGCCAGACCGACCCCCGCGATCGCGATGTGCCCTAGGCCGTCGCCCAACAGGCTGAGCCGGCGTTGCACTATGTAGGTGCCCACCGCGGGTGCCATCAGCCCGGTGAGGGCACCCGCGATCAGAGCTCGCACCATGAAATCGAAGGCGAACAGTGCCATGCGCTAGCTCCTGGTGGAGCCGATCGAGTACCCGGCAGCAAGCCGAGCGACGGCCGGCGGGCTGGGGTGGCCGATCCCGGTGCAGACCGGTTCGGCGTCCGGTTGCTGCGGGCCATCGTGGACGACCCGGCCAGCCTGAAGCACCACGCTGCGTTGCAGCAGTTCTCGCATTGCGCCCAACTCGTGCAGCACCACCAGGATAGTCAGTCCATGGCCGTGCAGCCTGCCCAGCAGGTGCGCGATATCGGTCTGAGCCTGAACGTCCAGGGCGGCTAGGGGTTCGTCCAATACCAGCAGGTCGGCCTGACCGGCCAGCGCCCGGGCGATCAGGACGCGCTGCTGTTGGCCGCCCGAAAGCCAAGTCATCGGGCGGGCATCGAAACCGGCCAGCCCCACCTGATGCAGGGCTTCTGCGACGGCTTCCCGATCGGCGGCGTTCGGTAACTCGAACCAGCGGCGACGCGCCAGTCGCCCCAGTTGGACCACCTCGTGCACGGTCGCGTTCGGAACCTGCAATCGGCCGCGCTGAGGTACATAGCCCACCCGCGCCCAATCGCGGAAACAGCCGATCGGGCGGCCGAACAGTGTCACGCTGCCTTGCTGATGGGGGATCAAACCGAGCAGGGTGCGTAGCAGGGTGGTCTTGCCCGAACCGTTGCCGCCGAGCAGAGCCACCACCTCCCCGCCGTCCACGGTCAGGTTCACCTTCCGCAGCACCTGCCGATCGCCCAACCAGGTGCTCACGTTCTGGACGCGGACCACCGCTTCGCTCATTGGCAACCGTTCGCCGCCGCGAGCGACCTGCGGTTCGATTCCATCACTTCAAGGTAGTTCCGTCCGCGGGACTCGGAGCCGAGGGTCTCGACCGGGTCCAGGATGTCGGTTTGCAGGCCAAGATCCGACGCGATGGTCTCGGCGACCTTGGGTGAGACCGCGGTCTCGTAGAAGATGGTGGTCAGGTTGTGCTGGATCGCGATCTCGTGAATGGCCGCGATCCGCGCCGGGCTGGGCTCCTCCTCGGTGGACAGCCCGGAGATGCCGACCTGGGTCAGCCCGTAGCGGCCGGCCAGATAGCCGAAGGCGGCATGGCTGGTCACGAAGGTGTCGGTCCGGCAGTTGGCCAGCGAGTCGCTGTAGGCGGTATCGACCGTGGCCAGATCGCTGGCGAGGGCTGCGGCGTTGGCCTGGTAGGTGTCTGCATTGCCCGGGTCCAGTTCCCCCAGCTTGCTGGCGATCCGGCGACCCATCTCGGCCATGTTCAGCGGGTTCAACCAGACATGCGGGTCGACCACTCCATGGTCGTGACCGGGGCTTCCCTCGTTCTCCCGCTCGTCATCGCCCTCCTTGGTGGCGTGCCGCAATTCGAGGAAATCGCCCACATCTAGGGCCTGGTTTGGATGCTGTTGTGCGACGGCCTCGTCGAAGGCGGCCTGGTATTGGGCCATGTAGACCACCAGGTCGGCCTCGCCGACCGCGGCTGTCTGCTGGGGGGTCAGCTCCAGGTCATGTCCATCGGTGCCGGGGGCCAGCAGGTTGGTCAGTTTCACCAGGTCGCCCCCCACCCGTTGTACGGCGTACTCGAAGGGATAGGCGCCCACCACCACGTTCGGCCGGCCGTCTCCGCCGCCGGATGAGCCTCCGCAGGCGGTCATGGTGGTCGGCAGGACCGTGCCGAGCACGGTGACGACGGCTGCACGGACGACATGAGAGACATTCATGATAATCATTATCAAACGTCTCCGGATGTGGATCAACCGGGGAGCCGGCCAACGGTTCGGTTCAGGCCGGGACGGTCCATGGACGACGAGCCAGTCGAGTGTACCGACTGGCCAGCCCCGGGCAGCCTGGCGAAGCCGATCGGATTAGCCCTACGGATGGATCGCCTTCCCGGTCGTCATCCGGAATCGAGCAGACGCCGCGAACCGGCCGCCGGGTTCGTGAAATCGGCCCGAACCGCTAGCCTGATGGATGGTTGCCGGCCGTGCTAGGCCTGCGCCAGACCCGATGCCAGCCGGGCATCGGGAACTGTTCCTCAGCGGGGAACCCGAGAATCAGTGGAGCCATACCGAAATGCCGGAGAGCAATCTCGACAAGGTCGTCAATCTGTGCAAGCGTCGGGGATTCGTCTTCCCCTGCGGGGAAATCTACGGTGGGACCAGGGCTGCCTGGGACTATGGTCCACTGGGCGTCGAACTGAAGGAGAACATCAAACGGCAGTGGTGGCGTTACATGGTCACCGGTCGGGACGATGTGGTTGGCCTGGACTCCTCGGTGATCCTGCCGCGCGAGGTCTGGGTGGCCTCAGGGCATGTGTCGGTCTTCAACGATCCACTCGTGGAATGCCTGAACTGCCACAAGAGATTCCGAGCCGACCAACTGATCGAGGAATACGCTCACCGCAGGCAGGTCGCCGACCCCGGCGCGGTGGGCCTGACCGAGGTACCCTGCCCGAACTGCGGCAGCCGCGGTCGGTACACCGACCCCCGCGACTTCAACATGATGCTCAAGACCTATCTCGGACCGATCGAGGACGCCACCGGACTGCACTATCTGCGTCCCGAGACCGCCCAGGGTATCTTCGTCAACTTCAAGAACGTGCTGAATGCCACTCGTCAGAAGCCGCCCTTTGGGGTGGCCCAGGTGGGTAAGAGCTTCCGCAACGAGATCACCCCCGGGAACTTCGTCTTCCGCACCCGCGAGTTCGAACAGATGGAGATGGAGTTCTTCGTGGAGCCGGGAACCGACGAGAAGTGGCATCAGTACTGGATCGACGCCCGCCACCGGTGGTATCTCGATCTGGGGATCGATCCGGGCAATCTGCGCTTCTACGAGCATCCCAGGGAGAAGCTGTCCCACTATTCGAAACGGACCGTCGATGTCGAATACCGCTTCGGTTTCCAGGGGTCGGATTGGGGCGAATTGGAGGGTATCGCCAACCGAACCGACTTCGATCTGACCACCCATGCCAAGCACTCGGGCACGAATCTGGAATACTTCGATCAAGCCAAGGGCGAGCATTACACGCCCTACGTGATCGAGCCGGCGGCTGGCCTGGGTCGTTCTCTGATGGCCTTCCTGGTCGATGCCTATACCGAAGATCAGGCACCCAATACCAAGGGTGGGGTGGACACCCGGGTGGTGCTGAGGCTGGATCACCGGCTTGCCCCGGTCAAGGCTGCGGTGTTACCGCTGTCCCGCAACGAGGCGTTGTCGCCCAGGGCTCGTGATCTGGCCCGCGAACTGCGGCAATGCTGGAATGTGGACTTCGACGATGCCCAGGCCATCGGCAAGCGCTACCGCAGACAGGACGAAATCGGCACCCCGTTTTGCATCACGGTCGATTTCGACTCGTTGGAAGACGATGCGGTCACGATTCGGGAGCGCGACACCATGGCCCAGGAAAGAGTACCGATCTGCGAGGTCCGTTCCTTCCTGGCAACCCGCTTGATCGGTTGCTGACCCGCCGGTGCGCAACCGGAGGCCCTGGCCGGCGATCCGTAGACCAGGGCGATGCCCCGCCGCGCCGGGCGAATGAACCGGTCACGGCCCGAATCCCTATCGGAATGGCGCCCGGTGCGGACGGGGTCGTCGTAGGACCCAGCGCATTCGCCGGGACGATAGCCAGCGAAACCGGACAGGTGGTCATGTAACGTGGTCAGGAAATCGGCGTGGAATCGATTCACCGGGCCTACCAGAGCCTGGTTCGAGGCCACGTTCGGGACGCCCACCGCAGCCCAGTCCGAGGCCTGGGAGGCCATCTCCACAGGGCGGCATGCCCTGGTGATCTCCCCCACGGGTTCGGGAAAGACCCTGGCGGCTTTCTTGTGGGCCTTGGACTGCTTCCAACGGCGCCCATCGACCGGGAACACCCGCGTGCTGTACATCTCCCCACTCAAGGCACTCGGGGCCGATGTAGCCCGCAATCTACAGACCCCGCTGGCCGGCATTGGGATGACGGTCAGCGTCGCGGTGCGCAGCGGGGACAGCACCGCCCAACAGCGTCGCCAGTTGCTCGCCCACCCACCCGACATCCTGATAACCACTCCCGAGTCGCTGTTCCTGCTACTCACCTCGCGAGCTGCCGATACGCTGTCGGAAGTCGAAACCGTCATCGTGGACGAGATACATGCCATGGCGGGCACCAAACGCGGCGCCCACCTGGCAGTCAGCCTGGAACGCCTGGATGCCTTGTTGCCCCGCCCCGCACAGCGGATCGGGCTATCGGCCACGGTTGCCCCGGCACAGCAGGTGGGTCGTTTCCTGGCCGGCGGCCGCCCGGTGACCATCGTCGCGCCGCCGGCCGAGAAACGGTGGCGGCTCACGGTGCAGATGCCGGTACCCGACCTGACGGCGCTGCCGGCGAATCAACCCGATTCGGCTATCCCAGGTGACAACAGCATCTGGCCCCACGTCGAAGGACAGATCCTCGACCTGGTTCTCGCCCATCGCTCGACCCTGATATTCGTCAATGCCCGGCGGGCCGCTGAACGCCTCACCGCCAGGCTGAACGAGGCCTATGCCGATCGATACGGCACAGGTACGATCCGCCAGCACGCCCCCGCAGCCGAGATCACTTCCGGCGACTCCCACGGTGCCGCGCCAATCATCGCCCGAGCCCACCACGGTTCGGTTGCCAAACAGCAGCGAGCCGAGATCGAATCGGCGTTGAAATTCGGTGCGCTGCGCTGTGTGGTGACCACCAGTTCGCTGGAGCTGGGAATCGACATGGGTGAGATCGATCTGGTCATCCAGGTAGCGGCGCCCCCCAGTATCGCCGCGGGCCTGCAACGGGTTGGCCGGGCCGGGCATCGGGTTGGCGCCGTCAGCCGGGGGGTACTGTTTCCAAAGCACCGGCTGGACGTGGTGCATTGCGCAGTCGCGGTGCAACGCATGCGTGCGGGCCTGCTGGAACCGCTGCGGACGGTCACCAACCCACTCGACGTGCTGGCCCAGCAGACGGTGGCCGCGGCGGCGATGGCGACCTGGCGGGTCGCCGACTGGTTCGAACTGGTGCGCCGCTCGGCCCCGTTCGCTGACCTTCCCCGGCCGGCTTTCGAGGCCACCCTGGATATGCTCGCCGGCAGGTATCCGGCCGCCGAGTTCGCTGAACTGCGCCCCCGCCTGAGCTGGGACCGGGCGGCAGGAACCATCAGCGGCCGGCCGGGCGCCCAACGGCTGGCGGTTACCAATGCCGGTACGATTCCCGACCGGGGCTTGTTCGCGGTCTATCTGCTCGGCGCAAAAGACGGCCGGCGGGTAGGCGAACTCGACGAAGAGATGGTGTACGAATCCCGGGTAGGGGACGTGATTGCGCTGGGCGCAACCAGTTGGCGGATCGAGCAGATCACCCGCGACAAGGTGTTGGTCAGTCCCGCAGAAGGGCAGCCGGCCCGGCTGCCCTTCTGGATCGCTGACGGTCCCGGCCGGCCAGCCGGATTCGGCAGGGCGATAGGCGAGTTCCTGCGCGACTTCGACCCGGCCAGCCTGGCCGCGTTGGGGCTGGACGACAACGCCATCGGCAATGCTACCGCCTTGATAGCCGAGCAGCGCGCGGCCACCGGGGTGCTGCCTACCGATCGGGAACTGGTCGTCGAGCGGTTCACCGATGAATTGGGAGACTGGCGGGTGATCCTGCATTCGCCCTATGGCATGCCGGTGCACGCCCCCTGGGCGCTGGCGGTCCAGGCGCGGGTGGGGGAACGTCACGGAGTGGATGGGGCGGTGGTCGCGGCCGACGACGGCATCGTGGTCCGCTTGCCGGTGGCCGAGGGCGCCGCGCCGGGGATGGAACTGTTCGTCTTCGATCCGGACGAGCTTGATCACCTGGTGCGATCCACGGTCGCCTCGTCCGCGCTGTTTGCGGGACGATTCCGCGAGTGCGCGGCCCGGGCGTTGCTGCTGCCTAGACGCGTTCCTGGCCGGCGCTCCCCGTTATGGCAACAGCGACTGCGGGCCGGGCAACTGTTCGAGGTGGCCAGTCGGCTGCCGGACTTCCCGATCATTGCGGAGACCGCACGGGAATGCCTGTCCGATGTCTACGACCTGCCAGCCTTGCAGGAAATCCACACCGCGATCGCGGGCGGACGGATCCGGTTGATTGAGGTGGCCACTCCCGTACCGAGCCCGATGGCTCGTGGCTTGCTGCTCGGCTATGTGGCCCAGTTCATGTATGAACGCGATACCCCGTTGGCCGAACGACGAGCCGCAACCTTGAGTCTCGATCTGGGTCTGCTGGATGAACTGCTCGGTGGGCTGGACCTGCGCGAGTTGCTGGATCCGGCCGTCATCGAACAGGTTGAGGCCGAACTGCAGGGCCTGGTACCCGGTCGTCGCAAATGCGGGGTGGAAGGCCTGGCCGATTGGCTACGGGTGCTGGGCCCGCTGGGGCGTGCAGACTTCACTCTCCGGCTGACCGACCCGGAACTGGCGGACGAACATGCCGCCGTTCTGGTGGCTGCCGGCCGGGCACACTGGCAGGGCGATCTGTTGCGCAGCCGGGACGACGACGGACTGGCCGGTGGTGGTATCGGTGAGCTGATCGTCAGATATGCCAGATCCCACGGCCCGTTCGATCTGACGCAGGCCGCCGCCGGCCTAAACCTGCCGCTGGACGACGTCCGGGCGGGCGCGGCGGACCTGGTCGCCCAGGGACGACTGCTGACCGGGCGGTTTCGGGCCGGCCTGGCTGGCGAGCAATGGTGCGATCCGGGAGTGCTTGGCCGGATCCGGCGCCGTTGCCTGGCTGCGTTGCGGGCGGCCGTGGCGCCGGTTCCCGGCCGGGACTATGCCCGCTTCCTACTGGACTGGCAACAGGTCCAGGGCGAGCTGCGCGGCGTGACCGGGCTAGCTTGGGTGCTGGAGCAGCTGACCGGGGCGTCGGCACCCGCGAGCGCCTGGGAATCGTTGCTGCTGCCGGCCCGGATAGCCGACTATCACCCGGCCATGCTCGATGAGTTGCTCGGTTCGGGCATTTTCGTGATGTCGGGTACCGGATGCCTGGGCGCGGCAGACGGATGGCTCGGTTTTCATCTGGCGGAGACGGCCGAGTTGACTCTCACCCGCGGTGAGTTCGCTGAGACCCCGGTTCAGGCGGCAATACTGGCGGCGTTCGCCGGTGGCGGCCGGTTCCAACGTGAGCTGGAGGCCGAACTGGCGACCCCGATCGGGGAGGATCTGTGGAGGCTGTTCTGGGCGGGCCGGATCACCAACGATAGCTACGCCGCGGTACGCGGGCTGTTGGGCGGCTCGTCCAGCCTCCGGCGGCCAGTCGTTCCCCGGCCCAGGATCGCCCGGCCGGCGCGGCATAGGAGGCATAGGATTCGTCCTGCGGTGCCGCCCGGTGGGCGGTGGTCGCTGTTGCCGGTACCCATAGCCGATCCGACCCGGGCGTTGCGAGCCCGGGCCGAGTATCTACTCGACCGGCATGGGGTGCTGACCCGTGGAGCCGAGTCGGTGCCCGGCGGATTCGCCGCCCTCTACAAGGTGCTTTCGGTACTGGAGGAACGCGGCGAATGCCGGCGGGGCTATTTCGTCGCCGATCTGGGTGCGGCTCAGTTCGCCTTGCCGGGTGCGGTTGATCTGCTTCGGTCGGCATCGGCCCCCCCGGTGACGGTGGTCCTGGCAGCCTGTGATCCGGCCAACCCCTATGGCGCGGCCCTGCCCTGGCCCACGGTGACCGGTGGGCATCGACCGGGCCGCAGGGCCGGTGCGCTGGTCGTCCTGGTTGCTGGCGAACTGGCACTGTATGTTGAGCGAGGCGGCCGCACCGCGCTGTGTTTCACCGCCGATCCGGGACCGGCTGCCGCTGCGCTGGTCGACACGCTGCGCCGGGCCCGGGTACCCAGCATGGTCATCGACACGGTCAACGGTGGCCCTATCTTACCCAGTCCGCTGGCGTCTGCTCTGCTGGCGGCCGGTTGCTATGCCTCACACCGGTCGGTGCGCTTCCGCAGTCTGTGAGCTCCCGCGTTCCCGGCTCGGTGTGGCGGATTGGATGGTTGACTACGCTTGCCCGGTGACCATTGCCAGCGATTCCGCCGGGCTGCTGCCGCCGTTGCGGCTTTCCAGTCCGGCCAACCCCGATGCCTTGGTGATTGAGACTCCGGTGGTGTTGGCGCCGATGGCCGGGGTGACCAATGCCGCCTTCCGGCAGCTGTGCCGTGAGCAGGGGGCCGGGCTGTACGTATGCGAGATGGTCACTGCGCGGGGTCTGGTGGTTGGCGACCCCAGGACCGCCGGCATGCTGGTCTTCTGGCCCGATGAGCCGGTGCGTTCGGTGCAGACCTATGGGGCCGATCCGGTTTCACTGGGTTCGGCGGTTGACGTCTTGTGTACGGGTTTCGGTGTGCAGCACATTGACCTGAATTTCGGCTGCCCGGTGCCCAAGGTGACCCGCAAGGGAGGCGGGGGAGTGCTGCCCTGGAAGCTGGATCTGGTTCGTGAGATTCTGGCCACCACGGTGTCGGTGGCCGACCGCTACGGGGTGCCGGTCACCATCAAGACCCGGATCGGCATCGATGACGAGCATCTCACCTTCCTGGACATGGGCCGGTTGGCAGAGGACACCGGGGTGGCGGCGATTTGCCTGCACGCCCGGACCGTGCAGCAGGCCTACGCCGGCCGAGCCGACTGGTCGGCAATCGCCGAACTGGTGCGGGCAGTGGATATTCCGGTGCTGGGCAATGGCGACATCTGGGAGGCGGCCGACGCGGTACGCATGATCCAACAGACTGGCTGCGTCGGCGTCGAGATCGGGCGTGGCTGTCTGGGGCGCCCCTGGTTGTTTCGCGATCTTGCGGCCGCGCTGGCGGGCCGGGAAGTGACCACGCTACCCAATCTGGGGGAGATCGCGGCGATGATCCACCGGCACGCCGAGTTGTTGTGCCGGGTGTGGGGCGAGCCGCACGCCATGAAGGATCTGCGCAAGCATATCGCCTGGTATCTGAAGGGTTTCCCGGTCGGCGGTGACCTGCGTCATGCGCTGGGACTGGTGACCTCGCTGGCTGAACTGGATCGCCTGCTTGCCCGGCTCGATACCGATGCCCCCTTCCCGCGGGGCGAACTGGGCAGGCCCCGCGGACGCCAGGGCAGCCCCCGCGGCAAGGTGGTCATGCCCTGGGGCTGGTTGGCCGACCGCAGCGGGCTCGGCCTGGACCTATCGGCGGCCGAACTCGACAGCTCCGGAGGCTGAACCGTGAGTGGGCCGGCGGGCACGGCCCGGCATCGGCGATCGCCGGGCATACCGGTGGGAATGTCGGCTGCCCATGACAGGCTGGGGGCGTGAGCGAGCAATCACAACCTAATCCACGCGCCATCGATTGGGCGACCACCATGCATGGTCACGGTGCCGAACTGATCACCGCGCACCGTGACTCGCACACGGTGATCGATACCGGCCGCCCGGTCGACCGCGCGCTGCGGGAGGAACTGGAAGCCGCTACGCTGCGGGCCGGGGCGACTCCGGCCAGGGGCGCCGGGGATCGGATGCGACCCGAGGAACCAGACCCGGAACGCACCTGTTTCGAACGGGACCGCGACCGGATCGTGCATTCCACCGCTTTCCGCCGGCTGGCCGGCAAGACCCAGGTGGTCGTCCATCCCCGCGATCATCAGCGCACTCGGTTGACCCATGCCCTTGAGGTGGCCCAGGTGGCGCGATCCATCGCCGCCTCGGTGGGGGCCAATGTGACCCTGGCAGATGCCATCGCTCTGGGGCATGACTGTGGGCACGGGCCTGGTGGGCATGCCGCTGAGCAGGCCTTCGACGCCTTCCTGCCCGGTGGGTTCGACCATGGGCCGTGGGGGGCGGATATGGCGTTGAGTGAGCTGAACCTGTGCTCCCAGACTCTCGACGGGATCCGCAACCATTCCTGGTCCCGGCCGGCGCCGATGACCATTGAGGGCGAGATCGTCAGTTGGGCGGATCGGATCGCCTATTGTGCCCACGATTTGGAGGATGCCAGCCGTGCCGGCATCGTTCAGCTCGACGAATTGCCCGGTGAGGTTATCGCGCTGCTGGGTCGTACCCGACGCGAACAGCTGGGGGTGCTGATCCGTGCGATGTCCGCCACGATCTGCCGGACGGGCCGGGTCGGCATGGACCCCGAAACCGCTGGTGCATTGGCCGCTTTGCGACGGTTCAACTATGAACGCATCTACACTAGGCCTGATTCGCTGGCCCAGTCCCGAGCGGTGATCGAGGTGCTTCAGGATCTAGTCGCTTGGTACGTCGAGCATCCCGATCGTAAGCCGGGGCGATTCTGCGCCGGTGACCCGGTGCTGGACGCGGTGAGCTATGTTGCCGGCATGACCGACCGGTTTGCCTTCGATATGGCTGAGGAGTTGCTGGGCTGGGCGCCTGAACGGCTGCCGAGGGGTATCGGGTATGGCGCATGAGACCATGCCGGTGATCTGGTAGGGCGGCTTCCGGGCTGGCCGGGCGGCGTCTTCCGGTCAGGGCCGAAGCCGGGCGTGCAGATCTTCCGGCAGCAGTTGGGCGGCAGCCACCAACTGGTTGAATACCGTGACCGTACCGATCTGGGCGACGACCAGGCCGATGAGTACCAGCAGTTGGGCCGCTCCGGCCTGCAGCGGGGTCCCGCCACCCAGCAGGACGCCGATGAAGGCCCCCGGTAGGGTGACCAACCCTACGGTGCGGGTGGAATCCAGGCTGGGTATCAGGGCCTCGGCGGTAACCGGTTCGAGAACCATCCAGATGGCGCGCTTACGTGGCAGGCCCACCGCCAGGGTGGCCTCATAGACTCCGAGATTCTCCCGCAAAGCCGCGAAACAGCGCCGCCCAGCCAGGGTGTGGGCGGTCATGGCGTTGCCGATGATGATCGAGCCTATGGGGATCAGCGAGTAGCCGTTGAATGGCACGGCTCGGCTCCAGAAGATCACCGCCAGCACCGGCAGCATCCCGGATGCCAGGGCCAGCGCCGACCACCACCAGACCCGCCGGGTACCCACCCGGCCCGAGGTGGTTGCTACCGCGATGGCGAACATCGCCAGGACGAATAGTCCTGCTGACCACAGTCGCTGGATCGCCAGCACGACCAGACCCGATACTGCGGCTAGCTGAATGGTGGCGCGGACCGCCGCCGCTATCAGCGCCCGGCTCACTGGCAGGCGGGCTGCCCGGGCCACCGCTGCGCCCAGGATAACCAGCACCGTCAGCGTCAGGGCCAACCGCCAGGAGGGCTCTACCTGCACCCAATAATCCTGCCATCGGGCGCGCCCGCCGGCTAACGTGAGTTGAAGCGGGCCAATAGATCGCGGCCATCGCAGGCAGCCCTAGACTGGCGGCCATGACAGCGCGAATCAACGATGAGGACATCGCGTTGGTGCGTGAACGAGCCCGCATCGACGAGGTGGTGGGCAGCTATGTGCAGTTGCGCAATGCGGGCGGTGGTTCCCTGAAGGGGCTGTGCCCTTTCCACGATGAGAAGACCCCCAGCTTCCAGGTCACCCCGGGGCGTGGTTTCTTCTACTGCTTTGGTTGTGGCGTGGGCGGGGACGTCATCACCTTCGTCCAGAAGATCGACAATCTGGGTTTCGCCGAAGCCGTGCGATTGCTGGCCGACAAGGTGGGTGTTCAACTGCGGATCAGCGATGACGTTCACCTGAGTGTTCAACCCGGCCTGCGGCAACGTATTCTGGCCGCCAACCAGGCCGCCGCCCGGTTCTATCAAAGCCAGATCACCAGTCCGGAGGCTGTCGTCTTCCGACGGTTTGTCGACGGCCGGGGGTTCGACCGGACGGCCGCCGAGCACTTCGGTATGGGTTATGCCCCGAAGGATGGCCGGGCCCTGCGCCGGCATCTCAATGCCCAGGGGTTCAGCGATGAAGAGTTGGTAAAAGCCGGTTTGATCAGAGAGTCCGGTTGGGACTACTTCCAGGGACGGGTGCTGTGGCCGATCCGGGATTCGGCCGCCGCCACGCTGGGGTTCGGCGCCCGCCGGGTGTATGACGATGATCGCTTGCCGGCGAAATACCTGAACACCCCGGAGACCCCGGTGTATAAGAAGTCCCATGTGTTATATGGGCTCGACTTGGCTCGCCAACCGATCGGGCGTAAATCCCAGGCCGTGGTGGTGGAGGGCTATACCGATGTGATGGCGGCTCACCTGTCGGGCATCGATACCGCCGTGGCGAGCTGCGGCACCGCATTCGGCGGTGACCATGCCCGGATTCTGCAGCGTCTGCTTGGCAACAACGATGCCTTCCACGGTGAGATCGTGTTCACCTTCGACGGCGATGCTGCCGGGCAGGCGGCGGCAATCAAGGTGTTCGAGCTTGATCAGGCGTTCGTGACTCAAACCTATGTGGCCATCGAGCCCAACGGGCTGGATCCTTGCGATTTGCGGCTGCAATCAGGAGAACCAGCGGTACGGGAATTGATCGGACGCCGGATTCCGCTGTACCGCTTCGTGATGGCCAATCGGGTGGCCCGCTATGACCTGGACCGGGCCGATGGCCGGCTGCAGGCCGTACGGGCGGCCGCTCCCTTGCTGGCCAGTGTCCGGGATGGGTCGTTGGTGCGTGGCTACCTGCGTGATCTGGCCCAGCTGGTGGGGATGGATGTCGAGGAGGTCCGGCAGATCGTCGCCCAGCGCAATCGGCGGGCCATACCCTCCGATAGGGCCACCCCTGTGCGGCATCCGGCGGCCAGCGTCACCGATCCGAATGTGCCCACCCTGGAAGGTATGGGATTGCCCTGGCCGGACGAACACGACCGCAACACGTCTGTCGAGCGAGGCACCTTGAAACTGATGCTGCAGCATCCGACCCTGTTCGATGCCGCCTGGAATGGGGTGAGCCCCGAGGACTTCAGCCAGCCCGCCTACCGGGCGGTCTTCGCGGCCATCTCGGCAACCCCATATGTGCCCGATCGCTGGACCGAGCTGGTGCAGCAGGCCACCTCGGACGAATTGGTTCGGCAGTTGCAGATCGCCTTGCTGGTGGAGCCGATCCTGCGTGAGCCGGACGAAGGCTATGCCACCGCCTACGCCGCCCGTCTGCGGTTGCTGGGCACGGTGCGTCAGTTGGCTGAACTGAAGTCCAGGTTGCAGCGCATCAACCCGGTAGAGCAGCCGGCTGCCCACAGGCAGGCTTTCAGCGAACTGATCTCTTTGGAGAGCAGGCGCCGCGAGTTGGCGCAGCTGAGTATCGCGGCGGACTGATGCCCGGCTGGGCAGCTCCACGGGCGTACCGGGATAGGGATGGCGTCCGGGCGTGGCGCTGCAAGCACATCTTCCGGGGTTGCGCTGGGTTTCCACAGCAGGAACCGTGACCAATTTTACCGTTGTGGAAAACCGGTATCCGGCGTTGCCGTAGCGGCATGCTGGGCGGTATGGAGTTGCCGAAACCGGATGCCGAACTGTTGACCGCCGACGAGGAAACCAGCCTGGCTCGCGAACTGGAAGCCGGCCTTTTCGCCGCCCATGCCCTGGCAACCGGAGCCAGACCGGGCCAGGCCAGTACCGCGGAACTGCTGGAGTTGGTCCGTCTTGGGCGGATGGCACAACAGCGCCTGTTCACCGCGAACCTGGCCATGGTTGTGCTGCTGGCCCGCAATTGGGCCCAACGCACCGATGCCGGCTTGGATGATCTGTTCCAGGAAGGCTGCGTGGGACTGGGTGTGGCTATCCAGCGTTGGGATTACAAGCGGGGAACGCGTTTTGCCACCCTGGCATGGCGGCTGATTGAACGTGCCATCGCCGGCTGTGCCTGGACGCGGGCGGGTCAGCGAGGGCTGAGCCCGGCCCAGGCGCGGGCGGCTTGGCGGGTGCGGCGAGCCTGGGCGGAACTCGAAATCGAACTGGGGCGCAGCGTCGGGGTAACCGAACTGGCTGCTCATCTTGGCAAGGATGTCCGGGTGGTGGCCGGATACCTGGCCCACGGCCGCACCGAGAGGCTCCCCGCCGATGTGGTCGCCGTACCCGATGACTTCACCGAACCGGTGCCCCCGCATTGGTTGGCCAGCCTGCCCCAGGCCGATCGCCGGCTGCTGAGTGCCAGATTCGGCATCGGTCAGCCGGCACGTACCCTGGCGCAGTTGGCCCATGAAATGGGTACCAGTCCCAGTAGCGTGCGGCGGCTGGAACAACGCGCCTTGGGTGCGGCCCGGCGCAGGCTGCTGGCCAGCGGTGTGGGGTGAACCGGCTATCTGAAGTGGCGGATGGCCGCGGGCGGCAGCGGGATGGGAAAATGAGAGCATGCCGGGCGCAATCATGAACCGACTGACCGCCGATGAGCGAACCGAACTTGCCCGCGCATTGGACCGACGTCCCGAACTGCTCGTGGTGGGACGCGGCCCCGACGGGCCGGTGGCGATCCTGCGCGATGTGCTGGCGGTGCGGCGCCCGGCGGGCTGGCAGTTTGTTGCCTGGACCGATATCCAGCGCGGTGGCTGGCGGGCGGAGCCGGGGGAGCTGTTCTGGGAAATGGTCGATGCCAGTACCGGCGCGGTTCGGCTGGCTTCACCGGGAGCGCTCCCGCAGGCTTTCGCGGAGCGGGTGCGGGCCTCGGTGGTGGTGCAACGCCAATTGTCGTTGCCGGGGGAGCTGGGTACGGTGCTACTGGCTGGCCGCCGTGAACCGGGCTCGGATGCTGCGATCAGTTGGCAGGCCGAGGGGTTGGGGCGTTGCAATCTGAGCGATCCGGCTGTGCAGGCGCATGTCGTGGCGGCCATGGCCGAGTTACGTGCTGAATTCGACCCCCCTGCCTGATCGCGATGGATTACAGATGAGCAAGTCATACAGTTCGCCGGGGCAGCTTTTCGGCCAGGGAAGCCGGGGCGGCTGTCCGGTTTGGGCCCCGGCCCAAGGTCTGCTAGCGTTAACTTCCGCATCCACAAGATGCCACCGATCCCTGGTAGCTCAATTGGCAGAGCATCTGACTGTTAATCAGAGGGTTACTGGTTCGAGTCCAGTCCG
The DNA here is from genome assembly GCA_938036835.1 of uncultured Propionibacterium sp. GTDB lineage: Bacteria > Actinomycetota > Actinomycetes > Propionibacteriales > Propionibacteriaceae > Brooklawnia. Next base: position 55,909 of record CALHWB010000055.1, read on the forward strand.
GGGAGCCAATTCAAGCAGGTTTGACTGGGTTCTTTCCATTCTGAATGGGACGATCGGAATCGAATATTTCCTGATCGGTTGCTGTATCCGGATGCAACGCAAGGGTCCGCCTTGGCGGCGGGAGTCGCTGCCCCCCGGTGCGCCTTGGGCGTTGAATACCAGGCCGTCCGACCCGGTGATGCCGGCTGTCCGTACGCCGTTTTCGCCGCCGGCGAGACGTTTGGCGGGCCGGTCGGGGACGAGTAGGTCGCGTGGCCGGCCTGGCGTCTCATCACTAGCATTGGCGTATGTCGCGACTGGCCTTGGCGGTGCAGCAGTATTGGATGGCGGAACTCGCCGAGTTGCAGTCTCTGCCGCAGGCGGTCTACGACCGTCAACCCGAGGCGATCCACGATTTACGGGCGGCCGGGAGGCGAATCAAATCCACCTTGCGCACTTTTCGGCCGCTAGTCCGGGCGCCATTGGCCAGCGCTGTGTCTGGCGAACTCGACTGGTACAGCCATTTCTTGGGTGAGGCCAGGGATGCCGAGGTCATCTTGGGCAATGCCGCCGGGTTGCTTTCGGGCCGGCCCGGTGCCGAGCAGATCCTGATTGCGCTGTCGGCCGAGCGAACCCGGACGCTGCTTCGGGCCGAATCCTTGCTGACCGACCCGCGGACCGCGGCATTGCTCGACCAGGTACAGGAACTGACCGCCGAGCCGTGGCGGTCTGGACGTCATGGCCGTGGCCCGCGGCGCAGCGATCTGCTGGGTAGGGTGGCATGGGCGACCAGTCGACTGGCGGCCGACTGGAGTGCGGGTCCCCGATGGGGGGAGTCGCGGGCCGGCTGGCAGCATCGAGTGCGCCGCCGGGCCAAGTCGGTGCGCTACGCCAATGAATCGCTGAGTAGGCAACTGCCCGAATTATCCGTTGCGGCTGCCGGTTTTGCAAAGGCGGCCGCGCTGCTCGGGATCATTCAGGATACTGCCGTGCTCAATCGGGTATTGGCGCACTGGCCGGCCTACTTGGTGGGCGAGGCCATCGCCGTACGCACCCGGATGGCAGCTGAGGCCGAAAGGGCGGTCGATGTGGCGATCCGCAACGCGCTGGCAACCAGCGACGAGGCGCATCCCCGGCGCGCTAGGCGGTGAGTCCGAATGCCTCGCCTCCGGTGAGGCAAATCGGTCAGTCGCTGGGGTGAGCTCACCGGCTTGGCAGCCTCAATCGAGGGATCCCGGTGCGCGGATGAAGCGGCCCATCGGGTGCCCGGGCTGGCAGCTCAGTGGGCCGGTCCCGCGGCGCCAGCGCGGCGTAGGGCGAACAGCGCAGCAAACCCGGCAGCCAGGAACAAGGCGGTGCCGAAGCTGTAGTCGCCGAACTGGATCAGTTTGGCCTGATCCAAGTAGGAATCGGTTGCCCTGGCCTGGGCGTTGATCGCCAGCGTGGTGATACCCAATAGGATCATGGCTCCATAACCGAGCACCCTGGATGGCCGCGGCAGTGCGGGAGAATCGCCGTGGGTCAATGAGCCGTCAGCCGCTGCCCGCCACAGTAGGCAGACCAGAAACATCCAGGAGGTGGCGGACCCGATGAACACCGAGGTGGGATCCGATAGCACCTCGCGGAACCGATAGGCGCTGACCAGCAGGGCCATTACCAGCATCTGGTGCTCGCCGCCGCTGCGGGGATTGGTCAACCAGACCAGCAGCATGGTCACCACCAGCAGGGCACCGATGGTGTCGACCTCCCAGGAAACCCAGCCGCCCAACAACGGGGGTATCCCGGTGAACACCATCACTGCGGCATAGGCACCCAGCACCATCAGGGCGACCCGATCGCCCTGATGGGCCCGCCCCAATCCCAGCCGGAAGGCTACCACGGCCTGCACGAGGCGGATGATGCCCGCTGGGTAGTCACTGGCCAGCAGGTTGCTCAGCCAGCCCGGGGTACGGCCAATGGCGTAGGTGGATATCACCGAGGTCATCGTCAGCACGATGTTGAGCAGCAGTGGTGCCAGTATCAGGCCAGCCAGACCATAGGCCAGGCCCTCCCAACTGGTGTTCAGTTCGCCTGGATCCGCGGGGTCACGTCGGGTACGTCCGCGTAGGGGGAGGGCGGAGCGCAGCAGCAGGATGATGGCCAACGCGAAACTCATCAGCAGGGCCGACCCAAGCCAGTGCTCCGGGGTCCATCGGGGTAATCCGACGACGGTGGACCAAACGGCATTGCCGAGATCGATGGTCCCCAGTAGCAGAGCGAGCCCCACCAGCACCGGCCGGGACATGGTTTCGGTGGCCCGGTAACCCAGCCATTGGGCCACCGAAGTGCTCAACTGGGCCGCGGTATATCCGGCTAGCAACAGCACCGGGGCGGCCAGGCCGTTGAGGAGGGTGATGACCAGCGAGATTGTTCGGGATCGCATATCGACGGCATGGCCCAGATCGGAATCCAGGGGAAGCAGCAACGCCGTGCCCACCAGCAGCCATAGCACTGGGAACTCCCAGGGTGAGAAACGGCCACGGGCCCGGATGAGGAAGAACAGCAGGATGCCGGCGATGCCCAGTAGACAGGCAACTGGTCGCAAGGCCAGCAGCGGGGTGAGTGGGCTGAGTAGGAACACCAGACCGACGATGCGCAACCCGATATGTACATGCAGGGCGGCGGTGAGCCCAGCGGCCAGGATGATGCTGGCCAGCCAGGTGACGATGGTCATGGTGGCCCGGGTGATCACCGAGGTGCCGTTCAGGATCATCGGTTCCTGCACATCCAACAATACCGGCGCGGCCATCACCAGGAAGATGCCGATCAGGTAGCCGGTCGTGATCAGTATCATCACCATTCCCAGCCCGGCTGGCCAGGTTCGTGGCTTGGGGGCTGCCTCCCTGATCGGGATCACGAAGATTTCGATCAAGGTGTCGAACAGCAGTTTAAAGTGCCGTTTTATGGCGTTCATTGCGGCCACCAATGCCCCGAACCCTCCGAGCCGAAGACAACGAGCCCTACACGGGTGTGAAGTGGCCAGGCGCTGGAGGGTATCTGATCGAGTGACCAGCTCTGGGCGATCGTGCCATCGGCGGCGATCAGCCAGTCGCTATCGTTGCCTACCGCCAGGATCTGCTGGTCGGCCAGCGCGGTGGCCGTCTGGAGGTTGGTCGTTTGGCTCCAGACTTCGCCGCCATCGTCTGCTCGCAGGGCGATCAGGCCTGTCCGGGTGGCGCAGATCACCAACTCGTCCAGGGCGATTAGCTGGCGGCAGACCGATTTGATCCTGGTCTGCCAGAGCCGGCGACCGGTCGCGTCGAAGGCGTCGACCGCGGCATTGTCGCCGGCGGCGATCAATCGCTCGCCGAGCACCGTGAGCGATTGGACGTTGGCCAACACCGGTATATTGCCGATCCGGCCATCGGGTCCGGTGATCAGCAACTGGGTTCCGGCGGCGGAGGCGATCAGTGGCTCGGAACCCGATTTGAGTACTTGGGGAATAGCGGGTCCGCCAGCGGCTGCCGGCCCTGACCAGGTTTGGGTGCCATCGGCCAGTACCCGCATGCTCAACTGGCCGTCCATGGTGATGACCGCGAACCGATCGGTGCCCACCCGGATTAGGTTTGCTACAGTGTCGTCGATTCGTTGTTCCCACAGCCACCCGCCGGCAGCGTCGTAGGCGACCAGGCGTCGGTCGATGGTGCCCGCGATGACCAAATCGCCGGCACCCAGCAGGGCCAGGATCTGCTTTCCGGGGCGTCGGGTCCACCCGAGCCGCCACTGACTCTGCTCGTCCGGTTGGGTATAGACCAGTTGCCCGCTATTGCTGTTCGCGTAGACAATTCCCGGGCCAAGCGCTGCGGGTGTCACCACCACCGCCGGGTTGAGCCGGACTTCTGCGCTTTGCACGATGAAGCCGCCGGGCGGTGTCGTGGGTGCTGTGATCTGAACCGGCGGCTCAATGAATTCGCCGGCATTCCGGGTCGGTGGGCCGCCCGGTCGTAGGCCATCGATGGCCACCACACCTCTACCGGGGCATCGGGTCACGGACCGGGTCACCGTGTGGCCCGCCAACGTGTCGGTGTAGCGCATGTCCAGACAACCTGCCTGCACGGTCGAATCGGCGATCGAGGCAGTACGGGTGAACTCGGACGAATCGCCGGCGAGGTTTACCGCGGTGGCGGTCTGTTTCCACTCGTCGCCTGGGGTGGGGTCAAGGGGTAGGGCGGTGACTCCCTCGGGAATCAGCGAATAGCGCTCGGTGCCCTGCGCCACCGCGTGCAGTGAAAGCCCTGATGCGGTGATCGACAGGATTTCGGTGCGGGTTTGACCGGTGGGATTGATGATTTGCTCGCTGATCCAGGGGATCTGCAGCGTCAGTTCGCCCATCTGATTGGTGGCGGGTATCAGATAGTCCGGGAGGTCGTTGATCATCTGGAAGCCAGGTAGCAGCGAGGTCTCGACGATTCGGGTGATGCCCGGCCCGGCTAGGAACTCCCGGTGTCCGGAATTCGCGACATATCTGGTTACTGGTGCGTCTGGTAGTTCCATGGCCGGGCGGGTGCCACCCGCGAAAGCGATGGTGACCGCCAGCCCCATGCAGATGCCGGCAAAGCTGATGATGCGGGCATTGCGATGCTGGCGGCGTTCGGGATCCGTTGCCGCTGTCCCGGCTTCTGGATACCCCGGTGGGGTCGAACCATGCGGTTGTGGGCCACACGAGGTTGGGGATAGCGTCTGGGCCCGGGGTGCTCCGGCTGCTGGGTGGGCCGGTGGACCCCGGGTGGGTAGCGGAGCATGACCCGGGAATTCACCGGGTGCAGTCGCTGACGATTGCCGGCTCCAAATCGGTTGACCGGAATATTGGTCGGGCACGGCCGCAGTCTACGCAGGTGCGTGCCGGTAGCAGCGCCCGGCATGTGCTCGAATCGGCTATCGATGGCGATTGTGCAGGCTGCCGATCATGCCTCGAAGTCGGCTAGGGCCTGGGCGAAGGCCTGCCGGACGGCGGAGTTGAACAGCCAGAATCGGACGTGCCGCACCGGTGGGTTGTCGGGCAGCGCCCGGCGCACTGTGCTGAGGGCGATTCGTGCCGCCTGATCCAGTGGGTAGCCGTAGACGCCGGCCGAGATGGCTGGAAAGGAGACGGTTTCACAGCCCAGACCGGCGGCTACCTCAAGGCTGCGCCGATATGCGCGGGCCAACAGTTCGGCTTCGCCCTGGCGGCCGTCGCGGTAGATCGGACCGACCGTGTGGATCACCCATTTCGCGGGTAACCGGTAACCGTGGGTGGCCTTGGCGTCTCCCGTGGCGCAGCCGCCGAGCGTGCGGCATTCGGCAAGCAGTTCGGGGCCGGCGGCGCGATGGATGGCACCATCGACCCCGCCGCCACCAAGCAGCGAGTTGTTGGCCGCGTTTACGATGGCATCGGTTTGGGTGTCGGTGGTGATGTCGCCGAGGTGCAGGGTGATCATTACCGGGTCTCCGTGGTTGGCTGTGCCGCCAGCCTAGTGGCCGAGGCGGGCCTTCGGAGGTCGATCGAGGCCTGGGACGCTACCGCCGGGTCCGATCGGGGCGGCCGGTGGGCATCCGCGGCTTTCCGCAGCCGCCTATCGTGGGCCGACCACACTGAAATTCCCGAGATACCCGGGCCGGACCGGTTTCGTAGGGCGTGCGGGGCTCGAACCCGCGACCCAGGGATTATGAGTCCCCTGCTCTGACCTGCTGAGCTAACGCCCCGTGCTGCAACAGTCTAGGGCCTGCACCGCACCGCTTTGCATAACTACGGGTCGATGGTTGCGCCTGCCGGTGGTCGACCAACCAAGGGGTGGCCGGCCCCGGGCTGGTCTGACTGGCCCAATAGCCGCAGCAAGGTGCGTCCTACCGCTGCTTCGTTGTTGGGGCCGGCGATCGGATATCCGGCGGCCAGCAGGCTGGGATGCGAGCCGGCCATCGCATATGCCTGGCCGGCCAGCCGCAACATGGCCAGATCGTTCGGCATGTCTCCGAAGGCGATCAGTCGTTGCGGGGTCAGCCCCAGCCTGTCGAGCAGATCCTGTAGGGCTAGGGCCTTGCTGACTCCGGGCGCCGACAATTCCAACATACCGGCCTGGGCGACATAGCTGAAGGTCACCGTCAGCCGGCCGGCCACGATCGGCTCGACCGCGGCGGCCAATCGATCGGTTGGGTTGGTGGGATCGAGCAGCAACAGTTTCACCACCGGCTCCAGGGTAAACAGATCGGGCAGCGTGCCCAGGCGGTCGGCTTGCGCATCGTCGAGGCGCCGGGGATATCCCGGTTCGGCACCCCATCGGTGGGCATATTCCACGGCGTAGCCGCAGTTCGGCAGCTTCGCGCGAATCTGCTGGGCGACCGCCAGCGCAGTTGCCGGGTCCATCGTGTGTACCGCGGTGATCTGGCCGGTGGCCAGGTGCATGGTAACCGCACCATTGCTAGCGATGACCCAGTTGCCGGGCAGCGCCAAGTCGTCCAGTGAACGCAACCAGCGCAAGGGGCGTCCGGTGGCGAACACGGTGGGCATTCCGAGTTCGCCTGCCAGCCGGACTGCCCGTGAGTTGATCTCGGGGATCTGTTTTGTATCGGACAAGAAGGTGCCGTCCAGGTCGGTGGCAATGACATCGAAGGGCAGCACGATGTTCACAGCCGGCTGTTGACCGGTGGCGGTTGGGTATCGGTGGCCGATCCTTCACCCGAGGTGCCCATGGACGGGGTCTTGCTCGGCGACAAGGTGCCGGGTGCGGACTGCGAATCAGACGACCCGGAGTCCGAGGGGCTCTGGGACTGCGAACCAGACGACCCGGAGCCCGAGGGGCTCTGGGACTGCGAACTGGAATCGCTGGGTGATTGCGATGCCGAGGATCCACTGGGGGAACTGGAACTCTGCGCGGACTCGCTGTTGCTCTGCTCAGCAGGACTTTGTGACCGGTCGGCGCTTCCGGATTGGGAAGATTCGGTGTTGGATTGCGTCACCGGCGGCTGGGGCTGCTCGGCGGGGGCGTTCTGGAAGAGCAATACCGCGATGAGTAACGCCAGCCCGCAAAGCCCGATGACGATGGCCCAGGCCACCGCGAATGGTACCCAGCCGGCCCGGTCGTGCCGACCCGGCCAGGAAGCCGGCCACAGCCGCCACGCGCCGGGACGGGCGTCGTCTAACCAGTGCAGTCGATAGTCGGGGCCGGCGGGCGCGCCGATCAATGGCGTACTGGACAGGTCGACGCTGCGTAGCAGCCGATCGGCCTCGGCCAGCGCGGCAGGGCTGCCGTCATAGGCGAGCGCCACCCAAGGGGCCATCGGGGGATCCTCCGGCGATACCGGGTCATCGGCTTCACTACGGAATTTGTGCGCTAGGCGGCCGGTATCCTGGCCATGGCCACCGCGGGCCACAACGGCCCGGTCGTGCAACTTGTTGACTTCGCCGGCAAGTCGTTGGCGCGCAGCCGGGTCGTGGGCGGCACCCTCGCTGAGCACGAGAACCATAGCCGTCGGTGAATCGTCGGCATGGCCCAGATAGACCACGCCGGACTCGCGGGCGGTCAATCGGGCGTCCAGCCAGAAATCACCGATCCGCGGAGGATCCCCTGGCAGCAAGGGGTGCGGCTGCGGATCGGGGGCACCAGCCCGGGTGGCGCCGGCATCCGGGCCATCGACGGATTGCGGCTGATCGGACTGTAGGTGCTCGGGTTGTTGACTCATCGGGCACAATCGAACCACATTTGAAGCCCAGGCCGAAGCGGCGGCAAGGAATCGACCTTGGTGGGTCGGGCGGTGACTTGGCGCTGTCGCTTGGCGCGGTATCGTGTCAGGGACGCCCATTTCCCGGGCCCGGCCCAGCCACAGGAGAACTTGAGTGACCAGTACACCAGGCAACCAGGCCAAGATGTCCATTCAGGACGCGGCGAAAGTGGTGGGGGAGGCCATCGGCCAGGTGCAGCGGGTCATTGTGGGTCAGGAGCACATGGTCGAACAGCTGATGGTCGGGTTGCTAGCCAAGGGGCATATCCTGCTGGAAGGTGTGCCCGGCACCGCCAAGACGCTGGCCGTACGCACCTTCGCCACGGTGGTGGGCGGTTCCTTTTCGCGCATCCAGTTCACCCCAGATCTGGTGCCCTCTGACATCGTCGGTACTCGGGTCTACTCGGCGAGCAAGGAAGAGTTCGATATCGAACTCGGCCCGGTCTTCACCAATTTCGTGCTCGCCGACGAAATCAACCGGGCACCGGCCAAGGTGCAGTCGGCGATGCTCGAATTGATGGCCGAGAAGCAGGTTTCGATCGCCGGCACGACCTATCCCATGGCCAAACCCTTCATCGTCATCGCCACGCAGAACCCGGTGGAGTCCGAGGGTGTCTATCCGCTGCCCGAGGCGCAGCGAGACCGGTTCTTGCTCAAGGTGGACGTACCCTATCCGAAGGGCAATGAGGAGTTCGAGATCCTGCGCCGGATGTCGGTCCTGCCGCCAACCCCCACGCCGGTCCTCAACCCGGCGCTCACCTTGCAGCTACAGGATTTGGCCTCACATGTCTTCGTGCACAATCTGGTTGCCGAGTACATCGTTCGGCTGGTCCTGGCGACCCGGAATCCGGCCGAGTTCAATATGCCCGATCTGACCCGGGTGATCCAGATCGGCAACTCTTCGCGGGCCACCTTGGGATTGACCGCGGCAGCGCGGGCCGTGGCGCTGATCCACGGCCGCGATTATGTGCTGCCGACCGACGTGCAGGCGATCGCCAAGGATGTCATGGCCCATCGTCTGGTACTGAGCTTCGATGCGATCGCCGACAATATCAGCGCGCTTCAGGTAGTGGAACGCATTCTCGCTATGGTGCCCGCTCCCACGCCGGTGTGGAATCGGCAACAGCGGGCGGCCAGTCATGGCCAGCATCGCCACCAACCCAACTTCAACGGTTGATCGGCCGCCATGGCGACTCCCGATTACGCGGTTCCCGCCACCGGCACCACCAAGGCTGCCGGGCGAGGTGATATCGGCGCGGCCGGTAGCGTGCTGCGCGAACCAGCCGGTCCTTCTATCCCGCTTAACAGGTTGGCACCGGAGGCGGCTCTGCGCCGACTGGAACTGACGGTGGTGCGCCGGCTGGAGGGTTTCCTGCAGGGCGATCATCTGGGCTTGCTGCCCGGGCCGGGGTCGGACCTGAATGACGCCCGGGTGTATGTGCCCGGTCAGGACGATGTCAGGCGGATGGACTGGGCGGTCACGGCGCGCACCACCGTGCCTCATGTGCGTGACACGATGGCCGACCGCGAGCTAGAGATTTGGGCCCTGCTGGATGCCACGCCCTCGATGAACTGGGGGACGGCCGGCGTAACCAAGCGGGACCTGGGGATAGCGGCCATCGCCACGCTCGGTTTCATCTCCCAGAAGATGGGCGACCGTTTCGGAGGCATGGTCATGCATTCCGATTCGGTGCGCCGATATCCGGCCAGAAGCGGTCGTCAGGCACTTTATGGCCTGCTCGGCAAGCTCTTGGACGATCCGATCGAGCGGGACAATCAGTCGGCGACCATCGGGCTGCCGGACGGGATCGAGGCCCTGATCCGCACCCAGCGCCGCCGGGGCATGCGGATAGTGGTGTCCGATTTCCTGCAGCCCGGTGACGAGATCATCGACCCAAATACCCCGCCCGATTGGGAACGACCGCTGCGCCGGCTGGCCGTGCGCAATCAGGTGTTGTGCATCGAGGTGGTGGATGCCGGTGAGGTCAGCTTCCCGGATGTGGGCGAACTGCTCATCCGGGATCCGGAAACCGATTTTGCCCGCTATGTGAATACCTCGGATGCGCGGGCCCGGGAGCGCATCGATGCCGCCACCAATGCCCAGCGGCTGCGGGTTGAGACCGCCATGCGGCGGGCCGGTGTCGGCCATATCCGGTTGCAGACCGACCGGGACTGGGTAACCGATATTGCCCGGTTCGTGCTCACCTACCGCCGGACTGCCGCCGTACTGCACCAGCCGCCACAGGGGGTGAGCAAGTGACCGGAGATCCGGCAAGGGTTGGTTGGTGGGAGTTTTTCAACGCCGATCGGTTGTGGCTGCTGGCGGTGCTGCCGATCCTGGTGATCGCCTACCTGCTGTTGCTGCGACTCAAACGCAACCGTGGCATGCGTTACACACAGACCGGCATCGTCGGTGCGGTCCTGCCTAAGCAGTCACAGTGGCGGCGGCATGTGGCGGTGGCCATGACACTGTGTTCGCTGGTCGCCATCACCGGGGCGTATGCCCGGCCGGTGGGTACCGAGCGAGTGCCTCGTGAGCGGGCCACGGTGGTGGTCATTTTGGATCAGTCGCTGTCCATGCAGGCCAATGACGTGTCGCCAACACGATTGGAGGCTTCCAAGCAGGCGGCAAAGGATTTCATCAACCAACTGCCCAGCCAGTACAACGTGGCGCTGGTCGGACTGTCCGGGTCAAGCAGCATGCTGTCGCCACCGACTACGGATCGATCCCTGCTGGGCCGGGTGATCGATCAGATGCAGTTGAAGGATGGCACCGCAGTGGGGGACGCCATATCGGCCGGTCTGAGCGCGATCGACATGGCTCCCGGGGAGGATGGCCAGGCGCCGGCGCCGGCTATCATGGTGCTGCTCTCCGATGGGCAGAACACCGCCGGTCAAACCGATCCGCTGGCCGCGGCCGCCGCTGCCCGGGACCGTCAGGTGCCGATTCACACCATCGCCTTCGGCACCATGAACGGTTATGTCGATCTGGATGGCCAGCGCATCAATGTGGCACCCGATACCGCCCTGCTCGCCCAGATCGCCCAGACCACGGGTGGCCGATCGCTGGATGCGAAGTCTGCCGGTCAACTGGACGATGTCTACCGGGATCTGCGCAGCGATGTCGGCTATGAGGAAGTAAAACGGGAGGTCACCGCGCGCTGGGCAGTGTATGCCCTGGCCTTTGCGATCGTGGCCGCACTGGGAGCAGTTTCAATGGCAGCGAGGTGGCCTTGATGATCCCCTTGATCTCATTCATGCACGTCGGGCGGTTGTGGCTGCTGCTGATTCCATTAGCGATCGGTATCGGTTATTTGGTGCTGGCGTCGCGATTCGGTGGGGGACGTAGGCGTGAGCGCAGCCGGCTGGATCTGGTGATGCCGCGAGACTCTGCGGTCAAGCGCCACCTATCGGTGCTGGCCGCCCTGCTTGCTCTGGCTTCGCTGGTTGTGGCCTATGCCAAGCCGAGCGATCTGGTTCAGGTGCCCCGGGAACGGGCCACGGTGGTGCTCGCGATAGACGTCTCGCGTTCTATGCGAGCCCAGGATGTCACTCCGAGCCGGATCGCCGCCGCCCAGACCGCGGCCAAGGGATTCGTCGACATGCTCCCGACCGAGTTCAACGTCGCCTTGGTGGTCTTCTCCGGGACAGCTAATCTGCCCGTGCCGCCGACCACCGACAGGAATGCGGTAAAAAGGGCGATTGATGCTATTCAGCTGGCCCCGGCGACCGCTATCGGTGAGGGCATCTACACAGCACTGGACGCGTTGCAACTGGCCCCGCCAGATCCTGATCATCCCGATGAACCGGCGCCCGGGGCCATCGTGTTGCTCTCGGATGGCTATACCAATATCGGTCGGGACTCGGCGACCGCGGCCGAGTCCTCGAAACAGCAGCAGGTACCCATCTACTCGATCGCCTATGGCACCGCCGATGGCTATCTGGTGGAGGACGGCCAGCGCGTCCCGGTGCCGGTGAATCACGCCGAGCTCGCCCGGGTCTCGCAGATTTCGGGTGGTAAGAAGTACTCGGCCGAGTCCTTGGGCGATTTGCAGAAGGTTTACCAAACCCTGGCTCGCTCAATCGGCTATGTAGAGGAGGAGGTGGAGGTCACCGACCGGTATGCCTTGTATGCGTTGCTGCTGTCGATCCTGGCCGGCTGTGGGGTGATTTCTTTGGCGGCGCGTTGGCCATGAGCGCCCAGAGCGAGCAGATGCAAAGCCGGCTGGCGGCGATCCGTGACCGAATCGCCGCGGCCTGCCGCCGGGTGGGCCGCGATCCGGACGAGGTCGAATTGCTGCCGGTGAGCAAGACCCAGCCGGTCTCGGCGCTATTGACGGCCCGGGATGCCGGTTGCTACCGGTTCGGTGAGAATCGGGTGCAAGAGATGGTTGCCAAGTTGGGGGAACTGGGTCCGGATCCCGGCCTGGAGTTTGTGATCATCGGGCACCTTCAGCAGAACAAGGCGGGCAAGGTCGCCGAATTGGCTGCCGGTTTTCAGGCGCTCGACTCGCTGGAGTTGGCTCGTACCCTGGAGCGCCGATTGCAGGCCTGTGGCCGCCGGCTTGACGTGCTGGTGGAGGTCAACACCTCGGGGGAGGCCACCAAGTTTGGGTTGGCTCCCGAGCAGGTACCGGGATTTTGCGCCGAGCTGGCCGCCTTCGATGCCCTGCGACCGCGGGGTTTGATGACCATTGCCGCGCCGGGGCCGGATAGCCAGCGGATTGCCGGTTGTTTCGGTGTGCTGCGGGACCTGCGGACCCGGCTGCGCGATGCGCAGACCGCCGGCTCGGAATGGGCCGAGCTGTCGATGGGGATGTCGGCAGACTTTGAACTGGCCATCGAGTACGGAGCCACCTGCGTCCGGGTCGGAACCGCGATCTTCGGCCCGAGACCACCGCGGGCTGCTACGCGGCAGTGATCCCGGGTGACCGGCCTACCGTGCTAGTGGTGAGCCGGTGACCGGGTGGCCGGCAGCAGACCGGACGCGCTGCCGGGTAGATTCTCGATCGGTAGCCTCGGCAGGTCATCGGCGGGTGTGATGGCGAACAGCTGGGCAAGGAAACTCAATTCAGCTGCCAGGGCTTGTTTTCTCGTTGCGGCTTTACGGAACCCGTGGCCTTCGCCGGCTAAGACCACCAGCGCCATCGGCAACCCGCGATTGCGGGCCGCCTGTGCCAGTGCGGTCGCCTGGTCCATCGGCACGACCGGGTCGGCGCTGCCCTGCAGAATGAGGACCGGGCTGGCGAGTCTGGACAGGTTGTTGATCGGGGAGCGCTGCCGATAGGTCTGCTCGGCGGCTGGCCAGACGCCGATGAGGGTATCGGTGTAATGGGCCTCGAACTTGTGGGTCGTCCGGGCCAGCGCGGCCAGATCGGTCACACCGTAGCGGCTGATCCCGGCAGCAAACCGGTCATTGCTGGTCAGCGCGCACAAGGCGGTCAGGCCGCCGGCCGAGCTTCCGGTGATGGTTACTCGCCCGGGGTCGGCCAGGCCGGCGTCTATCGCCGCCTCGGCGGCATCGGTGCAGTCGTCCACATCGGCGATACCCCACATACCGCGCAGCCGGTTGCGCCAATGCCGCCCGAATCCGGCCGAGCCGGAGTAATTGACGTCCAGCACCGCGAAACCGCGCGAGGTCCAGAATTGGATTGCGATCTGATAGCCGTTGTGTGCCATGGCGGTGGGGCCACCGTGGACGCGCAGCAGCAGCGGGGGGCGGCTGCCTGCAGGTGCCACGAAGTCTGCGTTGGTTGGGGGGTAATACCAAGCCTGCACCGGGCCGTGCCGGCCGCTGAATTCCAGGGAACGGGCGACCGAGGTATGGGTGTGTTTCGGTGTGGTACCCAGCGTGCGGAGGGTCTCCAACTTGCCACCTTCGCCGATCTTGACCAGGCTGCGGGTTTGCAGCGGTCTGTCGACCAGCGCATAACCCACACCGAGGCAGGCGCACACTGAGTCGGCGTGGGAGATCCCGGCTAGCCGGCGCGTGGGCGAGCCAGTGGTGGATACGATGGCCAACTGGCCCAGGCCGCTGGTGAAACTGCTGGTCAGTAACCGATCCGGGGTGAGTTCCGCCCAGGTGTGATTGCCCAGGTTCCACATCGGTAGGGCAAAGTCGGCTTCATCGGCATGCAGGCAGGTCACCTGCCCGGCTCGCCAACGATGCAGCCTGGTGTAGCCCCCGGCATCGGATAGGAACACCAACTCGCCGGTGCTGAGCCAGCGAGGATTCTGAATCGCTACCCCATCGACACCGGCGTTTACCGTTCCCGCCACGATCCGGATCTCGCGGACCTCTGGATACGGGCCCAGTACCAGCCGGCCCACCTTGAGCAGCGAGGAGTCCCAGGGCATCGCCGGATGCTGCCATTCCACCCAGGCCAATTCGCCCGCGGCCGACAGCTCGGGGCTGGCGTAGAAATCGGCGCCGCGGCACAGGACATGTTCGGCACCCGGGGTGCCGTCGGCCCGCGGCCAACCGAGCGCGACGATGGTTTGTTCGGGTTCGCCGGCATGCCGATGATCCTCCCGGACGGCCAACACCAGGGGAAGCTGCGGGTGGACGCGCAGATCCCCATAGCGCACCTGTGGATCGGCGGCGGTGAGTGGGCGGATCGAGCCGTTCGGACTGCGAAGTTTCACCGCACCATCCAGGTCGTCGCAGAATGCCAGGACACCATGCGCGGCATGGTAGGCCCCACCGCCATATTCGTTGACCCGGCTGCGGACCGAGCTGGGTGCCGGGGTCAGCTCGGTGGTGTTGGCGTCTCGCAGTCGTAGGACGGTGACTCGACCAGCTTGGTCGGGATGCGATTCGCACCACAGCAGATCGCCACCGTCGGCGGTGAGTGCAAACATTTCCGCGGTGCCGGCAACCATCTGATCAAGACCGATCGGGGAGGCCCAGCTGCCGTAACGGGCGGTGCGGGCTGGTTGCTGTTGGCTGGTCATGGGCCAAAGCTAGCGTACGACATCTCAATTGCCGGGCTTGCTGGCGAAGGGCGGCAAGATGAGGCAGAATCGGCTCCAGAACTGGATAATCCGATCCCAGCGGTTCGGTTCGCTCAGGTTGCAGGGGAAGGCACACCTGGTCGCGAAAGGAGCCGAAATGGGAACGTCGTCGCGCGGAGTTGTCTATGTACACTCAGCGCCTGCCGCGCTGAGCCCACATATCGAATGGGCACTGGGCGCGGTGCTGGGCGCGCCCGTGCAACTCGATTGGTTGCCGCAGCCTGCCCAGCCTGGCTCGCAGCGTACCGAATACAGTTGGAGCGGCCCGGCCGGTAGTTCTGCTGCCTTGGCTAGTGCGCTGCGCAATTGCCAGCGGGCGCGCTTCGAGGTGACCGAGGACGCCAGGGGTGGCGAACTCGGGCAACGATATGCATTCACTCCGGCGCTTGGATTGTTCCACGCCACCACCGACCTGCACGGCGAAATCCAGATTGGCGAACAGCGATTGCGTAGTGCGATGCTGAGCGCTGACGTGCAAGGGCTTACCCTGCCGGATGTGCTTGGTGAGTTGCTTGGCGAACCCTGGGATGCCGAATTGGAGGTTTTTCGGTATGCCGGCCACGAGAATCCCGTGCGCTGGCTGCACCGGGTGGGCTGAATGCCATGGTGGGGCAGGCTGTCACCCCAGCCTGTCCCACCGCTTGGTCCATTGGGTGGGGCCTTTGATGGTTCCCGGTCAGCGCTAACCGGTCGCGTGTTCGTTGGTCAGCGCCAGGGCAACATTGTGGCCACCGAACCCGAAGGAGTTGTTGAGCGCGGCCAGCGGGCCCGCCGGCAGTTCGCGGGCCGCATTCGCCGCGATATCGATGCCGAGGTCTGGCTCGGGGTGCTCCAGGTTGATGGTGGGCGGTACCCGGCGTTCCCGCAGAGCCAACACGGTCGCAAAGGTTTCCAGAGCACCGGCGGCGCCGAGCAGATGGCCGGTCATCGATTTGGTGCTGGTCACCACCGCCTGGTCGGCCGTTTCGCCCAGCGCGGTGCCGATCGACTTTGCCTCGGTGATGTCGCCCTGGGGTGTCGAGGTGCCATGGGCGTTGACATGCTTGATGTCCGATGCGGATAGCTCCGCATTACGCAAGGCCTTGCGCATGGCGGACAGCTGACCCGAGCCGGTGGGTTCGGGCTGTACCAGATCATGGGAGTCGGCACTGATGCCGGCCCCTGCCAGGGTGCCGTAGATTCGTGCGCCCCGGGCACTGGCGTGTGCCAGGGTCTCGATCACCATCATCACCGAGCCCTCACCGATGACAAAACCATCCCGGTCCACGTCCCACGGGCGGGACGCGCGTTCGGGTTCGTCGTTGCGCCGGCTCAGGGCCTGCATCTGGGCGAAAGCCCCGATCGGCATCGCATGGATCACCGACTCCGAACCGCCCACGAAACAGACGTCTGCCTCGCCGAGTCGCAGCATATTGGCGCCCAGTGCGATGGCCTCATTGGAGGATGCGCAGGCCGATACCGGGGCGTGTACGCCGGCCCTGGCGTTCACCAGCAGGCCCACATGGGCGGCTGGGGCATTGGCCATCAGCATCGGTACGGTAAACGGGCTCATTCGCCGCACACCCTTGCTCCGGAGCACATCCCACTGGTCTAAGGTGGTCACCAGCCCACCGATGCCGGTGCCCAGCGATACCCCCAGCCGTTCGGGATCGACCGGGTTCTCGGCTTCCAGGCCGAACCCGGCGTCCGCCCAGGCTTCGCGGGCCGCGATCAGCGCCAATTGGCTCACCCGGTCCATCCGGCGGGCCTCCACTCGGGAGATCCAGGCCGATAGGTCGCTGCGCACCTGGCCGGCTATCTGGACGGGCAGGTCCGCAGCCCAGTCCGCATCGATCCGGCTGACTCCACTGTGGCCGGCCAGCAGGTTGGCCCAGGTGGTCGGGGCATCGTCACCCATCGGGGTGATGGCCCCGAAACCGGTGATGACAACGGTGGTCATGTGTTCTCCCAGGAATCAGGACGGTACGGACAGCAGACACTGCGGGGGCCGCCGGTGGGCTATGGCGGCCCCGACCACAACGGGTGAGAATCAGGCCTGAGCGCGTTCTATGTAGCTGACCGCGTCGCCAACGGTCTTGAGTGACTTGGCGTCCTCGTCGGGGATCGAAACCCCGAAGGCCTCCTCGCACGCATAGATGATCTCGACCATCGACAGGGAGTCGACATCCAGGTCGTCGACGAAGCTCTTCTCGAGTTGGACATCGGATTGGGCCACGCCGGCGACGTCGTTGACGATGTCGGCGAGCTGGGTGCGGATTTCTTCAGTGGTAGCCATGATCTTCCTTGTCTTTGTCAATGGTTGTAGTGGCTGTTTCAGGGTAGGACAATGACCTGGCCGGCATAGACCAGGCCGGAGCCGAACCCGACGATGAGCGCGGTATCGCCCGATTTGGCCTCGCCGGATTCGAGCAGAGCCTCTATCGCGATCGGCACCGAGGCCGCCGACGAATTGCCCATCGTTTTGATATCCCTGCTCACCACCACGGACTCGGGCAGGCCGAGCCGGCGCAACATGGAATCGGTTATCCGATTGTTCGCCTGGTGCGGGATGAACACGTCGAGGTCTTCGGGGGCCAGCCCGGCAGCCGAGAGGGCCTCGGCGGTCTTGTCTGCGATATAGGTGATTGCCCAGCGGAAGACCTTGTTGCCTTCCATGTGGATGACCGGCCTACTGCCTGCGGCCAACGCGTCGGGCCAGAACTCTGTCCAGATCACGTCGGCGGCGGCTGGCTCGGATCCCCACACGACCGGTCCGATGGCCGGTGTCTGGCTGGGGCCGATCACGGCTGCACCGGCGCCATCCCCGAACAGGAAGGCGGTCGATCGATCGGTGAAGTCGATTTGCCGGCTGAGTACCTCGACACCGATGATCAGCACGTGTTTCGCCGATCCAGCGCGCACCATGCCATCGGCCAGGGCAATGCCGTAGCAGAAACCGGCGCAGGCGGCGCTCAGGTCGGTCGCCGCCGGGTTGGTCAGCCCGAGGCCGGCAGCCACTTCCACGGCCAGCGATGGGAACTGTCGCATGTGGGAGACCGATGCGACCAGCAGCGCATCGATGTCGGCGGGCTGCAACCCGGAACGTTCGATGGCCTTCCGGCCGGCCGCCAGCGCCAGCGATAGGGCGGTCTGGTCGTCGTTTGCCCAACGACGCTCGACGATGCCGGTGCGTTGCTGGATCCACTCATCGGTGGAATCGATTATGGTGCACATTTCCGCGTTGTCTACCGTTCGCGCGCCGCGTTCCCCGGCGACGCTGAGCAGCCGGGCGAATGGCGCGCCCTGGGATGCCTGGATCCTCATGGTCATTTTCCTCTTCTCGTCCCGGCGTGGGCGGTGCAGAAGTCCCGGGCGTCATCTAGTTGATCCGGGGTGTTGAGGTTGAACCGTGCTACGCCGGGCAGATTCCGCTTGACGATCCCGGTCAAGGTGCCGGCCGGGGCGAGCTCGAGAACGCCGGTCGCGCCGTGATCGGCCATGGCCTGCAGGCACAGATCCCAGCGAACCGGATTGGTCACCTGATCGACCAACCGGTCGAGGTATTCGGTTCCCGAGGCAATGACCCGGCCGTCCCGGTTTGACAGTAGGCCGGTGGCGGGAGCGGCGCTGGTCAGCGTGGTGGCCAATCCGGCCAGCCGCACGCGGGCCGGCGCCATGTGTGCGGTGTGGAATGCCCCGGCGACCTGGAGCGGGATCACGCGGGCGCGAGTCGGTGGCTGGCCGGCGAGTTGTTGGAGTCGGTCTAGGGTGCCAGCCGCAACGATCTGCCCGGCACCGTTGTTGTTTGCCGCGGTCAGACCGCATTCGGCGATCCGGGCCAAGACCTCATCGGGCTTGCCGCCCACCACGGCCGACATGCCGGTTGGGGTAACAGCCGCAGCGGCGGCCATCGCCTGGCCGCGTTCCCGGACGAAGACCATGGCGTCCTCGACGCTTAGCACTCCCGTTAGGGCCGCGGCGGAAATCTCGCCAACGCTGTGGCCGGCCAGCAGGTCTGCGTTGCCATGACGCGGCTCGTGGGCCTGGAACAGTGCTCGAGCGGTCGCGATGGCGGCGGCTACCAGCAGGGGCTGGGCGATAGCGGTGTCGCGAATCGTGTCGGCATCCGAGACGGTGCCGTGGCGTACCAGATCCAGCCCGCTTACCTCGGATAGCCTAGCCAGTTCGGCGGCTGCCACATCTACTTGTAGCCAGCCGGTCAGGAATCCCGGGGTCTGGGCACCCTGGCCAGGCGCGAGAATCACAAGCACACCCTTATCATCGCCAGTCCGGCCGGCATGAGGCATCGATTCGCGGACGAAAATGCCCTACCCCGATTGTGTGCTCCCTACAAACCGGCCGGCGGGCCAGGTCAATGAGCAAGATGATCGGAGAGCGCCGGTCGCCGTGGCATCCGGTTGGCCGCCGGGGTGCCGGCAGGTTCAGTGTGTCTGTAGGCGGCCCAGGGTGATGGCGAGTCGCAGCACGTAGGCGTCCCGCGGCTCGGCTGGGGAACGCCCGGTCACTTCGGTGATGCGTTTCAATCGGTAGCGCACCGTGTTCGCATGCACAAACAGCGCCCGGGCGGTGGCCTCTATCGATCCACCGTGATCCAGGAAGCTGACACAGGTCTCCAGCAGGTCGCCGCCGGCGGCGCGCAGCGGCCGCCAAACCTGGTGAACCAGCTCGCGCCGGGCATGGCCATTGCCGGCCAGGGCCCGCTCGGGCAGCAGATCGCGGGCCGGCAGCACCCGGGGGCCCTCGGGCCAGGCGATCGCGCTGCGCGCCCCGGACAGTGCCGCCCGGGCGGACTCGCTGGCCCCGCTCAGGTCATCCGCTGGTGGCCCCAGCACGATCGGGCCCGGACCGAAGTATTGTCCGAGTTCGGTCAGCCAGGTCAATGCCACCGCGGGATCGTCGGTGGGGTCGTGATCGGCCTCGTTCGCGGCCAGGATGACGATCAGTCGTTCTCCGTGTACCGCGGCCAACGCGGCTAACCCCAGGCGTTCGGCATGGCGGCGCAGCGCGGACCAGTCGCCTTCGGGCACCGCGCCGACGGCGACGACCAGCTTGGAACGAGGACGCCAGCCGACGGTCGCGGCGCGGGATAGCAGATCGTCGTTGGAGTCGGCACGCAGCACCGCATCGACGATGACCGCCTCCATGCGCTCGTCCCAACTGACGCGGGTTTCGGCGGCCCGGGCGTAGATCTGTGCCGAGGCGAAGGCGATCTCGCGTGAGTAGTGCAGGATCGCGGTGGCCAGTGGCGGACGATCGCTGCGGGGCATCACCAGGCCGATCTGCTGCTCGACGACATCCACGGTGGTACGGATCAGATCCACGGCCTGGTCAAGGGCGATGATGCGGGTCAGTTCGCGGGGTGCGGCATTGAAGATGCCGCGCGGATCGACATCGGCGGCGGTGTCATCGACGAACCATTTGACGAAACCATTGATGCCATTGCCGGCCACCACCGTCACCCACGAACGTTCTTCGGCGCCCAACCGGTTGTACCAGGGATGCCGGGCTTCCATTTCGGTTACCACGGCCGTGGTCATC
Source organism: uncultured Propionibacterium sp. (assembly GCA_938036835.1). GTDB lineage: Bacteria > Actinomycetota > Actinomycetes > Propionibacteriales > Propionibacteriaceae > Brooklawnia. Next base: position 76,174 of record CALHWB010000055.1, read on the forward strand.
CGGCCAGCCTGGGCGGCCAGCCGGCGAGCCATGGCCATTCGGGTGCGTTGGGTCGGTACCAGGGCCCGCCCGGTACCGGCAGGGGCTGGCTGTCTGGCAGGAACCATGGGACCTCCTGGCGCTGCGCCGCCGGATGATCCCCAGCGGCTGGACAACTCTATCTGCACTGGTCAGCCGGATGCGAAGGTCGATCGGTTGGGTGTCGAAGTGCTGGACGCCGGGTGGGCAGATCCTTTCGGGCCCGCCCACCCGGCGTCCAGCGGCCGATCAGCGCTTGATGCGGGCATTGCCCTCCCAGACCGCCCAGATTTGCTCCTCGTCCGCCGGACGGGCGTAGTCGGTCAGGAATGTCGTGGTGATGGCCCCCGAGGCCCAGCCGAACTGCAGGCACTTCACTGGCTCCCAGCCTTTGATCAGGCCATAAAGGATGCCGCCGACGGTGGAGTCGCCACCACCGATCCGGTCCAGTACCCCGATGTCGCGCGGTTCGGCAACGAAGAACTCGTCGTTGGCCCACAGAATTGCGCCCCATAGGTGGTGGTTGGCGTTGACCACCTCACGCAGCGTGGTGGCGAACACCTGCACACCGGGGAAGGTCTCGTGGGCGGTGCCGATCATGGCCTTGAAGCCCTCGATCTTGCCGGCCAGGTCCTTGCCGCCCGCCTCTGGACCGGCCAGGCCAAGGGCCAGCTGGAAGTCCTCCTCGTTGCCGATCAGGATCGCGCATTGCCGGGCGATTTCGGTGAATCCCGCGCGTAGTTCCGGTTCTCGTCCCTGCCAGAATGAGGCGCGGTAGTTGAGATCGAAACTGACCGCGCAGTCGTACTCCTTCGCCTTGTGGGCGACGTCGAGACAGAATTGCAGCGTGCTGGGGGACAGCGCGGCGATCAGCCCAGACATGTGGACGATCTTGGCGCCCTCCTGACCGAGGATGCGATCCAGATCGAAATCCGCGGCAGAAAGCGCCAGCCCGACCTCACCCGCACGATCGTTCCACACGCGGGCACCGCGATTGCCGTAACCCGAGTCCGCGATGTTGAACTGGTGACGGTAGCCCCAAGCGCCACCCTGATCGAGATCCGGCCCTTCGAAGCTCATGAACCGGGATGCCAGGTTCTGCTTGATCATCATCGAGATGGGGCTGCCCTTTACGAAGTTCGTCAGGATCTTCACCGGCTCACCCAGGTGGCTGGAGATCGAGCCCACATTGGATTCTGCGGAGGTCACCTGCATAAGGAATCTGTCGGCAGATTGCACAGGCTGCCCGTCCTCGGGACAGATCCGGATGCCCATGCTGGTCGGGATGACCAGCGACCACTGCGCGTTCTCACGGAGTTTCATGGCGAGCCTTTCATCTGCGCACTATTCAGGACGTCACCGCGTCCCCACCCCTCATTGGGCGACTTGGTCTCACTGTAGCGGGCACGTGCCGGCGACGACTGGTGGTTGCCAAACCGGTTCGGCGGCTGCGAAAGGCCTTGTTTTGTGCCTCGCCTCCGGAGTCCACCGTTGCGGTGGCAAATTCGGCTCGTTCGCGGGAAGATAGGGAATAGCGGCGGTGCTTCCAGTCGCCAACCGCCCGGCCACGATCTTGAAAGGATTCAGCGTGATCCCTCGCGAGCAACCCGGCCCTCTGCTGAACGGCCTGCCGACGAATCTGCCGGATACCGACGCCGAGGAGACCGGCGAATGGCTGGAGTCCCTGGACGGGCTGATCGAGTCAGGGGGACGCAACCGCGCGCGCTATGTGATGCTCCGCCTGAATGAGCATGCTCGCGAGAGGCAGGTCGGTGTTCCCTCCCTGGTGTCAACCGATTACGTCAATACCATTCCAAGTGCGAAGGAGGTCGCCTATCCCGGGGATGAGGCGCTTGAACAGGAAGTACGGCATATGCTGCGGTGGAATGCCGCGGTGCAGGTGCATCGTGCCCAGCGTCCCGGTGTCGGGGTAGGCGGTCATATTTCCAGCTATGCCTCATCGGCTACCCTTTACGAGGTCGGCTTGATGCATTTCTGGAAGGGTAAGGATCATCCGGCCGGCGGCGATCAGGTGTTCTTCCAGGGCCATTCGTCGCCGGGCATGTATGCTCGGGCCTTCCTGGAGGGACGCCTCAGCGAGGCGGACATGGATGGTTTCCGGCAGGAGTACAGCCGGCCGGCTGGGGGGCGCGGCCTGCCCAGCTACCCGCATCCGCGCCGGATGCCGGATTTCTGGGAGTTCCCGACCGTGTCCATGGGGATCGGCCCGATAAACGCGATCTACCAGGCGTCGTTCAACAAGTACTTGGATAATCGCGGTATCAAGGACACCTCTGGGCAACGGGTCTGGGCGTTCCTGGGTGACGGCGAAATGGACGAGGTGGAGTCGCGCGGCGCGTTGCAACTGGCGGCCAACGAATCGCTGGACAATCTGACCTTTGTGATCAACTGCAACCTGCAGCGACTCGACGGCCCGGTGCGTGGCAACGGCAAGATCATCCAGGAACTGGAAGCCTTCTTCCGGGGGGCCGGCTGGAATGTTATCAAGCTGATCTGGGGGGCGAACTGGGATCCGCTGCTGGAGAACGACGTCGATGGCGCCCTGGTCAATGTGATGAACACCACTCGTGACGGGGACTATCAAACCTTCAAGGCAAACGATGGCGCCTACGTGCGTGAGCATTTCTTCGGTCGTGATCCGCGCACCGCGAAGATGGTCGAGGACTGGACCGACGACCAGATCTGGGCGCTACGCCGCGGCGGGCTGGACTACACCAAGATCTACAACGCCTACAAGGCGGCCACCGAGTTCACCGGGGCCCCAACGGTGATTCTTGCCCACAGCATCAAGGGCTATTTCCTAGGCAGCCATTTCGCCGGCCGCAATGCCACCCATCAGATGAAGAAGCTGGCCATCGACGATCTGAAGGGGTTGCGCGATCGCTGCCAGATCCCGATCGACGATGAGGTGCTGGAGAAGGATCCCTACCGGCCGCCCTACTACCATCCGGGCGCGGACAATCCCGCGATCCAGTACTTGCAGCGGCGCCGGCAGGAACTCGGCGGGTATGTGCCGGAGCGGCGCGGCGACCATGGCAAGAAGCTGGTGCTGCCCGACTCCAAGGCCTACAAGGCTGCCCGCAAGGGTTCCGGCAACCAGAAGGTGGCCACCACGATGGCCTTCGTCCGGTTGCTGAAGGATCTGCTACGCGACCGCAACCTGGCCCCGTTCATCGTGCCGATCGTGCCGGACGAGGCGCGCACCTTCGGGATGGATTCGTTCTTCCCGACCATCAAGATCTACAACCCGGTAGGGCAGCAGTACCTACCGGTCGATCATGATCTGATGCTCAGCTACCGTGAGGCCACCAACGGGCAGATCGTCCATGTGGGCATAAATGAGGCCGGGGCGACGGCGGCCTTCATCGCCGCGGGCACCAGCTATGCCACTCATGGCCAGCCGATGATACCGATCTATGTGTTCTATTCGATGTTCGGCTATCAGCGTACCGGCGATATGTGCTGGGCGGCCGCCGATCAGTTGGCGCGGGGCTTCTACATCGGGGCCACGGCAGGCAAGACCACGTTGACCGGTGAGGGCACCCAGCATATGGATGGCCATTCGCACGTGTTGACCCTCACGAATGAGGGCATCGTCAGCTATGACCCGGCCTACGGCTACGAGATCAGCTATATCGTGGCGGACGGCCTGCGCCGCATGTACGGCGACCAGCCGGAGGACATCTCCTACTATCTGACGGTTTACAACGAGCCGATGGTCCAGCCGGCAGAGCCGGAGAATGTCGATGTCGAGGGCATCCTGAAGGGTATTCACCTGATCGCCGAGGGCGGCACCGAAGGACGCGAGCATGCGCCGCGGGCGCAGCTGCTGGCCTCGGGGGTGGGGGTGCCATGGGCATTGGAGGCCCAGCGGCTGTTGGCCGATGACTTCGGGGTTGTCGCCGATGTGTGGAGCGTGACGAGTTGGAATGAGCTATACCGCGATGGGGTGCGGGCCGACGAGCACAACTATCTGCATCCGGAGCGGGAACCCCAGGTCGCCTATGTCACCCGGAAACTGTCTGGGCGGCCCGGGCCGGTGGTGGCGGTCAGCGATTTCATGCGGGCGGTCCAGGATCAGATCCGTGGCTGGGTGCCCAGCGACTACTACACTCTCGGCGCCGACGGGTTTGGTTTCTCCGATACTCGCCCGGCGGCCCGTCGCCACCTGCATATCGATGGGCAGTCCATCGTGGTGCGTACCCTGCAAGCCCTGGCCGATCGTGGTGAACTGGGCCGGGAGGTCGTCGGGCAGGCGATCGAGAAGTACCGGCTGCACGATGTCAATGCCGTCGCTCCGGGTGAGGCGGACGAGGACTGACCGGCTGCGGTTACCGGGGAGCGGCCGGCCCGTTTTGGCGATCCGGGGCCGGATCGTTCGCTCTCGGTTCAGCGGCATCCGGGATCGGTGGTCGGTGCCGGTCCCGGGCGGCGATGGCTCGTGAGCGGTCAACCGGGAGACCATGGATCGGCCGGTCTCGTCCAGAGGCGACTCTGAACCTATCCGGTTGGCAGCGGTGCCGGGAGTCGAGTTTTGTGCTTGAGTGGGGGGATGGTGGTACCGCACAGCGGCTCACCGGTGGGTCCCGAGAGCGGCAGTGCTCTTGGCCTGCAGGAGGGCATGGTTGTACAAGAGCTTGGTTGGGACGACGACGTAGATCAGAATCTGCGCGATGACATCATGGATGCCATCGATGCCGAACTGATCGAGGATGCGGTCGAGGCTGTCGATGTCGTCTTGCTGTGGCACCGGGATGACGCCGATATTGCCGATGCACTGGTCGATGCCCTCCGGGATTTGGGCGACCATGGCTGGATCTGGCTGCTCACTCCGAAGATCGGGCGTGAGGGCTATGTCGATCCGGCCGATATCGATGAGGGTGCCCGCACGGCTGGTCTGGTGTTGACCTCGGCGGTGGAGGTTAGCGCGGATTGGCAGGCCCGTAAGGTCGTGCGCTCGCGTACCAGCCGCCGTTGATCCGTCAACCAGCGATTCCCTATTAGCGGATGCGGCTGTATTGCCGGTGCGATTCTAGGGCTGCGTGATCGGCAGTTGGGTGTGTGGTTCCGATGGCGTTGGCGGTTCGGGCGGGGTGGTGTGCTCCGCGGTACCGCCCCCGGGCGGGGCTGGCAGGCCATGGCGGTCTGGTGATGCCGGGCGGCCAGGCCGAGTCCGGTCTCTGAGCGGCCGGAGGTCTCGGTCGCCCGATATTGGGCTGGTGGAACCCAAACAGCAGTGGTACCGGGAATGGCATGAGGTACCCGGGGCGGACCTGCCGCGCAACCCGGTCAGTGGGATCGTCCCATATGGCTGCCGGTGAACGCCGGATCGAGCGTTCTGCGGCTGGCCAGATTCATCGGATACCGGTAGTGGTGCCGGCCGTGGTGTGGGCCCATGGTGGTGCCAGATCGCCGAGGCTGGCGGGACCGGCTGCGCTGGGGTTTGACGTTCCGCCCAGAACATCAACAAAGTTGAGCGCAGTTGGCTCAACCAGCTTGAGTGAACGAATTGAGTGGTCTACACTCAACTTTGTCATCCGGTACCGCCGGAACCACGAACCAACCAGTGATAGCCGATTTTCGAGGAGAGACATGAACGGCACCTACAACCCCTTCCGTGACATGGACCGTATCTTCACCCAGCTGGCCCGCACCGCAGCCAACGATGTGCGCACCATGCCCATGGATCTGTACCGCGACGGCGACGAATTTGTCGTCAAGATCGACCTGCCCGGTGCGGCGGCCGACAGCATCGATATCGACATTGACGACCGGACGCTGACCGTGCGCGCCGAGCGTCCCCAGCCGGAGTTGCGCACCGATAACGAGAACAATCGTTGGGTCAGCCGGGAGCGTGCCCATGGTTCCTATGCCCGCCAGCTGACCCTCGGCCCGGGCCTCAATCTGGCCGAGGTAGGCGCCGACTACACCGATGGCGTGTTGACCCTGACCATTCCGGTGGCCGAGGAGGCCAAACCGCGCAAGATCAAGGTGACCCGCGGCAATGCCAGCGGCGAACCCGTGGCGATCGCCGCCGATGAGCAGCCCGAGGCCTGAGCTAGAGCGCAAAGCCGGATCGGCGGCGACCACCGGTGGGTCGCCGCCGATCCGTTGCGGTAGAGTTTGCCGCGATTCGGCATACCGGATGCCAACGTGTTTCCGGGCGCATAGCTCAGTTGGTCAGAGCAGCTGCCTTACAAGCAGCAGGTCGTTGGTTCGAGTCCGACTGCGCCCACTAGGATCGACCCGGTACCCGGCGTTGAGGGCTCTACTATCCGACTGGCTGGGGTGCTTGGCGTGCGGTATCCGGGCGGATCAGGTGAGCCGTGCCTTTACCAGGGATGCGATGGTCTTGCCGTCGGCGCGGCCGGCTACCTGCTCGTTTACCGCTCGTACGATGCCGCCCATTTGCTTCATGCCCGGCTGGCTGCCCAGATCGGCCGCTGCCTTGGCGATCTGGGCCGAAACCAGCTCGGCGAGTTCTTCTGGGGTCAGTGGCTGGGGCAGATAGCGGGCCAGGAAGTCCGCCTCGGCGGTCTCCTTCTCGGCAAGCTCGGGACGCCCGGCCGCGGCATAGGTCTCGGCCGATTCGGTGCGGTTGCGTTGCTCCTTGGTGAGCACCGCGATTTCCTCGGCCTCCGACAGCTCGCGGGCCTGATCGCCGGCCACTTCCGCATATTGCAACGCGGCCAGCGCCATGCGGATGGTGGACTTGGCGAGTTCGTCGTGGGCTTTCATTGCCGCGGTCAGGTCGGTACGCAGGCGTTGTTTCAGAATGCCCATGGTTCTCCTTGGCGGTTGGCTGACGTCAGCCCATTCTTCCACGCCCGCCGGCCGGCGCTGTCGCGTCCATTGATCGGCAGCCGTGGGCCGCACCATGCTCCGAAGACCTCATGGCTGGGTATGCCGGTCGGCCGCCCGGCCGCGTGTTCGGTCTGCGACAGTCCAGCAGGTAGACTTGCCGGTTGTGGCAGTTGCAGATCTTCTCGAAACCATCGCCGTTCTCGACAAGTCGCTGGCTTCGATCGAGGCGGTTGTTGACCCGGAGGCCAAGCGGGCCGAGATCGCTCGGCTCGAGAAGGAGTCTGCGGCCCCCGATCTGTGGAGCGATCAGGCCAATGCGCAGCGGGTAACCAGCCGGCTCTCCAGGTTGCAGGCCGAGGTGGAACGCGTTGCCGGGCTGCGCCAGCGTCTCGAGGATGCTCAGGTGCTCATCGAACTCGCTCAGGAGGAGCAGGACGCCGGCAGCGGTGCCGAGGCCGAACACGAGGTGGCCGCATTGACCCGCGAGATTGAGGCATTGGAGGTGCGCACTCTGCTCAGCGGCGAGTATGACGAACGCGACGCGTTGGTCACCGTCCGGTCTGAGGCTGGGGGAGTGGACGCCGCCGACTTCGCGGCCATGCTGTTGCGCATGTATGAACGTTGGGCCGAACGCCACGGCTACGGCATTGAGGTCTATGACATCAGCTACGCCGAAGAGGCCGGCATCAAATCGGCCACCTTCGCGGTGCGGATTCCCTATGCCTACGGGACGCTCTCGGTGGAGCAGGGTACCCATCGACTGGTCCGTATCAGTCCCTTCGACAACCAGGGTCGCCGGCAAACCAGCTTCGCGGGTGTGGAGGTGCTGCCGGTGGTGGCCGAAACCGATCACATCGAGATTCCCGAAACCGATATCAGGGTGGACGTTTTCCGCAGTTCTGGGCCCGGTGGCCAGTCGGTCAACACCACCGATTCCGCGGTGCGCATCACCCACTTGCCCACCGGGCTGGTGGTCAGTTGCCAGAACGAGAAGTCCCAGATCCAGAACAAGGCTGCCGCGCTGCGGGTCCTGCAGGCCAGGCTGCTCGAGAAGGCACGACAGGATCGGGAGGCCGAGCTGAATGCGTTGAAATCGGAAGGCAACTCGTGGGGATCGCAGATGCGCAGCTATGTGCTGCATCCCTATCAGATGGTGAAGGATCTGCGTACCGGCCACGAGACCGGAAACACCGATGCGGTGTTTGATGGGGATATCGATGCCTTTATCGATGCTGGCATCCGATGGCGCCGCCGGGAGGACGCCGCTCAGCAGGCCTGAGCCGGGGTGCTGGCGCGCTCACCCAACTCGCGGTATCGGGGGCCGATGCGATGAGCCGGTTAGGTTGACGTCTGTGGCTCGCGCAAATGGCGGTCAGGCCCGCGTGGCGTTCTGACATCGGCTGGTGCAGTCGCCTACACTCTAAGTTGGACTGAGATTTTCTCAGGCAACTTCCCCTGTGAGTCGCTGCACCAGCGGGCGGCTTGCCGGCCCGGATCGGGTCGGCAAGCGGTTGGCGTCGTGTCTTTCGAAGCATCGGGGGAGTGGCTGCACGATGGACAGGAAGGTTACGTGATCACTCTCGAGGACGTGTCGAAGCTCTACTCGGGTCAGACCAAGCCCGCCCTCAGGCATATCGACCTACAGATCGACAAAGGCGAATTTGTCTTTCTGGTCGGCGCATCGGGATCCGGCAAATCCACCTTCTTGCGGTTGATATTGCGGGAATACCGGCCGACCTCGGGGCGGGTGTTCGTGCTCGGCAAGGATCTGGGCCGGCTGCATCAGTGGAAGGTGCCTGTCCTACGCCGCCAGATCGGCACGGTCTTCCAGGACTTCCGATTGCTGCCGGGTAAGACCGTTTACGAGAATGTGGCCTTTGCCCTCCAGGTGTTGGGTCGTCCGATCGCTGAGATCCGTGCGGCTGTGCCGCGCACCATCGAACTGGTTAGCCTGTCAGGTAAAGAGGACCGCCAGCCCGAGGAACTGTCCGGTGGCGAACAGCAGCGTGTGGCGATCGCTCGGGCAATCGTCAATAACCCCAAGATCCTGATCGCGGACGAACCTACGGGAAACCTCGACCCCCAGACCAGTGTGGGCATCATGAAACTGCTCGATCGAATCAACAAACGCGGTACCACCGTGATCATGGCAACCCATGACTCGACGATCGTCGATCAAATGCGCCGGCGGGTCATCGAGCTGGATCAGGGCAATCTGGTACGCGACCAGGTCAGGGGCGTCTATGGCACCGCGTGAGACCACTCCATCGAGCCGAGGAGACGACTAAGCCATGCGCCACACGTTTCGCGAAGCGTTGTCCGGGTTGCGCCGCAATGCGTCCATGACCGTCGCGGTGATCGTAACGATGACGGTTTCGCTGACCTTGTTCGGACTATCGGTGATGACTTTCCAGGAGGTCGATCGGGTCAAGGGCCGCTGGTACGACAAGATCGAGATCTCGGTCTTCTTGTGCACCAAGGATTCGGCCGGCACCGGCCAGGCCGGCAACTGCGAGCCCGGTCAGGACACCACCGAGGTTCAGCGCGAGAACATCAGGACTCGGTTGGAGCGGAATCCGGATGTGGCGGAGGTCTTCTACGAATCCAAGCAGGAGGCCTACGACGACTATCGGCGAACCTATGAGGATTCGCCCCTGCTGGATTCCCTGACCGTCGACCAGATGCAGGACTCCTTCCGGGTGAAACTGGTCGATCCAGAGAACTACCAGGGTGTGGTTGCCGAGGCGTCCAGCCTGCCCGGAGTGCAGACGGTGCTCGACCTGCATCAGGTGCTGGATCCGATCTTTGCGGCCCTGAATGGCCTCAAATGGGGGACGATGGGAATGGCGGCCCTGCTGCTGGTGGCCGCCACGCTGCAGATCGGTAATACGATCCGGATGTCGGCATTCACCCGGCGACGCGAGATCGGCATCATGCGCTTGGTGGGTGCGTCCAATGTCTATATTATGTTGCCCTTCCTGCTTGAGGCGCTATTCGCCGCGATGATAAGTGTCCTGCTTTCGATGATCGCTTTGCTGGGTGCCTACGAGCTTTTGGTGCAACGGAACGCTAAACTCTCGATCAAGGCTTTACCCTGGATCACTTGGGGAGATGCCTGGATGGCAGTCGGTGCGGTTGCGCTGGTTGCGATAGTGCTGTCTATTGTGCCCACATTGCTGACCACGCGTAGGTACCTGCGCGTCTGACATTGGAGGAGAACGTGACTAGAGGACTTCCCTTGGTCACCGGCCGCTCGAACGACACCAGTGGCCCGCACCGCACGTCACGGCGCAGCGCTCGGGTTTGGGTTGTTCGTACGCTGGTCGCGTTGGTGGCCATCGGCAGCATTGGCCAGTTCGCAGGCCCGGCCTGGGCCGACGATCTGGACGATCAGAAGAACGACCTACAGGGGCAACTGGACGCCAGTGGCGCTGCGGTGGATGGCGCCCAGAGCGTGCTGAACGAGGCGGCAGCCACGTTGCATGCCTCCAGACAGGCCCTGGCGGATGCGCGGGCCGCTCTCGCCAAGGCCACCAGCGAACGTGACGCTGCCGCCGAGGTCGATCGGAAGATGGCCGATGAACTGGCAGCCGCAGAGGAGCAGCTGGCGGCCGCTAAGGCTCGGGTAGCCGAGGGGCAGTCCGAGGTGGAGAAGGTCCGCGCCAAGGCGGCCGTCGATCTGGCGATGAGCCACCAGCAGAACACCGCGATGCTGTCGATCGGGATGCTGTTCACAGACAACGAGAATGCGGGGGATATCAATTCGCGTGTGCAGTGGGCCGCCACGCTGTACAACGCCAACTCCGCTGAGCTGAACCGGCTCACCGAGTTGCAACTGCGGTTGCAGAATGACCAGAGCAGTATGGCCGAACTTGAGGACAAGGCCCGGGTGGCTCGTGAGGCGGCTGCCGAGCACCTGGCGGTGACCCAGGCGGCCGAACAGGCGGCCAGCGACGCGGAGGCCAAGGTCAAATACCTGGTGAGCGAGAATGAGGCGGCAGAGACGAAGGCAAAGCAGGCACTGGTCGATGCCCAAGCCGCCTACGACGCGAATCAGGCCGAGATGGATGAAGTCACCCGGCGGATCAGGGAGCGGAATGCTCAGCGTGCGGCCGAGGCGGCGGCCGCGGCGGCCGCCCAGGGTGAGCCGGCGGCGGCTCCGGCTCCGGCTCCGGCACCGGCGGGAAACACCGGTTCTGGTTTTCCGCTGTACAAGCCGGCGGACGGCCCTTACACGTCGCCCTTTGGCTACCGGGTCAACCCGGTGCTGGGTTATTCGGAACTGCACGATGGGCTGGATATCGGGGCGGGTTGCGGTACACCGCTTTACGCGGCGGCCGATGGCGTGGTCACCGAGATGTACTACGGCGGCGGCTGGGGCTGGAAGCTGACCATAGACAATGGCTGGATCGATGGTGTGCAGGTCAGCACCGGGTACAACCATGCGGAGGGCTATGTCGTCAGTTCGGGTCAATCGGTGAGCCGTGGCCAGGTGGTGGGCTATACCGGTACCACCGGGCTGTCGACCGGCTGCCACCTGCATTTCCACGTCTGGATCAACGGGCAGGTTACCGATCCGGCCGGCTATCTGTGAGCCATTCCGGGTTGCCGTTGGCCGAGCGATTGCTAGGCTGGACGACCCGGGCGTGCCGAACGGGTGGCCCCGGGTGGAAGGGAGGCGTCCGATGCCACGGGAGACCGGGCGCAGGTTAGTGGCCCAGAACAAGAAGGCCCTGCACGACTATCACATCGGCGAACGGGTGGAGGCCGGGCTAGTACTGACCGGCACCGAGGTGAAGTCGTTGCGGGCCGGCCGGGCCACCCTGGTAGACGCCTTTGCGACCATCGATGCGGGTGAGGTCTGGCTGCGGAATGCTCACATCCCCGAGTACACTCACGGCACCTTTCACAACCACGCCGCGAAACGTAACCGCAAACTGTTGCTGCACCGCGCCCAGATCGGCAAGCTCAGCCGGCAGGTGGCCGATTCGGGACGCACGCTGGTTCCGCTAGCCATCTATTTCAGCGACGGCTACGCGAAGGTGGAACTCGCGGTGGCCACCGGTAAACGGGAGTGGGATAAACGGCAGGCCATCGCCGAGCGGGACGCGCGCCGCGACACCGAACGCGAACTGGCAGACCGCCGGCGCAGGCGGCGCTGATGCCCGCGGGTCCGCCGGCGATGCCTGGGGTAGCCGGTTTTCAGCCATCCCCCAAGGGATGAGGGATGAATCCGGGTGATGGTGGACATCTGATGCGCCGAGCGGTGGGGCAGTATTGAGCCATGAGTTCATCCCAGCAGTGGCCACTGGTCAACCAGTCCCAGAATCAGACCAAGAGCAACAGCGAACCTCGGGTGAACGAGGCCGAGCGTGACCGGGCGGAACGATTTCTGCACCAGGCGTTACGCGATGGGCGACTGAGCGTGAGCGATTTTGAGGCCCGGTTCACCGCGGTGATGAATGCCAAGCGGCTGACCCAGCTGCGGGACGCGGTGTCGGACGTGGCGCCGATAGGCGAGGCCTTGCTGAAGGTCCAGGATCGGTTCTCCGGTAAGGAGTTGGCCCGGCCGGCCACGACTGCGAACCAACTGGCCACCAATGCCGGCACGGGTACTGCCGCCCTGGCGCATTTCTCGGGGCTGTTCAGCTGGATCGTCGTGCCGGCGATCATCTATGGCTCGGCCCCACGAAACAGCCTGACGCGTCGCGAGGCCGCCAAGGCCTTCAATTTCCAGTTGGTTGCTGGGTTCGGCTTCATGACGGTGGCGATCGTGCTGGGTGGCATCCTCGGTTTCGGGGCACCGGTGGCGCTGGCTTGGCTTGCCTGGCTGGGGCTCACCGTGTTCGGCGGGATCAAGGCGGCCACCGGCGAGGACTGGCAGAATCCGCTGAACAGGTTCACTCGGATCAACGCGCTGCCCACCGACGGGCGCTGACCGGTCGGCCATCCGGCCCCCGTGGCGGTTCCCGGGAATGCTCCGGGTGGGTATAGTGTTTACTATCTGACAACTCAACAGGGGGTGACTGGTTTCGACTGGGGACGGTAGTTCCGGGAGAAGCGGGTCGAGAATCCAAGGTCAACTCGTAAATGTCCCTTGGGAACCAATAAGTGCCAATTCCAAGCGCACTGACTTCGCTCTCGCTGCCTGAGCAGTGATCGAAGGGTCAGCCCGGAGGTAGCCTTCCGTCCGGATCCTGGCCTCGTCTAGAAGGCTTGCCGAGCGACCCTAGCCCGGAGGGTCGCTCGGGACTCAAACCGGGCTGGGCCTGTCTGCGACATGCCGGCGTGAGCGCAGGGGCCAAGCAGCACGTCTAGTCGGCTGCACCCGGAGAATGTCTGGTTCGCCTCGTCAGGACGCGGGTTCGATTCCCGCCACCTCCACCTGAGGGGGACTGCGAACTCTCTACGGAAAGTTCGCAGTCCCCCGTGTGCATGCAGATTGTCGAGAGCATACTCAAGGTCTTCGGGCTCGATGTTGCTTCGCGGAGTCGTAGTAGTACGAGGCAACGATGATCTGCTCGTTGCTGGCGAAGATCTTGTCGACGAAGTAGTCGAAGAGCTGGTCGCGCGTCTCAGCGGTGTCGATGGCCGCCGCGCCCGTGGGTCTCGCGATAGCAATCCGCCATATCCGCAGCGAGCATTTCCACGTCGTTGAGGAAGCCTTCAATCACGTTTTTGGTGCCGAAGCCCAGCACGAGCATGCCGTCGGCCTCTATGGGCTCCATGCCGAACTCGTCCGAGAGCCCGAACAACAGTTCCAGGGCCTGTCTGCTGGATTCCACGGGGACTTCCTCCAGCGACTCGGGGGAGATCGCCAGCGCGCTCGCGACGGCTCGGATACGGAAGTGAACGGTAGGCATCGGCCGACACGTTCACCAGGCCGGAGCCCTTCGGCAACGTGAACATGCTCACCGACTTCGAGGTCCTGCTCGACCAGCGAAGCGTCTTGGATCGTTCCGGTTGTGGTGGAGGGTCTGGTCTCGCGCATGGATGATGGTCTTGCCAGTGCCAGGGGAGTGTTCCGAGAAGCTTAGGGAGGGCACTATCCGGCCGTGCGTGGGGCCGGAGAGGGCGAGGGGCTGCTGCAAGCGCGTGGGGCGCCAGGTCGGGGATCGAACGGTACACGTCGGAGGCGACCCTTGATGAATGGTGGGAAAATGCTTGCCGTGTCGGCCGCATCAGAGGTCGTCTAGGCAATATTCACTGTCACAGCATGCGGTCATGAATTCGTTGTCATGCGTGATAACCAGGACGCTTCTATTCGCTCTTGCGGCCGCGGCAAGTTCTTGGGCGACGATTTCCATGTTCGTATCGTCCAACCCGCTTGTCGGTTCATCGAATATGAGCACTTTGCGATTCGAGAGCAGGGCGCAGGCAACGGCAAGCCGCTGGCGTTGGCCTCCTGAGAGGGCTGCGGGGTGTGCCTCCCTGAACTCGTAGAGCCCCAGTCGCTTGAGCGTCGCACGGGTGCGTCCCATAGTCTCGTCGGTCAGTCCTGCATCCAGAAGCAACTCGTCTGCCACCGAGCTCGTGAAGAATTGCGTGCCGGTGTCGTTCGAGCAGAACCACACGGACTTGCGTCGCTGCGCGCCGCGCAGCTTCTTTCCCCCTACAAAGACGGTCCCTCCGCTAGGGCGCGAAAGCCCCGCGAGGATCGTTCCGAGAGTCGTCTTCCCTACGCCGTTGCTTCCTGTGATGGCGGTCACGCGGCCTGGATAGAAGCGTAGGTTAAGCCCCTCCCAAATAATCCGTTTGCTTCGCTTGCACGAGAGTTCCACCGTATGTATCGAGGGGCTCTCGCCGCGGGGAGGTGGCAACTCGGGCTTGCATACGGGCGTTGGTGAGCGCAGGCCGCGCCGCCGGCGCTCACCAACGCCCATCGAACGCACCGTATCGGGCGTGAATTCCTCCAGAATGCGTCCGTTCTCAAGGTGTATGTAGCGATCGGCCACGCCGTCGAGCCAGGCAAGGCGATGCTCGGCGATGACCTGGGTGACCCCTTCATCTTTGAAATGCCTCACGATGTGCGCGAGCCGGCGTGCGCCTTCGGCGTCAAGGTTCGCGGTGGGCTCGTCGAATACGAGGGTCTTCGGCGCCGGGGCGTAGGCCGAGGCGATGGCAACCCGCTGCTTTTCGCCGCTCGAGAGCACGTCGAGCGGATGGTCACGAACGCAATCGAGCGCCATCGCGGCGATGGAGGCATCGGTGCGGTGGCGCACCTCGTCCTGGTGCATTCCCAGGTTCTCGCAGGCGAAAGCCACCTCGCCGGGCAGCTCCGACGAGAAGAACTGGCTTTTGGGATCCTGGAATACGCTGCCCACGCGTGCGCTCATCTCCCATGAGGGGGTGCTGGGCACCTCCTCGCCCCCAACTACAACCGAGCCTTCGAGCTCCCCTCGGTAGAAACGAGGCGCAAGGCCGTTTATCAGCCGCGTCAGTGTGGTCTTCCCGCAGCCCGATGCGCCGCAGAGCACCACGCACGCGCCCTGAGGCACATGCAGGCTGATGTCGGTGACGCCATAGTCACCGCCCTCGTAACGGAATGTGACGTGTTCGAGACGAATCATGGTTTCGTCCCCGCCACGAGAAGAAACGCGACGGTTCCCGCTATCCAAACGGCAAGCCAGATCCAGTCCCTTGCCTCGTACGGCCGGCCGTAATAGCTGCTCCGAACGCCGTTTCTTTCTGCCCCGCGCGCGACGGCCGACACGGTGAGCTGGTCGGCTATCTGTAGGCACCGCAGCATAAGGGGCACGATGACGTACTCGCCGCTCGCGGCGGGGTGGGCAATCATGCGCGCGGGAGCGGTGAGAGCCCGGTTGCGCATAGATTGCACGATGCTTGAGAGCTCGGCCGCCATGGTGGGGAAGAAGCGGAACGCGACGAGTACTCCCAGGATGAGGGGCACGGGCGCGCGCAGCCTGGAGAGAAATGACGAAAGATCACCCGGCGGGGTGGTGACAAGGTCCCATCCCGCCACGATGGCGGGCGACATGTTCCACAGCAGGAGGACATGGAATTCCGAGAACACGATCATGTGCAAACCGTGGAACCGAATAAGGCAGAGCAGGAGTGCGAGCACGGCATAGGCCGCCGCAAAGGACAGCGCCAAGCGCAGCCTGCCCTGCGTCGCCACGCAGAGCAGCGATAGCAGCGTGGGGAGGCAGAGCGTGACCAGGTTGTTCGTCAGCGTCGAGCAGGCCAGCACACATGCGAACGCGCAGAGCTTGACGGGGACCTTCAACGAACGGCCGCCCGACACCTTACAGCACACCCGCCTTCCTAAAATGCTTGTCCATAAGCCTTGTGCCGACAAGCGCGCCGAGAAACGCCAGGACCAGGGTGAGGATCACGATGAACGCGATCCAGAACGGGGTGGTGTAGTAGTACAGGTAGGCGTCCACGTAGCTCTGCTCCATTCCCGATTGCATGGCGAAGGTGTAGTACGTATCCCAGAAGAACAGGATGGGAAGGAAGTTGGTGCCTTGGTGCAGAAGCCCGTTGACAGACCACGAGGCGATGACCTTCTTGGTGTTCTGATACGAGCCCTTTTTGATCAGGATGAGTTCGCAGATGACGCCCACGAGGATGAACCACGGGGTCAGATACCAGTTTCCTGATATCAGGTAAACGATGCCCAGCATCGTGGTGTAGATGAGCGTACAGCCGTGCTTGCCCACGCGCGTCGCCAGCAGCATATACACCACGCCGCAGACGAACGCGGTGAACGCTGTCGACAGCACCATGCTCACGAAATCGTTGGGCATGCATACAAGGTTGATCACGATCTGGATGACGATCATCAACATGCCAATGAGCAGCGTGGAGATGACGTCCTTGATCGCCCATTTGCCGTTGTCCATGCGATGTTCTTTCTTTCGGGTATGGATACCGTGTTGTTATGCGACCGCTTAGCTGGGAATCGTCCAGCCGATGGCGCTCTGGCGTGTCTTGACAAGGCGGCGGTATAGCCCCTGCTGAGCCATGAGTTCGGCATGCGTGCCGCTTTGCGCGATGCGGCCTTCGTCAAGCACGATGATGCGTTGGGCGTTGCGCACGGTGGATAGGTGATGTGCGATCATGATGATGGTCTTGTCGCGCGTGAGCTCGGCGATCGCGCGCTGAAGCTCCCGCTCGTTCTCGGGGTCCACGCTGGCCGTCGCTTCGTCGAGAATCACGAGGGGGGCGTCCTTGAGCAGCGCGCGGGCGATGGATATGCGCTGCTTCTCCCCTCCGGAAAGCGACGCGCCGCCTTCTCCCACCATGGTCTTGTAACCGTCCGGCAGTTGCGAGATGAACGCGTGGCAGCGGGCCTTGCGCGCGGCCTCGCGCACCTCCTCGTCGGTCGCGTCCGGGCGCCCGAAGCGGATGTTGTTCTCTATCGTGTCGTTGAACAGGTAGACGTCCTGGAAAACGATGGCGAAATTGGCCAGCAGGCTGTCGCATGTGTAATCGCGAATGTCTGCTCCACCCAGGGCGATCCGGCCCTCGTCCACATCCCAGAAGCGTGCGATCAGGCTGCACAGCGTGGTTTTCCCGGATCCTGACAGCCCCACGATGGCGCAGGTCGTTCCCTGCGGGACCACGAAGCTCACGTTGTCTATGACCTTTTCGCCCGGAGAGTAGCCGAAGGTGATGTTCTCGACGGAGATATCGAACGTCTCCGGCACAATATCCGTGCCGTCTTCGTCGATGAGCGGCATGCGCATGACCTCATCTATGCGGTTGAGCGAAACGTCTATGACACGCGCGAGAGAGGCCACGCTGCCGGCTACTTCGACGGCGGAATACACCATGAAGCTGGCCACGATGAGGAGGAGGCATTTTTCAGGTGAGACTTCTCCGCCTAACAGCAGGTAGGGGGTCACGATGAGGAATGCCGAGCGGGTGATGCGAAATACCGTCTGGTAGACGGAGGACACGCTGGAAAAGGCGCGTTCCAGCGCGATGTTGGCGGCCGAGCTTTCGGCGATGGCATCGTCGATCTTGCGATTCGTGCGCGTGCCCAGGCCGAACGCCTTCACAACCGCCATGCCCTGGATGTGCTCGAGAACCGACGCGACGAGGTTCGCCTGCGCGGCCTGACGACGCGGGGAATAGGCATCGCCTACGCGCTGTGCCAGCATGTAGACCAGCATGGCCGCGGCGAGCCCGGCCAGCGCGAGCAGTCCGATGTGCCACTCATAGGCCAGCAGCCAGATGGAGATCACCACGGCCTGGAGGAAACCGCCGGCCAGGATCTCCATCACGGTCACGGCGTTGGCTTCCACGTCGTCGAGCGTCGTCGTCGCCGCCGCGGTGATATCGCCCAGGCGCTTCTCGTCGAAGTAGCCCATGAGCACGCGCTTGAGCCGCTCGCCTATCTCGAGCCTCTTCTCCGCGCACATCGCGAAGCTGCCGAAGACGCGGCGGGACGAAGCGAGGTTCGTGAATACTATCTGCCCGATGACGGCGGCAACCATGATGCCGAGCGATGCCCATATAGGCGTCGTTGTGCGGGGCCTGCCCGCAAGTCCGTCGAGCGCCTCCATCAACACCACAAGCACAGCGAGCAGGGGCAAGACCTCGAAGAACGCGTTCAGAATAGTGAACAGGAACGAAAGGAGCAGCGGCTTCCGCTGTGCTCCGGAGAATGCGAGGAGTCTTTTGATGAGCCGGATCATGCCCTCACCCCGCATTCCTCGTCGCGGCTATCGCTTTGGGCCGCCCAGAGGCCGCGGTAGAGCGGGCTGTTTTCCAGCAATTCCGTATGCGTGCCTTGGGCGCTCACCCTGCCGTCGTCGAGGACGACGATGGTGCTCGCATTCACGATGGTGGACAGGTGGTGCGCGATGACGATGAGAACCTTGTCCTCGACGAGCTCGGATATGGATTGCTGGATAGCCACCTCGTTCTCCGGGTCCGTGAAGGCGGTGGCTTCATCCAGCAGCACGATAGGGCTGTCCTTCAGGATGGCGCGCGCGATGGCCACGCGCTGGCGCTCTCCGCCGGACAGGCGGCCGCCCGCATCTCCTGCAAGCGTGGTGTAGCCGTCGGGCAGTTCGGATATGAAATCATGGCAGCGGGCTTTGCGCGCCGCCTCGCGCACCTCCTCGTCGGTCGCATCGGGCCGGCCCATGCGAATGTTGCCCGCGAGGGACACATTGAACAGATAGTTGTCCTGGGTCACGTACGAGACGGTATCCATAACCTGGTCGAGCGGCATTTTGCGGACATCTACGCCGCCGATGGATACGGTGCCCCCGCTCGCCTCCCAGAACGATGCGATGAGGCGCGCCACGGTCGACTTCCCCGATCCGCTCGGCCCCACCAGCGCGGTGATACCCCTGGGTGCAGCCGCAAACGTCACATCGTGAAGCACCTCGACGCTACCGTAGCCGAACGACACATGGTCGAATACGATGCGGCAATCCGGAATCTCGACGGGAGTGCTGGGCCTGTCCATCTCCTCGATTTCGAGCAGCGAAGACACCTCTTTCACGGTCGAGTCGACCATGGCAAGGCTGTCGGTATAGCGCAATGCCTGGATGAGCGGCTTGACCAGGCCGAGCGATAGGATGATGCAGGTGATGAGCGTGGAGGCGGCCATGCCGCCGGTCATGTACAGGTAGGCGCCCAGCGGCAGTACGCTCAGTAGCGATGCCGACGTGACGACCACGCCCGGCACGTAGTACTTGTTCGTCTGCGCGAACCAGGTGGCCTTGGCGTCCCTGCTCTCCGTTACGGCATCCATGTACTTCTCATACGAGCGGGTGTTCTGATTGAACGTCTTGATAACCTGAATGCCGCCGACGTACTCGACCACTGCGGCATCCATGTTCTTGTTGGCCGCCAGCACGCGCGCGTAGCGCGCCTCGTAGTCCTTGAGCATGCCCATATAGCACACGATCCCTAGGGGGATGGTGGCGAGCGAAACAAGCGCGATGCGCCAGTCCAGGTAGAACATGTAGGCGAATATCAGAATGGGCACGAGCAGATTGGCGGTGAGCTCCGGAATCATGTGCGCGAGCGGCAACTCGAGCTTCTCCACCGTGTCCATAATCAGCGTCTTGAAGCTCCCAGAGGGCCTTCCTGTGACTACGCCTAGAGGCACGCGCGAGAGCTTGTCGGCGAGCGCCATGCGCACGTTGCGCAGCACGGTATAGGCGCTTCTGTGGGAGACGACGGTGGACAAGGTGCCCAGCCACACGCTGCCGAGGTATCCCGCAAGCGCTATGGCGGTGTCTGCGGCAACGGGCCCAAGCTCCGGCTCGCTGGTGCAGATGCGCACGATGACGTCCGACGCGGCGAAATAGGGAACCATCCCGCATACCGCGCCAAGGATCGCGAACAGCACAGATACGGCCATCTTGCCCCTGCACTGCGCGGCGAATTCCATCAGCCGCGCAAAGCTGCTCCTCTCATTTTGAGACACAAATATCCTTCCATCTCGAGCATAGGGTTACACGTGGAAATTTATGAATGAATCTGTCGGTGCGTGCTACGTGAGCCTGAGCAAGTTCTCCCATCCACTGTTGAAGAATATGGCCAGTTGCTGGACATATTCGACAGCCTGTTTGCGCGTCATATCGTGAATGACGGTCTCGAATACTGCCGTGAAGTAGGCGCTCGTAATTATGTGGTGTAGATCCCGATCGACCTCGCCTTCGATCTTCCCGATCTTGCGAAGCCGGCTGTAGTAGTGTTCGGTCCGGTTGACATCGAGCTCCACCAGGTCGTGCACGTAGGTGGAGAACCGGGTGCCGTCCGAGCAGCACAGCACCAGCTTGAACGCGTCGAAGTTGTCGTAGACGTAGTTCACGAAATGCAGAAGGTACTCCGTCGACAAATCTCGGCTTTTAGCGGTGTGATCATCGGGTATCAGGTCGAAGTGCGCATCCTGGGCCGCTTTGAACTGCTCGATCAGGCCGTCGGCGGCGGGCCCGGCAAGGGCCTCGAACAGCGCCTCCTTATTGGGGTAGTAGCCATAGAAGGCGCCCAGGGTGAACCCCGCCTTCTTCACGATGGCCCGAAGCGAGGCGCCCTTGAAGCCGTGCTCAAGGAACTCATCCTTACCGACCGCGAGGATCCTCTCTTGCGTCGCGCTCAATTCGGTCATATCTCGGTCGCGCTCCTTCTTGAAAGTCGACCACTGGTATGTATCAGTGATATATACCAGTGATATATTTTCGTGTCAAGGTTGGGGAGAAGGAACGCGGGAACATCCGGATATAGGGCTCTTCAGAGTTGAGTGCGGGTTGAGGTGTCAAGGCCGCCGGTAGCGAAAGGCCCTGACGGAGATCATCTCCTTGGGCAGGACCCTCAAGCGTCGAACCTCAGACATACCGGGCCTACTTCGAGCATCCCCACACCTCCAACGGTCCAGCAGAGGCACTCAACGGCCGCCTCGAACACCTACACGGCTCAGCCCTAAGCTTCCGCAACCTTCCGGACTACATTGCTCGCAGCCTGCTCGAGGCCGGAGGATTCAGACCCCGGCTACACCCTAAAACGGGATGAGCCAGGTCAGCTGGCTCTGGTCCTCGGTGCCGGAAAGCTCGCTGACCACGCCGGACATCAGCTGTTCCTTAAGGGCGGTCATCGCGACCACCCACACTCAAGGGTGATAGAATGATCAACGAACGAAATGACTGCCCCGGTATCCCTAACGGTGCCGGGGTATTTTCTTTTCTGGCTCACCGCGCCGCACACCCGAGGGCGAGGCGGAGGTGAGCGATCTGATCGTTGCTCAGGCGTGGATCGGTATCAACAAGCAACTCCACGGCCTTGCGTGTCTCGTTCTGGGAAGGTGCGGTGCCCGTATACCCGGCCGAAGCATCGGGAGTGACCCTACACACGGCCTCCGACGGGTACAACGTCGAGGCGACCCTCGCGGATCGCACGGCGGCGAGTAGGGTGGGCGGCTGCGCCTCCCTGCGTGGACTCCATGCAGGTCACCTTATATCCCAAGTGAACCTATTTGAACACATTCAATCGCGTTAAGATCATGCCGCCAGCGCCATTGGCAGCAGATGATCCCGCACCGGGAAGAGTTCAACACCTACCCCTCGAAGTTCGCCCCAGCCGTGGTCTTTCCCGCTCTGTGGGTTTTACTGGCCGGCTGGCCGGTCGGATGCGAGAATCGGGGAGTGAATCTGTCCCCAACCCCAGCACCCGGGGATCTGCTGGTGGCCACGGCCGGAGGATCGGATACCTTTTTCGATCAGTCGGTGGTGTTGCTGCTGGACTGCGATGCCGACGGGACGGTGGGGCTTGCCCTGAACAAGTTGGCGCCCACTCCGCTGGAGGCGGTACTACCCCAGTGGCTCGAGTTGGTTGCCCCGCCACGCCTGCTGTTTGCCGGGGGACCGGTCTCGCCCAACGGGGCGGTCTGCCTGGCCAAGGTGGCCCGGATGGACGAGGATCCACCGGGTTGGCGACGGGTCGTCCGCGACGTCGGGCTGTTGCATCTGGATACCCCGGTGGAACTGGCCGATGGGGGCTATACCGATCTACGCATCTACGCCGGCTACTCGGGTTGGGCCGCCGGTCAATTGGCTGAGGAAATGGATCGAGGCCTGTGGTATCGCTGTCCGGCCCGCGATGAGGACGTGTTCACGGCCGAGCCTGCCGGGTTGTGGCGCAGAGTGCTGCGTCGGCTGGGCGGATCGGCCTCGCTGCTGTCAACCTGGGTGCCCGATCCGGAAGTGAACTGATTCGCCTTGGGCACCTGACCCCGTTTCGTGGCACAGTAGATATGGATTCGGAAGGAGCGACATGCCTGAAGACCCCGCAGGTGACGATCTCGACCCCACACAACCTACCTACTTCGGTGAGCCCGCCGAGGACGTCGTCGAAGCGGTTGCCGGCCAGGATCCCGACGGGGACGATCAGGTTTGGGATCTCGATCAGGGTTTCGTGGATTCGACCGGCACCGTTCGGTTGTTTACCGACGAGAATGCCGCTCCGGTGCGAGTGGCGTTGGCGCGGTATTGGCGGGACCAGATCAAGCAGGTGCCCTTGGAGCAGATGTTCGAGGAGGTTTTCACGCTGGCCGCTTTGATGCTGGGTGATACCACTGCCCGGGTCGCCCAAGCGAACCCGATCGAGGATCAGGCGCCCTTGACCGAGGGTCTGCTCAGGCAGGTTGAGACCCGGTTCCACGAGATGGACGAGCGGATTCGCGAACTCGATGAGGCCGATGAGGGCTACTCGGTATTGAAGGGCGAGAACGCGGTTGGTGTGGCGGCCGATGGCCGCATCCGGCTCACGCTGACCATCTTCGGGCTGCCCCAGTCGGTGGCTTTCGATCCAAAATGGTTGACCGAAGCCACCATGGCCGAGGTGACCGGCGGAGTGATAGCCGCCTACCGGGATGCTCGAGCCGGTTATTCCGAGCCGGTGCATACCCCCGGTGAACGTGAGTTGCTGGCAAGCGAATACCTGACGCTTGCCAATCGGCTCATGCAAGCAGCAGCGCGTGGCATCGGTGATGCCACCAGACCAGATCAGGGGGATGGGCAGTCTATCCATCCCCAAGCCAGGACCGAGTTGCCCAGGGAGGCTGAGAAGTGACGACGTACGCGGAAGTGAGCAGTGGGTTTGCCGAGCTGGATGCGACATGCGAAGCGGCCTGGAATACCGATGAACTAGCCATGCAACGGCGGGTCGCCAAGTTGCTGGCAGATGCGCAATCGGCTGCGGCAAATGCGAGATTGCAGATGTCGGTGGCCACCGCAGCCGCGCAGGCGGTCGGGGGGCCCTTGGCCGCTACTGCGGCCGCGAAGTTGTTCTCCGGCAAGGTGGCTTCGGCAGACGGCGAAGTGGCAGACCTC
This sequence comes from uncultured Propionibacterium sp., assembly GCA_938036835.1. Taxonomy (GTDB): domain Bacteria; phylum Actinomycetota; class Actinomycetes; order Propionibacteriales; family Propionibacteriaceae; genus Brooklawnia. The sequence goes on from CALHWB010000055.1 coordinate 99,834, forward strand.
AAACAGCGGATAGCCAAGCTCAAGGAGGCAGGCAGCGCAGCCCATGCGGAAGCCGCGGGCAAGAGGGGCGAGGTACGCGGTTACATCACCAGCGAATGCGAGCCAGGCAAAAGCACCCCGCAGAACTTCGTTCACAAGGCCGCCCAGTTCGCGAAGGCCAGCGCCAGCATAAAACAGCTGAACTCCGAGATGCACGAACGGGCCACCAATGCATCGTGGGTTTCTGCCGCCGGCAGTTCGGAGATGTACGAGCAATGCGTCCCGGCCCAGATGGCTGCGCTGTCCGACCTCAGCAAGGTCTCCGCGAACAATTCAATGGTGTGCCTGGGTATAGCGTTGTTGCAGCGGGCCGTCTACCAGGCGCATGCGGCTTCGCTTCGGGCTGCGAAACAGATGGTATGTGATGCGGCGAGCCAGGCATCTGCGTTGGCCGAGCAGAATGCGTTCTTCCATGGCACCAAGACCGCCCAAGCCAATCTGGCCGCCTTCATGGGTTGGACGGCCGGTGAGGGGCGCGCCGGATTGAACAAGGGATCGTTCAGGCTCACCGACCAACTCGTTGATGGCATGAAGAGCGCTACGACGCTGCAAGGGGGCTGGCCGGATCGGCTGAATGGCTCCGATACCGCCGGCTCCAACGCCTTCCTCGCCGAGTTGGCCCAGACCTTGGGACAGGCGATGGCCGGGATGTACAGCATCAAGGAGATGACCGGCACCCAGGGTGACAGCATCGCGCTCTAGGCAGGCAATCCGTGTGCACCTTCATAGGGCCGGTGGGGTGCACCACGATGACGATCGGCCGGGCTGCGATGCCACAGCCCACCGGGCAATGTCGATATTGCCCGGTGGGCTGTATCGCATGCAATGCCGGGTATTTCCGAGTGAACTGGGGTATGTGGGGTCGGCTAGGGTTGGGGGCTAGCGCAGCAGTCGTTACGAGAGGCGGTCCTGGCCGTCCCGATGCTCCGGGGCGGGCAATGGCCGCCTGCCGGTAGACCAGATATGAGGAGGTAGTCATGTCCAAGTGGAAATGCATCCCGGTCCTGCTGGCCGCCATGCTGATGTTTTCGGGTTGCGGCGGTGGCGGCACGGCGTTGCCGAAGAGCCTGCCTAAGGACGCCCAGGGCATCCAGCAGGCCTTCGAGCAGTTGCTGGCGGCCTCGGGTAAGCAATTGGTCACCAAGATCACCGTGGGGCATCTGGGTTTCACGTTGAGCGCATACGACAATTCGCAGTCTGCAACTGGCGCTTTGATCGGCCAGAACTGGGGAGACCCGGAGCCGTATACCAGCGATGGCGCTCCCCAGCCGGCTGGGACCGCGTTCATTCCAGTCGCCGAGATAAACGTGGGCGAGGTCTACCAGTCCTTTGCGCGTTCCCTGCCGGATTGCACCGAAGTCAACGTGCAAATCGAGGCCGCGCCCAATGGGACGGTGATCAGTTCCGCAAATTGCGGGCTGGACAGCGAACGCACGATCGAGATCGGTGGGCAACGGTTCAACGGGAAACCGGATGCCTCCACCGTGGAGACCAATGTGCAGTTGCTGGAGATCCTCAGCCAGTTCAAGGTGGGCAGGATGTCTGGGGTTGAGGCTAGCCGGGAGACGATCAGTGCGATCGTCAGCCAGCCGGGTCTGCCCGGGGTGGGCGACAAGAGCTGCCCGGCTTGGTCGATCGAGTGGGGGATCTCCGGTATCTTGACGTCCTGCCGCGAGACCGACCCTGCGGAAGGGCATTTCTTCGAACTGGCCGATATCAATAAGGACAAGTTCCCGGCGAATGCCGTCGATGTCTTTCGGGCCACCGTCGAGAATCCATCGATAGCCGAGGGGTATGCCATCACCTGGTCGCTCACCAAGAATGTCGTTGCCGTCGTGGCCACCCTTGGGTTGTCTCCCACCGAGGCTCGGGAATATGGCTACGATCTGGCTGGTAACCCATTGCAGTGAGGCGAGTACCCGGGGGGCGCGAGGCAGGCCGGGGCCGGAACGTTGGCTCGATGTTGACTAGAGTTGACGCCATGTTCACGATCGATGGTGCGAGGGCATGTCGGATCAGCTGACGCGAGGCGGTGGGCGGCAACGGATTCTGGTGGTGGATGATGATGCCGCCCTGGCCGAGATGCTGCAGTTGGTGCTGCGCCAGGAGGGTTACGAGACCGCCTGGTGTGCGGCGGGCGATCAGGCGCTCGCCGCCTTCGGAAGCGTGCATCCCGCCCTGGTGCTGCTGGACGTCATGCTCCCGGGACTGGATGGCATCCGGGTTTGCCGGCTCATCCGAGAACTGTCCGGGGTACCGATCATCATGCTGACCGCGCGTTCCGAGACCGCCGAGGTGGTCAGGGGGCTTGAGGAGGGCGCTGACGACTATGTCGTCAAGCCCTTCAAGACCAAGGAACTGGTGGCCCGGATCAGGGCCAGGTTGCGCAGCCGTACCCCGGAAGAGCCCGAGGGCGGTTTACGGATCGGCGATCTGGTGATCTCGTCCCAGAGCCATACCGTGCACCGGGGAGACCGGGAGATCGGGCTGACCCCATTGGAGTTCGATCTGCTGGTGGCGCTGGCCAGGCGCCCTAAGCAGGTGCTGACCAGGGAAGAACTGCTGGAAGAGGTCTGGGGTTATCGGCACGCGGCCGATACCAGACTGGTCAATGTCCATGTCCAACGGTTGCGCTCGAAAATCGAACGCGACCCCGAGAAGCCGGAGATCGTGATCACGGTGCGCGGAGTCGGCTACCGTGCCGGTGAATCCGCGTCGGCCGCGGATTGATGACTGGTCCGTTGCGTGGCCCGCTGGCGAACTTCCGGTCGGCGGCGGGCGCCTTCTGGGGTTCGTCGGTGCCCCTGCGAGTGATCACTTCAACCCTGGTGGCATCGATATTCGTCCTGCTGCTGGGCGGCAATTTCTTCATACAGACCACCACCCGGGGCATCGTGGACGCCAAGATGCAAGCCAGCTTGGTGGAGGCCAGCACCGTCTTGGACAGGATGCAAACCCAGCTTGACAATACCGATCTGCGTACCGAGTCATTGCTGGAACGCCTCGGGCAGCTGGCCGAGGATGTCGGCAACCGGCCGGACCAGTTCAGGGTGATCATCGAGACCGCAACCACCACCTACTCGTCACGCAATGTGCTGCCTGGATCGGTGCCGGCTGAACTGCGGGAACAGCTGTCCACCGACCCGTTCGGGGTGTATTACACCCTCACCGAACTGCGTCACGCCGACGGCGGCAGCGGACCGGCCGTGGTGGTCGGGGGTCACTTGATCGCACCGGCAGGCCAGCTCTTTCCGGTGTATTTCCTGTTCCCAGCAGAACGGGAGTCCCAAACCCTGCTGCTGTTGCGTCGGACGCTGTGGTCGACCGGGGTGTTTCTGCTTTTGGCTCTGGGCGTGGTCACCTTTCTGGTGACCCGTCAGATGACCGTACCGCTACGAACCGCTCGCGATGCGGCTGGGCGGATCGCTGCCGGGGATCTGACCAAGCGGCTACCCGTCCGCGGCACCGATGAGATGGCAGATCTGGCGACCTCCATGAACGATATGGCAGCGGAACTGCAATCGCAGATCGGACGACTGGAGGACCTGTCCCGCGTCCAGCAGCAGTTCGTCTCCGATGTCAGTCACGAACTACGCACCCCGTTGACCACCATGCGAATGGCCACCGAGATGCTGTATGAGAATCGCGAAGAGCTGAACCCCGTGCACCAACGCAGCGTCGAACTGCTACATGACCAGGAAGAACGTTTCGAGGCCATGCTGGTCGACCTGCTGGAGATCTCTCGCTTCGATGCCGGTGCGGCGATGCTGAACCTGGAGGAGGTGGATCTGGTGGAACTGGTCGAGGCCGAGGTCACTGCCCAGGCGCAGATGGCGCGCACCCTGGGCAGTTCGGTCCAGGTCGTCCACCGCGGGCCGACGAGGGTTGAAGGGGATAGCCGGCGTATCTCGCGGATCCTGCGCAACCTGCTGGGCAATGCCCTGGAGCATGGCGAGCAACGCCCGATAACCGTCACGGTGGCGGGTGACGACTCTGCGGTGGCGGTCACGGTTCGCGACCGCGGAGTGGGTTTCACCGCCGAACAGGCCGAGCAGGTGTTTCTGCGTTTCTGGCGGGCGGACGAGAGCCGGCACCGCGTAGTCGGCGGTACCGGGCTGGGATTGTCCATCGCCCTGGAGGATGCTCGGCTGCACCGTGGCTGGTTGGAGGCTTGGGGGAGGCCCGGTCAAGGCGCCCAGTTCCGGTTGACTCTGCCCCGGCATGCCGAGGTGGTGCTCGAGCATTCTCCGCTGTCGCTGGAACCGGCATCGGTCGCCGGGGATTCGCCGGACGCCCCCGCGGGGGAGCAGGCGAGATGACCAGACGAATCGGTCTCGTGCTGCTGGTCATCGTGTTGGGTGCCGCGGGTTGCGGAGCGGGTTTTCCTACTAGCGGCCCGATGCTACGGGCCAGCGATTCGCGAGCCTCGGAGCGGCCACCCGGGATCGATGTGGCCGCCCAGCCGCCGGAGGATGGTGCCACACCGGAGGCGATCCTCGCCGGCTTCTTCTCGGCAGCCGAGTCGTCAACCGACGACTATGCGGTGGCCCGGCAGTATCTTACCCCGGAGGCGGCCGCGAGCTGGCGGCCGGAGACGGGCGTGACGGTTTACGACGACACCGGGCAGTCGCGCGTGATCACCGCCGATGGATCGGCCATTCTACAGGCCCCGGTGGTGGGCAGGGTCAGCGCGGAGCGCCTGTTCACCGGGGTGCACGAACCCGATTTCACGCACAACTTCCACATGACCCAGATCGATGGCCAGTGGCGAATAGCCAACCCGGGCGACGGTGTGCTGATGTCTATCCAGCGTTTCCAGCGGTCGTTCGAGCCGGTCCCGGTATATTTCCTCGATCTCGCCGGCCGGCGGGTTGTCCCCCAACTGGTGCGGTTGCGTCCCGACGCGGTGCAACCGGACGGCCTGGTGCGGGCGTTGCTGACCGGCCCCGGACCCTGGCTGCGATTGGCGGTGCTCAATGCGCTGCCGGCGGAGGTACAGACCAGCGGCACGACCCTGGACGCCGATGGTGTGGCGAGGGTCGCGTTGAGCGACGAGATGGCGGCGCTATCCGCCGGACAACGATTGCAGGCGGCCGCCCAGCTGCTGTACACCCTGTCTTACTTCGAACGGGTGCAGGGATTGCAGATCGTGGTCAACGGACGACCGCTGATGGTGCCGGGGGCGGACGCGGATCAGGTGCTGAGGTTGTCGGCGGTGTCCGCGCTGTCGGGGGAGCGCATGGGAGCGACTCGGGCGCTGTACGGAATCAGTGAGGGCCTGGTAGTGCAGGTTCCCGACACCGCAGGTGGCCGGCTCAGACCGGTTGCAGGCCCGCTCGGCAGTGGTGTGCCGGATCCACCGGGTCAGTTGGCGGTGTCCTGGTACGCCGACCGGTTCGCGGTGGTGAATCGCGATCAAGATGCGCTGTATCTGGCCTCGGCGGGGAGCGCTGAAATAGCCGCCGTGTATCGGGGCAGCTTGTTGGCCAAGCCCCAGTTCGATGCCGAGAACGGTCTGTGGACCGTCGACTCTGCCGAGTCCGGACCGGTCGCGGTTCGGATCGATGAGATCGGCGAATCAATCGCGGTGCCATTGGGAGAATTGTCTGCCGCCCGGGTGGTGGCCTTCCGGATCAGTCCCGACATGACACGGCTGGCTGTGATTGCCCAGTTCGGGCAGATCCGCAAGCTCGGCCTGCTTCGACTGCGCGGATCGGGGCAACCGGTCATCGATGGTTGGCGGGAACTCCCGGTGAATACCTCGCGTGGCCTGCTAACCGACCTGCGCGATGCGGACTTCACCGGTCCGAACCGGTTAGTCGTGTTGGGTGCGACCGAACGGGATCCTCAACTGGGGGTCTTCTCGATGGATATCGATGGTGGCCTGATCACCTCGCAGGGTCCCCTGAACGATGTCGACGCGGTCGGCCTCACCGCGATGCCAACCGGCTCGACAACCACGATGGCCCTGGTCACGGCGACCAATCGGGGGCTACGCTATGAGGCCCAATATCGCTGGCAGCAGCTGACGGAGCAGACTTCCGATCTGAGCTACCCGAGTTGAGCATATGGTCGTCTGCTGACCGGCGCGGCGCGCCGGCGATCGGGGCTCGCCCAAGGCCGGGTGCCCGCTCCGGGGACGATAGCCCTCGGCCTGTCAAAAAGGTACCGGCGAAACCGGCTGGCCCCGTCCACAGCGGAGGAATGATCTGGCACGATCGATCACCGGCACGAACGATCCGGGTATGGATGATCCATTGCCCTCGGATTGGCCGGCATGGCTGGCGGTGGGACTGCACCTGCTGCTCGGTGCCGCCTGTCCGGCCTGCGGAGCCCCCGGCTGGGCGGGCTGCCCGGCCTGCCGGGCGCGAATACTCAACGCCCCCGTGCGTCAGATCCGGCGTTCCAGTCCGGTGCCGATCTGGGTGGCCGGCAGCTACCGTACCCCCCTGGCCGAACTGGTGGTGGCCCACAAGGATGCCGGAGCTTGGCAGCTCACCGGGCTGTTGGCCGAATTACTGGCCCGGGCCGCGCGGCCGATGCTCGGTGGTGGGCCGCCATGCCTGGTGCCGGTGCCCTCGAACCCGGCCAATGTCCGGCGCCGGGGCCGCGATCATACCTGGGCGTTGGCGCTGGCTACCAGCCGCCGGCTAGGGGTGCCGGCGATCCGACTGGTGGATCGCGTCCGTTCGGCGCCCGACCAGGCCGGGCAATCCGAGGCCGGACGGCTGGTAGCCCAACGCGGCACCATGCGGGCGCGCTCCGGTACTCGGTCCGTGCTGGTGCTGGATGACATCGTCACCACCGGGGCCACCGTCGTTGAGGCCGTCCGCGCATTGCGGCAGAGCGGGCATCGGGTGGTCGGTGCGGCAGCCGTCTGTGAGACGCCGCGCCGGTTCGGGAGAAGCTGGTCTGTGGGCCCAACCGACTGTGCGGACACGCCCGGTCTGCATTTGGTCAACCAGTAGGTCTCGGCTCGGTAACGTTGACCTATGGCACGAATCGTTGGTTCTCCGAATCCGGGTCAGACCCGCAACCTCGGAGGATCGCGGGGCCTGCCTTTCAGTTACCGCAGTGTTGGCCGGGTGGGCGATACAACCCGGCAGGTCGTCCCGGGATAACCCGGATCAGGGAAGGAATGATCATGGACGTCAGTATCACCGGTAGGCACCTCACAATCAGTGATGCGACTCGGGAGCAGGTGCGCGATCGCCTAGCCACCACGGTCGCCAGATTGCGTGAGCGCGTGAACCGCACCGAGGTCGAGTTCACCGCCGCCGATGTAAAGGGTAACCCTGACGGTGAGATCCGCTGCGAGATAACCCTGCGTGGCCGGGGCCCGGTGGTCCGGGCCAGTGCGACCGCGTCGGACAAGCTGGTCGCCTTCGACCGCGCCGAGGACAAACTGAAGGCTCAACTGCGCAAGGCCGCCGATCGGCGCAAGAGGCATCGCGGCCTGCGAGGCGCCACCCAGCTCAGCGATCTGGAATGGGCCCCGACCCCAAGCGCGACCGAGCCGGATGAGGAAGAGGTGCCCACTCGGCAATTGGCCGGGCTGACCATAACCGGCGAAGGCCCGTTGGTGGTACGAGAGAAGCGTTTCAGTGCGATACCTCTCACCCTGGCCCAGGCTCTGGACGAGATGGAACTGGTCGGCCACGACTTTTTCCTCTATGTCGATGCCGAGACCCGCGAGCCCAGCGTGGTCTATCGTCGCAAGGCCTATGACTTCGGGGTAATTCACCTGGAGGTGAACGAGCCGGGCGAGTGAATCGCATCGCATGTGGGGTATGGGGCCGCCCCATTCGCACGTGCGTGCAGACAACGAACACCGCCGCTACCGGGACCCGCGAACCCACCGTGCCTGGCCTCGATGAACTCGGCCGGCAGCCCGGAGTCTCCCCGGCCCGTGCCGCCCGAAGCCGGGCCGGTTAGCGGAATCTAGTGGGTTATGCCCAGCCGGGCGATGCGCTTGGGGCGGACAACCCGGGATGGGGCGTTGGTTCGGCGACCACACCAGACGAACTAGGATGGGGTGGCTGCCGTGGGATTGGCGTGCAACGGGCGCGTCCGGCGGCTAGGATTTCAGCAAAGGACGTAACCCGTGGGTTTCATGGATCGCCTGCTCACTATCGGCGAGGGACGCACCCTGAGGCGACTGCAGAAGATCGCCGGGCAGATCAACAGCATCGAGGATGACTACCTCGAGATGGCCGATGACGAATTGCGTGCCCAGACCGCCGACTTCCGAGAACGTCATGACAATGGCGAGTCGTTGGATTCGCTACTCCCCGAGGCCTTCGCCACCGTCCGGGAGGCAACTCGGCGGGTACTCGGCAAGCGGCCCTATGACGTCCAGTTGATGGGCGGCGTGGCTCTGCACGAGGCCAATATCGCCGAGATGAAGACCGGTGAGGGTAAGACCATCGTCGCTTTGCTGCCCAGCTATCTGAACGCCCTGGACGGCAAGGGCGTGCATGTGGTGACCGTCAACGATTACCTGGCCCAGTACCAGTCCGAGCAGATGGGCCGGGTGCATCACTTTCTGGGATTGGACGTCGGGGTGATCCTGGCCCAGATGACGCCCGCTCGTCGCCGGGTGGCCTATGGCGCCGACATCACCTATGGCACCAACAACGAGTTCGGCTTCGACTATCTGCGCGACAACATGGCCCTCAGCCCGGACGATCTGGTACAGCGTGGCCACCACTTCGCCATCGTCGACGAGGTGGATTCCATCCTGATCGACGAGGCCCGCACCCCGCTGATCATCTCCGGCCCGGCCTCGGAGAACAAGCAGTGGTATCCGGTTTTCGCCCGGTTGGCGGGCCGGCTCAAGCGTGACGTCGACTATGAGGTGGATGAGAAGAAGCGCACCATCTCGGTGCTGGCCCAGGGCATCGAGACCACCGAGGATGTGTTGGGGGTCGACAATCTATATGAGTCGGCCAACACCCCGCTGATCGGCTACTTGAATAATTCGATCCGGGCTAAGGAACTCTTCCACCGCGATAAGGACTATGTGGTTGCCGAGGGGGAGGTGCTGATCGTCGACGAGCACACCGGCCGTACCTTGATCGGGCGGCGCTACAACGAGGGTCTGCATCAGGCGCTGGAAGCCAAGGAAGGCGTCCAGATCAAGGACGAGTACCAGACCTTGGCTACCATCACCTTGCAGAACTACTTCCGGATGTACGACAAGTTGTCGGGGATGACCGGCACCGCCAAGACCGAGGAGAGCGAGTTCCAGAAGATCTACGGTCTGGGTGTGCTGGAAATCCCCACCAACAAGCCGATGATCCGTACCGACCAGAACGACCTGATCTATCTGACCGAGTCGGCCAAGTTCGATGCCATCGTCGCCGACGTCGCCGAACGCTATGAGGCCGGCCAGCCGGTGCTGATCGGTACCGCCTCGGTTAACAAGTCTGAGCAACTCAGCAAGCGGTTGAAGAAGGCTGGCATTCCCCACCAGGTGTTGAACGCCAAACAGCATGCTAAGGAGGCGGCCATCGTTGCGCTGGCCGGCCGCAAGGCGGCGGTCACCGTCGCCACCAACATGGCCGGTCGCGGCACCGACATCATGCTGGGTGGCAATGCGGAGTTCCTGGCCGACCAGAAACTGCGCGAACAGGGCCTGGACCCGGTGGCGGATCGCGAGGAGTACGACGAGGCTTGGCCGGAGACACTGGCCGAGATCGAGCAGCAGGCCGCCGACGAGCATGATGAGGTGGTGGCCGCCGGCGGGTTGTATGTCATCGGTTCGGAACGTCATGAGTCACGGCGTATCGATAACCAGTTGCGGGGGCGTTCCGGTCGTCAGGGCGACCCGGGGGAAAGCCGATTCTACCTGTCGCTGGAAGATGACCTGATGCGACTGTTCCAGGCCCATCTGGTGGAACGCGCCATGGTCTCGATGAACGTGCCCGAGGATGAACCCATCGACATGCGCGTTATCACCCGGGCCATCGAGAGCGCCCAGAAGCAGGTGGAGGCGCAGAACTTCGAGATGCGCAAGAATGTGCTCAAGTACGACGACGTGATGAACCGGCAGCGGCACGCCGTCTACGGTGACCGTTCCAAGGTGTTGGGCGGCACCCAGGTCGATGAGCAATTACGGGAGACCGTGGCCCGGGTGGTGCGTTCGGGCGTTCGGCAGTACACCGCTGGACTGCCCGATGACTGGGATCTGGACGAGTTGTGGTCCGAGATGCGAAAGCTTTATCCGGTCGGTCTTGACCAGGATGAATGGGAGTCCGAAGGCGATGCCGACGCGTTGGTGGAGGCCTTCGCCGAGGATGCGTCGCGCGCCTACGATGCCCGCGAGGAGAGTCTGGGCGAACAGAACATGCGAGAGCTGGAACGGCAGGTCTGGCTGACGGTTCTGGATCGCAAGTGGCGTGAGCACCTCTACGAGATGGACTATCTGCGCGAGGGCATCGGTTTGCGCGCCATGGCCCAACGCGACCCCCTGGTGGAGTATCAGCGCGAGGGCGCGCAAATGTTCGATGCCATGCGCGATGGCTTCGCCGAAGAGGTCGTCGGCTATCTGTTCAACATCGATGTCCAGGTGGTGCCCGATGCGGCCCCCGAGGTTACCGCGGATTCGGCCGCGGAGCTTGCGGGCAACGGGTTGACCATCGGCGCGCGGTTGACCGCCGGGTCCGCTGCGGATACCCCGGATCCCGGGGGTAAGCCCGCGGTGATACCACCGGCTGCTAAACGGCGCGCCAAGTCTGGCAGATCCGCCAAACGGGCCGCGCCCGCCGAGCCGGGTAAGGCCGCCGAGGAACCCACCGCGCATATCGGTGACAGCAGGAACAGGCTGCGGGTGGGGGGCGTGCAACAGCGTCCGGACGCCAAGCGGCTCAGCTATTCCGCACCCGATGAGCAGGGGCAGAAGTCAACCACGGGGGCCCGGCGGCGGGCTAGCGAACCGGATCCCTATGCCGGAGTGGGACGCAATCAGCCGTGCCCGTGTGGATCTGGCAAGAAGTTCAAGCTCTGTCATGGTCGTAACCCCAACGTGGGATGATTCCGGTCGGGCCGGGCCCCGGCAGCAGCACATCCAGGCTGGTCCAGCGCCAGCATCCGGCCTGGCTTTGCAGCCCGACCAGCACGCTGAACGAGCGTGCGGCCAGTTGATAGCGCAGTAGCGCGCTGATCTGTGTCTGGGCTAGCAGACTGATATGTACGCTGCCCAGCCGCACCGGAAGGCCGCGGTGGATCATCAGGAAGCGGTTGAAGTGGGCTCGTGCCGCAAGATCGAACCAGCCGGCCAGTTGCGAGCCTGGCCGGTCCCCGGCCAAGATCTCGCCCACCAACCGGGCGATCCGGATGATGGTATTGCGCGCCTCCCGGGGGACCATGGGCGGGCGGTGGCTGGTGGGATAACTGGGCAGTTCGAAGAAATCCAGCCAGGCCAGGGTACGTTGGGTCAAGGTATCGGCTGCCGGAGCGTCCGGGCAGCCAGGTGGCTTCGTCTCGAGGGATGAGGGTTCCTCGGCGGGCTCGTTCCGTTGGGGGAAGCGTTCAGCGGCGGGATCGCCCAGTAGGTGGGTGGTCATGGAATCCAGCTTGCCGCTGGTCTCCCTGCGGCTAACCCTGTGCCTGGTGAATTTGTGGATAGCTTCGGAGCCGGTCGGCCATCAGCGGCCGCCGACCGGATCCTGCCGCCGGCTGGTTGACCAGCCGGCCGGTTGTCAGCGCCTCGCAGCAACCCCGTGATGCTGGGTTGTCTCCCGGTCGGTGGGACGATCCGCCCGGGAACTGCCGGGGACTTTGTCTCCGGGGCACTCGACGAGTGCATCCGGATGATTTGGGTCGACTCGCTGAGCATCGCAGCATGCGGTCGGTGATGTTCGGGAACCCCGCGATGCCGGTCCGAATCATCGGCTCATCGAATCGCCTGCCGGAAAACCGGGCCGGCCTGAGCGGACGTGCCACAATCCTGGGTAGGAAACCGACGAGCAGGAAGATCCGATGGCCGCACGAGTATTGGTGTGTGTTCCCGTTGATCGCGCACAGGCCGCCAGCCTGATCGCCGGTGCCGAACTGGCCGGGCCCTTGCAGGTCTTCCAGGCAAATGCGGAATTGCGCGCGGGCTTTGGTCTGGGCGCGGACGAGAACGAGGCAGCCGAGTATGCCTGCCTGCTGATCGCGGCCCTGTGGGGTCTGACCCGGTACGGCCATCGGCTGGTTTTGACGGCCCAGGTGGATCCGGCCGGGCTGGGGCCGGGAGCCGAGCCCGGAAACGGTGGCCGGACGCTGGCCGGGTTGAGCCTCGACCGGGTGGAGGCATTCTTCACCGATGATCCGGGAGCGGAATTGGGTGAGTTGACCGGGCAGTTGCGTGGCCTCGATCTGGATTCGGCCTGGGCGCTGCCCCCGGTTGCCGAGTTGCACCGGGAACACGATCTGCTGTGGCATTCGGTGGTGGAGCTTGGTGTCTTCCTGGATTCGATCGGCTGACCGGGCGCGGGAACGATATCGCGGTCTGGCGCCCGGTCCGGTCTTGACTGACGGCTTCAGATGATCAGCCAGACCATGGCGATGATTGCCATGCCCAGGAACCCGGCTACGGTGCACAGCACCGTCCAGGTCCTCAGGCCGTCGGCGACGTCCAGGCCCAGGAAACGGCTGGCTATCCAGAACCCGGAATCGTTGATGTGGGACAGGGAGACCGAACCCATGCCGATGGCCAGCACGATCAATGCAACCTGCAGATCGGAGAAGCCGCCCTGCTCGACCGTCGACTGGACGAGTCCGGCTGCGGCCAGCGTGGCCACCGTACCCGAACCCTGGGCGACCTTGAACACCAGGGCCAGCAGGAAAGCCAGCAGCAGAATGGGTACCCCGGCGGAGACCAGTATGCTAGACACCGCATCGCCGATTCCCGATGCGGTCAGCACCTTAGCGAACACCCCGCCGGCGCCGGTGACGAAGACCACCACTGCGGCTGGGCCTAGGGCCGCGTTCATCAGATCGCCAAGCTCCTCCTTTGACCAGCCATGGACCAGGCCAAGCACCAGCATGGCCAGCACCGTGGCCACGATCAGCGCGAACCCGGGGGCGCCGACGAAGCCGGTGACCCGGTAGGGCATGGATCCTTCCGGCAGCAGGATCTTGCCGATGGTGCCGGTCGCGATCATGACGATGGGCAGCAGGATCGTTGCCAGCACCAACCCGGCATTCGGGGTGCGGTGTTGCCGGCCGTCCGGCTCGTGCGCTGCCTGCTGGCTGAGATCGGTCGCCCCGGTCTGCTCATACCTGGCTCGGGTGGTGCGGTCGAGTTCGAAATCACTGCCGGTGAGCCGGCGGCTGACCAGGTAGACGACGATGCCCACCGGGATGGCTAACAGGATGCCCAGCAGGGTAACCAGGCCCAGCACATCCTCGCGCAGCAAGGTGGCGGAGCCGGTGACCCCGGGATGCGGCGGCACGGTGTTGTGGATGAAGACCATGGTGGCCGCCACCGGCGCACCCAGGATCACCGGTGAACGGTGCCCCGCGGCCCGGGCGAAACCAAAGATGATTGGCACCAGAATGATGTAGGCCACATCGAAGAAGATCGGGATGGCGACTAGCCCGGAGGCAATCATCAGGGCCGGCCCGAGCCGTTTGGGACCGAGCAGCCGGGCAGCCGCAGTGGCCAGCACTGCGGCTCCGCCGGTCTTCTCGATGATGCCGCCGAGCATCGCACCCAGCCCGACCAGCAGCGCAACACTGCCCAGGGTGCTGCCCATGCCTTCGATGACGGTTGGGATCACCCTGTCGATCGGTAGCCCCGCGGCCAGGCCGGTGGCCAGCGAGATGGTGAGCAGTGCCACGTAGGCTGGCCATTTGAACCGCATGACCAGCAGCAATAGCAGGGCGATGGCCGCAATGGCCATCGCTACCAGATAGGTGGTGTTCATCGGTTTCTCCTGTCGGGCCGGGCCGGTAGGCCGAGTAGTCGGGTCGGCTCAGCGGTCGATACGCTCCCGGTTGAGCATCTTGGCGAGCACGATGTCGAGTTCCTCGTCCGACCAGACCCGGGTCCAATCCGGTTTTATGATGGCCTTTCGGCCATAGTCCATGGCCAATAGACAGGCATCGGAGAAGGGGTTGGAACCGCGCAGCGCGTTGGTCAGTGCGATATAGATATGCCCGAAGAAGATGGCCTTGACGGCTGGCTCCGGGATACCAACCTCATTGACCGCATGATCCAGGGCGTCTTTGAGGAATTGCCCGATCATGCAGCCGATGGTTTCGACCAGGGTCGGTTCGAGCTGGGCCAGTTGCTTGATGGTCACCCAGTGCACGTCGACCACCGGGGCATATTGCGCTCGGATGACCTGGTCGGTGCGCGCCTGCTGGCCCTCGTCGGCGTTCTCGATCGCGGCGACGACCTCTTGGGGGGCCGAGATCCCGCCGAAGGTGTCGTTCCACTGGTCCGCGGCGCGTTCCAGGAAGACCGAGGGATGGCAGGGATGGGCGCAGGCCAGCGCGACATCGTCGCGCCGGGCCACCAGGCCGGCATAGGCGGCGGCTGGGTCGAGGGTCAGCAGTACCGAACCCGGCTTCATCAGGGGGACGACCTGCTGGGAGACCGCGCCCAGGGCGATATCGGGGACGGCGAGGATGACTACGTCGCAGTCGGCCGCCACCGCTGATATATCGGAGACCTCGCGGCCGAGTTCTCGGATGGCTGCCTGGCCGGCTGCCGAGGCTTCGCAGTAGTAGATGGTGGCTTCGGTCAGATCGAGGTTGTTGGAAACCCGGGTGCCCATCTTTCCGGCGGCACCGACTACCGCGATGGTCAGCTCGGGATCTAGCGTGACTTCCTTGCCATACAGTGGGTTGAGTTGCTTGTCTGTCATGATTCCTCCTGTCGGGTTGGGTTGAGGGTCCGGTGGCCGGGCCGGTGGTGATCAAGCGATCCCGGGTGCGCGGCTCGCCAGGCGCGCAGTCCGGCGAGACTGGCCTGGGTCCAGTCACGTTCGATGGCGAGGGTGGCGGTCAGATCGCCTTGCCAGGGCACCCAGTGCTCCACGATGGCCGAACCGCACCGGCCGGCGGCCGTGACCATGGACAGCTCATGATCCAGATCCAGCATTCCGGCGCCAAGGCGTGCTCCGGCGAATCGGAAACCGACCCAGTCATCGGCCCGGGTGAAGGCGAAATCCTTGACGTGCAGATTGATGGTGTGGGCAGCGGTGAGCTCCACCACGGTGCGCGGGTGCTCGAGTGCGGACACGCAGTTGGCCGGATCCAAACAGATACCGATGCGCGGTGAGTTCAATCCGTTAACCAGGTGAACCAGGGCACTGGTCGGGATCTGCTCATAGGTCTCCAGTGCCAGGCTGACGCCGTGCTCGTCGAGCAGTGGCAGGATACCGCCCAGCCGATGGACCAGATTCGGTAGGCCCAGGGTCAGGTCGTCCGCAGTCACCATGGAGCGCAGCATGGTCGCGCCCAATGCGCCGGCCATGGCGATCTGCCGGGCCAGGTGTTCGTGGTCTGTGCCGCGCGTGCCGAGCTCAAGGGCGAGCCCCGATCGGTCGGCCAGCCCTCGCAGTCCGGCCAAGGCGGCATCGTCCAGTTCGTCGAGGTGCGGGTCATCGCAGATCTGGAAAACCTCACAGTCCAGTTCGATCGCCCGCTCGACCTGGGCCGCGATGCCGAGTGGATGTGGGTTGGTGTGATGCCGTTCCCAGAACAGGGCATAGCTGCCGATCCCGATTCGCATGCGTCCCCCTCGTTGGGTTGCGTGGCAATTGGTTGACCAATGTAGAGCAACATTGCTTACAACGATCATCTACGGCTCTGATCTTACGCGAGATTCCCAAATTGGTCAACCAGTTTTGGTTGTCCGGTCGGATCTTGCCAGGAGAAACCATCGACAGGGCGCTAGACTCGCGTCGTGGATGAGCACGGGGAGACCACGGACGCCGGTGTGACCGGGAGCTTCAGCGGATCACCGAGCGGATCAACCACCCAGCAGTTGCTCGATCTGATCTGGAGCGGCAGCCTCAGCCCGGGGGACCGCCTACCGGCCGAACGAAGCCTGGCAGAGCAGCTCTTGGTGGGTCGTTCGGCGGTGCGTGAGGCGATCGCCGCTTTGGAGGTACTGGGTTTCGTGGAGACCAGGGGGGGCTCCGGTACCTATCTGCGGGCAGCCACCTCGGAACTTCTGCCCCGGGCGCTGAACTGGGGCATGATGCTCGACCGCGACAAGACCGCACAGCTGGCCCAGGTGCGCGAGGGATTGGAGATACTAGCGGTCGAGTTGGCTGCGCCGGCCTATCGAGCCACGCGGCTAGCCGAATTGGCTGCCATCGTCGATGAAGCGGCCGCGCTGCGCTTTGATCCGGCCGGTTTCGTGGAGGCGGACGTGGCCTTTCACCGCCATATCGCCGATACCAGCGGCAATCCGACGCTGGCCGACCTGCTGTCGACCGCACGCTCGTTGCTGCGGGTCTGGTTCGAGAAGGCAGTGCGCGAGCAAACCGACATCGAGGCGGCGCTGCGCGAACATGGCGCTATCGTGGCGGCTCTGGCCGCGGGCGACGTGCTGGGGGCGGTTGCTGCCATGCGGGTACACATGCGCACCGCCACCGAACGGATCCTGCGGGCCGGCTGATCCCCATCTAATGGACTCCGGCCGGTGCCCGGGCATCGGGTGGCTGCGCTGGGCATCGGGCTTGATCGCGGCCACCCGATGCGGGTTCAGCGCTGGCCCTGGGCTGCCTTCATGAAACGACGCTGGTAGCTGATCACCTGATTGGTGGAGGTGAACCGGGCAAGGTAACCGGGTTCTGCGGTCACCACCACCCGGTCTGCCATGTCGCAGAATTCGTCGCTGGCCAGCAGCCGATCGATATCGGGATAGTTCCAGTCGCCCTCCATGGAGCAGATGATCAACCGGGTGTCGGGCAAATTCGCATTGCGCAGCAAACGCAGATTGTGCCGGACGCCATCCAGTCCGTCGGCGCCCTCGGGATTACCCAGGTTGCGGTACTTCACCACGTCCCGGGCGCGTTGTACCGCTCCGGCGATGTCGAACTCGGTGTCGGTGCTCGCCAGATAGTCGTTACGCAACAGGTAATCGCGCAATAGGGGGCCGGCCGACTGATCGTTTGCGTCGTATCTGGCCAGCAGATCGGCCAGCGCCCGAGACTGCATCAACCGATGCCGGATGAACGAGTTGATGAAGTACGGCCTGGCTTGCAGGGCAAGTTGGGTCTGGTAGGGCTCGAACATCAAGGTGTAGTTGATGCGGAAGCCAAGTTCGGTGAGTTTCAAGGTCAGTGCATGACCGCGCAATGCGTCCGCTGTCGCGGGTTGCCAGTATCGGGTCGCCAACCGGCCATCCCCGGTGAGCAATTGACCGACATTCTCCGCATTGACCGGCCCGGTATGGGGCACCTTGATCACAACCCGGTCGCGTCCCAGCAGTTCGGCGAAGAACTCCGCCTCTTCGACGATCTTGCTGAAATCGGGCTCGAAGGGGTTATTCAGTTCAACGCTGATATCGCAGCCGGGCCCCAGAATGCGACCCAGTTCCGCCATGACCTCGTCACGGGTGGTGAAGCGGTGATCGATGTTGGCTGCCGGGTTGTTGATGAACAGGTCGTAGATGATGCCCGGATTACAGGTCAGATTACCCAGCAGGGGCGCTATCGGTGCCACCTCATAGGGGTTCGCGCTATCGGCCGAATAGATCACGTTGGTAGGACGGCGCCTGCCATCGGAGTCGTATCCGATATCGCGAACCAGGTTGACATTCAGCAGGCCGTCGGCTTCGAGGTCGTATTCGAAGCGGAAGCCGGCCGGGGTATGACCCGGTGCCGCCCGGAAGTAGTCGCAGATGCGTTCGAACTCGGCGGTGACTCCCAGATGGCTGGCATGCCTGGTCAACTGTTCGAATTGGGTAGCGCTGATCGGCTGATCAAGTACGCGGGCCAGGTGGTCACCGATTTGGCGCGTCGGAGTCAATCCGAGACTGCGAATACGGTATTGCAGGCTGGCCGGTTGGGATGTGAAGAACATCAATGGTCTCCTAGTCGGGATTGCCAATGGTGAGGTAGGCCCTCACCGACCCGGCAGCAGGCCGCGGTCGGCCAGGCCGGATTCGATCTTGTTGATCGCTCTGGTGTGCCGCACGACCAGCACCGAGATCGGCACCAGGCCGACCGCGAGGGCCATGGCCAACGGGAGATTGGCGGGTTGAGCGAGGATGATAGCGATCACCAGCACCATACCGAGTCCGGTTTCACGCACCCGGGCGCCCTTTAGATGATTGCGGGTGGCCAGCAGATCATCAAGGATGGCCTGCTTGCCGGCCGGGGTTTGCTCCTGGACGAGACCGGCGATGCGCTCGGCCCGGTCCCGGGCGATCTCCCGGCGTTGCCTGATCAGCGCCTGCATCAGGTAGATCACAGCCAACAGCACGAAGCCGGCCGCCCAGGCCAACTTGCCACGAGAGTAGAAGATTCCGGCCAGCACACCAAGGGAGGCCACCGACATAAGGGTGAATGCCATGCGATGAGTCACGGGCATAACTCCGGATTGTGGTGACGGACGAGTTCGGCATTGCCAAGCACCGAGCAATTGTCGACCACCTGGAAACCGAACCCGGGGAATTCGCGTTCCTTGAGCTTGATGAAGGCCGGCGTGGCTAGGCCACCGGTGAGTTTAATGGTCTCGTCCAGATCGACCACCTCGCCGGCGAGCCGGACCACCCGATAGAGCACTCGGTTCATCGATTTCAGCATGGCCGACAGCATCTCATCCCGGGTGGCGGCCAAGGTGAGGCCATGCCAGGCCCCGGTTCGTCTTTCCAAGGACTGCCGGTCGCCGGTCAGATAGGGGTCAAAGCTAACCTCGGTATCCTGGGCGAACCGTTCGATGCAATCGGGTAGGTATCGCTGGTTGAACTCGACACGATCCAGTTCGCGGCAGAACTGTTCGCGGAACCAATCGATGCCGAAGCCACCGGCCGTGGTGGCGTAGATCTGCCATAGTCCGGGCAGGGCGGCGTTCCGCAGATAGTAGCCCGGGTTGGTGACTGGGCGGTCGATCAGGATCGAGACCATGTCGGAACTGCCGGCGGTGTTCATGATCTGTCCGGCCCGGTCGTTGTGGGCCCCCATCTGAGCGGCTGCCATGTCATTGGTGCCGACTGCCACCGGAATTCCGGGACGCACTCCCAGCCGGATCGCCATTTCGGGAAGCAGGCCACCCAGGAATTCGCCGGGGTTATAGATGTCGGCGAACCATTCGGGACGCAGATCGAAGGCATCCAGCAGTTCGGCGGACCAACCCGCCTGGGTGGTGGTCTCGTACAGCCCAAGCATCGAGGCGTTGACCAGGTCGACCATCCATTGCCCGGTGAGCCGGTGGTGGATGAAGCTGGGCAGATGCCCGATGCGATGGGTCCGGGCCAGCACCTCAGGTTCGTGCTGTTGCATCCACAGCACCGTCATGATGCCGGCGCCGCCCGCGAAGGGATAGATTCCGGCGATTGACAGATATCGTTCGCGGCCGATGCGCCGATCGATGTAGTCGCTGATATCGCGGCTGCGGCGATCCATGTGGGTGACGATATTCGGGTAGACCAGCCGCCCGTCGGCACCGATGAAGACCGGAGAAGGGGAGAAGGTGTCGTAACAGAGTACTTCCACGGCGGCGCGCAGATTCTGCGGCAATCGGCCGGCTGCCTGGCTCACGGCGTCGAATAGTACGTCCGGGTCGATCTCGACCTTCTCGCCGGGCAGTAGGATATAGGGGTACTCCTGCTTCTCCGAGGCCAATACCTGGAGATCAGCGTTCAGGATCTCCAATTTGACCGCTGAGGTGCCGAAATCGATTGACAGATAGTGCATGACGAAATCCTCCGGTTCACTGGCCGAAATCGTGCAATACCGGTAGGCCGGCCTCCAGCGCCGCCCGCAGTTCGGCGTCGGAGGCCGGGCTGATGGGCAGCAATGGGCGGCGGGGCACACCGGCCCGGTAGCCGCGGGCATTCATGGCCGCTTTCAGGCTGGCCACGCCCTGTTTGCCACCACCGGACGAGGCCACCCGGCGAAGCAGCCGATAGTATCGCATCGCCTGTTCGGTGGGGACGCTGTCGTATAGCTCAATCAATCGGGCGCATTCCTGAGGCAAATAGTTGGCTGCCGAAACCACCCCGCCCCGGCCGCCCAGGGCCAGGCAGGTCATGATGTTGTTCAGTGAGCCGGCGAGCACCTCGAAGTCTTCGCGTCCGCCGACGGCGGTCAGGTAGTCAACCAGCATGGCCGGCGAGGTGTCCTTGATGCCGTGAATGTTGGGGTGGTCGGCGAGCCTGGCCAGGGTGGCTGCCGGAATCGTCACGCCGTTGGCGTAGCCGGGGGCGACATAGGCCAGCACCGGGAGCGGGCAGGCGTCGGCGATCTCGGTGTAGAAGCCGAGCAGGGCACGGGCATCAATGAGTTTGGCGAAGTAGTTGGGGGTCAGCACCGAGATGTAGTCGATCCGGTCGTACCACGGCGCCAGGGTCTCGATGAAGCGGATGGTCTGCCGGGTAGATTCCCGGCCGGCCCCCACGATGAGGGTCTTGTCGCCCTTGTGATCGGCGGCGGCCTGGACGACCAGCCGGGCCTCGTCGTCATCCAGCGACTGGAACTCGCCGTTAGTGCCCAGCACCATGTAGCCGGCGACATCGGTTTGCTCCCACTGACCGAGATTGTGCACCAGGGCGGCCGGGTCGAATGATTCGTCGGATGCGGCAAATGGGGTTGCCACGGGAATGAAGATGCCTGCCAGCCGATTGGCCATGCGCTTTGCTCCTGGAAGTTGGTCGGGCCGGACGAGTCCGGCCACCGGTTGGATAATCTGGATCGGATCCGGATGGCCGTCAACTGGCCACCCGGATCCGATCCGGGTCATCGGTCGCCGGGTCGTGCTGTGATTAGCCGGTGGCTAGGTTTTGGAAGAACTGCACCAGGGCGATCAGGCCCATCACGGTCATGACCACCGAGGAGATGATGACCAGCACCTCCAGCGGTTTCTTCATGCGCAACTGCGCCGGCAGCACCTTGTGCTCGGTGAAGACCAGGATGAAGCCCCACAGGCCGAGTGCCAGCACGCCGCCGAGGACACCCGCGAAGGAGATGACCGTGGTGTAGCTGACCTCCATCAATGCGAGGAATACCGCGACCCCGAAGGTGTAGGTGGCCACCGCGACCTTGAGCTTCTGCCAGTTCTTGGGGTCTGCCAGCGCCGGGAAGGCCGGCGCGAAGGCCTCACGAATCGTGTACGGATAGGTGACGGTCAGCAGCGCCTGCACCGAACCCCAGAAGGCGCACCAGATGGCCAACTGGTAGAGGTACTTCAGCACGGGGTGAATCTGGGTGAAGAAGTTTGCCTGGGCCTGCAGGATGTTCGAGTCCTTCGGGATCTCCTGCAGCCCATTGGTGCCCAGCACGACCGTGCCCAGGGTCATGAAGGTGAGCGCGAAGATGGCCACCGCGGTGAAGGAGGTGATCGAGTCGATCCGCACGGCCTTGAGACCGAGCCCGGCCTTTACCATGTTCTCCTCGCCCATGTCGATCGGCACCTGCTGGCCGGGGCCCAGTGCCTGCAGTTTGGCATTGATCTCGGCGTTGTCGGCGCGTCCGAGCATGCCCCAGGTCTTCTCGCGGAAGGTGCCCACATAGCCGATGTAGTCGTAGATGCCACCGCCCAGGGCGCCCAGATAGGCGACGATCTCCAACGGAATGGGCCGGGCCGCGATCTCGGGGAAGCCGCTTTGCACCCATTCGGGATAGAACGGGACGCTGGTGGGCAGCAGACCAGCCAGCAGGTGGCCCCATTCCGGCTTGGAGACGAAGACGGCGATCAGGGAGAAGATGATCATGATGCCGACCACGATGGTCTGGAAGCGTTCGACAATACTGAAATCCTTGACGAACAAGGTCAGCCAGGCGATGAACGCCCATGCGATACCCAGCCAGATACCCCAGGACGGCATCTCGAAGCCGAAGGTCCAGGGGGTCCACTGGCGAAGGGCCAGAATGTAGGCGACACACCAGGCGGGGAAGCAGATGGCGGCCAGCACGCCGAAGAAAAGGGCCAGCCAGTGGCGGCCAGGGCCGCTGTTGCCAATGCCGGGCATCAGATGACCCATCCGGGCGAATGGGTGTTCCCCGGTCAGCACCATATACCGGCCTGCCGCATAGACGACCGCAGCCTTGAGAATCGCGCCCAGTACGAAGGTCCACAAGATGGCGTAGCCGAATACCGCACCACCGCGGGTGGCCTGGAAGATCTCACCGTTGCCGATGGTTACAGAGGCCAGAATGAAGCCGGGACCAACGATGCTGAGCAGGTCGATGAACCTTTTGGAAGACAGCTTCGCATCTTGCTCCGGATACTTCAGCGGTTCAAGTACAAGCTGGTCGGTTGAACTCATGCCTGTCACTCCTTGATTGCTAGGGGACGCGGGCCAACAGCCCCATACCACTACTGCTCAGTTGCCACGCCCCGAGCTAGACTGCGGTACCCACGTCGTCTGTAGGTGCGCTGGGTGGCCGACCTCGCTGGCTACCCTTCCGGCAGGCCCTTCCTGCACCTGGCTCACGAACGTCCGCCTCCCTGTGGACCGTTTCGGTAGCTACAACGATGTCTTTTGCTATTCCGCCGACCTCAAGCGGGTCATTGGATCCAGCGAGGCCAAGGCTACGGACTGGAATGGTCCCCGTCAAGATTGTCTGGGGCAACGATGGCAAGCGCCCGGGCCCCAGACCGGACGAATCGGTCTGCGGCCTCCCGGTCGTCGCCCCAAGAGCCATCCTGGATTCGATTAATCTGCCCTTTGATAAGCGGAGTCGTGCGAATCAAGGAGCTGGATCGGCGAGCTGGGAGGGGCATGCCGATGGGCTGGTCGGTTCTCGGTGCCCGGTTCACCGGAACACCGCCAACGGCTAGATTAGGCTGCAACCGCAGGCCCATGGCAGCACCTGCGGCCCGAATTTGAGTGCATGACCGTCGTTGGTTGGCTCCAATCGCAGGCAGCCTGCCCAGGGCACTCGGTAGAAAGGAAGAACCTTGACCGTCAACAGGATTGCAGTCGTCGGGGCTGGCTACATGGGTGGGGGCATCGCCCAGGAGTTCGCCATCGCCGGCTACCCAGTCGTACTGGCAGATATCGATGCCGACGCCGCCCGCCGGAACCTGGCGAGACTGCTCGCCGAAGCCCGGGACTGGGAGGAACGTGGACTGTTCAAACCCGGCGATGCGGATTCGGTCGCGCGCAATCTGAGCGCCGCGGAGAGCATCGAGCAGGCCGTCGCCGACGCCGATTACATCCAGGAGGCGGTGCCCGAGAAACCGGAGATCAAACACCCGGTGCTGGCCAGGATCGAGGCCGCAGCTCGCCGGGATGCCATCATCGCATCCAATACCTCAACGCTGCCGATCACCGGTTTGGCCACCGCCCTGCAGCACAGCGACAGATTCCTCGGGGTGCATTTTTCCAACCCGGCACCGTTCATTCCGGGTGTGGAGATCATCGTCCATCCGGGTACCGACGCCGGCCTGGTGCCCGCGGTGGAGGAACTGGTGGCCGAGACCGGCAAGCTGACCGCCCGGCTCAAGGATTCGCCTGGATTCGTCCTGAACCGTTTGCAGTATGCGCTGCTGAAGGAAGCCATCAGCATCGTCGACGATGGTGTGGCCAGTGCCGAGGACGTGGACATCATCACCCGGACAACCTTTGGCTTCCGGTTGCCCTTCTTCGGCCCATTCGCCATTGCCGATATGGCCGGTCTGGATGTCTATCGGGACTGCTTCCGTACCTTCGAGGAAAACTATGGTGATCGGTTCGCCACCCCGTCGGGCTTGAAGGAACTGGTCGACAACGGCCATCTGGGCACCAAATCCGGCGGTGGCTTTGTGATTCCGGCGGGCGACACCACCGGCCTGATCGCCTATCGCAACACCGCATACGCACGCCTCCAGCAACTGCTGGGTGAGCTCGGGCAGGCCCCGGGCGTCAAGTGAACAAGACAGGAGAGGCACTGATGTCAAAGTACACGCCCGAGAACTGGCCCATCGCCTGCCCGATGCTGCTGTTCGGTGGGCTGGATTCGAAGGGCGGCCCGATCCAGGACGCCGACCCGCAGGAGTGGTTCCGGCAGATGCGTGAGGTGGCCATGATGGGTTTCACCGAAATGGATCCACTTGATGTCTGGGTGCGGGTGGCCGATCTTCCGCCGGATCGGTTGAAGAGCTTCAAGCAGGTGATGGCCGAGACCGGACTCACGGTACCGGCGATTTCCACCTCCCGTAAATCGGTGATGGACGCCGAACACGGCGCGGAGTACCTGGCCTACAGCCACCGGGTCATCGATACCGCCGTGGAGCTGGGTGCCGGTGTGGTGGGCATCGGGTTCTTCCAGCAACTGACTCCAGCCCAGCAGGAGGCGACCTGGTTCTGGCTGGCCGATGGCCACAAGGATTCCGACGATCCGCAGTTGTACCGGCTCGCGGTCCAGCGGATCCGGGAACTGGCCGAACACGCCGGGTCGGTGGGGATCGAGATCTCCCTGGAGATGTACGAGGATACCTATCTGGGCGACTCGGAATCTGCGGTGCGTTTCCTGGCCGATGTCGATCATCCGGCCTGCGGGCTCAATCCCGACCTGGGCAACATGGTGCGTCTGCATCGTCCGCTTGAGCCGCTCACCGAAGCCTTCGAACGCTTGCTGCCGCACACCAACTACTGGCACATCAAGAACTACACCCGCGACTTCGATCCGGCGACGGGCGCCTACGCTACCCATCCCTCGCCGTTGCCGGGCGGCTACGTGAACTACCGGCCGATCATCGCCCGGGCCCTGGAATTGGGCTTTGACGGCCCGTTCATGGTCGAGCACTACGGGACGGATTCGCTGTGGAACCTCGCCCAATCTCGTGACTACCTGCGCAGCGTATTGCGCTGCAAGATGGCCTGATGGCTCGCGAGAGCCTTCGGGCCTGAAATGGGTTCGGGGTAGCCGGGGCCGATGGGGCCCCGGCTACCCCGATGACCGAATCTGCGCTCGTGGAGAGCACGGCGGTCGCGTGACCTAGATCGGCGAGGGGCCCGGCCACACGGCTCCCGGCTATCGGGCCGCTCGCTCAGTGGCCGGTCTCGGCCGGCGCGAACAGGTCGCCGTTCGCATCGAAATGCCACTGGGCTGGCGTTCCCAGCAGCCGCATGGCCGGATTGTCCGCCACCTCGGGAAGCAACGCACTCGACACCTCGATCTCGGCGAGATCGAGGGTATTGGTTATCCGCACCATGCGGAGAGCCCGGTGATCGGGTTTTAGGGTCAGCCGGGCCGCACACTGGATCGCCATCTTCTGGTTGGGCATGAACGGCGCCAGCCGCCCCCCGCGCATGCCATTCGAGGTGATGCCGTTGGTGAACATCGCGGTGAAGTCGATCTGATCCACCAATCGCCGGGTGGTGACATCGGCCAGCCCGATGCCGGTAGCGTTCCCGTGACTCTGCGGTGTGATATCAAGCACGACGATCTGGTTGATGTGCATCTGCGGGTTCTTCACCCCGACGACCGAGCGTCCGATTACGTTTGGATCCATCCCGGCCCCAGAGATGTTCTTGCCCATCCAATCGACGATCAGCACATCGATCTCGGTGATCAGCAACCGGGGCAGATGGGCTCGGCTGGCGGCCAGCAACTGAGGTTCGATCTGCTCGATCCGACCGGTCGGGATCAGCACCACATCCCGGGTTTCGTCCAGGGCATTCTCCAGCACGGCGCAACCGAAAATGATGTTGGCCTTGTGAAACATCACCGGCGCGATCGCCTCGATCATCTCGCCGGTGCGAGCCAATCCCTGACTATGAGCCTGCAAAGCACCCTGGTGTTTACCGAGCCCAATCGCCGCCATCTTGAAAAGGCCCGACTCGATGTCGCCGATGATGTCGGTGTGTGCCTTGACCCGGTTGGCCAGGATCACGCCGTCGCAGGCCAGGGCGTCTGAGGAATACCACACCCGTAGGCCATCGACCACACCCAGTTCGGTGACCGCCATCCCGGAAACGATCTCGCACCCGGTCGTCTCGGGAGTGAACCCCATGCCCGTCAGCATTTCCCGCTGGCCGGCTGCGGTGGCCCCGCCGTGGCTGCCCATGGCGGGAATGACCACCGGAGTCGCCGCTCGCGACTTGACCCAATCGGCCAGCACTCGCACGATCTGGGGCATATTCGCGATCCCGCGGCTACCCACCGTGATCCCGATGCGCTGACCCGGCTGTACCGTTTCGGCGAACTCTCCGGCAGCCAGCTGCTCGCCGATTCGCCCAGCGATATCGGTCAGGCGTGGCGCCTCGAAATCCTGATGCACGGGGACGAAATCGGGCAGCTCGATACCGTCCAGTATCCGGTTCAGTGAGTTCTTCTCCCCAGCCACGGCGACCCTCAGACCGTCTGGAAGGTATCGGCGTCGGCTAGCGCCTGCATCAGCAGGCAGAACGAGATCGCTCCCGGATCCGGCACGCCGAGAGACTTCTCACCCAGCACCCGGGAACGTCCCAGGCGGGACACGAAGTTGGCGGTCTCATCGGCTGCCTGCCGGGCAGTCTCGCAGGCCTGCCGCCAGGCCTGTGCCAACGGAGCGCCCTGCCGGTGTGCCTCGGTCAGGGTGCGGGTGAAGGGCAGCATCGCATCCACCAGGGTCTTGTCGCCGGGTTGGGCACCACCTAGCCGCTGTACAGCCTCAACCGCGGACGCCACCGCCTGGACGATCCGGTCGCTGGTGGCACCTTCCTCATCGCCGAGCACGCCACCGATCGCGGTCAGGGCGGCCCCCCATAGCGCACCCGAGGTGCCGCCTGCGCTCTCGGCCCACTGCGCACCGGCGCGGATCAATAGAGTGCCCGCACCCGCCCCTGCCCGCTGGGCGGCTCGTGCAGCATCCAGGGCACCGGTGGCGCCGAAGCGCATGCCCTGCCCATGGTCGCCGTCGCCAGCGATGGCGTCCATCCGGCCGAGTTCGGCCTCCTGATCGACGGTGACCTGGTGCATCACCTCCAAGGCCGTGAGCACCCTGGCAGCCAGCTCCTGGGAAGCCGGACTGCCGGGGACGATGGGGGCGGCCTGCTCGGCACCGGGATCGGTGACCTGGCGGGTCGTGCGTTCGGTGACCGCCCCGCGTCGGAAGGCGACCGTATCCACCGGGTCGCTCCACAGCGTTTCCAGCTCATCGTCCAGGAAGGTCACGCTCAGCGAGATCCCGGCCATGTCTAGGCTGGTCATCAACTCGCCGACCTCGGGCAGCACCGGGGTGATGCCGGCGGCAGCGAGTCGCTCGGCGATCCTGTTCCAGGTGACGAACAGCTCCTCCACCTTGATGGCGCCCAGTCCGTTCAGCAGCACGATCGCGTGCCCGGAGTAACCCTCGGTGCCGATCTCGGGTGCCTCGGCAAGCACCCCGTCGACCAGCAGGTCGGCTACCTGACTGGCCGAGCCCATCGGCACCTCATATACCCCGGGTTCGCCGTGGACGCCCAGGCCCACCGACATCTGACCGGCAGGCACATGGAACAGGGGTTCGGTGGCGCCGGGCAGCGTACAGCCGTCGAAGGCCACACCCAGCGAACGGGTCCGATCGTTGGCCCGCCAGGCGATCTGTTCCACCGCGGCCAGATCATAGCCGCGTTCCGCGGCGGCCCCGGCGATCTTGAACACCACCAGGTCACCGCAAACCCCACGACGGTCACGCAGGTTTTCCAACGGCCCGGAAGCCACATCATCCGATACCTCCAGGGTGCGCACGTCGTAGCCTTCGGCGCGCAGCCGTTCGGCGGCCTGCCCGAAATGAAGCACGTCGCCGGCATAGTTGCCGTAGGCCAACAAGATGCCGCCGCCGTTGTCGGCGGCCTTTGCCACCGAATAGACCTGGGATGCGGATGGGGAGGCGAAGATATTGCCGCACACGCTGCCGTGCGCCATGCCGGGGCCGACCCAGGCGGCGAAGGCCGGATAATGTCCCGAACCGCCACCGATGACCACCGATACCTGGCCGGCCGGGCTGGCGGTGGAGCGGACCGCGCCGCCATGCACCGCGGTCAGATAGCGGGGATACGCCGCAGCCATTCCGGCTACCGCCTCCAGTGCAAAACTGGATGGATCGTTGTACAACCGAGTCATCCTCGACTCCTTGAGTTCGGGCGCCTCTGTAGCGTCTGTTCGGGCATGGATCCAGGAACCGGAGTCCCCGGGCGGCGTGGACCCGCCGCCTTCGGATTGGATCCTATCCGATGGGCGACGGGCCGGGGCAATGTTGTCGCGCCCCGGCCCGCAAGCCCCGCTCAACGGGCCAGGAATGCCTGAATGCGTGCTGCGATGGCCGCCGCGTCCAGCCCGGCATGCTGCAACAGCCCGGGGTAGGGGCCCGAAGGCTGGTATCGGTGTGGGACGCCGATGCGCAACAGCCGGGTGGGTTGCTCGGCCGACAACAGTTCTGCCACGGCCCCGCCCAGGCCGCCGATCTCGTAGTGCTCTTCCACGCTGACCACTGCCCCGGTGCGGGCGGCGGAAGCACAGATCAGGCCGGCGTCCAGGTGGGATGGGGTGGGCATCGAGATGAGATCGGCGTGGCAGCCGTGCCCGGTGAGCCGTTGGACGGCCGACACGGCCTGGGTGGTGATGTAGCCGGTGCTGACCACCGTGACATCGCCGCCCTGCCGCACCAGCCGGCCCCGGCCGATCCGGATCGGTTGCTCTTCGAACAGATCGGGAAGCCCTTGGGCGCCGATACGCATGTAGGTCGGCCCGGTGTGGTCGATCATGGCTTGCGCGCAGCCGCGGATCTCTCCCGGATCGCTGGGAGCGAAGACCACCACGCCGGGAATCATCCTGGTGATCGCGTAGTCCTCCAGGGAATGGTGGGTGGCTCCGAGATCGGCGTAGGTGAACCCGCCATTGCGGCCCACGATCTTGACGTTCTGGCGCATGTATCCCAGATCGTTACGGAACATCTCGAAATTGCGGCTGGTCACGAACGGGGCGATCGCGGCAAATACCGGGATCAGCCCGGTCGTTGCCAGGCCGGCTGCGATCCCGGTCACGCCCTGCTCCATGATGCCGAACTCGAAATAGCGCTCCGGGTGGGTTCTGGCGAACTCGCCGAAGCCAGAACTGCCGCCAGAGTCGGCCGATAGAACCACCACCTGGGAGTTGATCTCGGCGATCCGGGTTACCGCGCGGCCGAACTCTTTACGCGGATCAATCAACCTGGTCACGATGTGCGCCCTCCGGTCAGTTCGGCCACGCCGGCCTCCAGCTCGGCAACCGCTCGTGCAAGCTCATCGGGCCCCGGTTTCCAATAGTGGTAGGCCACCTTGTCCTCTGCGAAGGACAATCCCCGGGCCTTACGGGTATGGGCAACGATGACGCTGGGGCAGCCTGGTTCAAAGGGCACAGCCCGCAGTGCAGCCAATACCTGGGGCATGCCATTGCCATCGATCTCACGGCTGGCCCAGCCAAAAGCCTCGAATTTGCCGGCGATGGGTGTCATGCTCATCACCTCGCCCACCCGTCCGGAGATCTGCAGGTCGTTGTTGTCCACGATGGCCACCAGGTTGTCCACCTTGTGATGTGCCGCCGCCGCGGCGGCCTCCCAGTTCGAGCCCTCCGGCAGCTCGCCGTCGCCGAGTACCGTGAATACCCGAGCATCGGATCCCTGAAGCCGAAGCCCCAGGGCCATGCCGGTGGCGATGCCCAGGCCGTGTCCCAGAGCGCCGGTATTGGCCTCCACGCCGGGCAGCTTGTGCATATCGGGATGCCCGCCCAACCGGGTGCCCATCGCGCCATAGCTGTCCAGCAGCGACTTGTCGAAAAAGCCGCGCTCGGCGAGCACGGCATACTGTCCCATCGCCTTGTGGCCCGCGCTGAGCAGGAAACGATCTCGCTGTGGCCAGCCGGGCCGGGCCGGATCGATCCGCAGCACCTCGAAGTACAAGGCGGTCAACACGTCGATGATCGACATGGCGCCGCCTAGATGGCCGGAGCCACCGGCCTCGACCATCCGCACCACATTCCGGCGGCACCTGGCCGCCAACAGTTCCAACTCGGCGATCGCGAGGCTCATGGCTGTTCGCCCTCGATCTCGACGATTCGCGCTACCTTGACTCCGCTGCGAGAGCCCGGATCGAAGGTGTGGGCTAGGTATTCGGTGAGCAGCGCCTTGGCGACCTCGATTCCGATCACCTGCTCGCCCATCGCGATCATGTTCGCGTTGTTGCTCAGGGTTGCGCGTTGGGCCTGGTAGATATCCGAAACCAGTGCACAGTAGGCGCCTTTCACCTTGTTGGCCGCGATCGATACCCCAATGCCGGTGCCACACACGACCACGCCGCGGTCGAATCTCCCACAGGCCACGGCCCGCGCCACATCGGCGGCCACATTGGCGTAGACCGGGTCATCCGAACCCAGATCCGTAACATCATGTCCCAGGGCCTTGGCCGTGGCGATCAGGGCCTGCTTGAGGGTATTGGCATTGGGGTCGCATCCGAAAGCGAGCTTCATTACATCCTCCGGGATCTTAGCTGGCGGGGCCGGACGGGAGTGGCTCCGCGCCCGGAATCCAAATTATATGATTGGATCCGATTCTGCCGCCCGGGACCTGGCACCATGCCGGCCCTCTGCAGGACTGCCGAGGTCCAGGTGGTGTCGTCAACCTAATACGCCTGCGTAGGCGCAGGCCATCCCAAGGAGGATCAGATGTCGCAGTCTACAAGTAGCTTTCCCCCCAGCCGCAGCGCGGTCGTGACCGGTTGTGGTGCTCCGGCCGGTATCGGGCGCCAGGTCGCTCGCAGACTGGCTTCGGTGGGCTATCGGTTGGCGGTCCTGGACGTGAACCCGGCCGTATCGGATTTTGCCACCGAACTCGGGGAACAATTCCCCGGCCAGCGCGTCGTCGGTATCGTCTGCGATATCGCCGACGAGGATGCGGTCACGGCTGCGTGGCGGCGGATCGACCAGGAACTGCCCCAGGTGACCGGATTGGCGAATGTCGCCGGGATCGCCTGTCCCACACCGCTGCTGGAATTGGAGGTGGCGGAGTTCGACAAGGTAATGGCGGTCAACGCCCGGGGCACCATGCTGATGATGCGGGCGGCCGCTCGTCGGATGAGCGAGCGGGGTGTCGGTCGGATGGTCAACTTCTCCTCCATCACCGCCTATGACGGCGGGGGCACCTTCAGCAAGATCGCCTATGCTGCCGCGAAGGCGGCGGTCATCGGCCTGACCCGTGGCGGGGCCCGCGAACTCGGGCAATACGGCATCACCTGCAATTGCATCTGCCCGGGCCCGATCGATACCGAGATCATGGGTGGCAGGTTGACCGATGAACGCAAGGCCGCGATGTCGGCGAACATCCCGGTGCAGCGGGTCGGCCAGCCTCAAGAGATCGCCAACGTGGTGGAATTCTTGCTGTCGGAGGGAGCCGGTTTCGTCAACGGCGCCACCTTTAACGTCGACGGTGGCAAGCATATGAAGTAGGGGAGCCGGGAACAGGCGACAGGGAGTGTCCCTGTCGCCTGGCCCGCGGGCTCGCTATCGGATTCAGGCGGGCCGATTCGCCAACCACTCGCGGCCCACATCCTGCTGGGTGTTGATGATCCGCAGCACGTGTGGGGCGGCCGCTTCCTCGAGGTTGCGGCCAAGGACCGGGATGTTGATCACAAAGTCGGCGTCATAGCTGACCGCGGTACCCGATCGCCCAGCCACCTCGGCGGCAGTGGCCACCCCAGTGCCGTGCATGCTGGCCGGTAGACCGTCCAGGGCCACTTCGATATCGCCGCGATAACTGCCATCGGGCTCTGGCTCATGCCAGGTGATGGTCAGATGGATCTTCAAGTAGGGGCCGGTAAAGGTCTTGGCACGCCGTGGAGCCGGGACCTGGGCGTGCACCTGGCTGCGTCCTTCGGCTGCCGATACCTCCCAGGACTCGGCACCGGCATGCCGAGCAACCTCCGCCAGCCAGGTCTCGTCGGCCATCATCGTTACGACCTCGATGGGTTCGACGGCATATTCATGTCGGGTACTGATTTGCATGGGCACCATTGTGCTGTACCCGCCTGTGGACCAGACGCTAGGCTGATGCTGACGACGGAGTCCGTAGTGGGGAGTGTTGCGGAATGAACGGCGAATTGGCTGCGCTGACAGCCGATGGTCGAAAACACAAGCTGGATCAAGTGGTTCGCCTGGCAGCCGGTCACCTAGCGGGCGCCATCGCCGAGGAACGATTGCAAGAATTCTGCGGCCACTATTTCAAGCATGCCGAGGGGTCTGCGATCCTGACCCGTCCCGCAGACCAGATCGCGGCCGGCCTGCTACATCACAGTCGTCGCGCCATGCGTCGGTTACCCGGGGAATCCCAGATCGATCTGGTCACCCCGGCGCTGGCCGAGGACGGTTGGGAGGCCGGCGGCCACACCGTGCTCACCTTGGTCACCGATGACAAGGCATGGCTGGTCGACACGATCGCGCTGGCGGTCACCGGGCAGGAATGGTCCATCAGGGAACTGATCCATCCCCAGTTCCAGGTGATCCGCGATGCCGAAGGACGATTGCTGGACATGGCCCACCGCCGTGAGGGCAAGCAGACCTGTCCCGAAGCCTGGCTGTGGCTGGAGCTCTATCCGCCGTTTGGCATGTCGGCCGATGAAGCCCGGCCGGCCCTGATCGCCGCCATTGAGGCCGGTCTGGCGGATTTGGATGCCGCAACTGCCGATCACGCCGCCATGCACCAGGCGATGCTGGATGCCGCCCAGCAGGCTGCCGAGTCCGGACACGCCGATGCCCAGATGGCGGCCGAAATGCTTTCCTGGCTGGCCGATGGCCGATTCCTGTTGCTTGGTGCC
Source organism: uncultured Propionibacterium sp. (assembly GCA_938036835.1). GTDB lineage: Bacteria > Actinomycetota > Actinomycetes > Propionibacteriales > Propionibacteriaceae > Brooklawnia. The sequence continues at coordinate 132,775 of CALHWB010000055.1, forward strand.
CGCGATTTCACCTTGGCTGCGGATGCCAAACGGTTCCATCCCGAACCGATCGGGTTGGGTGTTCTACGTTCCGACGAATTAGCCGGGAAGTCCTTCGGGGCGGTTCCCGGGCATGGGGAGCTGCTGGTGATCACCAAGGACTCGCGACGTTCCCGCGTGCGCCGGGCTAGTCATCCGGACTATCTGGGTTTGCATCTGACCGGTCCCGGCGGCTCGCATATCGAACGCCGATTCCTGGGCCTGTTCACCAGCAACGCGATGGCCGAGTCGGTATTCCAGGTGCCGGTGCTGCGCAGCAAGGCGAACCAGATCGCTGAGGCGATTGGATACGATCCGGATTCCTATGGGGGCCGGGCGGTACGCGCAGCGATCGAAGCCCATCCCCGCGAGGAACTGCTGCAAGCATCGATCGCCGACCTGACGCCCATCATCGCCGCGATCGCCGAACTGGACGATCCCCGTCAGGTGATCAGCTATGTGCGCCGCGGTGAGTGGGGACGGTTCTTGACCGCGCTCATCTATTTCCCCCGGGAGCGGTACAACACCTCGGTCCGAGAGCGGGTCGCGCGGTTGCTGCTGGTTACCACCGGTGCCGAATCCATCCAGTGGAGTGTCCAGGTCAGTGAATCCCCGCTGGCGAGACTGTATGTCACCTTGAAGATGCCGGACGGGCAGCCGCTGCCCTCGATCGATCTCGACCGGCTGCGCCGGGCCATCGAGGAAACCACCAGGCATTGGGACGACCGGTTCCTTGAGATCGCCGAACGAATGGATTCCGCCCAGCGTGGTGTCGAATGGTCCGACGTCTACAAGGAGGAATACTCTCCGCTGGAGGCCATCAACGATTTGGTTGCGCTGAATCTGGTTGCCGGCCCCCAGGATATGGCTCAGATCATGTACGTGCCTAGCCCTCCGGAGAATGGGGTTGATTTCCGGCTCAAGATGCTGCGCGTCGGCTCTGAGATGGTGCTTTCCCAGATGCTGCCGCACCTTGCCAGCCTGGGAGTGGATGTGGTGGATGAGCGGCCCTTCGACCTGGAACTGCGAGGCACGGAAGGACACGTCTACGATTTCGGACTGCGCCTGCCGGGTGGTCCCGAGCGGCTAGACGGCTGGTCACACCAGGCCCGGGAACGCTTCACCGCGGCGGTGGCGGCCAGCTATGCCGGCCTGGCCGAGGCGGACGGACTGAA
>CALHWB010000056.1 GCA_938036835.1 uncultured Propionibacterium sp.
GTGGCTGCGGTGCGGGCCGGCCGCGTGGTTTGTTTGGTCGCGGACCGGGATTTCGGACGGCGCGGTCTATCGGTGGGCTGGCCAACCCCGGATGGAGAGCGTGAATTGACCATACCGGCTGGCCCGGTGCTGATCGCGCAGCAGACTGGGGCTGCCTTGGTGGGTGTCGGCTGTTGGTTCGAGGGCGGCCGGCTGGGTATCGACATCAGCGCTCCCATAGCGCACGCGCCAGGGCTTGCCGGGGCAAGGCAGATGGGCCAAGAGCTCGTTCGGTACTTCGCTGCGCAGATCCGGATGCACCCGGCTGACTGGCACATGATGCAACGGTTCTTCCCGAGAGAGGTCGTATGAGAGTCGGACTGGTCTGCCCCTACTCGTTTACCCGTCCCGGAGGAGTGCAAAACCATGTGCTTGGCCTGGCTGGCTGGATGAAGACCCAGGGCCATCAGGTCGCGATCCTGGCGCCCGGTTGTCCGCCGAACGGCATGCTGGCCGATTACGGGCTCAACGCTGAGGAGTACACCACCGGCGGCAAGGCGGTACCGCTCAAGGCGAACGGTTCGGTGGCGCGCATCAACTTTGGGGTTGGGCCCCTACGCCGGGCCAAACGCTGGTTGGACCAGGGGGACTATGATGCGGTTCACCTGCACGAACCGATGACCCCCAGCCTGTGCCTGCTAACGCTGTGGCTAACCGACCGGCCTGTCACGGCAACCTTCCACACCAACGCGCCGATCAGCCCTACGCTGAAACGCATCAACCAGATGCTGCCGGGGGCAATCAAACGGCTGGACGCCACGATCGCGGTGTCCTCGGTGGCGGCCAAGGTGGCCAAGGGACATACCGGGGTGCGTCCGGTGGTAATAGGCAATGGCGTGGCCATCGACGACTACGTGCTGCATCCAACGACCACCCGGTGGCGGGGCGGGGATCATCCACGGATCACCTTCCTGGGCCGCTACGAGGAGCCGCGCAAAGGATTCCAGGTGCTGACAGCCGCATTGCCTTTGATCCGGGCGATCTACCCCGATGTCGAAGTTGTGGTGATCGGCCATGGTGGACGGATGTCGATCGAGGGGGTCCGGTTCGTCGGCGGGGTGAGCGACGCTGAACGCAATCGCTGGTTGGGGGTCAGCGATGTCTATATTGCGCCCCAGACTGGCCGGGAGAGCTTCGGTATCGTACTGATCGAGGCGCTGGCCTGTGGAGCACCGGTGGTGGCCTCCGAATTGCCCGCCTTTACCGAGGTGCTGTCCGACGACCAGGGCGTTTGCGGGCACACCTTCCGCACCGGCAACTCGGCCGCTTTGGCTCGGGCGATCGTCGCCAGCCTTGAGGAGGCTCGCGATCTGCGACTGCGGCGCGGGCGGAGGCTGGCCGCCAGCTATGACTGGTCGGTGATCGGTCCACAGGTCCTGGCCATGTACGAACTGGCAGCCGACAATCGTTTCCACGCCGTGGACGCGGCGAAGGGCCGCGCCCGGCGGGTCATCGCCTAGGGTTGAGGTGTGGCTATCGAACAGGCCGGGGAGCAGCCCGAAACCGACCAGAGGGTCACTGTGGTGCCCCGGCGATCAGGAGCTGACCGGATCTGGACGATCCCCAATGCCCTGAGTTTTCTACGACTGCTCGGTGTGCCGTTCTTTCTGCTGCTGATCCTGGTCGAACGCGATGTGGCTGCGGTGGTGGTGTTGGGTGTGGCGAGCCTCAGCGATCTGGTGGATGGCCGCATCGCTCGCAGATTCAATCAGATATCCCGGCTGGGTGAGGTTCTGGATCCGGCGGCCGACCGACTGTACATTTTGGCCACGGTGATCGGTCTGGCAGCTCGCGGCATTATTCCCTGGTGGCTGCTGCTGATACTGGTGGGGCGGGATGTCATGCTGGCCATGATGTGGCCGGCGGTGCGAGCACGCGGCTATGCCAGCCTACCGGTGAACTTCATCGGTAAGGCGGCTACCTTCTGCTTGCTGTACGCGTTGCCGCTGATCCTGCTGGGTGCCGGCCCTTGGCCGGTATCGCCGGCGGCCAAGGTGACGGGTTGGGCCTTTGCCCTGTGGGGCGCCTATCTCTACTGGTGGGCGGGTCTGTTATATCTGCGTCAGACCCGTGAACTGGTGGCTACCCGACCTAGGAATGAGATCGGAGATGGTCGATGAGTGCCGAGCCTGCCCGGCGGCGGGTACTTGACGCTTCGATGGAACTGTTGAACTCGATTCAACGAGAAACCATCGAGCCGGAGTATGCGCAGTTCGCCGCAAACGGCACCTCCAGACGTGGCCGGATCGGCTGGCTGGTTGTCCTGGTGGGGTTGCTCGCCGGCTTGATGTTCACCACATCGGCTCTGAACGCCGGCCGTGGTACGCCTGCTGCGGTAACTGAGCGAAACGAGTTGCTCGCCCAGATCGCGGCCGCCGAACAACGCAATGCCGAGTTGCATGATCAGGCGATGGAAATGGAAACCCAGATCCAACGGTTGGAGGAGCAACTGGATTCCGGCATCGATCAGGATGAGCAGGCCGCGATCTGGTCCGGTCAGATAGCGGTAAGCGGGCCGGGCGTGCTGTTGGTGATCCACGACAATCCGCAGGACACTGGTGGGGTGCTGGTCGACCAGGACCTGCGTCAGGTCATCAACGGTTTGTGGCTGGCCGGTGCGGAAGCGATCGCGATCAATGGATATCGACTGAGCGCACGAACCGCTATCCGGCAGGCTGGATCGGCCATCACGGTGGACTACCGCTCGATGACCACTCCCTACCAGATCGAGGCCATCGGCCCCCCGGGTGGGCTGCTGGATGGCTTCCAGCGCAACTCCGGTGGTGCGTGGCTGAACTTCTTGCGCCGCAATCACGGCGTCTCGTGGTCTATAACCCAGTCGGCGAAACTGGAACTGGGCGCAGATACCGGTTTGGGTGTGGATCGTGCGAGGATTCGTTGAACCAAGCTAGGAGTTGGACATGTTGGCTGTGATCGGGCTGGTGGTTGGAATCGTGCTTGCGCTGGTGTTGCGCCCAGAGCTACCGGTGTGGCTACAGCCGTATCTGCCGATCATGATCGTCGCCGCGCTGGATGCGCTGGTGGGGGCCGCTCGGGCGAGCCTGGAACGGACCTTTTCCGATCGGGTGTTTGCGGTTTCGTTTATCTCCAATGTGGCCATTGCGGCGCTGATCGTTTGGCTGGGTGACCTGATCGGGGTGGGCGCGCAACTGTCCACGGCGGTCCTGGTGGTGCTCGGCATTCGCATCTTCACCAATTCTGCGGTGATCAGGCGGGCGGTGTTGCATGCCTGAGTTGCCCACCAATCTGCCGGTACGTCAACGACTGTTGAGCCTGCTGCGGCCGTCGCGTGGCCAGATCGCCTGGGCGGTGGCGCTGTGCCTGGTTGCGATGGCGGTGGTGATGCAGATTCAGTCCACCAGGGCCGGTGATCGGTATGCCGGTATGCGCCGTGATGACCTGGTTTCTTTGTTGGATGGGCTCACTCAGGAAACCGACCGGCTACAAGCCGAGATCGCCGAACTGGAGCGGACCCGCGATGCCCTGCAGTCGGGAGCTGACGCCAGCGAGATAGCCCAGGCGGAGGCTCGGCGACGGGCTGATGGCCTGGCTATTCTGGCGGGTACGGTGCCGGCGAGCGGGCCCGGGGTTCGGATCACGATCTCTGCACCGGAGGGTCGTATCGGTGCCGACCTGATTCTGGATGCCGTCCAGGAACTCCGGGACGCCGGAGCCGAGGTGATTGAGTTCAACGACCGGATTAGACTGGTTGCTCAGTCCTGGGTCGGTGAGCGAGACGGTACCCTGGTGATCGACGATCAGGAACTTCACCTGCCGATCAGGATTGAGGCCATCGGCAGCACGCATGAGTTGGCCGAGGCGATGCGCTTTCGCGGAGGACTGGTCAGTCGCATCGAAAGCCAACAGGTGGGTGGTTCGGTGGCGATCGATCAGCGCGATGAAATCCAGATCACTAGCCTCTATGAGTCACGGGCTCCGCAATACGCCCGCCCTAGCTGAGAACGATCCGGTCGGGGCGCTAGCGTTAGGGCTGAAACCCCACCAAACACAGGAGGACGCATGGACGATCTGCCCGCCGATCTTGTTTTTCACCCTGACCACGAATGGGTTCGTGTAGATGAAGGCAGTGCTGCCCGGGTCGGTTTGACCGGCCCAGCCGTCGCAAGGCTGCATGACATCGTGCATATTTCCCTGCCCACCGTGGGAACATCGGTGGTGGCCGGGGACGCCTGCGGAGAGATCAAGTCAACGAAGGCCCACGCCAGCTTCTTAGCGCCGGTGTCTGGTGTGGTGACCCGGGTTAACGAGGCAGTGCGGGAGCGCCGCGAACTGATCAGCCAGGACCCTTATGGGGATGGCTGGTTATTCGAAATCGAGATGAGCGACCCGGGCGAGTTGACCGATCTGCTTGATCGTGACCGCTACGCTGAGTTGATGGCCCGCACCGGCGAGTAGGCCATGGTGGTGCGGGGCACTGCACTAAACTGTGCACCAATCCAACCAGTGTGGGTTGCCCCCCAAACTCTAGGACGACGAGGGAGCCTGGGATGATGGTCGAATGCGCGAGGTGTGGACACGCCAATCCTGCAGGGAGTAATTTTTGCGCCAAATGCGGTGCGCCGCTGACCGGTGTCCCAGCTGCTTCCGAAACCACGCGCGTGATCATCGTCCCGGAGGAGGATCCCAGGACCTTGGAGATCAGCGCCGAGGACGCCGATGCGTTGAGTACCCTGCCGGCGGGCAATGCCTTGCTGATCGTTACCCGCGGCCCCGATGTGGGCGCTCGGTATCTCCTTGACAAGGAAGTCGTTACCGCTGGGCGGAGCCCGAAGTCGGATATTTTCCTGGATGACATCACGGTTTCGCGGCATCATGCCGAATTCGTGATGGGGGAAGGCCAGGTGACCTTGATGGACAAGGGCAGCCTGAACGGTACCTATGTGAATCGCACTTTGGTGGATCAGGGCGCGGTATTGCGTCCCGGCGACGAAGTGCAGATCGGCAAATTCCGGATGCTGTTTTTCGTTAGCGAGCACGGGTTGCGCTGATGCCCCCAGCGGCCAAACGCAGTATCGGCCAGGTTCTACCGTTACTGAAGTCAGAGTTTCCAGATATTTCGGTGTCCAAGATCAGATTTCTGGAAAGCGAGGGTTTGGTTGCGCCCGAGCGCGCTCCATCCGGTTATCGAAAGTACGCCGAGGCAGATGTCGAACGATTGCGCTATATCTTGCGCATGCAGCGTGATCACTATTTGCCGCTGAAGGTCATACGGGAGAACCTGGCCATGATGGATCGCGGCCTGGAGCCCCCCGAGGCGGGCCCGGCCGCGCCCGTCGAACCGGTGCTGTCTGGGCCAATGCCGGAGCCGGGTCGGGCACAAAACAAGCGTCCCATGAAGCTGACCCGCCGAGAACTGCTGCAGGTCAGCGGCCTGTCGGAGGCGGTGCTGATCGAGATGGAACGCCAGCAGATGATCCTACCCCGCCGTGGTTCCATCTACTACGGCCGGGAGGCCCTGACACTTTGCGTGGTCACTCGGAAACTACAGGCTTATGGCATGGACACCCGACACCTGCGGGCCATCAAACAGGCTGCCGAGCGTGAGGCCGGACTCATCGAACAGGCCATATCTCCGCACCTAGCGCGCAGCCAGCATCCGGCACGCACGGTACACGATGTCAGTCAATTGGTGATGCATGCCCATGCTGCTCTCATGTACACCTTGCTGGAGCGCTGAACCGGCCGGAACGGTCGCTGGCTCAGCCGGGGCCGGGCGGCCTATGGTGGAAACATGATCGAGTTGGACGTGATGGGCGTGCGAGTCGAGGTGCCGTCCAATGCGCCGCTGCTGTTGCTAAAGGAATCGGGAGGACCACGCTATCTGCCGATCTGGATTGGCGCGGCCGAGGCGTCCGCAATCGTGAATGCCCTGGAGGGGGTGGTCCCGCAGCGTCCGCTCACCCATGATCTGATGGCCGATATGCTCGCCGAATTGGGCCATCGGGAGATCGCAGCCGAGATCACCACCGTGATCGATGGCACCTTCTATGCGGAATTGACCATCGATGGCCATGTGATCAGCGCTCGTCCTTCCGATGTTGTCGCTTTGGCGTTGCGGTCGGGCTTCCGAGTGCGGTGCCCAGCAGTCCTGATGGATCAAGTAGGGGTTGAGCTTTTTGAGCCGGCCGAGGATGAGGTGGAGAAGTTCCGCGAGTTCCTGGATACCATCACTCCGGACGATTTTGAGGGCTGACTCGCTTGCCAAACGCTGGTTTTGGGAACCTGGTGGGCAATGCAGACGGATCTGGCGCCGAGGCGGCGACGCGACTGGCCGGTGGTTGTCGAGCCGCGCGGCCCTCCTTGACGGCTGAATGCCAACGGTGAAGTTACACTGCTGTAGTAAGACAGGGCAGCCAGAATAGGGAATAGGAGAGTCGCGGTGCGGAGTTCCCAGGCGGAGCAGGCAGCACCCCGTGAGGGTGCGCAGGAGGCCTTGTTTGACGGCGATTTCAGCCCGATGCCAGATGGCATGGGTTTTAGAGGGCCGGTGACCTGCAGTGTGGTGGGCATAACCTACCGGCAGTTGGACTACTGGGCACGTACCGGGCTGGTCAACCCCGAGATCCGGGGGGCAGGCGGGTCTGGTACCCAGCGGCTATACTCCTTTCGTGACATCCTGCTGCTAAAGGTGGTGAAGCGCTTGTTGGATGCGGGCATCTCATTGCAGCAGATCCGTACTGCGATCGATCATCTGCGGGCACGCGGCATCCAGGATCTTTCCGAAGTTACCTTGATGAGCGACGGTGCCTCGGTGTACGAGGCCACCAATGATCACGAGGTTGTTGATCTATTGCGCGGTGGGCAGGGGATGTTCGCTATCGCCTTAGGCGGAGTCTGGCGGGATATCGAGGGCAGCTTGGCCCGGATACCTACCGAGCGGGTGATCGGTGATGAACCGCAACTCGGCGATGAACTGGCGCTGCGCCGCCAACGCCGGATGGCCAACTGAACCCGGTCCCACCGGGTCGGTGACGGCCGACGGGCCAACCCGACGCGGGGGTGAGGGCACGACCTGGTGGCGTCGGCTGACCCGGTGGGTAAATCGCAATCCGGCGGCAGCGCACTTGTTGCGGGCGGGGGAGCGTTACCAGAACCGGCTTGGCGGTCAACTCGCCGCGGCCATCGCCTTCTACAGCGTACTGGCCATCGTGCCCCTGCTGATGTTTTCATTCGCCGCGCTGGGGTTAACTCTCACGGTTATCCGGCCCGAATTGCTGGACGATGTGCGGGTATTCCTGGCTCGTAATCTCAACGCCGGCCCGATGCAAGACCAACTGATGCTGATGATTAGGGAGTACCTGGGCAATTGGCGAGGCGTAGGGGTGCTCGCGATCATCGCAGCATTGTTCGTCGGCGTCACCTGGATGACCAACCTGAAAGCAGCCATCCGGGCGATGATCCGTCCGGATTTCGACACCGACCGGCGGGCACACCCATTTTTGCTGGAACTTATCATCAACCTGCTGATGACGCTGGTGCTGCTGGCACTGATCGCGATCACCTTCACCCTGACCACCGTCGGCACCCAGTTGGCCGATCAAATGGTTCTTTGGCTGCGACTGGGGTCCATCGAGGTGCCGCATTACCTGGTGCGGTTGATCAGTCTAGGATTGTCCCTGCTGGGGGCAACATTGCTGTTCTGGTTGCTCTATCGGATCGTCCCGGAAGAGAAGCCACCCACTCGGTCGCTACGAAGAGGCGGGTTCGGGGCGGCGGTGTGTTTTGTCGGATTGCAAGCTGCCGCCTCGGTGCTGGGTAGTCTGTTCAACCTGGGACGTTCCACCCAGATCTTCGGGCCGATCATTGTGGCCATGTTGTTCCTGAACGTGTTTGCCCAGTTGATTTTGTTTTTCGCTGCTTGGATCGCCACCGGGAATCAGCCTGCAATCGCCCGGCGGCACAATCCGGCCGATGAGATCCTGCGCGATCGCACGAGCACCGTAACCGCCGTCGACCACTGGATCTACGCGGACCGAGACCGGCTGGCCAGGATCGAAGAAGCCAACCGGTCGAGCCATCGCCGCACGGCCCATCTCGCCCGTGCGGCACGAGCCTCGGCGGACGGGCTTGAGGATCCGAAGAGATCTCAGTGATCGGTGGCGGCGGTCGGGATCGCCATTCCGATGGCGGTACACAATTCGACAAACCAAGGCTGGGTGATGTCGAAGGGCTTGTGCCCGGCTATGCGTTGGAAGTCGATGATGGCTAGTTCGTCACCGGCTTCTTCATCCATGCCGATCACCCCGGGTCGCCCTGCCAGCGCAGCATCCACCGCCATCAGGCAGGTACGCCCGATCAGATCGAGATCTTCGCCATTGGACGGCGCGGAGCGGCTGAAGTACCCGGACTTCTGCACCATGGTCTTCTGGGCACCGATCAGTTTACTGAACTGCTTGCCGAACCAGGCGCCAGGGTTGATCTTGTCGATTTGCACATGATTGAAGGCATCGCGGGGTACCTCTTCCCCGTCGGCTTCCATCTGGGCGACTATCTCGGCTACGCCAGCGCCTTCGGAGAGGAAGATGTTCACGTTGCCCACCGTGTCCATGATCGTGCGCAGCCGCTCTGCCTCGGCCTTGATGTCCAACTGTGCCTCGGGCACATACAATGCGTGCACATCCCAGGCCTCCTTGGTCAACCCGACCTCCGGCAACCATTCCTGCTCATCCAGCCAGGCTCGGTAGCGCCGGGTGGCTTCGGCGGCCAGGTAGCCGCAATTGCGGCCCATAATCTCGTGAATGATCAACTCGCGTGGCGCCGCATTGTGTTCGCCGATGATGTTCTTGGCATAATTAGCGGCCTCATCGGCGGCGGTCCAAGCGCCCAAGGATTGTCTGATGGGAAAGATATCGTTGTCGATCGTCTTGGGCAGGCCGACCACGGTTAACCCGAAATCGTTCTTGGCTAAGTAGGCTGCCAGGTCGGCGGCGGTGGTGTTGGTGTCATCGCCCCCGATGGTGTGTAACACATCGACCCCGTCGGCTACCAGCTGTTTGGCGGCCACCGACAGCGGGTCCTCGCCTTCGGCCACCAACCCCCGCTTTGCGCAGTCGGCGGCATTGGTGAGTTTGGTCCTGGAGTTGCCAATGGGAGAACCGCCGAAGGCGAACAGCCGCTCGGCGTGCTGCCGGGCCTCGGCGGTTATCGCGATCGAATCGCCTCTCAACAGGCCCTCGTATCCATAGCGGTAGGCGATGATCTCTGCTTGCGGGGCCACCTCGGTGTAGCGCTTGATCAGTCCGGCGACAGCAGACGACAGGCAGGGGGCGAAACCGCCTGCCGTGAGCAGCGCGACCTTGTTTACCATCGGTAGACCTTTCTTCTTAGACCGGCGTTGACCCAAGCCTAGCTGTGGAAGACGATCTGCAACTGCTCGAATCGTGACAATATGGTGCTGAGCACCGTACTGGTCACACACCTCCGAAAGAGGAGTACAGATGACCCAGTTAACCACCCTGGGCCGACAACGGGGCGCCAGCATGTCGGTGCTGGTCTGCCTGTTGGTTCCGACATTGCTGCTGTGCATCGGCTTGGCTGTCGACGGGGCCGCCAAAGCGGCTGCCGACCGGCAGGCGGAAGCTGTCGCCGCTCAAGCCGCCCGGACCGGGGTGGATGCCGCCGCCCCGGCGCTGCTTACCGGTGGGAATGCTCAGGCGGCGGCCTTGGCTGCGGCCGATCGGGTGATTGCGGCCCATCCCGAGGTGACTGGGCGAGTGGAACTCGATTCCGGCGACTCGCTGGTCGTAACCACCACCATCAGCACGCCCACGATCTTCTTGGGCTTGGCCGGCATCCACGAGCTGTCCGGTCACGGCCAGGCTCGAGTGGATCTGAGACCGGGCTGACCGGCCGGGGCTTCGGACGCGGGGCCCGGCCGCAGGCATCGCTTCCGGGGCGATGACCGGCCTCGCCGACCGGATACTATCCTCGGAGGATGGCCAGGTATTTTGACGTCCATCCCGCCAATCCGCAGCTTCGAGCACTGGACCAGACGGTACAGATCCTGCGGGATGGCGGAGCGATCGCCTACGCAACCGACTCCGGATTCGCATTGGGTGCATTGCTGGGCAACCACGCCGGGATCGAACGGATCCGAGCCATCCGGCAACTCGACCAAAGGCATCATCTTACGGTGGTTGTCAGTGAGTTTGCACAACTCGGCCGCTATGTGCAGATGGACAACTGGGTTTTCCGGGCGGTAAAAGCAGCGACCCCGGGAGCTTACACCTTCATCTTGCCGGCCACCCGGGAAGTGCCCCGGGCAATGCAGCACCGCACTAGAACCATTGGGGTGCGCGTTCCTCAGCACGTCACCGCGCTGGCCCTGCTTGACCGGCTGGGCGAACCTATGGTGTCCTCTACCCTGATCCTGCCGGGCCGGACAGACCCCATGAGCGACGGCTGGCAGATCAACGAAGAGTTGGGTCGTCAACTGGACGCCATATTGGATTCGGGCGACGCCGGTCACGTTCCGACGACCGTGGTTGATCTGACCGGTGCCGAGCCGCAGATTTTGCGACTGGGCGGAGGAGATCCGGCGCTGTTCGAGCCCTGAATCGAGAAGGATAAAGGCCACCTTGGTAAGCGGACCGTTAGCATTGCGATGGTGGGCCAGCGGTCAGATGTAGGCGATGTGCATCGGGATTGCTCCGCCGGCGGTGAACGACAACGGCAGCACCCGTGGGCGGGATAGGACAGCAGAAGATGGCCGGGGTTCAGCCCGGCCTCCGGGTTGCGTTCGAAAGCCTGTGTGCTATCCGCGTCGGGCTAGCCCGCGGGGGCGGAGTCGTCAAGCGGTGTCTCCGCAGCTCCGATGAACCGGCCCGTGGGTTCAGTGGCGCCGAACTGGCCAGTCGGGCCATCGCAGACATCGGCGACTACCACCGAGATGTTGTCCCTGCTGGCGTCCAGGCACTCTGCGATCAAGGTTTCGGCCAGTTCCTGAGGGTCGGCTGTGCAGGCCACCAGGGAAGCTAACGCGGGAGCCGGCAGGTAGTCACTCAAACCGTCGGTGGCCAGCAGCCAACGATCCCCGGTGCGCAACTCGATCGGGGCGATGTACGCTGCATCGGCATCCGATGCCGAGCCCGACAGGTAATGCAGCAGCATATTACGCATCGGATGCCGATGCGCGGCGGCCGGCTGCAACATGCCTTCGGCGATCAGCAACTGAACCCAGGTTTGATCCTCGGTCTGCTGGGTCAGACAGCCATCCCGCAGTCGATAAACCCGAGAATCCCCGATATGGATGATGAAACTCTGGCTCGCATTCATGACCACCCCGCTCAGCGTGGTTGCCATGCCGCGCAGTCCGGGGTTACCTTCGGTCAAGGTACGTAGCCGAGCGTTCGCGGCGGCCAAGGCGGTGCGGGGCTGACTAGTCATCCGAGCCGCAGGCGCACCGAGCAACTCGACAAGCGCGCGCACAATGGTGGCCGAGGCCAGATCACCCGCCGGAGCGCCTCCCACGCCGTCGGCGATCAACGCCAACTGAGGGCCGGCATAGCCGGAATCCTGATTGTCTGCCCGGCAGCGGCCCACCTCGGAGCGCGCCCCACACGCCAGGTGGTGGTTACGAAGCGCGTTCACAGACCAGAAGATAGTCCCTTGATGGCGGTGCGGGCCAAATTCCCGGCCATCGGCGGTCAGGTGACCCGGGATGAAACAGGCCAGGCCGTTCTGGTCAACCGGTGACCAGATACTTGATGACCAGCAGCACGACCAGCAAGCAGCCGAGGACGACTAGGCCATACCGGGTCACGAATGGGTGCTGCCTCCGGCCTGAACGGCGGGGGACGAGAAGGATCCAGGCGGCGGCCGCCCCGGTCAACAATCCACCCAGGTGGACCTGCCAGGCGATGCCGGGGAACAGCAGCGTGAGCGCTACATTCAGGCCAAGCAGTACCCAGATCGAGGTCAACGGACGACGGCCTAGCCAGGCGAGTACCGCATGAGCACCGAACAAACCAAAGATGATACCCGACGAACCGAGCACCCCGGTTGTCCAGTTGATGCCATCCGTTCCGAGGCTCCGGTCAGGCGGAAAGGCCAACAGCACGAAGACCACCGAGCCGCCGAGCCCGGAAAGCAGGCACAATTCCAGGTATTTCCGCCAGCCCAGCAGGGACTCCAGATGCTTACCGAGCAACCATAGGGTCAGCAGATTAAACCCGATGTGGGTGATCTGACGCGGCGAATGGGCAATCATCGAGGTGATGAAGCGCCAGGGCTGCTGGGCACCCAGGCTGGGCACCAATTCGAACAACTCGGTGACCTGCCAACTGAGCAACTGACCAATCCAGACCAGCACGCAGACCACAACAAGTGACATGGTGACCCGGATCGGGGACCGCACCCTGAATTGTGGTCTGCGGATACCAGCCCTGTTTCCAGCTGGTGGGCTTCGGAACCATCGCTCGGGGTCAGGCGGTCGCCGGCGGGGCGGCCTGTGGCCCCGTGCGGGGGCCAACGGTACCGGGGGAGACTGCGCGACGCGGTCGGTCGCGGCTGGCTCGGTGGGTGCCGAGGCGATGGAGGCCTCCAAATCGGGTGGAATGAAGTCGGGCCACTGATTGCTGGGTTCGGGCTCGGCATCCATTGGGTCAGCCTATCCGGTTCGGGCACATCGCCTTAGCCATGACCGCGGCGCTGGGGCTCAACTCAATCCGAGTTGGTGGGTTTGGGTGTATCCGGTGTCCAGATCGGTGATCTGCACCGACACTATGCCGTGTGGATCTATCAGATAACGCTCCTCAATGAGGTCTCCCTCAGCGGTGCGCTGCACCGTCAAGTCCCCCAGTTTGACTTCCGGGCCTTGTAGGTGCGTCTGGAAGGGGAAAACGACGTCTTCAAAGGGCACGATGTCCCCAACCGGATGGGAATCGGACATCTCGGCATACTCTACGAAACGGTACCAACCTATGTTGTGGGCCGCACGGTAACGACGTTCGATGCGCACCTCCCGGCCGGGGACGATGGTGGCATCCCGGTCGAAGATAGCGTCGAAGCTGAGCCGGTCGCCGCCGTCGGTCTCCCGGAAGACCCCGAAGCCGCGAGACAGCCGATCCGACAGCGTGTAGCCGGAGGCGGGGGCCGCGGCGATGGCCAGCCCGATGGCTGTGGAGGCCGCTGGGTAGGGGGAGCGATAGACTCGTCGACCAAACCGTTCGCGCAGCAGCCGAGGCACCAGGGGCAACGAACTGGCACCACCCACCAGATACAACCCGGCGATAGTACTCAGATCGGGTTCACCATTATCGAGGCCATCCACCAGCGGACCCATCGCCGCAATCGTCTGCTCGACCAACCCAGTGGCTGCGCGGTAATAGTCGGCTACGGTGACGGTCACGGAGCGACGACCAACCTCCAATACCATGCGGCGCGACTGCGGCGAGAGCTGCTCTTTGGCGGCCTGGGCCTCGGCAAGCAACTGGAAGTAGCCGCTAATGCCGAGATCTTCCGGGCTGACGCCGGCCTGAGTGCAGGCCAGATCGGCCAGCACGACATCGAAATCGTCACCGCCCAGCCGGTTGATGCCGACCGATCCGAGCACCGCATGCGAGCGATCACGGATCGCCACCAACGAGGAATCGAACGTGCCGCCACCAAGGTCGTAGACCACGAGCCGGCTGCGGCGAGTGCTGGTCGCAGTGTGCAACCGGTGGGTGTACTCGAATCCGGCTGCCGAAGGCTCGTTCATCATGGCGGCAACCTCGAAACCGGCCCGGCGGAAAGCCTCCAGGGTGAGAAAGCGCTGGGCACTGTTCGCGTGCGCCGGCACCGCAACGACCACTCGTTCGATCGGGTCGTCCGGCAGCAGAGCGGTCAGGGTGGAATTGTCGTGTAGGGCTGCACGTAGATCGGTGAGGAAGCTGACCAGTACGTCGAGCAGGCATACCTGAGTGTCACCGATGCTTACCTGGGTAGCGGTATTCACCATCGGTGAACCGAGGGCGCGTTTGAAGGAACGCAATACTGTTGCCCCGGTATCGCGGGCCGTCTGAGCAGCAAAACCGCTCACCAGACCCTGCTCGGTGAGTGCTACTAGGGAAGGAAAGTATTCGTGAGCGTCACCCCGGCCATCGGTGAACGAGACCACTGGGAAGTTGCCGCGATCGGCATAGGCGACGACGGTGCGGGTGGTGCCGAAATCGATGCCCAGATGCATATGGGCAAGCCTAGCCGTCGGCCATCGCACGTCCGGGCAAGATCCGTCTACAGTCGGGAACTTGTGACATCCGGCACCTATCGGCGTGATCTTCCGCGGACCCGCCTGGTAGACCACCGGCTTCGAATCTCGAAGATAACCGGCACCGGAAGACAACGGGCGGCCGGATCCCATTGGTAACCCGGCCGCCCGATAATGCGATACACCCCAGCCGCCTAGACCAGCCCGGCGGTAAGCGCCAGCACAACCCCACCGGCCATGGCCGAGGCGATCTGGCCCGCCGCGTTTGCACCCATAGCATGCATCAAGACGAAATTGCTGTTGTCCTCACGGCTGACCTCCTTCTGCACGACGCGAGCAGCCATCGGGAAGGCGGAAATTCCGGCTGCACCGATCAACGGGTTGAACTTGCCGCCGCTGAACAGGTTCAACAGCTTGCCGAACAACACCCCGGCTGCGGTGTCCAGGCCAAAGGCGCCAAGCCCCAATATGAGGATAAACAAGGTTTGCAGGTTCAAGAATTTGGGCCCCACCATCGTGGAACCGATCGCCAAACCCAAGAACAGGGTGACGATGTTGTTCAACTCGTTCTCGGCAGCACCGGTCAACCGGGAAACCACCTTGGATTCACGCATCAGGTTGCCCAGCATCAAGGTCCCGACCAGCGGTAGCGCAAAGGGCACCAGGATACCCACCAGCACGGTCACCAGGATCGGGAAGATGAGCCGGGTACGGTGACTGATCTCACGCTGGGAGTACGGCATCTTGATCTGCCGCTCCTTCCTTGTGGTCAGCAACCGCATGATCGGTGGCATGATGATCGGCACCAGGGACATGTAGGAATAGGCCGCCACCGTGATTGGACCGATCAGATGGTCGGCGCGCTGGGTGGCAACGATAATGGAGGTGGGCCCGTCAATGGCCCCGATGATGCCGATGGAGGCGGCCTCCAGCTTGGTGAAACCCAACAGCAGGGCCAGTATCAAGGTCAGGAAGATGCCGAATTGGCCGGCCGCACCCAACAACACCATACGGGGGTTCTCGAGCAGCGGGCCGAAATCGGTCATAGCTCCGATACCGATGAAGATGAGCAGCGGAAACAGCTCGTTCTCGACGCCCACGGTGTACAGAAACTGCAGCATTCCGGGCTCATCCGCGGTACCGACCATCATCGACATCGGCAGGTTGGCCAGGACACAGCCCGCACCGATAGGCAGCAGTAGCAGGGGCTCGTATTCCTTGGCGATCGCCAAATAGATCAGGATGATCCCGACCAGGATCATCACCATGCCCTCCCACTGGAGGTGCAGGACCCCCGACAGCAGGTACCGGATAGTTGATTCGTCCATGTCAATCCTTCACGAACCGCAACAGCACCTGGCCGTACTTCACCTGATCGCCGGCATTGATATCCACAGATTCGATGACGCCGGTGCGGGAGGCATGCAGATCGTTCTTCATTTTCATTGCCTCGAGCACCATGACGACATCGCCCTTGTCGACCTGATCGCCGGGATTGATCTTGATCTCGAGAATCACACCGGGCATCGGGGCACTCATGGAGTAGGCCAAATCGGCGCCGCCGGCCACCGCCGGGGATGGGGTACGTGGCTTCTCGGAGCGGATTGTGGCAGGTACCTTCGGTGCCTTGGCGACCCCGCCACCCGCGGTCATGGCGGACTCTGCGATCCCCCTGGCCTGGGCGGCCTCAATCTGTGGTGTGATGGCGGCATCGGCGGCATCGGCCTGATTGTCCAGCGATACCTCAACCACTTGGCCGTCTATCTGCACCTGGAATTCGGTGGCCGACAGTTCCTCGACGTCGATTTCGTATTCGATGTTGTTGACTGTGAGTTGATAGCGGCGCACGGTCATCTCCTTGAGGTGTTTCGCATCTGGGCGTGGCGTCCCATCGACACCCAACGGCTCGCCCACAAGCGTGAACCGGGAGCATGGACGCGGTTGACTGGTGCGCCCTGTTTGCGGCGCACATCGGCGTGGACGGCCACGGCGACCGACACGGCAGCGATCTGGGCAGGCGTGAGCCCGCTGGCGTCCCTGATGGACAACCAGGCATTCTCGTCGACCGATTCGGCCTGCGATATGCCGGCGACGCTCGCCTCGGCCTCAGGCGCCTGCTCGATGGCCGCCGGGGGCTGGCGATCGGTGAAGTTCAGCAATGTTAAGGTGACCATCAGAACCGCCAGCATGAGAAACACCGTTCCCATGCCGAGCACTAGCATTTGCAGTCCCCATCCAAGGTTCTCCATGACGCATCACACCGGGAACAGGCCGTGCTTCTTGGGCACGCTGGTCTGGACCTTGGTCTGTAGCACTTCGAGTGCGCGGGCTAGCCGAGGCCGGGTCTCGCATGGCTCGATGACCTCATCAATCTGCCCGAGGTCCGCAGCCCGATACGGGTTGAAGAACCGTTCGCGGTAGTCGGCGACGAACTTCCGAGTGGCCTTCTCGGGGTCTTCGGCCTGTTCGATCGCCCGGCCGTACAGTAGCCGGGCAGCCCCTTCGGGACCCATCACCGCAATCTGGGCGGTCGGCCAGGCGAAGGTGACATCGGCACCCATCTGCTTGGAACTCAACGCAACATAGGATCCACCGATAGCTTTGCGGGTGACGACGGTCAGCTTCGGTACCGTGGATTCACAATAGGCGTAGATGATTTTCGCGCCATGACGGATCACGCCGTTGTACTCCTGCTCCACGCCGGGCAGGTAACCGGGGCAGTCGACGAAGGTGATGATCGGGAGCGAGTACACATCGCAGACGCGAATGAACCGGCTGATCTTGTCCGAGGAATCGATGTCCAGCACGCCCGACATCACCATCGGCTGGTTGGCCACGATGCCTACCGGTCGGCCGTCCAAGCGGGCGAAAGCGACCAGCGCATTGGGGGCAAAAGCCTCGTTGACTTCCAGAATCGAGTCGGTGTCAAAGATTTCATCGAGCACCTTGCGGATATCATAAGCTTTACGGTCGTCCTCGGGAATGATGGTATTCAACACCTGGCTCATCCGGTCGGGAGAGTCGTCGGTGAGCAGGATCGGGGCATCGTCTGAGGTGTTGGCCGGTAGATAGCTGAGCAACAGCTTGGTGAGTTCGAGAGCAGCGATCTCGGTTCGGGCCTCGAAATGAGCCACTCCGCTGCGCCCGGCATGTACCGCGGCACCGCCCAGTTCCTCGGCGGTTACCACCTCGCCGGTCACCGAGGCAACGATTTCTGGCCCGGTTAGGAACATGTTCGACGTGGTGTCGACCATGATGGTGAAGTCGGTCAGGGCAGGGGAGTAGACCGCACCACCGGCGCAAGGGCCCATGATCAGGCTGATCTGGGGGATTACGCCGGAGGCCTCGACATTGCGCTTAAAGACCTCGCCGTAGGCAGCTAGTGAGCGGACGCCCTCCTGGACGCGGGCGCCGCCGGAGTCGTTGAGGCCGATGATCGGGATGCCGGACTCGAGCGCCAGATCCTGAATCTTGTTGATTTTCTGGGCTTGCACCTGGCTGAACGATCCGCCGAGCACGGTGAAATCCTGGGCGTAGACCGCCACCCGGCGGCCGTTGATCTTGCCGAATCCGGTGATCACGCCATCGCCGGGAAAGCGCTTATCGGTCATGCCGAAGTCGGTGAGGCTGTGGGTGGCCAGGGCTCCCAACTCCTGGAAGGAACCCTCATCAAGCAAAATGGACAGCCGCTCGCGCGCAGTCATCTTGCCCTTGGCGTGTTGGGCCTCGATACGCGAACTGCCGCCACCCTGCAGGGCCTTCTCGCGCAGGTGGCGCAATGTCGTCAATTGATCTTCTGACGACTGCTCTGGCGTCACGGTGTCAGTCATTGTCACCTCGCTGTAGCGGGTTAAGTGCACCTCTCGGCGAGGCGCTGGTGTCAAGCTATCACGACTCCAAGAGATCTTTCAGGGTGAGTCCATCGTCCGATCAATGCCAAATTTACAAGCCTCAACGGGGATTCGCGGGGTGGTGTGATCATGATCATCGACGCGGGGACTGCCCGGTGCCATGGCGAGCGATCGCCAGCTCGTAGTAGCTCAACAGCGCCTGGGTGGAGGCGCGCCAGCTATGTCGTTCGGCTTCCGCGCGAGCGGCCGTGCCCATGCGTTTCCGCAACTCGGGGTCTGCGATCAAGCGCGTCAGATGGGCAACGATTTGGTCTGCGTCATGTGGGGGGAACAACACACCTTCGACGCCGTCGGTGAACAGATAGGGAATGCCACCGGCATCGGCTCCGATCACCGGCACTCCGGAGGCCATGGCCTCCAGACCGGCAAAACCCAGGGTTTCGGTAGTGGAGGGAAACAAGAAGACATCCGCGCTGGCATAGGCCTCGGCCAGTTCGTGACCGGTGAGATAGCCGGTGAAAACCGTCTGGGTGCCGGCGAACAGACTGCGCAACCGATCGCTGGCCGGCCCAGAACCCACCAACGCAAAACGCACCTGTGGCATACGGTGCACCGGCTCGAGCAGATCGTCGAGGTTCTTTTCATTGGATAGCCGGCCCACATAGACGGCCAGGGGTGCCTCGGGGTGGTCATCGGTCAGGCGGCGTCTCATCCGCCTGGTGCGGGCCTGTGGGCGATAGGTCGTGGTGTCAACCGCCTTGGGCCATAGCTCGACCCGCCGGACCCCGCTGGCTACGGCGGCCGATACCATCTGCGGCGAGGTGCACAGGTTGACCTCGGCGCGATTGTGTAAATTGCGCGTCCACCAGTCGGCGAACCTGCTAAGTGCGCTCAGATGCAGGTTCTGCACATAGCTGGCGAGTTGTGTGTGGTAAGACGCCAGCAGCGGCTTGTCACGGTGCTCGGCGGACAGCACGCCAAAGGCAGCTAGCCACGCCGGGTTAACGGCATGTACCACATCGGGTTTGAACTCGATCATCTGCTCGGCGATTTTGGGGGTCGGCAGGCCGACCCGCACCTCTGGGTACCAGGGCTTGAAAGGCAATGAGCGCACCCGGACCACCTCGAAACCGGCATATTGCGGTGGCGGTTCACCGGGCGCAAAGACCAACACCTCATGGCCCAGCTTCGCCAACTCGTCCAGAGTGCGCAGCACCCGGGTCACCACGCCGTCGATCTTCGGCAGGAAAACCTCGGTGAACATTGCGATGCGCATCAGGGCCTCGTGGACGTATTGCGCTTAGTGTTGGTCGGCCATTGATGCCGGGATACCGGCCTGTTGATCTCGTGTCCAGACCGAGGTGGCGGGGATCCGGGTAAGATCGGCCCGGTCGGCGTAGCGTTCGGCGGTCTGGTTTATCTCGCGCAGCAGCCCTTCGCTCAAGGTGATGGGATCCAATCCCAGCGCCAAGAATTGATCGTTTTTGACTACCAGTTCATTCTCCAGGGATTCCTTGCGAGGGTCGGGTACCATCTCCACACGTGCGCCGGTCAATCGAGCTACCAATGCCGCCAGGTCACGAACCCGATGGGTCTCGGTCATCTGATTGAAGATCTTCACCCGCTCACCGGCAGCCGGTGGGTTGGTCAGAGCTATCTCCACGCAGCGCGCCATGTCTTGGATGTGGATGAAGGCCCTGGTCTGCCCACCCGTACCGTGGACGGTGAGCGGGTAACCGACGGCAGCCTGCATTAAAAAGCGATTCAGCACCGTGCCGTAGTCACCGTCGTAGTCGAAACGATTGATCAGGCGTTCATCCAGTGCGGTCTCGGTGGTATTGGTGCCCCAGATGATGCCCTGGTGGAGGTCGGTGATGCGTAACTCGTCGTTTTTGGCGTAGTAGGCGAACATTGTTTGGTCAAGCACCTTGGTCATGTGGTAGATCGAGCCCGGATTGGTCGGGTACAGGATCTCGGTGCTGACGAGCTCACCGGTTTCGGCGGGTGCCTGGATGCCCAGATAGCCTTCGGGTATCGACATTCCCGCGGTGCCGTAACCATAGACCCCCATCGTGCCCAGATGTACCAGATGGATGTCCTGCCCAGATTCCACAATGGCGCACAACACGTTGTGGGTGGCGTTCACATTGTTGTCAATGGTGTAACGCTTGTGTCTGCCGGATTTCATCGAATAGGGCGCGGCCCGTTGCTCGGCAAAATGCACGATGGCGTCGGGACGCGCGGTCTGGATCAGCTGCAACAGTCCTGGATAGTCCTGGGCGATGTCGAGTTCCACCACATTGAACTCGTGACCCGACAGCTCCCGCCAGGCGGCCCGCCGTTCGACCATGGAACGGATCGGGGTCAACGATTGCACGCCCAGCTCTTCGTCAATCCGACGCCGGGAGAAGTTGTCGACGATGGTCACCTGGTGACCGCGGGCCGACAGATGCAGAGACGCCGGCCAGCCGCAAAAACCGTCCCCGCCCAGGATCAGTGTTTTCATCTCTTCTCCACTCGATTCGATCCCCAGAGACCGGGTCACTGTGGTCAGGTAGCTTCAATCCTCGCTGCGCTTGGTGCCCTGTCGCGGTTCTGCGCGGGACCAGGCAATCAGCGCGGCACCTACACCGGACAGTATCGCCAGGATTGGTGCGGCTCGCAATCCGAACAACTCGGAAAACCCGCCGAGTATCGGCGAGCTTACGGTACCGCCGAGGCGTATCATGAAGCTCACCGCCGTTATCCCGGTGCCAGCGGCTACTCCGGATAGGCGCCCGGCTGCCGCAAATGCGGTCGGGATCAGTGAGGCTGTTCCGAAGCCATTGAAAACAAAACCCAAGTAGACCAGCGCGGCAGTAGGGGCCAACATGATCATGGCGGAACCGATGACGATCAGCACGCTGCCGCAGCAGGCCCACCGGAAAGCCCCGAGACGGTCGGTCAACCGATCTGCGGTGAGCCGGCCAATCACCTGGGATACCAACATTGCGACCAGACCCATTCCGGCCAGTCCAATGGGTACGCCGAAGACTTGCGTCAGATAGACGCCGGCCCAGTTGTTTGCCAGATCTTCCGGCAATACGCCGCACAGTCCAAGCAAGGCCAGGGGAATAACCGTCAACAAAGCACGCCGGGAGACATTCGACGATACGCCGCCAGGCACGGGCGCATTGTCCGCGGTCCGCGGGATCACCCCAGCGGGGATCGCCCCAAGCCGGAGACACCATACTGCCAGCCCTGCAATGAGCGCGGCGACCGCGAAGTTCTGTAGCCACAGCGGGATACCGAGACCGGCTGCCAATGAACCCAACAGGCCACCCAGGGTGGCCCCGATGCTCCAGGCGGCGTGCATGGAGTTGATGATCGTGCGTTGGCACCACAACTGCACCGCCACGGCGTGGGTGTTCTGGGCCGCATCGGTCACTGCATCAACGAATCCAAGCATGAACAAGACGGCGGCGAACAGCAGCGCCGAGGGAGTTAGGCCGGCCAGCATCAACAGCACCGCTGTCAGCCACATGGCCGAAACCGCGGTGCGCAGTGCCCCGAGCCTGGCGATGAGCACCGCGGGCAGATGCAGGGCACACAACGCACCTGTTCCCAGGGCGGCTACCATCAGACCATAGGCGCCATCCCCAAGCGCGAAGGTCTGTTTGATCTCGGGCAGCCTTGGCAGCAACGACAAGATCAGCCCGTTGGTAAAAAAGTTCAGCGTCGCCCCCAGTCTTGCGCGGCTGACTGAGGGTGTGGGGCGGCGAAACATACCGGCAGCCTAGCGCGCAGGCCAATGAATGCGGTTGCCGTAGGCGGGGATATTAGTACAAAACCCGCCTGGCTGGGCGGTCGTTTCGAAATCTGGCCGATCGAGTTGGATTTCTACCCGAGAACTATGGTCTTTCCCGAAGTCGCAGTAGAGACTTGAGACAGGACCGACGTGCCTCGCCGGTTCATCTCCTGCAACACCTCTAAATGAAGGGATTCAGTGTGGAACCCGATACCATCCTGGAAGTCGAACGGTCGTTCACCACTTCCAGAGACGTACTCTTCCGGGCCTTTACCGAGCCCCGGGCATTGGCACAATGGTTCGCTCCCGAAGGCTGGCATGTGGTGCCCGAATCGGTGGAGCTGGACCCGCAACTGGGCGGTCGGCTGCGGCATACCAAGGTACGTGACGACGATCCGTCCAAGGTCTGGGTGGTTGATGGCGTATACACCGAGGTTTTCTACCCCGATGTGCTGGTTACCAGGCAACGCATCACCGGTATCCCGGGGATCGATCCGACGAAGGCAGTCGAACTGCGTGTCGAGTTCAGCCGACTGGGGCAGGGTAAAACCCTGCTGCGCGTGGTGCAAGGTCCTTACACCCCAGAGGCGGCCATCGACTATTCCGATGGCTGGAATTCGATCCTCGACCACCTGCAGGCCTATCTCGATCAACAAACCTCCAGGCAGGAGACCCGGTCATGAGTGACTCGGTGACCGTCATCCGGCATAAGCCCATGATGACCATGAAGCAGATTCTGATCATGAATCTGGGCTTCTTCGGTATCCAGTACAGCTTCGGGATGCAACAGACCGCGATAAACCCTATCTACACCTTCCTGGGCGCCAGTTCGGATGATTTGCCGCTGCTGAACATGGCAGGGCCAATCACCGGGCTGTTCATCCAGCCGCTGATCGGGGCCCTATCCGACCGCACCTGGAGCGATCGCTGGGGCCGGCGCAAGCCGTTCTTCCTGGTCGGCGCCATCGGATGCGCGGTTTGCCTGTTCCTGTTTCCCTTCGTCGCCGCGGTATGGATGGCGGCCTTGTTGCTGTGGCTGCTGGATGCGTCCAACAACACCGCGATGGAGCCCTATCGGGCGTTCATCGCCGACAAACTGCCGCCCAGCCAAACCGGCAAGGGGTTCCTGGCACAGAGCTTCTTCGCCGGGCTGGGCATCACATTGGCCAATGTGTCGCTGTACGTCTTCCAGACCCTGCTCAGCGGGATGACCTCGGCAGGGATCCCGTACTGGGTGTTCGGCTCGTTCATGTTGGGGTCGGTGTGTTCGATCGGCACGGTATTGGTCTCGGTGCTGCGGACACCGGAGATTCCGCCGTCCCCGGAGGAACTCGCCAGGCTGCGGGCCAAGAAGGGTGACTCGTTTGGTCCGCTGCGTGAGATTGGGCTAGCCATCATCGAAATGCCGGTACAACTGCGCAAGCTAGCCTTGGTCTATCTGTTCCAGTGGTATGCGATGAACTGCTACTGGCAGTACGTCTCGCTTTCGGTGGGCAAGAACGTGTTCGGCACCACCGATACCAAATCGGCGACCTACGAGTCGGCGGTTTCGTGGACCGGCCTGGTCAATGGTTGGTACAACGTGATCACCTTCTCGGTGGCC
>CALHWB010000057.1 GCA_938036835.1 uncultured Propionibacterium sp.
TCTTTTTATTACTCTAACTATCTTTTCTAGTTCTTTCATTAAGTAATCTTTAGTTGCGGTCTCACCCCCGGCGGACCGGGGCGGCCCAACGCCTGCTGCGGTGGTGGCGGATAGTAGCCCCCCGACCGGGCGGGCGGCCCCGGCTGGGGGGCCCCGGCCGGCGAAAACCCATCGAGCCCATCGGGATCGGGCAGCTCGGGCCCGGGGGCCCCCAGCGAAAGCAAATCGTCCACGGCCGCGCTCGCCGGTTTCGGGCCAGGCCGGGGCGCCAACGGCACATCGTCCACGTTCAGCAGGTCATCCACGGCGTGGCTACGCTCATCGTCGTCCAGGGTCAGGATGGTGGCCCGCGGCCGCGGCGCCTGACTCGGTATGGGTGCGTATCCGGTCCGGTGATCGGCAGCCGCCGGCTGGGCACCGGCGCTGCCCGCATCGTTGGGCTCCGGGGTGGGCGGGATGCCGGAGTCGTCGCCGGCGGCTTGCGGTGCGGTATCCGATGCGCCGGCCGGCCGGCAGGATTCTCCCGTAGCCGGTTCCGCGGCGACAGCCGGCTGGGCCGGGGTGGACGATCCGGGATCCGCTGCCGTGCCGGGGCCCGCCGCGGCGGTGCCCACCGGTGCGGCGGCCCCGGTAAGGCCGTCGGCCGCGCCGAACGAACCGGGCCGGGCCGCATCTTCGGTCTCGTCGGGCGAGTCGGCCCCGGCCGGCACGCCGATACCGGCCAACACCTTCGGAGGTTCGGTTCCGGCCGTCTCCGATCGGTCCGGGGACGAACCCGATGCGCCACCCGGGGCCATCGCTGCCGCGACTGGCTCCGGCACGCCGACGGCCGGCGTCTCGGTCACCGGCTGTTGCGGAAGCGAATCGATGGCCGGCCCGGCGATCGCCGGGACCACCGGACGAGCCGTCCTGGGCAGCGATCCGGTCAGGTAGTCGTATCCGCAGCTCTCGCAGAAGAAGGCGTCCGCACCGGCCGGCATGCCGCAGACCGGGCACACCAGGCCACCCCGGCCGGCAACACCCCCGGGGTCGGTTGTCTTTCCCGGCCGGCCGTCACCGTCGGCAGCGGTTCCGGCCGCGGCCGGCCGGTTGACCGGCGGCTGGCCGGCGGGAGCCGGCATCGGCGTCCCACAGACCGAGCAATAGTCCACCTCAAAGCTGTCGTGACCGTCTGGGCATCTGGGCATCGGCTACTCCGCAGGCTGCGCCGGCTCGCCAGCGGAGCTTCGCGTCCGGGTGGTCTTGGTGGAGGCGGTATCGAGGGCCATCTCATCTGCCTTGTTGACATTGCGTTTGAGGCGCACGGTGCCGGTGCCCGGATCGACCACATCGACCACCTTGCGCAGCTTGGTGGTTGCCTCATGGTTGCCGGTCTGGGCGGCGAGCTGAACCGCCCGGCCGAGTTTGCTGGTCGCGGTCGACAGATCGCCGGCCGCCTTGGCGGCCAGCCCGTCCTGGATGGCATGGGCCAGCTCGGTCTGGCCGGTGTAGTGGGCCACCTCATCGTTGATCTGGGCGGTGAGATTGTCGTCGCCCGACCAGACGGCCTTGACCATGCCCTGGGTGCGTGGCTGCTCGCCCACCACGAGCTGGACGCGGGCGGCAAGCTGTTCCTGGCCGACGGTTTTGGCCGGTAGCCGTACCGCGACGTGATAGTCGCGTTCCTCGTCGCCCCAGGCGCCGGTCGGGAAATCGACGGTCAGCGGATTGACCGGTTTGCCCTGCGTGGTCAGGTCCTCCACGCTCGGGGATACCTGGCGGACGAACAGCAACTGCGCGCCCTGCGGCACCCAGACGCGCAGGCTGGCCGAGGACACCCCCCGGTTCATCGAAGTCTGCATGATCCGGGCGAACTCGGCGGCCATCAGGGCCGGATCCGGGATGATATCCAGGGTGCCCATCAGGGCGCGGCTGATCTTGCGGACCTCGCTGACCACCCAGTAGGTGCCCACACCCCGGCAGTCGCACTGGAATTTGCCCACGCAGGACCGGATGGCCGCATCCAACCGTTCGGGGGTTTCGTGTTCGTCTGCGCCATCGGTCAACAGCAGGGCGTGCTTCTGGGTGAGCTTGCCACCCATCGAATTGAACAGCGCCTGGGCCAGTGACAGCCAGCGTCCGATCGCGGTCCCGCCGTCGGCAACCAGCCGGCTGATCGCATCCTTGGCCTCCCGCCGGGTACGGCCGTTCATCTGCACCATGCCAGGCCCGGACTGCACGATCGGATAGGCCAGGTAGGCCTCGTGGGTGCCCGAGACGATGGCGAAATAGGTGCCGTCCAGGATGTTATCCAAGGCGGCCATGGCTGCCCGCCGGGCGGCCATCATGCTGCGCTGCCCCATGGAGCCAGAACAGTCGATGATGACGATCTCGCCAGCGGCGCCGTTCGAGCCGGCCGATCCGGCATCGGTGACCCCGACCCGGACGATCGCGTTGACGTCGGTGCCGCCATCGGGCAGAAACTCGTTCTGGAAGACTGTGGAGGAGAAGAGGGCCACCGGGTTTTCCTTTCAGCCAGGGCAGAGTTTTCGGACGCCCCAGCCAGCCTAGCCGGTGACGGTGGTCTCGGCGGCGGGCGGCCGGGTGCGGATGGTGGGGGGCGCGGTGGCCTCGTCGGACTCCTGCCCATCCGGTGCGGCGCCGGGGGCCGGTGCACCGGTGAGCCGGGCGAGCGCCACGGTGATGTTGTCGTGCCCGCCCTGCTCATTGGCCCACCGCACCAGGTCACGGCAGATCTGCAGCGGGGTGGCAGCCGGCCGGCCGGCGTAGTGCTTGACCAGTTGGGCCATCTCGACGGCGTCCGAGGCGTAGTTCCACAGGCCATCGGAGCAGACCAGCAGCCAGCCGGCGCCCTCTGCCCGGGTGGCGGTAAGCCTGGGCGTGATATCGGGGGCATCGCGGCCCAGCCAGCGGGTGATCACATGCCCGTTCACCCCGGCCTCGGCGACCTCGCGATCGACTCCCATCTCGATCTCCTCCTGGGCCATCGAATGGTCGGTGCTCAACTGGGTGGGCACCCCCGCATCGGGCAACCAGTAGACCCGCGAATCACCCAGCGTGGCGGCCAGCAGCTGGTTGCCGTTTACCAGTCCGATAGCCAGGGTGCAAGACGCCGGGCTGGCCTCGGCCAGGTCAGAGTTCTCCAGCACGGCACCATTCGCGGTGCGGGCGGTCTCGTCCAGCACCCAGCGGGTGGCCGACCGCTCGCCGATATCGAGCAGTTCCCAATCCCATTCCGGCCGGGACAGCAGAAAGGCCAGCGCCGCCCGGGCCGCGGCCAGCGAAGCCTTGTCGGAATCGGTGGACATCGACACCCCATCGCAGATCACCAGGGCCGCCCGCCGATCGGCCTCGGCGGTGGCGTCCAGGGCCATCGCATCCTCATTGCGGGGATGCCGAACCCCCCGGTCGCAGACCCCGGCCACCCAATTCGAGGGTTCCTCCTCGAAGTGTTCCCGGACGGTGGGGGCCTTCGCCCCGCACATTTCGCAGTAGCCATCCCAGTCGATGCTGCCGCCACAGCGCGGGCAGTTCTGGACGGTTGGGGTGAAGGTGCGTACCGGGGTGTGGCCGGCCGGCGGGGCCGCGGGCGGCACCGAGGTGGCCTGCTCGGCCGCCAGCACCTCCAATAGTCGTGCCCGCCGCGCCGCCAGTCCGGGATCCGGCTGCCAAACCCGGGCCTGGGTGGAACCGAACAGCAGGCGTCCCGGCCCGCCGGTAGCCGGCGGCTGGGCCCAGCCGGCATCGTCCCGGTTGGCGGGCGGTTGGGCCCAACTCGCTGGCGCACCGGCGACCGGTTCGGTGGGCGACAGGTTCTGATCGGTCACAGCAGGCTCCATCTGCGGGTCGAATCGGCTCGGGTCAACAGTCGATTGCGTTCATCGTCGTCGCGTGACCACATGGCCAGGTCACGGTAGGCCCTTTCCAGTTTGGGACGCAGATTGCGCTCGGTGGCTGGCTGGCCGTCGAATGTGGCGGTGCGCTGGCCGCCCGACCGGGCGGCCTGCACCTGACGCAACGCCGCCTCCAGGATCTCCACCTCCAGCGTGGCGGTGGTGATCGCATCCAACCCGGCCGCATGGGTGGCGTCCATGGCAGACGACAGTTCGGCCAGGCCACTTTGACTGCGCAGCATCAGCTTGGCGATCGCGGTCCGGGCGTCCTGGTATCCCCGGCTGGTGGGCGGCACCAATTGCAGCGCCGCCAGTGTGCCCTCCCGGTCGCCGCGGGCATTGCGTAGCCGGGCCATCGCGAAGGCGGCAGGGGTGACATAGTTCGCGTCGGTGCTGGCACAGATCGCATACAGTTCCTCGGCCAGTTCGGGACGCTCGCCTCGTTCGCAGGCCACCGCCAGGGCGAACTTTGGGGCCAGCTCCCCGGGCACCTGGGCGTAGACGGTGTTGAAAGGCGCCTGAGCCTCATGCCAGGCCTGTGCCTGGATGGCCGAGACGCCCTGCAACCAGACCGCCCGCCAATCCCACGGATCGGCCTTGAGCAGTTCGCGGATGAACTGGGCAGCGGCCTGCCGGTCGTTCATCGACAGCGCCAGCTCGATCTGGGCGAGCATCACCGCCGAGGTACGCTGGGGGGCCCGGCCCAGGGCGGCGATCTTCTCCCGGGGATCATCCAGGGTGATCGAACTTATCCAGTTGGTCATCGGATCTTCCGGATCGGGCAGCAGCCGGGGCAGTTGGCGCCAGTCGAACCCGTCATCGGTGGTCAGCGGCGGCCCGAACAGGGTCGATAGGTGGGAGGCGGTGGCGGCCCCACCCGAGGATTTGCCCACGACCTCGCGCAGCACACCCATCGCCTGGACGCGCAGATCCTCTGCGGACTGGAAGCGGTCCTCCCGGACCGGCGCGCAGGCCCGCTGGATCAACCGGTAGAACGAGTCGTGGTCGTTGAACAGCGTCACCTTGCTGATCGGTGGCAGTGAGTCGACATATTCGGTTTGATAGCCGCGGAACTCCGAGGCCATCACCAGCAGCGCCCGCCCGATGGTGTAGATATCGCCGGGAATGGAGGGACCGCGTTCGGCTACCTCGGGCGCCTGATAGCCGGTGGTGCCGAAGATCGGCGATTCCTCGTCGGCCAGCCGGCGGACCGCGCCCAAGTCGATCAGCTTCACCGAATCGCCCACCTGCATCAGGTTGTCGGGTTTGAAGTCGCAGTAGAGCAGCCCGGATTCGTGCAGGTAGGTGAACGCCGGCAGGATCTCGATGACATAGGCCAACGCCCAGTCCATCGGCAGCGGATCGTGATTGCCCTTGTTCGCCTCCTTGCGCTGTTTCAGCAACTGGGTGATGGACCGGCCCGGCACATACTCCATGACGATGTAGCGGGCGTCGGCGTGCTGCACGAAGTTGTAGATCTCCACGATCAGGGGATGCTCGACCGCGGCCAGGAACTCCTTCTCGGTCTTCGCCGCCGCGCTGGCGTCCGCATCGCCGGCATTCAACAGCCCCTTGAGCACCACCCAGCGATCCGACACATTGCGGTCCCGGGCCAGGTAGATCCAGCCCATGCCGCCATAGGCCAGCGCACCGATCACCTCGTACTGCCGCGAGACCAGTTCCCCGGCCCCGATGGCGGGCCGGAAATCGAATGGGGTGCCGCACTTGCCGCAGGTGCCCTGCACCGCACCGGGTTTGCCGGCTACCCCGCGCCCGACGGGTTCGTCGCATTCGGGGCAGATGCGCCGGTCTTCCGGGACCACCGGGGAGGTCATCACGGCCTGAGCCGGATCGACCGCCGGCGCCGGTGGGACGGTGGTCACCCCGGCACCTATCCGGGTGCGACCCCGATGGGCGTCCGATCGCATGGGCATCTGCCCGGAATTGGGCCCCACCAGGGCAGAGCCGAGCAATACGGTACCCAATTCGGCGGCGGTCGCCGTGGTGGACAACCTGGTGCCCAGCAGCTCCGCCGGTGGCGCGGGCGGTTTGGCGTCCGGTGGATTGCCGCAGTAGTTGCAGTAGCCGTCTACGATCGCACCCGGGCAACCCGGCTGTGGGCAGGGGCCACCTTGCTGTCCCAGCCTCTCGGGTGGCGCCGGCCGGCGCGGACTGCCGGGTGAACGCGGACTGCCGGGTGAATTGGCCGGCTGGGGCCTGCCGCCCGGCCGGGACTGCGACGGGTGTGCCTGCGGGTGGATGTTGGGCTGGGCGGCGGGACGATTGGCGGGCTGGGCTAGCCGCGGGGTTGTCGACGCAGCTGCCGACGGCACCCCGCCCGGCATTCCGCAATAGTCACAGTAGCCATCGACGATACTGCCCGGGCAACCCGGCTGTCGGCATTTCATGCCCGGCCGCCTTCCCGGTTCGTGGCGGCCAGCCAACTCGCATAGTGCCGGCAGGCATCTAACAGCACATCCAGGGCCTTGTCGGGCCGTGGTGACTTGGCGGCGAACTGATCGGCCACCGACATCAGCCGGTCCAGCAGCGGATCGGACAGCCGCTGGTGGGCTATCTCGGAACGCAGCATGATCAGCTCGTTGGCCAGCAGATCGCTGGCATGCAACGCCTCCGAGTAGCTCCGATCGAGCCGGTCCATGGCCTGGGCGATCTGGTTCAGCCTGGTCAGGTACTGCCGTACCGCGGCCGGCTCGGTGGGTACCTCGCCCAATGCCCGGACATCGGGTACCGCATATTTGGGCGGGTTCGGCACCGCCGCCACCACCCGGTTCACCAATCCGTCGAGTCGCTGGCCGCGGAGGATCAGTTCACCGCGCAGCTGCACGGCCTGGGCGTGCTCATCCGCAGCGGGGATCGCCCGGCCGGACGCCGGGGGCGGGGCAGCGCCCGGTGCCCGGTGCTGTTGGCGGCGCAGCACCCCGGCCACGATCAGGTCGCGTTCGAAGGTGGCGGCATCGGCCTCCAGCGGACCGAGCAACCCGCCGATATCGCCGCCCCGGCCGGCCTTCTCGGTCACCGCCGTGAGTCGCTGTTCCAGTCCGGCCAGTTGGGCCTGGGCCCGGGCCAGGGTCTCGGGGGACTCCAACGCCACCTGGTCGCGTAGCCGTTCCATGGACGCCCGCAGGTCCCGCAACCGCCCCACGGCCTCGGTGCCTGCCGGGTCGAGTTGGAGTTTGCTGCGCAACTGCCCGGTGAGCGCATCGGACATCCGGCAGGCCTCCGGCAGCGACAGTCCCGAGCCGGTGCTGCCGCCCCAGGCATCCTCATCCAACCGGCCCCAGACCAGACTGGCCAATTGCTCCTGTTCCTTGCGTCCGACCCGGCCGCGGTCCCAGACCTGCAACAGCCGGCGGTAGCGAGTCTGGATCGCCTGCCACAGTTGCAGGCCAAGAGCGATGTCGGCGGTCAGCTGGTCGGCGTGCTCGCTTGCCTGGACGGCTTCGTCGAGGGATTCCAGTTCGCCGCGCCGCGCATCCAGCCAGCCATCCAGCTCGATCAGGTAGCTGCGGATCTCGACCAGATCGACCGGCTCACCGAGCCGGCCGGGCGCATTCGGGGCTGTCTTCACGTTCATCGATACCTCCGCAGTGGCATACTCACACCGATCCCGGCTGCCAGCCCGGCAAGCAGCAACCCACCCGCGCAACCGCCCGCGGCGGTCCGTACCCGCAAGGCCTGGTCGATCAGCTGCCGATTCAGTTCGGCTCCGATGGTTTGCGACTGCTGTGGTAGCCAGGTCACCAGCGCCTGATAGGCCTGGTTTGAGTCCTGGCGAGCGCTCGCCAGCTGGGTCTGATCGCCGCCGGCAGCCGCCAGCAGCTTGTCGTGGGCATCCCGGAAGGCCTGCAATTGGTCGAGCATGCCGGCGGCCTGCGCGTCCGGCAGCGCGCCCAGGCGCCCTTCGGCGAGAGTCACGGCGGCCTTGAAATACATCTCGCCATCGGTCGGGGTGGCGATGCCGAGCAGCACCCGGCTCTCCCACGCCTTCGCCTCGGTGATCGCCGCGTAGGCACCCGAAGCCGACGTCGCCTGCACCATGGGGCCGGTCTGCACCGCCCCGACGCTATTGGCCGACGTGGTCACCAGCTGCGTGGTGACCACGAAAACCCCGATCGACAGGCCGAGCCCGATCAGCAACCCGATATTGAAGACCCGGCGGGTTCGCCGGGCCACCACCACGCTGCCGCAGACCAGGACCGCGATCGGCAGCGCCATCAGCACGCTCAGCCACCGCTGGTCGCCGATCGAGAACGCCAACCGCTGCTGGTTGATCTCGATCTGCTCGTTCAGGGCCGGCAGCAGTTGGTTGTCCAATAGCCGCGAGGCGGCGCTCAGCTCTTGGCTGTCTTGAGCGGCCAGCCCCCGGGTGACGACCGCGGTGTAGCCGATCAGATCGGTATTCAGGGCAGCCAATCGGTCTTCATCGTCCGGCCATGCCGCGCTGGCCTCCGTCATCACCTCGGCGGCGTGACTCAGCAGGGCGACATGATCGGCATCGGAGTTCTGCCCGGCGCGGGCGTCCACCAGGGCGTTGTTTGCCGCAGCGTCCGCGGCCAGCACGTCTGCCCGCACCGCCTCAAGCCGCAGCACCTGCTGGGCCGATTCGTTGACCTGGGTGACCACCTTGCTGTTCTCGTTGAGCACAAGCGGGCCGAGTGCCGCGATAACCAAGCAGCTCAGCACCACGAACACCCGCCACCAGAACAGCACGGTGGAGTTACGCATCGGGGTGCGATCGGGTTTGATCGTCTGGGCGGCAGCGGCCTGCCGGGGTTGCGGCGAAGCCGGCGGCCGGCCGGGGCGCGCCAGCGGGCGACCGGCCGGCGGCCGGAACGGTTGGGGCCGCGGCGGTGGATAGCCTGCCGCCCGATTCACGATTCGCTCTCCCCGACCGATCGGGGTACCGGATTCGGCAGTTCGCGCAACCGGCCGGCTCCGGGGTTCGCCGCGCCGCCATCGGGGGCCGGCCGATCCGCCGGGCCGCTTCCCGGCGTCGCCGGGTCGCATCCGGCGGTGCCACCGGGTGCGACCGGCACCAGTTCGTCGCCGGGGTTCATCACCCGATCGCCGAGGATGTCGGCCGGCAGCAGGGTGCGCAGCTGTTCGACGGTGGGCTGCTGGGCGTCCCGTAACCGCCAGGCCTGCTGACCGACCGCGGCCTCCAGCATGTTGCGGCAATAGCGTCCATTGCCGAAGGTGTCATCGCGCGCCTGGTGGGATAGGTCGAATTTGAAGGCATCCAGGGTACCATCGGCCAGCTCGTAATCGGCGTTGCGCGCCTGTAGACAGAAGATCTCGACCAGCTGCTCGTCGGTGTAGTTCTCGAATTCGATGGTGGTGCGGAACCGGCTGGCCAGCCCGGGATTCTCGGCGATGAAAACCGACATCGGCTCGGGATAGCCGGCCACGATGACCACCAGGTCATCGCGGTTGTCCTCCATCTCCTTGACCAGGGTGTTGATGGCCTCCTCGCCGTATTGGTCGCCCGACAGCGAGTAGGCCTCGTCGATGAACAGCACCCCACCCTTGGCCGAGCCAGCCACCTCGGCGGTCTTCAAAGCGGTCTGCCCCAGATAGCCGGCCACCAGTTCGGAGCGGTCGACCTCGACCAATTGGCCCCTGCTGAGCAATCCCAGGGCCTTGTAGATGCCGGCCACCAGACGAGCCACGGTGGTCTTGCCGGTGCCCGGATTGCCGACGAACACCAGATGCCGGGTGATGGTGGGCACCTTCAACCCGGCGTCGTGCCGCAAGGCCTGGACGCGCAGGATCGCGGCCTGTCGCTTGATCTCCGCCTTGACCTTCTCCAGGCCGATCAGGGCATCCAGTTCCCCGATCAGTTCAGCCACCGAACGCTCCGGTTCGGCCTCCGCGGTGGCCGCCGGCGACGCCGGGTCGGCGGTGACCTGGCCGGGGGCACCGGGTGCCGCCGGGGCGCCGGGCCGGGCCGGCTGATCGGGCCGGGCCGGCGATTGGCCGGGCAGACCCACCATCGTTTGGCCGCGCAGTTCGGCGATCCGCTGCTGATTGGCCTGCAACTGGTCGAGGACCGACTGGAAGGCCTCATTGCTGAACTGGCTGAACCGGTCCATGGCGGCCAGCCGTTCTTGGGATTCCTGTAATCCGGCCAGCAGAGCGGGGTTCAATCCGGGCGCATTGCCCGGGACGTCGTCCAGCGTGCGCAGGTCGGGTGGCGAGGCCGGGGCGGCGCTTCGTCCCGGGACGGCCTGCAGCTGGGCGGCCGCCGCGGCCGCGGCCAGGCCTGCGGATCGGGGGCTGGGCTGGCCGAGGGTGCAGGCGGCGGTCGCGATCTGGCCGAGCGCCTCGGCATAGGCCTCGGCCTGCTTGGCATGGGTATTGCCCAATTGGCTCATCAATGGCGTCGGGCTGACCCGCCAGCGCCGGCCACGAGAGGCCGATTCGAAAAACTGCCGGGCATCGGGGTCGCAACCGACTTGTTCGGACCAGTCGACATAGGCACCATTGGCCGGTTCGGAGATCGCAGCCGCCAATTGCATGCCTTCGCAACGTGCCTGGTCGGGATCCAGCCCGGCGGCGTCGGCTACCTGCGCCAGGTTATCGAGTGCGGATCGCAGCGCGGTGCTGGTCATGACATCTCCAGTCTGACAGGATCGGAGCCTTGACAGCTCCCGCCACCAAGCGCGAAAACAGATCCGTTGTCCGCCTAACCGATTCCGGGCGCGTGCCGCAGCAAATTCGACGGCCTCAACCTACCAGAGGCCGGCTTCGGCATGTGAGCCCGCCAGGGATCAAACAGGGATGTCCCGGCCTGGCGACCTGCTACCCGCAGGCCCCTGACGGCAGCCGGATGGGCTACTCGGTACGGATCGCAGCCAGCGGGCTGAGCCGCATCGCCCGTTGTGCGGGTGCCACCCCGGCCAGCGTCCCGATCAGGGTGGCGAAGACGAGCGCGCTCAGCATCAGCCAGGGCGGTACGTTGCTGATCTCCAGCCCAGCGCTACGCCCCAGGGTGGCATTCAGCAGCAGCGAAAGCAGCAGCGACAGCAGCAGCCCGATCAGCCCACCGCCCAAGCCGATGAAGGCAGACTCCACCAGAAACAGCCTGCCGATATCGCCTAGCGAGGCACCCAATACCTTCATCACACCGATCTGCTTGGTGCGCTCGTAGACGCTCATCATCATGGTGTTGGCGATGCCGATCGCGGCCACCAGCAACGAAATGAACCCGATGCCCCCGAAGACCGCCTGCACCAGCACGAACTGCTGCTGGACCGTCTTCATCAACTCGATATTGCTGGAGACGTTATAGCCTTGGTCCCGCAATTCGGTGGTTAGGCTCTCGGCCCGCTTGGCGTCCACGGCGGTCACGTACAGCATCGAATAGCGAAAATCGTTGCCCTTGGGTTTGCCATCGGCGGTTGCCGGCTGGCCCGGCAGCGCCTTGCCGGGAAAGGCTTTCTGTAAGGCCTTCAGCACCTCGTCCAGGTCGGCGAAGACATACTGGTCTTCCTCGGTCCAGGCTGTCGAGTTGCCTGCCAACACACCGCTGACCGGTGCCACGAATCGCTTAGCGGCGGTCGCCGAGGGATCGGTCGTCGATTGGTTATTGGAATTGAGATTGTCGTTGGTGAATTGCAGGAATACCTGTTGGTTCATCCAGTCGATCTGGGGAGGGGAGAAC
Organism: uncultured Propionibacterium sp.; assembly: GCA_938036835.1. Taxonomy (GTDB): domain Bacteria; phylum Actinomycetota; class Actinomycetes; order Propionibacteriales; family Propionibacteriaceae; genus Brooklawnia. The sequence continues at coordinate 11,578 of CALHWB010000057.1, forward strand.
TGGCCTGAGGAATCCGACCCGGCACCGAAGTTGTAGTTCGTCTTGTTCCCGATGACCAGTCGCAATCCACCGCCGGCCTGGGGCAAACCACCCGAGTCGAACTTGAAACCATAGGCGGCCATGTCGGCAGCCGACATGGCTAGGACCGAGACCTCGCTGTTGTATTTCCCAACGGTCGCCTTCGCGTTCACCTGGTAGACCGGGGCGACCCCCACCACTCCATCGATATCGCGCAGCTTGTTCACGGTGGCGGTATTCATCAGCTTGTTCCGAGAGGAATCGCTGTTGCTCTGCGTGTTAGCGCTGCCGGGCATCATCCCGTTGCCGGCCCGCTGGGAGCCGCCCGGGCGGATAGTCAGCCGGGTCATGCTGGCATTGGTGGCGATGGATTCCGTCATCGATTTGCTGAGCCCCAGGCCCAGCGAGACCATCGTGACCACCGAGGTCGTGCCGATCAACACGCCCAATACCGTCAGAGCGGTCCTGACGACCCGCTGTCGTAGACTTGCCAGAGCAGATTCGATCAAATCAGGCCAACGCATGGCACTCTCCTACTGGGGGTCGACCGGGAAGATCGGTTCATCGTCCAATTGACTCAGGTTGCGGCTGAGCTGGGTCTCCCGCTCTCGCTTGCGGCGATCTCGGACAACATAGATGATCACGATGGCGGCTACGATGGCCAGGGCCAGCAGCATCAGCGGCAAAAGACCGAATCCCCCACCGCTCGTGGACTGCTGGGGCGTCGGCGACGGGCTTTGCCCGCTCCCTTCCGTGATATCCAAGGTGACTTCGCGTTCCAGGGTGGCGGCCACCCCCGAGGAGTCCTCGTACTGGATCTGGATGACAACCGGCTTGGTTGTGGCCTTCTCGGCGTGCACCATCAGATCGACCGAGGTGGCCGCACCGGCCTCGACATTGCCCACGAACAGTTCCGTGGCGGTGACCGGCTGGCCCTCCTTCACCCTGACGCGAGCGTTGAACAGCTTCACCCGGCCCTGGTTCTGCAGGTTGAAGTTGATGTTGGCGTCCTGCCCGACGCTGATCGAGCTGGGTACCACCTGGAAGGCGCCGGTCTCGGGGCGGGCCTTCTGCCGCACGACCACCGCGATCGTCTCCTCCGCGGTGAACTGCTGATGGTTGCTGGAATCCTCGTATTCCACCCGCAGCGTCAACTGGTAGGGCCGGTCCTCCAGCGTCGGTAGCGCCCGGAAAGTCAGCTGCCGGTTAGCGGTCTGCTCGGTCCCGATCGCGTCGATATAGGCGGATGAGGCGCCACCGGTCGGCAGGAAAGAGGCGTCCGGAGAGCTCAGGCTGACCTTCAGGTTCTCCACACCGGTGCGGGTACTCATGTTCTGTAGGGTGAAGCCCAGCGTGAACTCGCTGCCGGCCTGCACCTCGGCCGGGTTGGTGCCGAAACCGATCAGCATCACCCGGGGCGTGGCCCCCGCCGCGCTGCCGCCGCTTTCGGCGTTGCTTGCCGGCGCGGCCGCCCCCGGCGGGTTGGCCGCCGGGTACTCCTGCCCGCCGCCGGAAGCCGCGGCCTCACCCGAGATCTGCTGGACGATCTCGATGGTCGGCGGCGGCAGGATGGTCACCGGGCCGGGAGCCTCCGGCGCCGGTTGGGCGACGCCTTCGACCTGGACGAACATCGCGGTGGACACCAGCCGGATGCGCTGCCCGTCGTCGTACTCGATGGTCAACGGCATGCGGTAGTAGCCGCTGCTCAGGCCGGCACGCAGCCGCAACTGGGGAACCGTCACCGAGCCTGCCTGCCCGGCGGCCAGTTCGTTCAGCCCCACGGTGTAGTCGGTCTGGGTGATCTCGAACGGGAAGTTCGCCGCCTCCGCTGCGAGCTGTGGGGTAACCCTGATGTTGGTGGCGGTCTGGCGGCCCCAGTTCTTCAACGGAATCTGCACATCCATGACATCACCGGTCCGGCCGGCCGGAATTCCGCCCTGACCGAGTTGCACGTTCGGCCCATCGGCCGGCAGTGGCTCTTCCGGGGCCCGGGCGTTGCCCTGCTCGAGCACCATCGCCGGGGCCGGATCGCCTGCCGGGCGGGCCTGCCAGTTCACCGCGGTGGCCGTCGAAGAGCCCGGCTCCGGGGCCGTGGCCGGTTCGCTTCCCTGGGGCGACCGGGCGCCGTCGTCCACGGCCTGGCTGCCGGTCGGCTGGGCGGCATCGGACGACGGTGTCGCCGGGCCGGCCACCACGGTGGCGCCGGCGGCGATCCCGGCGGTCGCGTCCGGATCGGCCCAGGCCGGGGGGGCCGCACAGATCAGACCAGCGGCCAGTAATGGGGTCAGCAGAAGTCGCGAAGTCTTCATCGGGTGTTTGTCCGTTCTACCTCGGGGGCGCTCGAGTGGTCGGTGCGTTCAATGCTGGTTATCCGGCCGTCGATGATATGCACTATGATATCGGCGAAGGACGCCAGGTGCGCATCGTGGGTGACCATGACCCAGGTCTGGTGATATTTGGCACACAGTTGCCTGAATAGGTTCAAGGTGGCCTCGGCGGTGCGGGAATCGAGATTGCCGGTCGGTTCGTCCGCGAAAACGATCTTGGGATCGACCACCAATGCGCGAGCGATGCCCACCCGCTGCTGTTGCCCGCCGGACATCTGGGTGGGCTTATGCCTCAGGTGTTTGGCCAGACCCATCCGGTTCAGGGCGGCCCTGGCCCGCAGCATGCGCTCGGATTTCGGCACGCCCTGGAAGGACAGCGGCCAGGCCACGTTCTCCTCGGCGGTCATGGAGGAGATCAGGTTGAACGACTGGAAGACAAAGCCCACCCGCTCACGCCGAAAGGTGACCAACTGGTTCTCGCTGAAGGAATGCAATGGCTGCCCGGCCACCCAAACCTCGCCCGCGGTGGGCTTCTCCAGCCCCCCGAGCATGTTCAACAGCGTCGACTTACCGGAACCGGAGGTACCGACGACAGCGACAAAGGTGCCTCGTTCGATCGTGAGGTTGATCCGGTTCAGCGCCACCACCGGCGAATTGCCCACCTGGTAGATCTTGCTCAGGTCGTGGGCACGTACCACCGGCTCCGGCACCTGGGTCACCTGCTCACCTCCGACATGATCGCCATTCCCCGTAAAGCTAACGATTCACACGCCGGGAGCATAACCCCATTCAGGGCAGAGTCAGGGGTCACCGACGCATCTTCAGTAGGATCCACCAACTTTCGAAGATCATCTTTGCCGGTACACCCGATTCGCAGCACGCCGGCTACCCCCACTGCCCCGATTGCGTTTTGCCTTAGAGCCGCCGGCCGGTGATCGCCCTCAGCCGAGTCAGATGTCCAGGGGATTCGAACTGGCGGTGGCTTGCGGCTCCAAACTGGTCGGACGCAACTGGCCACCGAATTTGGTGTTCAGGAAAGCCCCCTGGGCGACCAGCGCCGCGGCGTCCATCCGGTTGGTCGCGTCGTACATCCGCGAGATCGTCAGCGCCAACAGATCGAGCTGGTCGATCAGCAGCAGCAGGGACGACTTCCCGTTGGCCACCGGCCGGGTATCGGCCCAATCCCGTGGCAGGGCCAGATAGCCGGCCAGGGACTCCGGCAGGTAGTCGGTTGCGGTGGCCACCACCGTATAGGCATCGGTGGAATCCAATCCCAGGTTGGCGATCCGGGGCAGGATCGCCTTGACCACGGTGGTGATCCGCAGGGTCCGGGCGAGCACCGGTGTGGGGGCGTTGCCCTCCAGCACCATGCGCTCGGCCCGGGTCAGCGCCTTGGTGATGTCCTCGCTGGTGGGCACGGGCGAGGCCAAGGAGCCCGGATCGGGTTCCTTAGCCTCACCGCGAAACAGGTCTAACAGCCCCATGGCCTCAGCCCAGGTCGAAGCTCGGCGGAGCGGTCAAGCCGCCTGCCACGCTCATCCGCTCGTCCGCCTGCCGGGCACGATCCAGATAGGCGCGCGACTTGGCGACCTCGGTCTCCAGGACGCCCACGGTCTGGCTCATGGTATTGAGCGCCTCCAGCTTGAAGCTGTCGATCGAATCCATCGTCTGGTAGATGTTCGCGAAGGCCTTCTGCAACGCCTCGATGGACACCGTCGAACTGGCCGCCTGCTGCTGGATGCTGACCGAGTTCGTCTTCAGCATCTCCGAAGTACGCTCGATCAGGTTCGACGTGGTGGTGTTCAGGGCGGTGATCTGGTCGAGCACCAGCTTCTGGTTACCCAACGCCTGGGCGGTGATCACCGCGGTGCGCAAGGCCGAAACGGTGGTGGTGGACGCCCGGTCGACGCCCTTGATCAGCTCGGCGTTGTTCTTGATGATCACGTCGATGGCCAGGTAGCCCTGGATCGAAACCGCCAGCTGGGTCAGCAGATCCTGGTGCTTCTGGCGGATGTAGAACAGCACATCCTTGTTCAGCGCATCGGCCTTCATCGGATCGGTGACCTGCAACTCGGCGATCGATGCCGACAACTGGGTGTCGAGCCGCTCGGCCAGATAGATGTACTGGTTGAGCCGGTTCATGGTGTCCCAGAGCTGCTGCTTTTCCATATTCAAGCTGACGTTGTCCTTGGTCAGCTCATCCTGACCGGAGCGCAAGGCATGCAAAATCGCGTTCAGATGCTTCTGACTGGACTGGTACTTGCGGAAATAGTCCTGGATGCGGTCCCCGAAGGGGATCATACCCAGCAGCTTCTTGGGTTTGCTCACCTCGCCCGGATCGAGATCCTCGATCACCCGGCGCAACTCGACCAGGGTGTTGGAGACCTTGGAGACATCGGTGAGACCGCCGGTTTTCATCTCGTTGAGCGGAGTATCCAACAGCCGGTTGCTCATCTCGGCGGCCCGCCGGATATCGGCATCGCCCATCGAGCGCACCGCATCGGCCTGCGAGGAAAACTCCGGCGAACCGGCCTGCTCGTCCATGATCGCGGCCATGAACTGGGTGACCTTGGCGTCCAGCACCGGGCGCTGCTCCTCGGTAACCGGCGGAGCCATCTCGGGGGCCTGGGTAGCCTGCACCACCGGCGGCGGGGCGGGAGCCTCCAGGGTCAGTATCGCGCCGCCGCCCGGGGGCTGCAGACGCTGGGCGGGATCGGGGGCCGGTGTGGCAGCAGAGAACTCGCTCATCAGAATCCTTCGAGTCTGGTTCGGCAATGACCTGCAATCGAGAGTACCCGGCAGGCGGCCCGGCGTCTCGCCCGCGGTCATCTCAAGGCCGGCGCCGCAGCCCGATGCGGGCAAAGCGCACCGCCTGCACGATCCGTGCTGGGAACACGCCGTGGCCGATGCCCACAAGCCCTAATCCAACAGCCGGCGATCGCCGTTCGCCGGCCCGATCCGTCCACTACGATCGATACCCAGGGGGGTACCCGGCCGCCTCGGGCAAGCGAAAGGACACCATCATGCAACTGTCCGCCGACGAACTCCAGACCGTGGTCAGACGGCTACAGCGTGCCCAGGGACAGATCGGTGGCATCGTCCGGATGATCCAGGAGGGCCGGGACTGCCAGGACGTCGTGACCCAGATCGCGGCCGTCTCCAGGGCCATCGACCGGGCGGGGTTCGCGGTGATCGCCACCGGGTTGAAACAGTGCATGACCGTTCGCGAGGGCCCGGCCGACACCAGCGAATTGGAGCGACTGTTCCTGTCCTTGGCATGATCCAGTGGGTAAGCCATCGGCCACGACTGGGAGTGCCAGCCAAGCACCGGCGATCCGCTCGGAGATGGCGGCGCGCGGTGGCCTAGCGGCCGACGCCAGCCTGCCAGGTGCGCATCCCGCCATCCAGATTGCGGATGCGACCCCAGGCGTGACCGGCCCGGTGCTGCTCAAGGACCCGGGTGGCCAGATAGCCGCGCAGACCGACGGCGCAATACACGATCAGATCGCCGGCGGGCAGTTCGTCCAGGCGCGCCCGCAGTTCGTCCAGGGGAACCGGCACCGCTCCGGGAATCGCTGCGGCCTGGTGTTCTGCGGCCGTGCGCACATCGACCACCGTGGCGCCGGCGGCCTGGGCGGCTGCCAGCTCATGCCACTGGATGGTCTCGGTGAGCCCATCGCGCAGGTTGGCCGCGATCCAGCCCAGCATGTTGACCGGGTCCTTCGCCGACCCGAACGGTGGGGCGTAGGCGAGTTCGAGACCGGCCAGCCCACCGGCCCGCAAGCCCGCGGCCATGGCCGTGGCGATCACATCGATGCGCTTATCGGCCCCGGATCCGCCGACCGCCTGGGCGCCCAATATCGCATCGGTTACCGGATCCACCAACAGCTTCATGGCCAGCTGGGTCGCACCCGGGTAGTAGCCGGCGTGATCCATCGGATGGCTGTGTATCACCCGGTGGGCTCGCCCGGCAGCCCGCAACCGCTTCTCATTCCAGCCGGTGACGGCCACCTGTAGGCCGAAGACCTCGACGATCGCGGTGCCGAGCACCGGCCGGTCGCCGCCCGGGCGACCCATGGCCACGTCGGCCACGCGGCGGCCCTGCAGGTTGGCGGTCTGGGCGAGCGGCACCAAGGCGGCCTGAGCCGTGAACGCATCGGTCTTCTCCACCGCATCCCCGATGGCAAAGATGTGCGGGTCGCTGGTGCGCAACCGCTCATCCACCCGGATACCGCCGAGCTCGCCGATCGCCAGTCCGGCCGCCGCCGCCAGAGCGGTATCGGGACGCACACCGATCGCGGCCACCACCACCTGGGCCGGCAATCGGCTGCCGTCGGCCAGCACCACGTCGTCGGCCCCGATCTCGACGACCTGTTGCCCCAGGTGCAGTTCCACCCCGCGATCGCGCAATCGCCGGTGCACCAGGGCAGCCAGCTCGGGATCGATGGGGGCCAGCACCTGATCGGTGGCTTCGACGATGCCAACCGCGAGTCCACGGCGGGCCAGGTTCTCGGCGACCTCCAACCCGATGAACCCGCCCCCGATGACCACGCCGGTCCGGGCGCCGGCCACCGCAGCCACGAGGGCATCGGTGTCCTCGATATTGCGCAGGGTCAGGGCACGTTCGATGCCCGGCAAGCCGGGTCGTACCGGGACCGCACCCGGGGAGAGAATCAGCCGGTCGTAGCCCAGGTCGTATTCCTCGCCCGCGGCGAGATCGCGCACCCGCACCCGCCGGGCGGCGGCATCCACCGCGATCGCCTCATGGCGCACCCGGACGTCCAGGCCGAATCGAGCGTTCAACGCGGCCGGTGTCTGCAACAGCAGGCTGTTGCGCTGCTCGATCACCCCACCCACGCGATAGGGCAGGCCGCAGTTGGCAAACGAGACATGGCCGCTGCGTTCCAGGACGACTATCTCGGCGGTCTCGTCGAGCCTGCGCAACCGGGTGGCCGCCGACATCCCGCCCGCCACTCCGCCAACGATCACAATCCGGGTTCGCTGCATGTATCGCATTATACCCCTGGGGGTATAAGATCGGTGCCTGACCAAACTCTTCGCGCCAAGGAGCCAAAATGTGTCGTCCGGTCACCTGCAAGGTCTGCGGCAAGACCACCTGGGCCGGCTGCGGCCGGCACATCGACCATGTCAAGGCCCGGGTACCGGCCGGCCAGTGGTGCGACCGATCCCATCCCGGGCAGACCCGGCCTGGACCGGCCAACCCGCTGGCCCGCCTCTTCGGGCGGTGAGCACCGCCGCCCGGGACGGAGCCGGGCGCCCTCGACCGGCACGTCCGGATAGCCGACCCGCGATAGCAGACCAGGCGATGGCATCGCCGTTCGCCAACCGCACCTTTGCGGCCAGGATCCCCACCACGGCTGCCGCCCCGGCGCGCCACACCCCACCGGGCCGGCGGCGAACCTACCCATGCCCACGGGCGGCACGGGCCGGGGCCAGCAATCGTTATGGGCATCGCAAGGGATTCTCGCCGCCCATCGGGTGGCGTGACTAGAATCGACTGGCAACGTCGCCGAGCCTTCCGGGGTTCGGCGTTTCTTGTTCCGCCACGCACCGGGAGCTCCATGCCTAACCGTTCCGATCTGCGCAATATCGCCATCGTGGCCCATGTCGACCATGGCAAGACCACCCTGGTAGACGCCATGCTCTGGCAGTCGGGGGCCTTCCGCGAAGGCGCCGGTATCAACACCCGGGTGCTGGACTCGATGGATCTGGAGCGGGAGAAGGGCATCACGATCCTGGCCAAGAACACCGCCGTGCACCACACCATGGCCGACGGCAGCGACCTGTCGGTCAACATCATCGACACCCCGGGCCACGCCGACTTCGGCGGCGAGGTGGAACGCGGGCTGGAGATGGCCGACGGCGTGGTACTGCTGGTGGACGCCTCCGAGGGTCCGCTGCCCCAGACCAGGTTCGTGTTGCGCAAGGCATTGGCCAAGAGGCTGCCCATCGTCCTGGTCATCAACAAGGTAGACCGGCCGGACGCCCGGATCGAGGCGGTCGTCGAGGAAACCTATGAGCTGTTCCTCGACCTGCTGGACGACGACGATGCCACCGGCCTGGACTTCCCGACCGTCTACGCGTCCGCAAAGGCCGGCCGCGCCTCGCTGAACCGGCCCGCCGATGGCACCCAGCCCGACCAGCCGAACCTGGAGGTGCTCTTCGAGACCATCCGCGATACCGTGCCGGCCCCCGCCTACACCGCGGACGCCCCGCTACAGGCCCTGGTCACCAACCTGGATTCCTCCCCCTATCTCGGCCGGCTCGCGCTGTGCCGCATAGTCGAGGGAACGATCCGCCGCGGCCAGACGGTGGCCTGGTGCCGCCGGGACGGCTCGGTGACCGATGTGCGGCTGTCCGAACTGCTGATGACCCAGGCGCTGGATCGGGTGCCGGTCGAGCAGGCCGGTCCCGGGGACATCATCGCGGTGGCCGGCATTCCCGAGATCACCATCGGCGAAACCCTCGCCGATCCGGCGAACCCGCAACCGCTGCCGCTGATCCACGTGGACGAGCCGTCCATCTCGATGACCATCGGGGTCAACACCTCGCCGCTGGTGGGTCGCTCGGGCAAGCTGCTGACCGCCCGCCTGGTCAGGAACCGGCTCGACCAGGAACTGGTCGGCAATGTGTCGATCAGGGTGCTGCCCACCGAACGCCCCGACACCTGGGAGGTGCAGGGCCGCGGCGAGTTGCAGCTGGCGGTGCTGGTGGAGATGATGCGCCGTGAGGGGTTCGAGCTGACGGTGGGCAAACCCGAGGTGGTCACCCGCGAGATCGATGGCAGGCTGCACGAACCGACCGAGCGGATGACCATTGACGTCCCCGAGGAGTATCTGGGCACCGTCACCGAGTTGATGGGCACCCGCAAGGGGGTCATGGAGCAGCTGACCAACCACGGCACCGGATGGGTGCGGATGGAGTATGTGGTGCCCTCCCGGGGATTGATCGGGTTCCGCACCGAGTTCCTGACCGCCACCCGGGGTACCGGCATCATGAATCACATCTTCGAGGGATACACCCCATGGGTGGGACGGATGCGCAACCGGCAGACCGGTTCGCTGGTTGCCGACCGCTCGGGCATGGTGTCCAGCTATGCGCTGTTCAATCTGCAGGAACGCGGCACCCTGTTCGTGGGGCCGGGCGAAGAAACCTACGAGGGCATGGTGGTCGGGGAGAATTCGCGGCCCGACGACATGGATGTCAACCCGACCAAGGAGAAGCACCTGACCAATGTGCGCTCCTCCACCGCGGATGAATTGGAGCGGTTGATTCCGCCGCGCAAGATGAGCCTGGAGCAATCCCTGGAATACTGTGCTGCGGACGAATGCCTGGAGGTGACCCCGGCGGTGGTGCGTATCCGCAAGGTCGCGCTGGCCGGGCACGAACGCGCCAAGCTGCGTAGCCGAGCCAAGGCGGCCGCCCGATCCTGACCGGCGCTCCGCCCCCGGTGGGCTAGGCGGCGCCTCCCAGGCGAACCCGCCGGCTCCCGGCGCAGGCAGCGGCCCGGAAGACGATCGCCGAAGGTTCCGGCATCGCCCGGCGGCATGACCGACGATTTCAGGCTTCGGCGACCGGGGCGCGGCGACCCCGGTTGCGTTCGGCCAGCACCTCGGGAGTGATGGTGCCGTCGGCATTACGCGGCGTCCACGGTTCGGTGCGCAGCCATTCCGAACCACAGCCCCGGCAGGCGAACAGGCGCCCGCCGTCGCGGACCTCACCGGCGGGTCGCCAGTCGCACTTGTGTTGGCAGGGAAAGGCACGCAGACTCGTCATGGAGTCATCATGCCCGGTCCGGCCGAGCGGCATTCGCGTTCGCGAATCCAGGCGCCCCCGGCGGAACCGATCGGCGATCGAAGACCGGGGTCCGCCCGGGCCGCGATCACCACCCCGGCCGGAAGTGTTCGCCTATCTCGGGATCGACCAGTGCCTCCTGGGCAGCGGCCAGGCCGGCCACCAGCAGGGTTTGCCCGACCGGGACCGAGCGCCTGATCAGGGCCAACCCGATCGGCCCCAGCTCATGATGCTGGGCCAGCGTGCCGACCACCCCGGCCTGCCGCCCGCCGGCGAGGATACCGGCCCCCGGCGCCGGCAGATCCCCGTCGAACAGCAGCCGCACCAGGCGCCGGGGTGGGCGCCCAAGATTGTGTACCCGGGCCACCGTCTCCTGGCCCGGATAGCACCCCTTGCCCAGGGCGGTGCCGAACAGGCCGATCTCGTTGGGCAGGGCGCGCTCGTCGGTATCCAGGCCGATCCGCGGGATACCGGCCGCGATCCGCAGCGCCTCATGAGCCCACTGCCCCGCGGGCCGGCCGGCGGGCCAGGATGCGCCGGCCGGTAGCAGTACCTCGCGTCCCCGCCCCAGCGCCGCCGGCCGTTCGGCCACCCGGGCGTCCGGGATCGTCACCTGCTCCCCCAGCCAGACCAACCGCAGATCGTCGCGGGCCTCGATAGTCACTTCGGCCCAGAACCGCATTTTGACCAGCCATTCGACCAGCCCCGCCCGGTCGCCGGGTTCGGTCCAGCACCAGCACGTCGCGCCATCGTCGATCACCGAGAAGCCGTGGTCGATCCGACCGGTCGGCGACAGGACGAGGGCCTCGGCGGTCCCACCCGCCGGCAGCCCGGCCAATGCCTGGCTGGTCAGCGCGTGCAGCCAGGTCAACCGGTCGGCTCCGCGCACCGTGAAGACCTCCCGGCTGCCCAGTTCCACCACGGCCTCCCCGGCCATCATCGCCCGCTGCTCGGCCAGCGGATCGCCAAAATGCCAGGTCTGACCGGCATCCGGGCCCTGTTCCAGGACGACCCGGGTCATGCCCTTTGCAGCCTTCCCCACATATACGGTTGCATGGCCACCTCGGTGGATGCCCGGTCGAAGGCCCACATCAGATCGCCTTCGACGTTGCCGTACAGCCGGCTGCCACCGGTATAGGGCAGTTCGGCGGTCACGGTGCGGGCCACGACATCGGTGGTCAGGTCGATGCGCCCCTCGGCCAGTTTGCCGGTCCACACCTCCGCCCAGCCCTGCGGGTTGCTCAACACGACCTCCAGGGAGCCATCGGCTGCCGGCCGCCAGAAACCGGTTTCCATGCCCAGGGGCCGGTCGGGCTGGCCGTCGGCGTCCAATGTGTAGAACTGCGCCAGATAGTGCAGATAGGGCTCGCCGTTGGCGGCGAAGTCGATCTGCTGACCGAACTCGAATTCACCGGTGCCAGGCCAGCTGCCCCGGCCATTGCCCCGCCAGCGCCCGATCAACCAGGCCAGACCCAGCAGGGTGGGATTCAAATCGGCGGGTATTTCGAAGACCACCGGGGCTCCTCAACCGGCTCGGCCGGGGTCGGGAGTCAGCGGCCGCAGACACCACCGCAGCACCGCCAGCCCGCCGGCCACCAGCGCACCGGTAGCGATCAGCAGAACGATCCAGTTGAATTGGGCCACCCCCGTGATTCTAGCTGGCCGAACCCCGGCCGCCGGGGAGATCGAGCCCGCGCCGGTGGGCCACGGCTTTCAAAACCAGCAACTGGTTTCGTAAGCTGACCCCGTTGGTCGGCCCGGCGTCGTGGGCTGGCTTAAGGCAAGGAGTACCACATGACGCGCTCGACTCTGGCCGCAGCGCTTGCGGCCGCCGCAGCTTTGACGATATTCGGTCCGCAAGCGCCCGCCCAGGCCGACCCCACCACGACGCCCGGCGAGACCGGCCGGCCGGCAGGCACGGCTACCCCAACCGACGACTCCACCGGCCCGGGCGCCGCCTCGGCCGGCCGGG
>CALHWB010000058.1 GCA_938036835.1 uncultured Propionibacterium sp.
TAGCGGAATGGTTCGCGCCCGGAGGCGTCATCGACCACTACGAAATCTCGGCAGAGTCACTAAACAAGAAAGACCCACCACCTCAACAGACAAGCGCCGTCATCTTTTTCAAGTATTGGACCAAGACCGGAAAACTGCACGAGCATATGGTGGCGATGTTGGATCGCGATGATGAGCACTCACCTTGGCGAGTATGCCAAATTGGCGATTTATATGCCCCCTAATATCATTCCCGGTATGCATGGGGAGAAGCATTACGCTGGTGTCGTCAATGCTCTGTTAGGGTGTGTCGTCATGAAACGTCCCGGTATCGTGCGGCGCCTTACTGCCGTGTTGGCTGGTTTTGTGTTGCTGCTGGCCGGTTGGGTCACCGCCCATGTTGAACCCCCGCGATCCATCGGGCGATTTCAAAGACTGGTGAGACGTGAATAGGGGGCTGTCGAATGGTTTGTGTAAAGAGGTTGGGATGATCTGAAGGAGATCGAGTGTGGCCAGGGCACCAGGGGACATCGAGTCGTTCAGTACCGGCGAGAACGTCTACGCCCGCGGCGGGGATGGCGAGATGCGGGCCAATGCGTTCACGGCGGAGCCGCTGGTGCCGGGCGGCCCTGGCGGATCGCGTCCACCGGGGATCGCTCTGGTTCGAGGAACTCGTCTGGGAGTTGCGGGTCTCGCCGGTCGCGCTGGCGTGCCGGCCGGGGAACCTGAAGCTGATCGACGAGACCGAACGGGACCTGTTGCTGGCGGTGGAGATGGATCACGTCGTCACGACTCTGAAGAAGCAGCAGGACCACGCCGCCCGCGTGGCCGAGGCTCTCGACCCTCCTGCTGCGTGCTGGCCGCCCACCGGGCAGGGACACATCACGCTGCGTCCCGTGGCGAAGCCGATGGGGATGCCCACCGACGATCTGCGGGCGCAACTGGCCAAGACCGTGGGCGAGTGATCCATGGCGCCGGCGGTCTTCCCCGACAACACCGTGTTCTGCAATTTCGCGGCTGTCGAGCGGATCGGCCTGCTGATCACCCGGCCCGCGCCCACTGCTATCAGGTAGTCCTGTCACCCGGGCTGCCCACAAATCTATCTTCAGCGACGCAGGTCGTGCTATCCTAGTGTCAACATGACCGGTTCCGCTACCCGCTCCGGCGGGAGCCCAGGGCCGGTCTTTTGCGTTCAGGAAAGGGAGAGAGAGTAGGTGCCTGAGGTTAAGCCGTTTCGTACCTACGCCGAGCAGGTCGCCCTTCTCCAATCACGTGGGATGTTCATCGAGGATCACGCTCGCGCCGAGCATCAACTGGCGACGCTGAACTACTACCGCCTGTCGGGCTACTGGCACACCATGCGCCGCATCGACCCCGGCACGAAAGCCAGTCTCGACAGTTTCCGTGAAGGCGCCTCCTTCGACCTCGTCGTGAACCTGTACAGGTTCGACGAGCGCCTCAGAAACGCGATCTTTGCTGACCTCGCCCGTGTCGAGTTGGCTTTGCGCGCCCTCATCGGTCACCGGCTGGGGGCCATTGATCCCCTCATCCATCTCGACACCGCAAAGCTGGGTCCTCCAGCCCAACAGCCGGACCGAAACAACCCTACGAGGACGGTACACAAGGTGTGGCTGCGCAAATACAACTCAGCATTGAAGACATCGAAGGAAGACTTCGTCAAACACCACCAGAGTTGCTACGCTGGCAAGCTGCCAATCTGGGCGGCCGTCGAGATCATGGACTGGGGCATGCTCTCCCACCTGTACCGCATGGCACCGCGTCAAGCTCGCGACAAGGTCGCTTCAGAGCTCCAGCTGAGAGCCCCGCAACTGGAATCATGGCTAAGGTCCCTCAACATTCTGCGCAATTACGCGGCCCACCACGCACGCGTGTTCAACCGGGGCTTCGACATCAAACCCAAGCTCAGCCAAGACCCCCGGCTCGACAGCATCCGAAAAGTCACCAACCGCGCATTCGGGCAACTCACTCTCATCCGCTACCTCCACCGCGAACTGGGCCTTTCCGGCCCCAGCCAACTCCCTGCGGTGCTGGGCTCCTTCCCCCACAACGAGCTCGTTCCCTTCGACCGCCTCGGTGCACCATACACTTGGCAGGACCTTCCCCTGTGGTCGGCCCCGGCGATGCTTCCAACCCCGGCCCAGTCCCCACTTACTCGCGGGCACGCTCGCAACTAATCGGCGCCGAGGACAACCGTAACCGTCATCTCCAAGACGGGGAAGCAGAGATCGACTCGATCTCAGCCGCGAACACACATGTTGCACGTGACTGTCGAAACCCGACAACCTTGTGGGGGCCACGACCTATGCTGAAGTTCAGGAAGTCGGATACAGACTGCCAAGTGACGTGGAGGAGGCGATTCGAATGACATGGGCGAGCGACGTGCTGCGCTACATGGAAAGCAGCCACCACTTCGACGGACCCGTCCAGAAGCAGAAACTGCTCTACTACGCACAGGCCTGGTCGCTGGCCTGGACGGGCAGGCCCCTGTTCGAGGACCGGATCGAGGCCTGGGCCAAGGGTCCGGTGGTGCCCGATGTCTGGCATGGGAAGCCCCGCCCCGTCGGTGACCTGGACACCGACCAGAGGGCCATCGCCGATGCGGTGCTGGAGCACTACGGCAAGAAGACCGGCGGAGAACTCTCCGCGCTGAGCCATGCCGAACAGCCTTGGCGCGAAGCCCGGGGCGACCTTCCCGAAGATGCCCCCGGCAACACCGAGATCACTCATGACTCCATGCGTCGTGAATATACGCGTCAAAGCCTGAACGGCATCGGGCCGGTGCGGCCCTCGACGCCCCTGCAGGATGCGGATCCCGGCCATGTTGTGGATCTCGCAGCCCGCATGGGCCAACGCTGGAGCCGCGCCTTGGCTCTCCTGGCTGAGTGACGACGCGAATCGGCAACAAGCGTCTCTCCTGGCTCATCGCAACGACCTTTTTGGAACTGAACGGTGTGGAACTGGACGTGGACCAGGACGAGGCCGCTCACGTCATATGCGCTCTCGGCACCCGGGACAGGGACGACCAACACCTTCTGGACTTTCCTGGTTTGGTCAAATGGTTCAACGAGTGCGCGAGAATAAAAGCACAACAATCTCGGGCCACCGGATATTTTGATCCTACAGATCCTCAGACGATAAGAGCAGACAATTTACCAAAATCTCGACCGAATCCTGACGCCGACCTGGTTGTCGGGGTCATGCTCAGTGCCGCGTCGCGCCGAGGAACGGGCAGTCTCCCAGGGGGAAAACCCTGAGCGACGTGGTTTCTGACGGTTTGCGGCTCACGCTCGCGGAACGTCCGGGACCGCACCAGGAGATCACACTGCCGACCTTCGGCGGCAGCGGCCTCCAACCGGGCGTCGACCTTCCTGGGCTTCGGTTCCGCTACCCAGAACGATTCCCCAAACCAACTAAACCCAACCGCCTACACAGACAACCTGACAGGCCCTGAATAGGACTAGATAGCTCGCACCGGCTGAACCGACGATGCCGTACCCCCAGCGATCCTGAAAACCGCGGGTCGCAATCCGGGTAGCCTCGGGCTGGGCCACGCCGGGCGCCGGAAACGGTCAGCTACAGATCTCGGGTTCCCGGGCAGCCAGCCGGCGCAGCGGGCCGTCGATCGCCAGCAGTTCGGCCGGTACGCCAGCCTGAACCACCCGGCCGGCATCCAACACCACCACCTGATCGACCCCGGGCAGCGCACCAATGCGATGGCTGACCTCGACGATGGTGGCCGCTGGCAGGTATGCGCGCACCGCGGCCCGCACCCGGGCCGCGAGCCCGGGATCCAGTTGCGCGGTGAACTCGTCCAACACCAAAACACTGGGCCGGGCCAACAGCATACGAGCCAAGGCCAGCCGTTGCCCCTGACCGCCAGACAGACTGGTGCCGCGCTCGCCGACCAGGGTCTCGTACCGCTGCGGCCACGCCATGATGTCGTCGTGGATGCCGGCTGCCCGGCACGCGGCCACCATCTCCTGATCGCTGGCCTCCGGGGCGGCCAGGCGCACATTCTCGGCTACCGTGGCGCGCAGCAGATAGGGCTGCTGCGTGACCAATGCGATCTCCCGGCGCAACGCGCCGGCGCGCAACTCGCGCAGATCCCGGCCATCCACCAAAACCCGGCCGGCAGCCGGATCGTCGAAACGCAACGCCAAATCGACCAGGGTGGATTTACCCGAGCCCGAGGCCCCGACCAGACAGGTCCACTGCCCGGCCGCGGCCCGCACATCGACCTGTTCAAGGGCAGGTCGGTGGCTGCCCGGATAACTATAGGTGACCTGCTGCCAGGCCACCTCCCGGGCTCGTGCGGGTGCCAGATCGGCCTGGCCGTCCGGCACCAGAAGAGGCGAATGCACGGTTTCCCAGACTCGCTCCATCGCCGCCATCGAGGCGCTCACCGCGGTCGCCAATTCCTCGACCGAGCGCACCACCTCGGTCAGCCTGATCACCGCCGCGATACTCGCCGCGAGCGCCACCGCCGAAACCCTGCCCGCCCGGGACTCTGCCAGACCCACACAGACCATCGCGATGGCGGCGGCCAGCAGCAGCATCTGGTCGGCACACCGGCGCAGCGCCGACCACCAGGTCGGGGGTCGCGAGTCGCGGGTCAAAGCGCTGCCCAGGGCATCGGTTTGCGCCAGCCGCTCACCACTCCTGCCATAGCCGACCACCTCGCGCATGCCCTGCAGGCTGTCGGTGACGTGGTGGGCCAGCCGGGCGCGGGTGCCGGCGGCGCGCCGGGCGGCGGCCAGCGAAGACCGGTGGCCGAGCACCGGCACCACGGTCAGCGCGGCCAGCAGGAACGGGCTCGCGGCCAGCGCGACCGGCCCCGAGGCGCTCACCCCGATGGTGACCAATACCACAACGGGTACCACTACCGCGCTGACCATCGGGGCCAAGGTGTGCGCGAAGAAGATCTCGATTCGGTCCACATCCTTGGTGGCCCGGGTCATCAGTTCGCCCGAGCGGGCGCCCAACAGCACCCGCGGGGCCCGCGGCACCAGGGCGTGGAAGACCTCGGCCCGCAGCAACTCCAATGCCTTGAAGGCCACCAGATGGCCCAGGAACTGCTCCCCATAGCGCAACGCGGCCTTGAGCAGGCAGGCGGCCACGAGCAACACCACCAGGGTGCCGGTCGCGATGGCCGAGCCGTTGCCGCCAGCCACCGCCCGGCCGGCCGCAACCACGGCCCCGGCGCCGAAGGCGAAGATGGCCACCCCGAGCAACTGATCGGCGATACGGCACAGGGTGGACGCCGCCAGCGGGGCCAGCACCGGCCGGGTGGTGGCCAGCACCCACCCGAACAGTTCCCTGCGAGCCGGCCGGGTCATGCCGGCAACCACGCGGCGGTGTCGTCGCCCACTTCGGTCGCGTGCCCATCGTCCACCCGGACGAGCCGATTCGCCGCGATGAGGGCACCGGCCCGATGCGAGACCGTCACCACGGTGCGTCCGGCACCGATGGTGGCCAGGGCGGCCACGATGGCGGCCTCACTGGCCAGATCGACCTGGCTGGTGGGCTCATCCAGCAGCAGCAGTTCACGGTCGGCGAGTACCGCCCGGGCCAAGGCGACCCGTTGCGCCTGCCCGCCCGAAAGCCCCATGCCCCGCTCGCCGACCTCGGTGTCGAGCCCGGCAGGCATCAGCCGTACCTCGTCGGCCAGGTTGGCGGTTTCGAGCGCTCGCCACATGGCCGGTTCGTCGGCCTCGGGCGCCGCCAGGCGCAGATTGTCGGCGATACTGCCGGTGAACAGCCAGGTGGTCTGGGCCACCAGCGCCGATCGGGCGCGCACCGCATCGCGGGTGGCCCAGGTGAGCCCGACACCGGCGACCACCGCCCGCCCGGCCTGGGGTATCAGCTCTCCCGCCAGCACCGAGAGCAGAGTCGACTTGCCCGCCCCGGACGGCCCAACCAGGGCGATCTGTTCGCCACGGCGAGCGACCAGATCCACCCCGGTCAACACCGGGGTGGCCTGATCCCAGGCCAGCGTCAGATCGGTCAATCGGAAGGCCTCGTCCGGTTGCCCGGTGCCCCGGGTCGCGGCCGGTTCGGGATTCGCCGTGGGCAGCGGCAAGCCCAGAATGCCGCGCATGGCCCGCTGGTTGGCCAGGCCACCCATGCCGACATAGAAGAAGGCACCCACCTGGTCGAGGGGTTCGAGCAGCACATAGGCTACCAGCGCGACGGCCAGCGCATCGCCGACGCCGATGGCCCCGGCCCGCAGCCGGAGCAGCGCGGACACGATGGCGCCGCCCACCAGCAGCAGGGAGAACAGTCCGTCGGTGACCAGGATGACCACTTGATTGCCGGCGAGCAGCCGCATCACGGCCCGCCGGTTCGCTTCGCCTGCCGCGCGCAGCGAGTCCTCGGTACGCCGGGCAGCGCCGGTGAGCACCAAGGTGGTGAGCCCCTGAATGGCATCCAGATAGCGGGCCGCCAATTCGGTGCGCTGCCTACGGGAATCTGCCGAACTGCGGCGGAAAAGCCGCTGGAAACCCCCGATCAGCGCGGGAATGGCGACCACGGCGATCCCGAGCGTCACGGCCGGCACCGGATCGGCCACGATCCCCAAAAGCAGCACCACCAAGGCCGGTGCCAGACCCGAGGCGACGGCCTGCGGTAGGAAGGTCTGCCGGTACAGGGCCACTCGTTCGGCCCCGTCGGTGAGTGTCGAGACCGTGGCGCCGGTGCGCACCCGGGTGGCACGAGCCGGGCCGATGGCCAGCAGATGGGCCAGTACGCGGTGGCGTAGCCGGCTCTCCTCATTGGCCGCCGCCTCCCGGGAGATCGCCTGGGCCACAAAGTGGGCCAGGGCGGATCCGGCCGCGCAATAGGTAGCGATGAACAAGTAGCGGTTGGGCGGCATCCCGGCGATGATGTCCCCAACGGCTCGCCCGATAGCGATCAACACCCCGGCCTGCGTCACGGACGCCAGGCAAGACAACACGAAGACGACCACATTGGCCCGGCGGCCGGCCGCGCTGCCGATGCGGATGGCCGGTCTGCGTGGCCGCCCAGCGGTAGCCCGATCGGCTGGTAGATCCCGGCTGGCCGGTGGGTGCGCCATGGTTGCTCCTTGTACCGTGCCGGCGCTTGCGGAAGCGCACGGCATGCCGTGCGGATTCAGGCAAGCCTAACCGGGATGCCCGGTGCTGGGCCATCGGTCCATGCGGCGGATGCGCCCAGCACACCACGTGGGCTAGGGGATATCGGCGGGTGTCGGTCGATCGGTGGGCATCACCTAGGATGAGACGCGCTGATGTGGCCGTCGGCGTCCCCCGGACGCAAGGAAGGTGCTGTGTGCTGGACCTGACCGTCGTGATGCCGGCCTACAACGAAGGTGACGGCATCGGTGGTTTCTTGCGTGAAATCGTCGCCGGTTTCGGGCCGGCGATTGAGGTGGTCGTGGTCAACGATGCTTCCACCGATGACACCTCCGCCGTGGTGACCGGCCTGGGGCTGCCGCAGGTGCGTCTGATCGAGGCGCCGGCCAACCGGGGTCACGGACCAACCACCCGCCAGGCATTGGAGGCCGGTCTCGCCGGCCGCCGGGAGTTGGTATTGGCCGTGGACGGCGACGGACAGTTCGAGGTGGCCGAGATGGTTCGGCTGGTCGAGGTCTTCCGCGCGCTCCAGGTGGATGTCGCCGAAGGAGTCCGCCGCGAGCGAAACGATCCGTTGTTCCGCCGGCTCACCTCGATCGGCACCCGGCTGCTGGTGGGTCTGCGCTGCGGGCAGCTGCCCGCCGACGCCAATACCCCGCTGCGGCTGTACCGCCATGGCGTGCTGGCTGACCTGATCGCCGGGCTGCCGGCCGATGCCATGACACCAAATCTGCTCATCTCCGCCCTGACCCGCTGCCGGGGGCTGCGCGTCCTAGAGTTTCCGGTGAGCGCTCGCGACCGGCGCGGAACCGGCGTGGTGGGCAGCAGCTGGCGGCAGCACCGCCGATGGTTGCCCAGTTGGAGTTTCATCCGGTTCTGTGCCCGGGCGGTCCGGCAATGGACGACCACGAGGCTGCGGTGAACCGCAGTCGGCATCGCGAAGGCGAGACCCCACCGGCCCGGCCGTCCCCCGGCCGCGGCGCCCGGTCGTGGCTGCGGCTGCTGGGACAGCTGATCAGGTATGGCCTGTTCGGTAGCCTCGGCGCACTCACCGACTTCCTGGTCTACTCGATGCTGATCGGCTGGCTCGGCGTTGCCGTGCTGGTGGCCAATGTGTTCGGTGTGCTGTCCGGGATCACCGTCAGTTTCCTGCTGAATTCCCGGTTGACCTTTGTCCAGACCGATCACCGGGCGTTGCGTGCCCTGCGTTTCCTCACCGTGGGATTGACCGGCATGGGGCTTTCCACCCTGCTGCTGGCCGGGCTGACCGGGGTGGCCGGGCTGGACCGGATCTGGGCCAAGGCGATCACCCTGCCCTTGATCGCGGTGTGCCAGTTCGGCTTGAACAAATCGTGGACCTTCCGCCCCGAACCTCGCCCGAACCGGCTCGAGCGAATCGCGCTGCATCCGGCGCGGTAACCCGGCCAGGCCCACCGGGCTACCGGTGGACCGGGATCGGGCTAAGATCCCCGCGTGATCATCTGGCGTGGCCTCGGAATCCTCGCCCTGCTGGGCATCGGCTTGGGTCTTGGCCTGGGTTCGCTACTGGCCGCGATGCTGGGCATCGGCGAATCGGACCCGGCCTACAGCAGCCTGATGGGGATCGGCCTGGTGATTGCGGGGGTGGGCGTCTACTTCCTCGGTCAGCACCTAAACCTCAACCAGCCCGCCAGACGCAAGGCCGAACTGCTGGCCGAGCAGCGGCAACAATACGAGGCCCTGATCGCCCAGGAACGCTTCCACGGCGGTTCGGAGTTCCCCTGGCCGGCCAGCCAGCAAGAGGCCCGGGCGCAGTCGGACGTGCTATTGCAGCGCCTGGACAAACGATTGGACGAGTTGCGCAACAATCACACCCTGTTCTTCATCCCGATGCAGTACGTCGGCATCCTGGCGGTGGCCGGCGGGGTGGTGCTGTTCCTGGCCAACGTCTTCCGGTAGGCCAGTTGCCGGACTCCGGCGGGCCGGTTCCGGGCGGTGCCGGCGCCCAGCCATGCGGCCGGCGGCGGCACATCTCGGGTAGATTGGCCGCAGGCGTCCACGGTGGGGCGCAGCTTCGCTAGGAGTGACATGGATGCAGATCTGGTTGTGGTGGGCGCTGGCCTGTTCGGTCTGACGATCGCCGAACGGGTGGCCGGCGAACTGGGCCGCAAGGTGGTCGTCGTGGAGCGCCGCGGGCATATCGGCGGCAATGCCTGGTCGGAGCGCGAGGAGACCACCGGCATCGAGGTCCACCGCTACGGGGCGCACCTGTTCCATACCTCCAACGAACGCGTCTGGGAATATGTCAACCGGTTCACCTCGTTCACCGGGTACCGGCACAAGGTGTACACCACCCACCGGGGTGAGGTGTACCCGATGCCGGTGAATCTGGGCACCATCAACCAGTTCTTCCGGGCCGCCTATACCCCTGACCAGGCCCGGGCCCTGATCAGGGAGCAGGCCCGGGAGCTGGGCGACAGGGAACCGGCGAACTTCGTGGAGAAGGGCATCTCCTTGGTGGGCCGTCCCCTGTATGAAGCCTTCTTCATGAACTACACCGCCAAACAGTGGCAGACCGAGCCAGCCAAGCTCCCGGCGTCCATCGTCAGCCGGCTGCCGGTGCGCTACACCTACGACAACCGCTACTTCAACGACACCCACGAGGGACTACCCACCGACGGCTACGGCCCGTGGCTGACCCGGATGGCCGACAATCCACTGATCACCGTGCTGACCGGCACCGACTTCTTCGACGAGACGCACGAATACTCGAAGGCGAGGATCGTCGGCAGGGTACCCGTGGTCTACACCGGCCCGGTGGACCGCTATTTCGACTATCGCGAGGGTGCCCTGTCGTGGCGCACCATCGATCTGGAAGAGAAGGTGCTGACCGGTACCGGCGACTTCCAGGGGACCTCCGTGATGAACTACGCCGATCTCGACGTGCCCTTCACCCGCATCCATGAGTTCCGGCACTTCCATCCGGAACGCGACTATCCGGCCGACATGACCGTCATCCACCGGGAGTACAGCCGTTTCGCCGGGCGCGACGACGAGCCCTACTACCCGGTCAACACCGCGGAGGACCGGGCCAGGCTGGTTCGCTACCGCGATGCCGCGCTGGCCGAGCCGATGGTATTGTTCGGCGGCCGGTTGGGCACCTACAAGTACCTGGACATGCACATGGCGATCGCCTCGGCGCTGACCATGTTCGACAACTCGCTGCGGCCCCATTTCGTCGAGGGCGCCGAGCTGAACAGCGGGGGCGTGGACGCGTGAGCGACGTCAGCCACCGCAGCGCCGACGGGTATCGGATCGCCGCCCGGGTCATCTTCCCGGTGGATGGCGACCGGGATGTGCTTCCGTTGTATGTGGATCGCGGCGAGGAGGATCGCCGGTCCGGCATCCGCATCCAGCCCACCGACGTGCTCGGGCGGTGTTCGCTGCGCATCCCGGCGGGCCGGCATGTCTCCCTGGGCAGCTACTTCAACGCCTTTCCTGCCAGCTATTGGAAGCGCTGGACCGTCGTGCGCCGGGTTCGGTTGGAGGTGATCACCAGCGGGGCCGGCATCCTGACGGTCTACCGATCCACCGGCCGCGGCCACCAGATGCGGGTGCAGGCCGTCCCGGTGGCGGGTGACCGGCGGCGGCAGGTCTTCGATCTCGCATTGAACACCTTCGGCGACGGCGGCTGGTATTGGTTCGATCTGTCGGCCGGTGGCACCGAACTGATTCTGGACGAGGCCACCTGGTGGGTGCCGGAGTCGGGCCGCCGGCATGGTTCGGCGACCATCGCCACCACGACCATGAACAAGACGGACTATGTGATCGGTAACCTGAACGCGATGGCCGACGATCCCGATCTGCTTGCCGTGGTGGATCAGATCCTGGTGGTAGACCACGGCTCGCAGCGCGTGGCGGCGGCCCCCGGCTTCGCCGAGGTCAGCCAGCGGCTGGCGGGTCGGCTTGAGGCGATCGAGCAACCTAATCTGGGCGGTTCGGGTGGTTTCGCGCGCGGTCAATATGAGGCGACGGTCCGCGAGGTCTCCGACTACGTGATCCTGATGGACGATGACATCGCCATCGAACCCGAGGCCGTGATCCGCATGGTCACCTTCGCCGACCTCGCCACCGTGCCCAGCCTGGTCGGCGGGCACATGTTTGATCTGTTGAACCGTCCGGTGCTGCACACCTTCGGCGAGATCGTCGACCGGGTGACCTGGGTGCCCAGCCTGCCACGGTTCAACCAGTATCTGGGGCATGACTTCTCGCGGCGTGGGCTGCGCGAGACCACCTGGCTACACACCCGGGTGGATGTCGACTACAACGGCTGGTGGTGCTGCCTGATCCCGACCCGGGTGATCCGCGAGATCGGTCTCGGCCTGCCGCTGTTCATCAAATGGGACGATGCCGAATATGGGCTGCGGGCCCTGGCCGCCGGCTATCCGACGATCTCGCTGCCCGGGGCAGCCGTCTGGCATGTCAGCTGGGCCGACAAGGACGATCTGGTGGGCTGGCAGGCCTACTTCCACAACCGGAACCGCATCATCACCGCGCTAATCCATTCCCCGGCTCGTAAGGGTGGGGAAATGATCAAGAATGCCGAGATCAATGACCTGAAGCATCTGGTCTCAATGCAGTACTACACGGTGGCGGGCCGGCTGCTTGGCGAACGCGATGTGCTGGCGGGACCGGATCGCCTGCACGAGTTGCTGGCCAGCCGGATCCTGGATGTCCGCAGGATGGCTGAGGACTACGACGATTCAACCCTCAAGGCCGACTACGAGGACTATCCGCCGGCCCCGCCGACCCGGCCCGGCAAGACCATTCGTCCCAGGCGTATGGCCAATACCGAGTGGCGGATCCAGGCCGATCTGGCCGCCGACGAGGAGCGACCGGTTTCGCGCCGCAAGCTGGTCGAGATGGGACTGAAGGCGTTGGCCCGGCAGCTGCGCCCGCTGCCCGCCGGTGCCCACGAGCGTCCGCAGACCACCGTGGTGCATACCGACAACCAATGGTGGAAGGTGGCTCAATTCGATTCGGCGCTGGTCACCAATGCCGAGGGCACCGGGATCGCCTGGTACCGCCGCCGGCCGGGATTGGCGCGCCAGATGCTGGCGGCTTCGGTACGCAACTACGCGGCCATCTGGCGCGATTGGGAGCAACTGGCCGCCCGCTACCGCGCGGCCCTGCCCGAGCTCGCCGGTTTCGCCGCCTGGGAACGCACCTTCGGGATCTCTCCGACCAACCGGCCCCGGGCCGGCGAGCCAGCCACGCCAGCCCGGACCGACCGGTGACCGCCCCGGAACTGGCGGCCACCCAACTGCGTTCGCCGGGCCGCAGCGCGGGCCTGGTAGAGGTACTGCGTTGGCGTTTCCTGTTGAAACTGCTGGTCAACAAGGAACTACGGGTGCGCTATCGCGGTTCGGTGCTGGGCATGGTGTGGAGCTATGTCAAACCCGCCGTCCAACTGTGTGTCTACTGGCTGGCGATGGGGCATTTCATCGGTGTCGGCCGGGAGATTCCCAATTACGTGATCTACCTGTTCAGCGGCATGGTGATGATCAATTTTTTCAACGAGATCGTGATCAACGCCACCCGCTCGATCATCTTCAACGCCCCGCTGGTCGGCAAGATCTACATGCCGCGCGAGCTGTTCCCGGTTTCCAGTCTGTGGGTGGCCCTGGTGCATCTGGTTCCGCAGCTGGTGGTGCTGCTGATCGGCTGCCTGCTGCTGGGGTGGCGTCCGGGGCCGGCCAATATTGCCGCCCTGCTGGCGGCTATCGGATTGGTGGCGACCTTCGGGCTTGGGGCGGGGCTGGTCTTCGCCACCTTCAATGTGTTCTACCGGGATGCGGAGAACCTCATCGAACTGTTCAACATGGTAGCGATCTGGTTGTCGCCGGTCTTCTACACCTGGGCGATGGTGGAGCGGGTGCTGCCGGACGGGCCATTCCTCGTCTACCAGTGGAACCCGTTGACCGCCGCCGTCGAGCTGGCCCACCAGGGTTTCTGGCTGCCCACCCGGGCCGCGGCGCAGGCTAGCGCGGTTCCGGGGGATTGGCTGCCTTCGATTCTGGGTGCCGGGCTGCTGGCTGGCCTGCTGGTGCTGCTCGGGCAACTGGTGTTCCGGCGGTGGCAGGGGCACTTCGGCGAGGAAATCTGATGGCTGGGCAATCGTCGCCGGTTTCGGGCCTGCCGATGGTGGTGTGCCAGTCGGTGGTCAAGAAATTCGTCCTGAAGCACACCCGCTCCATCAAGGAGTACATCGTGTGGACCTTCCGTGGCCGCAAGGGCGAACTGCGGGAATCCTTCCGGGCCCTGAACGATGTCAACCTGACGGTCTGCCGGGGAGAGTCGGTGGCGCTGCTCGGGGTCAACGGTTCGGGCAAATCCACCCTGCTCAAGGTGATCTCCGGGGTGCTGCAGCCCGATGCAGGCAGTTGCCGGATCCGCGGCCGGGTGGCCGGTCTCATCGAGGTGGGCGCCGGGCTGCATCCGGATCTGACCGGCCGGGAGAACATCTACCTGAATGGGGCAATCCTAGGGATGAGCCAGGCGGAGATCGATGCCAAGTTCGACGACATCGTCGCCTTCGCGACCGCCGGCAGCAATGTCGATAGGTTCATCGACACCGAGGTGAAGTTTTACTCCTCGGGCATGTTCCTGCGGCTTGCCTTCGCGGTGTCGGTGTTCTCCGAACCCGACATCTTCCTGGTGGATGAGATCCTCACCGTGGGCGATGAGCCCTTTCAACGCAGGTGCATCGCCAAGATCCGCGAGTTGCGGGCCTCCGGTCAGACCCTGGTCGTGGTGAGCCACGACCTGGACTTGGTGTCGTCGGTGTGCGAGCGCGGGGTGGTGCTCAGCCGGGGCACGGTGCTGATGGATGGCGATATCGACCAGGCAATTGCCTATTTGCGGGAGACCACCGCCAATCAGGAGTGAGCCGGTTGGGGGAGGCGGGGTTCCCGGCTTGAGCCGCGGGCGTGGGCCGGTCGCCCGGCTCCGGGTCTACCGCCGCGGTGACAGCATTGGGCGCCATGCCGCGGTTGGCCGAGCGGTTGGTCGCCATAACTCATCCGCCGATCGTGCTACCTGCGTCGAGCCAGGCCAGACCGTGGTTGGAGGATGGCGCGTCGATCGGCTAGTCTCTGGGTGGGATATGTTGCCGGGATGCTGCCCCGCGGATCTAGCCGACAAGCGGAGACGAAGCAGTGTAGAGATCTTCACCGTTTTGGGGGAAAGTCTTGGCAAACTGGTGGTGGGTGGCCCCCTTAGGGGGTAGCCTGCCAGAGGTTGGTATACCCCCGCGAGATCGCGGGAAATGGGGAGGATTCTACACATGCCAAGTGGCATTTTACGATTGAAGGCCCTTGGGGTCGCGCTCTTGACCGCGCTGTTGATGCTGGCTTTGGGGGGCCAGCCCGCATACGCCGACGAGCACGACTTCCCGGATGGGTATCCGCGCACCGCATCGTCGAATGAGAACGAGCCCGGCTACCTGGTCAAGTTCGCCAGCGGCAATATGCGCCCGATTCTGTTCAAGGTGCTGACTGGCCCGGGCCGGGAGCCGCTGCGGGCTTATTGCATCGAGTCGAAGGTCAACTATCAGCAGAACCATGGTCTGAAGATGGTTGGCTGGGACGCGTTCCCGGGCGACAACAGGTTCGCGACCGATGCCACGGTCCGTGCCAAGGTGGCCTGGATCGCCCGGCGCAGCTATCCGCAAACGTCTCTTGCTGAATTGAGCGAGGCCTCGGGTATCGCGGGCCTGACCGCCAGGGAGGCCATCACGGCCACCCAGGCCGCGTTGTGGCATCTGACCGACGGCTTGGAATACCAGGGGGTTGCCGAGTCGGTGGGTGCCGATGTGTCGCATCGAGTGGATACGCTGTTCGCCTACCTGACCGGTTCCGCCAACACCGGTCTGACCACGGGCGGCGGCCCGACCGTGGGCATCGACGCGCCAGACGCTGCCGGCGTGGCCGGCCAGCCGGTTGGCCCGATCCGGATCGATTCCTCCGAGGCCGCGGCGAAGGTCGGGGTCGATGTGGATTACCCATTGGTCGATGGCCAGGGCAACGCGGTCGATCTCAATGCGGTGCCGACCAACACCGATCTGTTCCTCAATGTGCCTACCGATGCGGCTCCCGGTAAGGCCTCGATCACAGCCAGCGTGGTGGGTTCGCGGTTCGCCGGCAACCTGCTGATCTCGCGTGAGGGCCGCACCCAGACCATCGTGGTCGTGGGGAGCGAAGAAGTCACGGCCGATGCCGATGGCGAGGTTTCTTGGATTGCGGCTCCCCGGTTGACTCCGAGCCCGAGCCCGACCCCGTCGGCTAGCACGCCGGCTCCGGCCCCAACCCCATCGGATAGCGATCCGACTCCGTCTAAGGCCGCGAAGCCCGGTCTGCCCAAGACGGGTAACTGAGCCGCTAGGGCCAATCTCCCGGTGGGGCCTGGGATGGTTCCCGGGCCCCACCGGGAGATATCAGGTGATTTCTTTGCCGAAGGATATGCCAAGGGCTACCGTTTCGGGTAGCCGCTTTGCGTTTTGCGCCGACGACTAACCTGGTTCGTGGGTTGTTTGGGCAGATGCCGGCTGAGGCGCCCGCAGGTCGTAAGTAAGATCTCTCGGGGAGGCCTTGTCGGGGCGCGGGTTGGCGTTTCGTCCGCCCCGACCCGTTGTCAACGACCAGGCCGGCTGCCGGGCGCCCCGGGCTTCCACCATCGACAGGGGTAGCCCAAGTTGCCCATCCTAGCCAACCCAAATTGGTTTGGCTAGGGATAATGTCGATGTTGCTAGTCGCTTCGAGTGCCACCGATCAGGCACCTGGCGTGTATCGTGCAGCGACTTAGGCTATCCTAAGTGGCGAGACATTTCCGTGGCACCGCCGCCTCGAGTAATGAGGGAGCTCGAGTAATGAGGGAGAAAGCCATTTGATCGCTCCACGACTACTCAGTTTGGTTTCTTTGGGATGGCTCCGTTTGCTCGCCCTGACCGTTGGTCAGCTGCTCGTGACCGCCAGCTACGTGGCTCAGGGCGTACTCATCGCACAATTCTTGGCGATGATCTTCACCCGGGGCCCGCACTCAACGGGTTTATGGTTTCTATCGGCCATCGTGATTGCGGTGGCTTTGCGTTCGCTCGTATTTCGATACATCGGTACGAGCGGGGTTGAACTGGCTGCCGATATTAAGGCCGCTGCCCGCCAGCGGCTTCTGGATACTATTCTTTATGCCAGTCCAGGACGCCTGCTCATCCAGGATACCGGGAAGGTCCAGACCACGCTGGTGGACGCGATCGAGAAACTCGATCCCTATATCTCTCGCTTCCTGCCTCAGGTATGGGCGTCGGCGATCGGTTTCCTCCTGATCTGTGGCTATCTGATCTGGCTGGATCCGTTCGTGGGTGGAATTGTCTTGAGTTGTGGAGTGCTTGGCCCACTGGTGCTGTGGCGGGCCCGCAGCTATTGGAGCATCTATGGCAGAGCGTGGTGGGCGCGCTATCACAAGATGTATTCCGAAATCCTGGATGTGATCCGTGGGATGGCCACGCTGAAGGCATTCAATGCCACCAGGCGGCAGGGCGAGAAACTCTATGAAGGCGCTCAAGCGTTCTGTCGCGAATCCATCCGGGTCAACACCGCCGAGGGAGTGTTCATCGGCGCGTTATCCCTACTGTCCGGGGTGGGCACCGCGGTCGCGGTCGGGGTCGGTTCGCTGCGGCTGGTCGGCGGCCATGTGAGCGGCACGGAACTCCTGATCATTCTGATCCTCACCGGGGAGGCGTTCCGCCCGTTGCAGGAACTCAACAAGGCCTATCATGCCAGCTACGCGGCATGGCAGGCGACCAGGGTGCTTTTCGAATCATTGGATACCGAGGGGCCTGTGGTTCTTCGGCCCGCGCCTCCGGTAAATCGCCCCGATGCTTTAAGCGAATCGTCTGCGGTGAACTTCGAGGGAATTCATTTTTGCTATCCCGATTCCGATCCGCGGCCGGCGCTGGATGATTTCTCGCTGGAGTTGGCTCCCGGTGAGCGGGTCGCGGTCGTTGGCCGCTCGGGTTCCGGGAAGTCCACCCTGGTCTCATTGCTGTTGAGATTCTTTGACCCGGGCAGTGGGCGGATCCTCATCGATGGCCACGATATCCGGAATATGCCGTTGACCGAACTCCGCGCCCGCATCGCGGTGGTGACCCAGGACACCTTCCTTTTCCATGACACGATCCGCAACAATCTGTTGATGGCCAGGCCGTCGGCCAGCGAAGAAGACATCGGCCATGCATTGCAGGTGGCCCGGGCCGCCGATTTCGTGGCGCAATGTTCCCTCGGGTTGGATACCGTGGTCGGTGAGCGTGGCATGAGACTTTCGGGGGGGCAGCGGCAGCGGCTGTCTATCGCCCGGGCGGTGCTCAAGAATGCCCCCATCCTGGTTTTGGACGAGGCCACAAGCAGTATCGATACCGTCAATGAGGCCGAGATCCAGCATGCGCTAGCCGCTTTGTCTGCCGGGCGCACCACCTTGGTCATCGCGCATCGCATGTCCACCGTCCACGATGCCGATCACATCGCCGTTGTGGATTCGGGCCGGCTGCTGGAGGCCGGCACCCCACACGATCTATTGGCTGGGCGAGGCATCTACCATCAGCTGATCGATGCGGAGGAGGCGGTTCGATGAGCGAGGAACCCCGGCCGACGCCCGCTGGCGATATCGCCACCATCCGGCGCTTGCGGCCGCTGTTCGCGCTGCTCACCGCCAGGCATCGGATTCTTCTGGCGGCCGCGGTCACGGCGGCGGCCTGCCACCAGATCCTGGTGCTCGCCTCGGGTGCAGTGAGCGCGTGGTTGGTCGGGCAGGCACTCGGCCAAGCCGATGCGGAAACACTCCGCAGAGGTCTGCTCGTATTGGCTGTGCTCGTGCCCTTCGCCGCTCTGACCCCTTTGGCCGAAAGCTATCTCGCCCATGTGGCGGCCTTCGAGGTCCTGGCCATCATGCGTTCCCGGGTATTCGAGGCATTCGAACGCTTAGCACCGGCCTATCTGCTGACCAGGCGGTCGGGAGATTTGGGCGCAACCATCAGCGACGATGTCGAACAGCTGGAGTTGTTCTACGCTCACACCCTGGCCCCCCTGGCGGTGGCTTGTATCACGCCGCTGACCGCGATCGTCGTGCTGGGTTTCTTCCATTGGCTGCTGTCGGTGGTGCTGCTGGTTACCGTGGTCTTGCTCGTGGTTCTTTCCTCCTGGTCGCGCCGGGGAGCTCTCGGGCAAGGCGACGAGTTGCGCTCCGCGACGGCTGAATTGAGCGCGCAGGCCTCGGGGGCCATCCACGGGCTACGCGAATTGGTCATCTTCGGGGCGGGTGAGATCCAGAAAGAACGGATCGCTGAGGCGGGTCTACGGCTCCGCCGGGCAAAGACAGCCCACGCCCGGCGATCCAGCAACGAACGATCGGTCGCCGATGCCTTGACCGTCGCTGGACTTCTGGGCGTCTTGGCAGCCTCGGCCTGGCTGGTAGCCAGCGGGCGACTGGACGTTGGCTGGTCTCCGGTGGCGGTGGTTATCGCTTTGACCTCATTGACTCCGGTGCTAGCGGTGGCCGACGTCGCCCGCGATCTCAATGTCGTCGCTGCCTCGGCTGCGCGTATCGACGAGGTGCTGCGCGCCGAACCTGCGGTGAGCGACCTGGTGGCTACGCCACCGGCTGGGCCCATAGTCCCAGAGGTGGAATTCGAACGAGTCGATTTCCGCTACGAGGCAGGCGAGGGCGCTACCGTCCACGACTTGACCTTCACCGTCCACGCGGGGCAGACCGTCGCCATCGTGGGGCATTCGGGTGCGGGGAAATCGACCTGCGCACATCTGCTCATGCGGCTGTGGGATGCGGACCGTGGCATCATCCGCATCGGCGGCCATGACATCCGCGATTTCCCGCAGGAAAACCTGCGCGACCTAGTGACGGTGGTACCCCAGGACGCCTATCTGTTCGCGATCCCGGTCGCGGACAATATCCGCCTATCGCGCCCCGGGGCCAGCGACGAAGAAATCCGGGTGGCCGCCCGGGCGGCGCTCGCCGATGATTTCATCGCCGCATTGCCTAATGGCTACGCCACCACTCCGGGCGAGATGGGGACGAAATTATCCGGTGGCCAGCGCCAGCGAATCGCCTTGGCCCGGGCCATGTTGAAGGATTCGCCAATCCTGGTTCTCGACGAATCGGTATCCAATCTGGATACCATCAGCGAAGAAGAGGTCAATACCGCCCTGATGGCCGCACGGCGAGGACGCACCACGATCATCATCGCTCATCGGCTGTCTACCATCAGGCGTGCCGACCGGATCATCGTCCTGGCCGGTGGAACGGTCGCTCAGATCGGAACCCATGACGAATTGATCGCCCGTCCCGGTGTCTATCGCGATCTCGTCGGCGCCCAGTTGATCGGCGGTGCTCGAAAAGGCAACGATTCGCCCCTCTGATCGCCAGTTTTATCCACCTGACACCCAGTGAAAGGAACCATATGAAACCACGATGGACATCCAAGGTCGCCGTAGGGATGATCGCAATGCTTGCCCTCAGCGGCTGCGCATCAGGCGGTGGTGCCGGCAATGGGGGGGCCGGTGCGAGCGCCAATTCCACCGGTTACCCGCTGACCATTGACAACTGCGGGCGTCAGATCACCATCGAGAAGGCACCCGAACGGGTGATCACCGGCTATCAGAACACCGTGGAACTCATGATCGCCCTCGGCCTGGAAGACAAGGTGGTGGGACGTCAGCCGTTCAAGCAGTCGCCGCTGTTGCCCGAGCAGGAGGCTGCATTCAACGCGATTCCAGAACTCACTCCGGGCCTACCGGACAATCAGCAATCCATGGCCGCCTCGCGCGAGGTGCAGTTGGCCGCCAGACCCGATTTTGTGCTGGCCAGCGGAAGCTTCGAAGTGAACGCCTCGCGAGGAGTCGCCTCCATCGAGGACTTCAAGGCTGCCGGTGCCGAAGTCTATATCCTCTCGGCGGGCGATGGGATCAGCGAATGCGGCGGGCAGAGCACCGAAGAATTGGTCTACCAGGATATCAGGAATCTCGGTTCGATCTTCTCCGTTTCCGATCGCGCCGAGGCATTGATCGACGATCTCAAAGCCGAGGTAGCCGATGTGCGGAGCAGGATCAAGGACAAGCAGCCGGTCCGGCTTTTCGCCTATGACTCCGGAGAAGGCCCGTTCACCAGCATCAGCAACGCCTATTTCGATTTCTCCCTGGCCGGAGCCGAGAACGTGGTCACCCCCACAGGGTCCTCCTTGGAGACCTATCCGGAGGTGAGTAAAGAGGCGGTGGCCGGAGCGAACCCACAGGCGATTCTAACGGCAAACTATGAATCCGGCCCGCTGGAAGACGAGGCCCGGGCCAAGGAAGACTATTTGCGTACCGCCCTGCCCAATAGCGATGCCGTGATCGAGAACCGCTTCATCCATATCGAGAGCATCGAACTATCGCCAGGCATTCGGAATGCGCGGGCCGTTCGCCAGATCGCGACCGCATTGCATCCGGACGCCTTCAAGTAGGAACCGATACGATATGAGCGAACGACAGCCTAAAGGTGGCTCCAGAGCGCCGTTTTCCTTCTCGAGGGCACGAACGTCCGGGCGGTCGATGTCTGTCGCCCGAGGCCTGGTCCCGCTTTGCTTCGCCGCATTGGTGGTGGCGATCGTCTTAGCCACCGTGGTGGCGGTGAGCCTGGGACCTGTTCGAGTCCCGCTGGACGTGACCGGCGGAATCATCGCAAACCACATCGCGCCGGGTTTCTTCGGCCCGGCAGGCACACCCACCGAGAACCAGATCATCTGGGAACTCCGGTTGCCTCGGGCGATCCTGGCCCTAGTGGTGGGAGCGGGCCTATCGCTGGTCGGGGCTGCCTTGCAGGCTGTCGTTCGCAATCCGCTGGCTGACCCCTATCTGCTCGGGGTGTCCGGCGGGGCCGCATTCGGTGCCGTGGCGGTGCTGGTGCTGGGCTCGTCGGCGATCGGCGCCGCGCCGCTGTCGGTAGCGGCTTTCATCGGCAGCATGGTGGCAACCTTTGCCGTCTATGCGATTGCTCAGCGCCACGGGCGGGTGACTCCCACTCGGCTGATCCTCGCCGGAGTGGCCATCGCCTATCTTTTCCAAGCGGGCTATTCCTACTTGTTGATCAGCGCTCCCAGCCCGCAGGGACTCCAAGGGGTGTTGTTCTGGCTACTCGGCAGTCTGGCGATGATCCGCTGGGACGGCCTGTTCATCCCGGTGGTGGTCCTATTGGCGGGCTGCCTGATACTTTTCGTCTACGCTCGCCCCCTGGATGCGCTGTTGACCGGCGACGACACCGCGGTCGCGCTAGGCATCGATGTGCAGCGACTGCGGATAACGCTGGTCCTGGTCACCTCCCTATTGACCGGCGTCATGGTGGCAGTCAGCGGAGCGATAGCCTTCGTGGGTCTGATCGTGCCGCATTTCGTCCGGCTGATCGTCGGCTCGGCGCATCGCAGAGTGTTACCCCTCGCCTTCCTGGTGGGCGCGTTATTGATGCAGGTGGTCGACACGGTGTCGCGTACGGTAAAGGCACCCCTGGAATTGCCGCTTAGCGTCGTCACCGCCGCCATCGGAGTACCGTTCTTCCTCTGGCTGCTACGCAACCGGTCCAACACGGAAGCAGACTGATGAGTGACATTCAAGTAGAGGGAATAAAGGTGGCGATCGACGACCATTCGATCCTCGATCGCGCATCCCTGGGGGTCAGCAAAGGGGAATTCGCCGCGCTGGTCGGCCCCAACGGTTCAGGGAAATCGACCTTGCTACGCACCGTGTACCGAGCGTTGCGCCCCGATGCGGGTCATGTCCAGGTCACCGGCCGGGACGTCTGGTTGATATCGGCCCGGGAATCTGCTCGGCAGACGGCGGTGGTGACCCAGGAACGCCATGCGGACTTCGAATTCTCCGTCCTACAAGTCGTGCTGATGGGCCGTATACCGCATAAGCGGCCTCTGCAGAATACCACCGATCACGATCTCGCGCTGGCTCACGAAGCGCTGCGTGAGGTGAGCATGGACGGTCTGGAACACCGGGTGTTCTCCACGCTGTCCGGTGGCGAGAAACAGCGCGTCCTGGTGGCCCGGGCATTGACCCAGCAGAGTTCGGTAATCCTGCTCGACGAGCCGACCAATCACCTGGATATCCGGGCCCAATTGGAATTGGTGCATCTCATCCGCAGCCTGGGAATCACCACTTTGGCGGCCTTGCACGACCTGAACCTGGCCGCAGCCCATTGCAGCATGATCCATGTGATGCGTGACGGCCAGATCATCGCTTCAGGCGCGCCGGAGGAGGTGCTGACCACTGAATTGATCGAAAGAGTTTTCGAGGTTCACGTCGAAAGATTGGTCAGCCCCGAGACCGGACGGTTGCATCTGGCCTTCTCGTGATGGGCTGGGGTCGTTTGCCAGGCACGGCCCTCCACCTAAAGCCCTTTTCGTCCCGTGGGCTTACTTGTAGGTCATTGAGACGCCGGGATCGTTTCGACCAGGTACCTGGCCTGCCTGGGGCCAGGGCCGCCCGGATTCTGGTCACCGGTCACTGTCTTCCGGTCCCGGCCGCCCACGAACCGGCCGGTTCCTGACCGGGGACCCCAACTTCCAGTGCGTCATGAGTCGATGTGTGCCGGGGACGGCGTGTCGTCCCGATGATGCCGGGTCGGCTGAATCGTCTCCCGGCCGAGCTCCTACCCGGGCCATGGCCGATGCCGGATCGGCTTGGTTGACCTGTGCCTCGACTAGGCAGCATAATCCCTAGTAAACCCGGTTTCAATCCGAGAAATGCCGCTACTCCAGCAACGCCGAATCGGGTCGGGCGAGTTGGCTGGCTGGCGCCCCGGCGAGACCTGCCCGGTGGGTCCGCCCCAGCGGATAAAGGGGCGCAGATGTGCATGTTTCGTGAAAAAACTTCCAGCGAATGCTATACACCCATGTCAGGTTAGGTTAACCTAACGTCTCATGGACCGGAGACGGAAGGAGGTGAAGCCAGATGAAGAGGATGCAGGTCGTTAAGGTCACGCCGAAGCGCACCGAGAAGGCTACGGCACCGCACAACAACAACTGTGCGTCGGTGCTCTCCGCATTCAAGTGGAAGACCGAGTGAAAAAATGGTGCCGGGCGCGCCATCGAGCAATTCAACATGGCGCGTCCGGCGCTATCTACGCCCGTCGCTGTCAGCTGGGCCCG
Organism: uncultured Propionibacterium sp.; assembly: GCA_938036835.1. GTDB lineage: Bacteria > Actinomycetota > Actinomycetes > Propionibacteriales > Propionibacteriaceae > Brooklawnia. The sequence continues at coordinate 23,338 of CALHWB010000058.1, forward strand.
TGGCAACGCTGCCAGCAAACCTGGATCAGAAAAGCAAGGACTGAATTAAACCATGATGAACGTCAATAGTGTTGGGGTGTCGGTGTGGGGTTTGCCGGATGGGACGAGTGTTGTTGAGAGTGTTTTTGGGG
>CALHWB010000059.1 GCA_938036835.1 uncultured Propionibacterium sp.
CGGCCCGGGCATGGCGTCCCGGCCCGCCGCCCAGCAACCGCGGGCGGTCCCCGATGGCGAGTCCGCGCCGCCGATGCGCCGCCCGGCCCCGGAGGCGCCTTCGACGCTACCCGCTCAGTCGGGAGCGGCCAGATGGGTGGCAGAGATCTGGATCGATCCCGAGTGGTATCGCCTCCAGCAGACCTCGGATCGGCTGCCCAGCCCGGGGCAGCCTATCGTCAAGGCGCTGCGCAAACAAACCCTGGTGATCGGCCGGGGCTCCTCGGGGGCGCGCCCGGATCTGGACGCGGTGACCGATTCGGGGGTGAGCCGTCGCCAGGCGATGCTGGTCACCGACGGCAGTCGTTGGTTCCTGGAGGATCTGGGCTCGTCCAATGGCACCTATATCGGTCAGGTCGATCAGCCGATGCCCACGGAGCCGATCGATGGCCGGGTGGAGTTGGGATTGCACGACCGGATCTATATCGGTTCCTGGACCCGGATCGTGGTGCGTCCCGCTCTGGTGCAGGAAGCCGACTACTGAGCCGATCGCCCCGTCGGTGCCGGGGGCCCTACGGATCCCCCGCACGCTGGCGTTTGCGCCTTGCCGGCCCCGGGATCGGCCCCGAATCCGCGAAACGCCGCCGGATCGCATGCGGCGGTGGGGTTTGCTGCAGGTCGGGGGTGCGCCATGCCCGGGTACGGCGCATTCCAATGGCCCGCCAGGTCGTTCCGAGCTAGGTGCCGGGGTGCGGTTTTCAGGATGCGGGCTGATCCGGCAGATGCCATCTGCGGTTGATACCGCGCGTGTCATCGACCGGATGCGGCCGCAGCGGATTCGGCGCCGGCACATCGCGGGGCACCCCGGCGCCGGCCACGGCGACAACGGTGCGCCCGGTGCCGTGGCCGGCGAGAAGCCGTTCTGCGACTGGTTGAACGTCGGCCAGCGCCACGGTGCTGGTGACCGCGGCCAACGAACCGGGACGGAGCGCTTGGCCGATCAACCGCCAGGCGGCTGCCCTGCGACCGGGTGGGGTACGCACCGAATCGATGCCCAGCAGCGAGATTCCGCGCAAGATGAAGGGCAGCACATTGCCGGGGAACGCGGCGCCGCCGGCCAGCCCGCAGGTGGTGGCCACCCCCTCCTGGCGTAGGCTGGCCAGCGCGGCCGCCAGGATCGTCCCACCGACCGAATCGATCACACCTGCCCAACGCTGTTTCGCCAGCGGACGCACCTCGCCTTCAGCGTTGCGTACGACCAAATCTGCGCGGGACCAGATCTCGGTGGCCCCCAGACCGGTCAACTGCTCGTGCAGCAGCTCCGGGCGGCCGGTCACCGCATGGGCCTGGTAGCCGGCACCGGCCAGCAGGGCCAACGCGATCGACCCGACGCCACCGCCGGCCCCGGTGACCAGCACCGGCCCACGCCCGGGGGTGAGCCCGGCACGTTGCAGGGCGAGCAGGCTGAGCGCCGCGGTGAAGCCGGCGGTGCCGACGGCGGCCGCCTGCTTGGGGGTGAAACCGGCGGGCACCGCCACCAGATCGTCGCCGCTGACCCGGGCGAGCTCGGCCAGCCCACCGTGGTATTCCTCGCCGAATCCGGCGCCGTTGAGCACCACCACATCGCCGGGCCGCCAGCGCGGATGGGTGGACGAAACCACCTCGCCGACCAAGTCGATGCCGGGCACCAGGGGGTGGGTACGGATCACCCCCGGCCGGCCCTGCAGGGCGAGCGCGTCTTTGTAGTTGATCCCGGAATACCAGACTCGGACGGTGGTGTCGAAATCGCCGAGCAGATCCCCGGGTAGGCTCCCCAATTCGGCCCGGGGGCCGGTTTCGCCTTCGCGGACGATCCAGCCGGTGAAACGCACCACAGCAACTCCTCGACGGTCTTGACGCCGGCGGCCGGGCTCTCGCGCTGCGCCAAAGGCCCGGCAGTCATCGGCGGCGAGCATCGATTCCGCAGGCACCGGCCACGCCTGGCCAGCATAGCCGATGGGCATGCGATCGGCGGGCTTGCTCTGCTGGTGCCGAGTTCGCCGGGAGCGGCCACACGGTCACACCCTGCTCGAATACGCCACGAAGCTGGTGCCGAGTTCGCCGGGAGCGGCCTGCAACCGGTGACGACCGGGCCTGCGGGTGTCACAGCCAGCCGTTGGATTCGGCCGTGCGGGCCGCTTCGGTGCGGTTGCGGGCGTGAGTTTTGGCGATCGCGTTCGAGAGGTAGTTGCGCACGGTGCCCTCGCCAAGATGTAGATCGGCGGCGATCTGGGCGGCATCGGCTCCCCGGGCGGCCAGGCGCAGGGCTTCCTGTTCGCGCTCGGTCAGCGGGTTCGGGCCCAAGATGACCAGTTCCTGGGCCAGTATCGGGTCGATGACCCGGCCGCCGGCGTGTACCGTGCGGATGGCCGCGGCGAGCCGGTCGGGTGGGGTGTCCTTGACCAGGAAACCGGCTGCGCCGGCCGCCAGCGCCCGGGACAGGTAGCCGGGCCGGCCGAAGGTGGTGACGATCAGGCTGCGGCAGGTGGCTCCGGCCGCCTGCAACCGGGCGGCGACCCACAGGCCGTCCCCATCGGGCATCTCGATGTCCAGCAGGGCAACGTCGACCGGGATGGCCCGGAGCGATTCGAGCACGGCTCGTCCCGTGCCGGCCTCGGCCACCACCTGCAGGTCGGGCTCCAGGCCGAGCAGGGTGGCCAGCGCCCCGCGCACCAGCCGCTGGTCGTCGGCGATCAGGACGCGGATCGGTGCGTTCACAGCTCGACCTCCAGCAGGGTGCCCGGTGTGCCGTGGCTGCCGGACGGGACGCCGATGCGCAGCCGCCCGCCGGCGGCTCCGATTCGCTCGCCGAGACCTCGTAGGCCGTTGCCGGGCGGGGTATCGCCGATACCGGTGCCGTCGTCGGTCACCCGTAGCCGGCCGGGGGCCAGCTCGACGTGCACCCTGTTCGCCGCCGCATGCCGGATGATGTTCGTGGTCGCCTCGCGGAGGGCCCAGGCGAGAATCTCGCGCTGGGGCAGTGGGATGTCGGCGGCTCGGCCCCGGAAGTCGGCGCGCAGGCCGGCGGCGGCGAAGGCTGCCCGAGAGGCCCGGAGCTGGCTGGCCAGGTCGGGGGTGCGCAGTCGGCTGACGGTGGATCGGACGTCTCCCAGCGCGGTGCGTGACAGTTCGACGATCTCGCCCAATTCGGCCCGGGCCCGTACCGGATCGCGCGCCACCAGGCGTTGGGCAACCTCGGCCTTCAGAGTCAGGACGGTCAGGGAGTGGCCGAGCAGGTCGTGGACGTCCCGGCTGATCTGCTCGCGTTCGGCGGCGGCGGACAGTTCACGCTGGGTGCTCCGCAACCGTTCGCCGAATTCATCGCCGATCCGGGCTCCCGCCACGGCGAACGCGGAGGCCGAACAGCCCAGGACCGCCCAGCGGACCTCGTTGGCGGTGGTGAGGGTGAAGGCCGCCGTGATCGCGGTCACCAGGAGTCCCCCGGTCAGGGAAAGCCCGATACGCAGGCTGGTCGCGAACAGCACGATGGCGCACAGATAGGGCAGGAAGAAGACGCTCCACCAGCCCAGCACCAGTGCGGTCGCGCCGGCCAGGGCAACCAGCACCGTCAAGGGGACGGCCAGTGGGGCCAGTTGCGCACCCAGCCCGGCGCCCGGGGCAACCTGAAGCCAGGACGCCATCGTGTTGACTATGTAGAGATAGGCGATCGCGAAGGCGACGATTCCGCTGATCGCGGCGATCTTGGGCAGCGGCGGGGCAGGCGATGCCGCGGTGGTGAGCATGAGGAACAACAGCAGCAGCACCACCGGCAGGGAGGCCTCCCAGCGGAGCCGGCGGTACCAGGGGCCGGCCGGGTTGCCGGCCGATCGTGACGCGCTGCCGGGCGGGTTGCCGGCCACCGGGCCGTTGCCGTCGGCGGTCACTGCCGGGCCGTCGCCCGGCGGCGAGCCGCCAGGCACGACAGGGCGAACAGTACGGTCCACACCGTGATGTTAACCACCGGTGCCCACAGCGGCTCGTGGAACGCACCGGTCATGGTGGCCACGAGATCGCCCTGCAGCGGCCGCGTGGCCAGCGCGCCGGCACCGTACAGCGGGGTGAACCGGCCGAACGCGAACAGTTTGCCGCCTAACGGCATGAACAGGTTGCCGAGGAAGGCGAACACGCTGATCGAGGCCCCGGCGATGCCGACCGCCGCCTGCGCGGGGAGCCACATGCCCGTGGCCAGGCCATAGCAGGAGAAGGGGATCGCCGCCAGCAGGGTGAGCAGGTAGCTGGCCAGCCATACCCAGGGGGCATCCATCCGGGCACCGGTGAACAGACCGGCGACGAAGATGACCGTGACCGGGCAGATCGCCACGATCAGGGCGGCCGACAGTTTGGCGATCGCATAGCTGCGCAGCCCGCCAGGGGTCAGCGCCATCTGCCGCCCCCAGCCGTCGGCCTGCTCCACCGCGGCTCCGGCGGCCGTGCAGGTGGCGGCGATGGTCACCGAGAAGGTGGCCATGTTGATCATGATGGCGGCGGCGACGTTGCCGCGGCCCATGTCGATACCGGAGTAGTCCTGCATCGCACCCCACAGCAGGTACATGCCCAGCGGCATGATGACGGTGAAGAACAGCATTTCGGGACGGCGCAGGCTGCTGAGCGCGTCGATGCGGGTATAGAGCCACGGATACGACTGCCGGGCGGCCGGTACGGTATTCATCTGAGCTCCTCTGGTTGGTGTGAGACACCGGCCGGTGGTCTGCCGGCGGCGCTGGCGGGGGATCGGCGGTCCTGGCCTGCCGGCCCGGGCCGGCCATCGGCGCCCGGGCCGCCGAGCCGCAGATCGTCGGCGACCAATTCGGAGAAGACCTCCTCCAGGCTCAGCGCGGCGATGCCGAGATGGCTGGCGGGGGTCGCGGTGAGCAGGATCCGGGCAACCTCATCCGGCGCGGTGGTGCGCACCTCGAGGTGGGTACCGGTCACCTGCACCCCGAGCAGCGTGCCGGCCACCGCTGCCAGGCTGCGGCGCACCTCGTCCGGGCCGGTGAGCCCCGGCCAGCTGGCGGTTACCGTGGTGCCCTCGCCGAGCCCGCGGACCTCGTCCACCGACCCGTCGGCCACGACTCGGCCGTGATCGATGATCACTATCCGGTCGGCGGAATCGGCGGCTTCCTGCAGATAGTGGGTGGCGAACAGGATCGCCCTGCCGTGTGCCGTCTGGGTGCGCATGGTGCGCCAGAAAGCCGCTCGGGCGGTGGGATCCAGGCCCGTGGTCGGCTCGTCCAGGATCAGCAACTCGGGCTGGCACAGCAGGGCGAGCGCCAACCGGATGCGCTGGATCTCGCCGCCGGAGCATTTGGAGACCCGGCGGTGCAGCAGCCCGCCCAGATCGGTCTGGGCGATGACCGCGGCCGTCGTGGGCGGCCGCACCTGTAGGGAGGCCACCACGTCGAGGGTTTCGCGCACCGTGTACCCGGCGATGAGCCCACCGGTTTGCAGTACCGCGCCGACACGGCCGGCCCGGATGGCCTCGCGTGGTGTGCCGCCCAGGACGGTGACCATGCCGCTGTCGGCCCGGGTGAAGCCGAGCACGATGTCGAGGGTGGTCGATTTCCCGGCGCCGTTCGGGCCCAGGAAGGCGACCACCTCGCCCGGGGCCACGGTGAGGTCGAGACCGTCGACGGCGTGTAGGGCACCGAAGGACTTGTGCAGGTTGCGGGCCTCGACGGCCGGGTTGTCGCTCATGCGGACCATCGTGGTGGCTCGCCGGGCGGTGGGGTAGTGCGGGCTATCACCTGTGGGGGATGACTTATGTCAGATTCCGGCGGACGGTCTCGGACCGTCGCTGCCGGCGCCCCGGCGGTGGCGCTGGCCGTGCTCAATCCGGGCGGCTGGTTTCGGCTGCTGCCAGCCTGGCGGGCACGGGCCGGGGTCGCTGCTGGCCGGGCTTGGGCCGTTCGCGTCCCTGCCTTGGGACGCCATCGCGGCCTTGCGCGGGTTGACCGGACCGGCATTGTCGGCCACTGTGAATCCGAGTGTTGACCCGATCGAGGTGCCCCGCGAGCCGACCGCGGTGGGCACCGAACTCGTCCCGGAGGCGCCATGACACATCCACCCGACCGGCGGGCTGCCGCACCCCAACTGTCGTCCGGGCCGGGTCGGCGGCCGGGGCCGGCCGGCATGACGGCGCAGCCCAGCTATGCCGGCATCGGGTCGGGCCAGTTCGCCACCATGCTGACGGCCATGACGATGGTCGTGGTGCTGTCGGCGATCGGGGCGTCCAAGGGCGTGGTGTTCGGGCCGGTCATCACCGATGGCGCGTTCTTCCTGTTCCCGCTGGCCTACATCCTCGGCGACATGATCACCGAGGTCTACGGCCCCAAAGCCGCTCGGCAGGCGATCGCCACCGGATTCGTGGCCAACCTGGCCGCGGTGCTGGTCTATTCGCTGATCATCTGGCTGCCGGGGTTCGACGACGAGCGCGGGCTGGCCAAGCAGGCTGCCCTTGCCGGTGCGCTGGGGCCGGTGTGGCTAGTGGTGCTGGCCAGCATGCTGGGCTATGCCGCCGGGCAGAGCGTTAACTCGGTTATCATGTGGCTCGGTAAGCGCCGCAACCGCGAGTCGAGGCTGTATCGGCGGCTGGTGTCGTCCACGGGTGCCGGGGAGGCGGTGGATACCATCGTGTTCTGCTCGGTGGCTTCGACAGTTATCGGCATTTCCAGCCTCGGGCAGTGGGCCAGCTATACCTTCTTCGGTTTCCTGTGGAAGGTCGTGGTGCAGTTGGCTCTGATCCCGGTCACCGGACGGGTGATCTGCTGGGTCAAGCGCCGCGAACCGAGCTACGGGATGTGATCCGGACGCTGTCCGGCGGGCCTGCCTGGGCCGGCCCCGCCACGCGTAAAACCAGCCGTTGCCCGGCAGGTCTTGGGGCAGCCTGCATACCCGGTCCGGGCCCGTCGGCGCTGTTTGGCCGTGACCTGCGCGGCGGGTTAGAGTTGGCTGGCAAGAGCCCTCTTGCTGCTGATATGCGGGGGCCGCGCTGTTGTTCGGGGTCCGGTGACCGAACCTCAGGAAGGGGCTGGCATGCCAGGCATCATCGTGGTTGGTACCCAATGGGGGGACGAGGGCAAGGGCAAGGCGGTGGATGCCCTCGGCGAGCGCGTCGACTATGTGGTCCGCTTCTCGGGCGGCAACAATGCCGGGCACACCGTTGTGGTGGGCGGCGAGCGGTTCGTCATGCACCTGCTCCCGGCGGGTATTCTCAACCCCAACGCCACCACCGTGATCGGCAATGGCGTTGTCCTCGACCTCGAGGTGCTCTACCGTGAACTCGATGGCCTGGCCGCCCGGGGGCTGTCGGTCGCCCACCCGCTGATCAGCGCGAACGCTCACCTGATCACCCCCTACCATCGGACCCTCGACAAGGTGACCGAGCGGTTTGCCGGTAAGAAGCGCATCGGCACCACCGGGCGCGGCATCGGCCCGGCCTATTCGGACAAGATCAACCGGATCGGCCTGCGGGTCGCCGACCTGTTCAACCCGGATCAGCTCCATGACAAAGTGGTTGCCTCCCTGGAGCAGAAGAACCAGATCCTGGTGAAGATCTTCAACCGCCGCGAGATCGCCGCCCACCTGATCACCGACCAGTTGCTGGGTTACGCGGATCGGATCCGGCCCCATGTGGTGGATGCCTCGCGCCTGCTGAACACCGCCCTGGACGATGGCAAGGTGGTGCTGTTCGAGGGTGCCCAGGCCCACCATCTGGACGTCGATCACGGCACCTACCCCTATGTGACTAGTTCGAACCCGACCGCCGGCGGTGCCTGCACCGGCACCGGCGTGGGACCCACCCGGATCGACCGGGTGATCGGGATAGCCAAGGCCTACACCACCCGGGTCGGTGAGGGGCCGTTCCCGACCGAGCTGTTGGATGCCGATGGCGAGCGGTTGCAGGTCGCTGGGGGCGAGTACGGTGCCACGACCGGGCGTCCGCGGCGGTGCGGCTGGTTCGATGCTCCGGTGGTCGAGGTGGCCGCCCGGGCGAACGGCACCACCGACATCTTTCTCACCAAGCTGGACATCCTGTCGGGTAGGGCGGAGATCCCGGTCTGCGTCGCCTATGAGATCGCCGGCCGGCGTACCGGCCACTATCCGATGACCCAGGCCGAATTCCAACTCGCCCGGCCCGTGTATGAGTTGCTGCCGGGGTGGCAGGAGGATATCAGTGGGGTGCGGTCCTTTACCGGCCTGCCCGCAAACTGCCAGGCCTATGTGCGTCGTCTGGAGGAACTGATCGGCACCCGGATCAGCGGCATCGGGGTTGGTCCCGGCCGGGAAGAGGTCATCCTGATCAACGAACTGGCCTGAACGCGAGGAGCCGGCATGCCGAACCCGCATAACCCCCGCAACTGGCATCGTGCCGAGGCGGATCGGTTCGCCGATCTGATCGATGGGGTGGCCGACTGGGATGTGCCCACTCCGGTCGCCGGATGGTCCGCCCTGGATGTGGTCGCCCACGTGCTGGTGCACTGGCCGGGTTTCTTCGCCATGGGCGGGGTTGCATTGCCGGCGGCCGACCCCGGCGATCTGGCCGGCTCGTTCTGGCGGCAGGCGGTGGCCATCGATGGGCTGTGCGCCGATGGGCCGCGGCTGGCGTGCGAATTCACCGGTCCGGATGGCTTCCGCGGCGACCTGGGCACCGCGGTCGGCCTCTACTGCACAGACCTGTTCGTCCATGGCTGGGATCTGGCGCGGGCCACCGCCCAGGACGATGGCTTGGACGAGCGGACCGCGGGACTGCTGCTGGCCGGCATGCAGGCGATCGGCGGGCAGTTGCGAACTCTGGGACAGTATGGCCCAGAGATCGAGGTTGCCCCGGATGCCCCGGTCGCCGAGCGGCTGATCGGTTTCCTGGGCCGCGACCCGTACTGGCGTCCGGCCGGCTGAGCCGGGGCCCCGGCGGCGGGGTGATGCCGTCTTGCCCGCGGCCGGTGCCGCGCGAATGGCATTCCGGGCGTGGCCGGGAACCGCTGCGCAGCCCATGAGCCCCGGCCTTCGCGGTGATATTTGAGAAATCAATTTGGCTTAGCTTGTTGACTAGGGGTGCCGGTGCATGTTAGCTTGTCAGCGCAGGCGAGCCAAATTACAACGCAGTTAAGGGATGAAAATGAAACTGAAGAGTGCTCTGGCTCAAGAAACAGGAAAGCGCACCACCCTGGTCCGTTCCGCGGGTTGCATTGCCTGCTGGCGACTCCACAAGAGGATCGCATTGCGGGCATGCGGCAGGCCTCATCCGGTTTTGATAGCGGCGTGAGGAGCGAGCGTTTGGCGCGGCCGGCCACGGCCGCGCCAAACGCCGGCGATGAGTTGAATCCATGGATCCTGAAAATCCCCCCAGATGGCGTCTCCATCGACAGCCCGATGGCTATCTCCTTATCGATGTCGCCAGTTTCGTATATGTCCGGCTGGAGGCACTGGCGGCCGAGTTGTATATGCAGTTGGCGAGCGGGCGAACCCTTGAGGAATTGGCGCGGATCCGCGCCGTGCAGGACAATCTACCCCTTACCGAGGCGGAGGATCTGCTGAAACAGATCCTGTTGGGCGACCCATTGACGGAAGCGTGGATCGATCCCGGCCGTCGCGAGTCGCTCGTCATTACCGGTTCGGACAGGTTCTATTGTCCGTTGAGCGTGAGCCTGCAACTGACCAATGGGTGCAATCTGGCTTGCCCATTCTGCTATGCCGCCTCCGGGGTGGTGCGCGACAACGAACTATCCGCGAACGAATGGATACGCCTCATCGAGCGTCTTGCCGCGATGGGCTGCTTGACCCTCGCGCTGACCGGCGGCGAACCAACGATGGCGAAGGGATTCAAGGAGATTCTCATCGCCGCGAGCGCCTACCTGGAGAACGTGGTGCTGTTCACGAACGGATACGTGCTTCCGGCGCGGATCATTCAACTTATCGCGGATCTGGGCAACGTATCCGTTCAGATCTCCGTCGACGGTATGGAGGAAACGCATAATCGTATCCGGGGCGGCAGGAATGCGTTTCGGAAAACCATTTACAACATATCGCAACTGGTCGGTAGGAATGTCGAGGTCTCGGTATCCCTTGCCGCCACGTCCGATGCCGTTCCCCAGATCGAAGAGCTCGGCATGCTGCTCGACAGCCTCGGCGTGGCGAATTTCAGGGTCGGTGACGTCCAGCCGCTCGGCCGGGCCACCTCCGGAGGCAATGGATTCGAGCTTTCCTCCGATCGTTCCCTAGATGTCGCCAGGTCGATGGACAGACTCGCCGAGTCGGTTTCGAACATGAGAGTATTCCGGTGGAGTGGCTGCTCGAACACCACCGAACTGATAACCGAGCAGACGGATTTCAAGGGGGAGTTTTCGACGCCGGGGGCGCTGTCCTGGCACATTCTCAGCGATGGCAGCGTAACGCCCTGCCAGCTTGAAGAAGCTGCGATATTAGGCAATATACGCGAGGACGGCATAGAGACAATAGCCGCAAGGAGCAGCATCGTGAAAGCCTGTTCCAGCGCGATTGGCTGTACCTGCGCCAAATATGTGAAACTGGCCGAATCCGACGATATAGCCTTCCAGGTTTCGATGCCATGAGTATCGTGTTCCTTTCGGTGTCGGTCGTCTCGGTACTGCTGGCCGTCGTTGGGCACCGGGTATTCGTGCGCAAGAGATTCCTTGCATTCCCCGTGTATCGCGAGGGGCTGTCTAGCGGACGGGATGCGGTGGCGGAGTATGCGCGCAACCTATGCCAGGACATTTTCGGTACCGATCTGGCGCGCGGTTTCGCCTGGTGCACCGCGCAGCGCGATGATGACTTCGCAGAGGCCATGGCGTTCGCCGCGCCCGGGGTGGCCGGGGCCGAGATGGCGCAGTTCCGCCGCACGGGAGTCCTGGGCGAATGGCGGGTGGCGGTCTTCGGGAATACCGGTGACTGCCTGGCCCTGGTCGGTCTGGTCGAATCCGGCGACGGCTTCAAGGTTTCTTTCTTCCAAGCCATGGATCCGAAGACCTGGGGGCCGGCGGGCACGCGACCGGATGCGGGCCGGTCGCATCTGGATCTGACCATGGTGCGGCAGGCGAACGCCGGTGAGAAACCGGGCCACCTGGCAGAAAGCCTGGTGGGGCGGCTCGGCTCCGTGCGACAGCTCGTGGAGTATGACAGTTCGGGAATCCCCCGGGTCGATCGGCAATTCCTGCTGTCGCCGAATCCGGCGAGGGACAACTGCGCCAAGATCTCGCAGCGCTACGACGGCGCATCCGCCGTCGCGGTGCTCTTGGTCGCCGTGTTCAGTGTCTATTCCCTGTATCTCACCCTGGCCGGGTCTCGTGAGATAGGGCAATGGTCCATACCGCTGGTGTTCGGCGTCCTGACGGGCGGGGCATCGGCGGTTTCGGGCGTGCTGTCGACCCAGGATGGGGCCGCGGCGAACATCGACCTGGGCGCCAACGTGCGCGCCTTCGCCATGGTATCGCTGCTGGCCCACCTGACGACGGCTCTGGCGTTCGGCGCGATTGTCCTGTTCGCCATCGCCTTGGCGGGCACATCGATCAACGCGGGTAACGCGCTGCCCACCGCGGCAGCCTTCGGCGGCCGGCTGGGCCCATGCCGCGGGTTCCTCGTGATACCGATGGCATTGGTGCTCAGCAGAATCTGGCTGGGCGCCTCGACGGCGTACTACTCGATGCTCAGATCTCGTTTCGGTGTGCGGGTCTTCTTCAACGCGAGCCGGAGTTTTGTGTATAGCTTCCGGTTCGCACGCCTGAGGGCCGCATTGGACAGCCTCGTCAGCGCAGCCTGGGAGGAAGCGGTTTTCCGTGTACTGATCCCGAGCATTCTGCTCGGCGTTTTCTTCTCGCATCGCCCGGCTGCCTGGTATGCCATCGGCAGTTGTGTCGTGATCTCGGCCATTCTATGGTCATTCATGCACAGCACCAGGTTCACGGCCAACCCCTCCTATAGATTCCTGGAGCTATTTTTGAGCGGGATCGCCTTGGGCGCCATCGCTTGGCATTTTGGATTTGGCGTGACGATGCTGGTGCACTGGCTGTTCAACTTCCAGGTGAATCTCTCTCACGACCACAGCGAGGAAGCGAATTGACTTTCGACGATGACGATTGGACCAGCCTGAACCTCGGTCATCTGGCACAGGAGGGTGTTCGATGGGACGATTTGGTAAGACTTCTGCGTCCCTATGCCGCCTGGATCGGGTTGGCGTCCTGCCTGGTTCTGCTGGTGGCCGCGGCCACGGTCGTGCAGCCCTTGGTGGTCATGCAGTTGATCAATGCCTTCCTGATGGAGGAGTCTCCCACCCGCTGGTTCGTTGTGCTCGGCGCGCTATTGGTCATCGAATTGGTGCTGGACACCGTGCAGGCGCTGGTCTCCAGCAAGGTGGGCGAATACCTGGTCTTCGACACGAGGAACGCCGTGATCGACGCTATTTCCAGGTGGTCCATGCGGCGGATGTATCACCGTCAAAGAGGCGACCTGATCGCGGTGTTGTCGAATGATGCCACGTCGCTGCGGGAGGTCGTTTCCTCGGGGTTGCTGTCCATGCTCAGCTCAGCGGTCCTGTTGGTGAGCACCGTGGCGCTGCTCGCCTATATCGACTGGAAGCTGCTCCTGATCACCGTTATCGTCGTGATCTGCCTCATCGTTGTCATTCTCGTGACGGTGTCGGGTATCGGGAAGGCCTCGGAGCGACAGAATACGGCCGTGGGGCAGTTGGCGTCGGTCGTGGCGGAGTTCGTCAATGGTTTCGCCTCGATCTCTGCGCTGCGGATCTCTGGCTATTTTGCGGATCGCCTCAAAGACTCCTCGTCGGAGGCCTACGAGAATGGTTTGAAAATCGCGCGGTATGAGGCATTGCTTTCCCCTATCACATCCTTCGCGGCGAACCTGAGCTTTTTGATAGTGCTAGGCTACGGTGGCTACCGTATTTCCACCGGCGACCTGGGCATCGCCGAACTCATATCGTTCGTTCTCTACTTCGGAATGCTGGTCACACCCATCCTCTCGGGATTCCAAACGGTCACTACCCTGCAGAAGGCGTTGGGCGCCCTTGCCCGTATCAACCGGGTATTGGCAGATGAGCCGGTCAAATCGGATCCCGGCTTTCCTCAGGCGCCTGCCGAGATCGCGGCCACCGGAGACGGCGCCGCGGGCCCTATCGTATCGATGCGGGACGTCTCGTTCGGCTATCCCGGGGCGGACCGGGACATTATCGACCGGGTCAGCTTCTCCGCCATGCATGGCGACAGAGTCGCGCTGATCGGGGAATCGGGAAGCGGCAAGACGACGCTGCTCAACATCGTGGCGGGCTTGGAGACACCTAGCAGCGGAATCGTCCATCGAGGATTCGACGCGGATCTTCCCATAGGAATGGTCGAACAGAATCCCTTCGTGTTCCGGGGTACCCTGCGAGAGAATCTTGCTGTGGGCGCGAATGGGGAATTGACCGATTCCGCGTTGGCGGACGCGCTCGGCAGGGTCGGGCTGACGGCCTTCGTCGATCGTCTCGGGGATGGCCTGGACACGAATATGTACGACCACGGGGTGAATCTATCCGGTGGCGAGCGGCAGCGTATCGCAATAGCCCGGGCACTGCTGGCGAAATCGCCGTTGCTGTTGCTGGACGAACCCACCTCCGCGCTGGATGAGTCGAATGAAGCCCTGCTGCGGGATACGCTGGTGGGGCTGTCGGACGAAATGGTGATCGTCTATAGCTCCCATCGGGCAGGATTGCTTTCCATCGCTACTCTCGTCGTCGATCTCGATCGCGGTGGGCGTACCGAGCGGGTACCCCGGTCGTGAATCCCCGGGATCCTTGATCCGGGTTGCCCACCGCCGGCCGCGCTGCTCCTGCCCTCGCCGCCGGTTGCTCGTTCGGCGCGCTGCCCGGCGCGGTTCCGGCGGAGATCCGCTGGGCTGGCACACCGCTTGCCGAACGATCCGGTCCGGCGAGCGGGATCGCCCCCCATCGCCGGATTCGAGGCCGCTGGGTATCCCACGTGTTTGCCGGGGACGGGCGTGTGGCCCGGGGCTCAGGCGCGTGCGGTCAACCGCACGCGCACCGCCTCCGGCGTCCGATCGAGGTATTCGACCTCGATCGCGTCGCCGTGGATTTGGGCGATCTGGGCGAGCAATGGCAGCGGATCGTGTGGTGCCTTGACCACCAGTGCGGCACCCGGGGCCAGGCTGGCCACCGCGCCGAGGATGGCGGCATGCCGGATGGCGTGCGGGAGGGCGTGGGCGTCGATCTCGGGTGGTTCGGCGTTGGCATGGTGGCAGCCGCAGCCCTCGTGAACGGCCTGGGTGAGTGGGATTTCCCGAGTCATGTTCGCTCCTTTTGCCGGTGCTCAATTAGTACACCATGTTCCGTGGAAAAACCCAGCCCCGCGGCCCGGCCCGCCGGGGGACCGGCGAGTCGCTGCCCGCCCCGCGCCTGGCAGTAGACTGAGTTGCGTGTGCGTTACCCGGCCTGCCGCTGGCGAGGAATTGACCGTCCTGGTGATCGGCTCGGGAGGCCGGGAGCATACCCTGGCCCAGGCCATTGCGGCCGATCCAAAGGTGACCGCGGTGCATGTGGCACCCGGTAATCCCGGCACCGCGGCGTTAGCCACCAACCATCCCGTGGATCCCTGCGACCCGGCCGCGGTCACCGGCCTGGCCCGCCGGCTCGGGGTCGATCTGGTGGTGATCGGTCCCGAGGCCCCGCTGGTTGCCGGGGTGGCCGATGCCCTACGGGCCGGTGGCATAGCCTGCTTCGGCCCGGATGCGGCAGCCGCTCGGTTAGAGGGCTCCAAGCGGTTCGCCAAACAGGTGATGACCGCGGCCGGCGTGCCCACCGCCCGGTACCGGGTCTGCCGGAACGACGCCGAACTGGCGGCCGCGCTGGACTTCTTCGGCGCCCCGCACGTGGTCAAACACGACGGACTGGCCGCCGGCAAGGGGGTCCTGGTCACCCGCGACCGGCAGGCCGCACTCGATCATGGCAGCGGGATCGGGCAGGTGGTGGTTGAGGAATACCTGGCCGGCCCGGAGGCCAGCCTGTTTGTGATCACCGATGGCACCACGGCACTGCCGTTGCTGCCCGCCCAGGACTTCAAACGGGTCGGCGATGGCGACCAGGGGCCCAATACCGGTGGCATGGGCGCCTACTGCCCGCTCGACTGGCTGCCGCCCGGCACCGTCGGCGAGGTGCTGACCAGCGTCGTCCATCCGACGCTGGCCCGGATGCGCGAACTGGGGACGCCGTTCACCGGGCTGCTCTATGTGGGGCTGGCGATCACCGCCGACGGCCCCCGGGTGATCGAGTTCAACGCCCGGTTCGGCGATCCGGAAGCCGAGGCGGTGCTGCCGCTGCTGCGCACCCCGCTCGGCCAGTTGCTGTATGCCGCGGCCACCGGCACCCTGGCCGACCAGCCGGCATTGGAGTTCAGCACCGATGCCGCGGTCTGCGTGGTGCTGGCCGCCCGGGGCTACCCGGCGTCCCACCGGAGGGGTGGGACGATCGGCCTGCCGCCGGAAACCGACCGGGTGCATGTCATTCACGCGGGCACCGCCCGGGACGAGCGGGGCCGGCTGGTCGCGGCCGGAGGACGAGTGCTGGCGGTGGTCGGCCGGGACGCCGAGCTTGCGCGAGCACGGGCTGCCGTCTACGCCCATATCGACCGGATCGATTTCCCGGACGGCTTCTGCCGCTCCGATATCGCCGCCCGGACCAGTTGACGAGGAGCCGGAATGCCAGTACCGAATGTGCTCGCGAGCCGCTATGCCAGTCCCCGGATGCAACAGATCTGGTCGCCCGAGTCCAAGGTCATCGCCGAACGCCGGCTGTGGCTGGCCGTTCTGGAGGCGCAACGCGATCTGGGGGTGGATTTCGGCGGGGACGACCCGGACCAGGTGATCGCCGACTACCGGGCGGTCGCCGAGCGGGTGGATCTGGCCGCCATCGCCGCCCGGGAGCGCATCACCCGCCACGACGTCAAGGCTCGCATCGAACAGTTCAATGCGCTGGCCGGCCACGAGCACATCCACAAGGGCATGACCAGCCGGGATCTGACCGAGAACGTCGAGCAGTACCAGATCCGGCAAAGCCTGGAACTGGTCCGGGCCAGGGTGGTGACCGTGCTGGCCAGGCTGGGTGAGCTCGCGGTGCGCTACTGCGAGCTGCCGATGGTGGGCCGCAGCCACAATGTGGCCGCCCAGGTGACCACGCTGGGTAAGCGGTTCGCCACCGCCGCCGATGAGCTGTTGATCGCCTACGATCGGCTGGCCGGGCTGATCGCACGCTACCCGGCTCGCGGCATCAAGGGCCCCATGGGCACTGGTCAGGACATGCTCGACCTGCTCGGCGGCGATCTGAACAAATTTGCTGCCCTGGAGCGGCGCATCGCCACCGGTTTGGGATTCGACCGGGTGCTCGATTCGACCGGGCAGGTCTATCCCCGCTCGCTGGATTTCGATGTGCTTTCCACGCTGGTGCAGATCGCGGCGGCCCCGGCCAATATGGCGACCACGATCCGGCTGATGGCCGGTCACGAGTTGGTGACCGAGGGTTTCCGGCCGGGCCAGGTGGGCAGTTCGGCGATGCCGCACAAGATGAATACCCGTAGCTGTGAACGGGTCAACGGGCTGGCCGTGGTGTTGCGTGGGCAATTGTCGATGATCGGCGAACTCACCGGCGATCAATGGAATGAGGGTGATGTGAGCTGCTCGGTGGTGCGCCGGGTGGCCCTGCCGGATGCCTTTTTCGCGTTGGATGGCCTGTTCGAGACCTTCTTGACCGTGCTGGCCGATTTTGGTGCCTTCGAGCCGGTGATCGCGGCCGAGCTGACCCGCTACCTGCCCTTCCTGACCACCACCAAGGTACTGATGGCTGCGGTGCGCAAGGGGGTGGGCCGCGAGGAAGCCCACGAGGCGATCAAGCAGCATGCCGTCGAGGTGGCGCTCGGCATGCGTTCGTCCGGGACGCGCGCCAACGACCTGTTCGACCGGTTGGCCGCCGACCGGCGCCTGCGGTTGAGCCGCGGCGAATTGGACGCCCTGGTCGGTGCGCCGCTGGCATTGGCCGGCGCCGCCGGCCGGCAGGTCTCCCGGGTGGTGGCCCGGATCGAGCCGCTGGTCGCTGCCGATCCGGGCGCGGCCGGCTACCAGCCCGGCGCGGTGTTGTGAACTCGGCGATGCCCGCCCACCAGGGGTTTCGCTGGGGCCAGGAACGCGGTCAACCGATCTTGACCACCGGGGTTTCTCCGGACAGGTCGACTTCGATATAGCTGGTGCGCTTGAAACGCGCATTCTCGATATTGCCCGGGGCCCGCTTTTCCCAGACGATCCCGGTGCCGGAGACGAGGGTCTCGTAGTGCAGCGTACCGGTCGTCACGTAGTGGTTGCCGGCGGAGAAGTTGGCTGGCAGCACAAAACCCGCTGCGGGATCCGCCGGCTCCAGCTGCCACACTAGGGTGCCGTTGGTTAGCTCGCCATTGTCGAACTTGATCGGCCAGTTGCAGGCGGTCGGTGCACTGCGATCTGCCGCGCAGGCGTTGAGCTGGTTGCGTATCTCCTCGCGGACCGCCTCGGCCACCCCCTCGGCGGGTTGCAACTGGGATTGGAAGGTTGCCTCGCCGCCGGTGTACAGATCGAAGGCCGAGCTTGCCGGATTGTATTCGAGCAGCTTCATGCCAGCGGCCACCTGGTAGCTGCCGGGCAGCAGCAGCAGGCTGGTGGTGCCCGGTGCGATCTGGATGTCGTTGATGATGTGCGGGTGATCCTCGGCTATCGCCAGCTTGGTCACCACATCGGTGCCGTCGACGAGCCAGTCGCCGTGCAGCTTGGTCAGGCCCCACTCCACCACCTTGTCGGTGCCGTTCAACCGGACCGTGGCCTGGTAGCGGGGGGCCGAGGAGCTGCCCCTGCGCACGAATTCCGGATTGAAATCGAAGTTGCCGGCGTTGCGGGCCAGGGCATCGGCGCCGAGCATCGGCTGGTTTGTGGTGTCGAACCGGCTCATGTCGATCAGGTTTACGGCCGTCGCCGTGTCTGCGGATTTGAGTGCGGTCAGCAACCGCGTGAGGGTTTCTTCGCTCCGGCGGTTGTCGAGTTTGGTGCCGATGGCGGATACCGCGGCCACCCCGATCGTCAGGGCCGCCAGCGCGATGAGGACGAGCAGTCGCAGCTTCTTGTTCGGTTTGTGCCGCGGGGCCGGTGGTTGGTCGGCGTCGGCTGGGCGGTAGGGGATCGGTGGGCCGGTGTCGGCTGGCTCGAAGGCCGCGCGGGCGGGCCGGCTCGCGCCGACCGGGTCGGATAGGGGGTGCGTGCCCGCGCCGGGCAGCGAACCGGCAGCCATCCGGTTCGGATCGGCGAAGCCCGGGGCCCCATCGAGGGATCTGCGTCCGGGCCGGGTCGGCTGGCTGCTGGAAGCCCTACCGACCGCCGGGCTGGCCTCCTGCGGAGCATTGGAATACCCGTGGCGTGACTCGATCATGACTACCCCCATTTCTTGTCGGCGGCAGTCTAGCTCCGGATGATCCGGTTAACGAGCACCCGTCCGGCGGCGCCCTCGCCCGGGGCCATCCGGCCGATTCACCAGGGCTGCCAGCTCGCCGGTGAACTCCCGAGGCTCCGGGGGCGGCCGATCCTGGCCGAGGACATACCACGGCACCGTCAGGTCGATCGGCCGTCCCCAGGCGTTGGTACGGCGTTTCGCCGTTTCGAAGGTGCGTGCCGTTTGGTTCTCGATACCCAGCGCCACCGCCCAGGGCAGTAGCCTGCCGAACAGTTCGGCAGCCTGGCCGGGTTCGATATCCTCCGGGCGCAGCCCCGACAGCCTGCGGCGATACCCGGCGATCAACCGTGGGCCTTGGGCGGTTGGATCGGTGTGCTGTCCCAGCCCGCGTCCCGGTGAGGCCAGCGCAATCCCGGCACCCACCACCAGCAGACCGCCGATTACTCCGCGGAAATCGCCGCGAGCCAGCCAACTGATCAACATGTAGCCCGTGCCGAGCAGGCCGATCAGCAGCACCACGGCACCCAACCAGCCCCAGCCGGTATGGCTTCGGGCGTCCTCATCGGCGAGCCAGGCGCGGCTGCGCAACTCTTCGACCAGTTCGGATTCGGCGCGGCCACCGGCCGAGCGGGTGATCGATGCCGACAATGTGGTCGAACTGCTCGTCTGGTTGTCGGTGCCGATCGTCTCGAACGATTCGATCAGCAGGAAACGTTCGAAATCTCTTACCGGGGCCGCCGCCGGCTGATCGGTTCTGCGCAGCACCCAATCATGGCAGTGACCGTGGTCGTCACGCAGCGCGGTGATCCGCAGCAGTCCCCGCGCAGCCAGGTCGAGCAACGTCAAGCGCAGGTCACGCGGGGTGACCTCACCGGTTTCGATGGGGCCGATCATGCCCGGGGTTAGCCCGGGTGGCGGGTCCAGGGTGGCCTCCGGGACGATCAGTCCGGGTGCCGGTTCGACAGGCCGGCCGGTCCGGCGGCGAGCGATCAGTGTCACCGCGGCCGCCCCGGTCGCGGCCACTGCTCCCACGATCAATGCGATCAGCTCAGGATCGAGCACGGCCACCTCCACCGGCAACTCTACGCACCCGCCGGCTGGGTCGCGTGCGGGAATCCGATGGTGGACGCCGGCTCACTTGGGGCGACGAGGCTAGGCTGAGGTGGTGGGCCAATATGCCAGTCTCGGGTTACCGCTGATCCATGCCGGCAAGGTGCGGGAACTCTACGCACTGCCGGAGGCGGAACGGCTGTTGATGGTGGCTACCGACAATGTCTCTGCCTTCGATCACGTGCTGCCCAGCAGGATCCCCGATAAGGGGATCGTGCTGACCCGGCTGTCGCTGTGGTGGTTCGAACAGTTGGCCGATCTCGTGCCCAACCATGTCCTGGGCGATGAGGTTCCCCGGTCGGTGGCGGGCCGCGCGCTGGTGGTGGCACGGCTGCGGATGGTGGGTGTCGAGGCGGTGGCCCGGGGCTACCTGACCGGTTCCGGCTGGGCTGAATACCGGGCCAGCGGCACGGTGGCGGGCATCCGGCTGCCGTCCGGCCTGCACGACGGCGCCCGGCTGCCCGAACCCATCTTCACCCCGGCCCGCAAGGCCGGACCGGGCGATCATGACGAGAACATCACCTTCGCCCAGCTCGTCAACCTGGTTGGCGCCGAGTTGGCCGGGCAATTGCGATCCCTGACCTTGGCGATCTATTCGCGGGCCGAACTGATCGCCGGCCAGCGAGGCATCGTGCTGGCCGATACCAAACTGGAGTTCGGGCACCGATCCGACGGTCGGCTGGTGCTCGGCGACGAGGCGCTGACCCCCGATTCGTCGCGGTTCTGGGATGCCGAGGCCTGGGCGTCCGGTCGCCTGGTCAGCTTCGATAAGCAGTATCTACGGGATTGGCTGGTCGGCGAGTCGGGCTGGGACCGCCGGTCGAACCCGCCGCCGTTGCCGGCCAGGATCGTGGCGGCCACCCGGGAGCGCTATCTGGAGGCCTACCGGCGGCTCACCCGGCATCGGCTCGCGTTGCCGGCCGCGGCCGGGTAAGGCCCGGACGATTAGCTGCGATGTCACCGCGTCTTGGAGTCGCCGGCCGGTGCGGACACGCTAGGCTGCGCTTATGACCCAAGTCATCGTCGATGTGATGCCCAAGCCCGAGATCCTGGACCCCCAGGGCAGGGCGGTTACCGGCTCTTTGCGGCGGCTCGGCTATCCGGGGTTTGAGGTGCGGCAGGGGAAACGCTTCGAGATCACCGTGACCGGTGAACTGACCGGCGAACGACTGGCACAGCTCACCGAGGCCGCCGAGCGGCTGCTGGCCAATACCGTGATCGAGACCTTCGAGGTGCATGTGGTCGAACCGACGGGCCGGCCGTGAGCCGTGTCGGGGTGGTCACGTTTCCCGGCTCGCTGGATGACCACGACGCGCTGCGGGCGGTAAGGATCGCCGGGGCCGTTCCGGTCGCCCTGTGGCACGCCTCGGACCGGCTGGCCGGGGTGGACGCGGTCATCCTGCCGGGCGGATTCAGCTATGGCGACTATCTGCGGTGCGGAGCCATCGCCCGGTTCGCCCCGATCATGGCCGGGGTGATCGCCGCGGCGAATGCCGGCATGCCGGTGCTGGGCATCTGCAACGGGTTCCAGGTGTTGTGCGAATCCCATCTGCTCGACGGCGCGATGATCCGGAATGCCGGCCGCCGGTTCGTCTGCCGGCAGCAGCGGCTGCGGGTCGAGTCGGCCGATACCACCTGGACCTGCGAGTACACCGCCGGTCAGGAGATCACGATCGTGCTGAAGAATGGCGAGGGCAACTTCCAGGCCGATCCCGAGACGCTGCACCGCCTGGAGGAGAACCATCAGGTCGTCTTCCGCTACCTGGGCAATCCAAACGGCTCCAGCAACGACATCGCCGGTATCACCAATCGGCGCGGCAACGTCGTGGGTTTGATGCCCCATCCCGAGCACAGCGTCGAGGCCCTGACCAGCCAGACCCGCGATGGCCTGGGGTTCTTCACCTCGGTGCAGAGTTTCTTGTCGATGACGGCCTGAGCCGGCCGGTTCACCGGGCAGGCTCCCGGCGGCCGCGGGGCTTTGTACCCGGCCGGCCCGGGCGCGTATCCGCCCGCGGTTCCCGTGGTGGACGCCTCTGAAACCGAGACCCGATCCGGGTGCAGACTTGATTCGTCGACCATCCCCTGCGGTGCACCCCCAAGGCGAAGGAGAACCCATGAATGGGCAACCCGAGATCTCCCAGACCGGTGAAACCGGCACAGAACTCAAACGGGTCATGAGCCCGCCGCTATTGCTGCTGTTCATCATCGGCGATGTGCTCGGCACCGGCATCTACGCATTGACGGGCACGGTCGCGGGTCAGGTTGGTGGGGCCGTCTGGGTGCCTTTCCTGCTGGCCTTCGTCGTGGCCTTCCTGACCGCGTTCAGCTATCTGGAACTGGTCACCAAGTATCCCCGGGCTGCCGGTGCCGCGCTCTACACCCACAAGGCATTCGGTATTCACCTGCTGACTTTCATGGTCACTTTCACGGTGATGGCTTCCGGCATCACATCGGCGTCCACCGCCTCGCGGGCATTCGCCGAGAACCTGCTGAAGGGCTTCGGTGTCGCCTCCTCGCCGGTAGCGGTGACGCTGCTGTCGATCGTGTTCATCCTGCTGGTGATGGTCATCAACCTGTGGGGTGTGGGGCACGGCGTGACCACCAATGTGGTGCTCACCCTGGTCGAGATGTCCGGCCTGCTGCTGGTCGTCCTGGTCGGCGGCTATGCGGTCAGCCAGGGACGCGCCGACTTCTCCCAGATCGCCGTCTTCCGCACCCCGCAGGACAAGAGCGTATTCCTGGCCTTGTCGACCGCGACCTCGATGGCCTTCTTCGCAATGGTGGGTTTCGAGGATTCGGTGAATATGGTCGAGGAGACCAGGAACCCGTCCACCACCTTCCCAAAGGTGCTGCTCACTGGGCTGGGGATCACCGGCATCAGCTATGTGCTGGTATCGATCACCGCGGTGGCGCTGGTGCCGCCCGGTGAACTGAGCAAGCAGGGTGCCACCCCGCTGCTCGAGGTCGTCCGGGTCGGTGCCCCGAACCTGCCGATCGGCGCGATCTTCCCGTTCATTTCGATGTTTGCCGTGGCCAACACGGCATTGTTGAACATGATGATGGCTTCCCGGTTGCTTTACGGCATGTCGCGCGAACGGGTGCTGCCCGGTGCCCTCGGCAGGGTGCATGCCACCCGGCGCACCCCCTGGGTGGCCATCCTGTTCACCACCGCGCTGGCCATCGCCCTGATCGCCTTCGTCGGTCAGGTGGCTCAGCTCGGTGGAACGACGGCGCTGCTGTTGCTCGGGGTGTTCACCATCGTCAACATCGCCGCCCTGATACTACGCAGGGACGAGGTGGCCCATCGTCATTTCCGGGCTCCTGGCGTGGTCCCGGTGGTGGCGGCCGGCTCAACCTTCTACCTGGTTGGGCCATGGACCGGACGCGACCCGCAGCAGTATGTCATCGCGGGCATTCTATTGGCGCTCGGCCTGGTGCTGTGGCTGGTTACTTCCCTGTTCAGTAGGCGCAATCCAGCTAATACCCTGGATATGGAGTTCGATCGCCTGGATGACTTCCCAGGCGCCGAGGGGCCGCGTTGAACTCGTAGCCTACCCGGTGCGCTGCCGGAGCGCTGGCTTCGGTCCCGGCCCGGCGGCTATCCTCGCCGGGCCGGGACGAACCGCCCGCGGCGGCTTTCCGCCGCGGGGCCGCGATCCTCGGGCCGGCCGGTCTGACATCGCCGCCGCCCCAGCAGGCGGCGGCCTGGGAGGTCTCGTCTGGCCACACCGCGGAATGGGCAGGTTCCCGCCCAGCCCGGTGGGATAGCCTGGTCTGGTGGTTGACACCGTGCAACATGCCCGTCAGACCCCGGATGCAGCGCAGCCCTGGGCGGTGTTGGGGCTCAAGGAAGACGAATACCAGCGCATCCGTGAACTGCTCGGCAGGCGTCCCACGGGGGCCGAGCTCGCCATGTACTCGGTGATGTGGTCGGAGCATTGCAGCTACAAATCGTCGAAACTGCATTTGAAACGGTTCGCCGAACTGCCTCAGATCACCCCCCGCGGCGCCCTGCTGGCCGGCATCGGGGACAATGCCGGTGCGGTGGATATCGGCCAGGGCTATGCGGTGACCTTCAAATCGGAGTCGCATAACCACCCCTCCTTCGTGGAGCCCTATCAGGGGGCGGCCACCGGGGTGGGCGGCATCGTGCGCGACATCCTGGCCATGGGCGCCCGGCCGGTCGCGGTCATGGACGGTCTGCGTTTCGGGCCACTGGACGCCCTCGACACCGCGCGCGTACTGCCCGGTGTGGTGGCCGGCGTCGGCGGTTATGGCAACTGCCTGGGCCTGCCCAATATCGGCGGGGAGGTCTACTTCGATCCCAGCTATGCGGACAACCCACTGGTCAATGTGTTGTGCGTGGGCGTCATGCGGCACGGCGATCTCAAATTCGCCAAAGCCACCGGCGAGGGCAACAAGGTCATCTTGTACGGCGCGGCCACCGGTGCCGATGGCATCGGCGGGGCGTCCATCCTGGCCTCGGAAACCTTTGAGGACACCGGCCCGGCCAAACGGCCCGCGGTGCAGGTCGGCGATCCGTTTATGGAGAAACTGCTCATCGAATGCACCCTGGAACTGTTTGCCGCCGGCATAGTCACCGCATTGCAGGATCTAGGCGCCGCGGGCATCTCCTGCGCCACCGCGGAACTAGCCTCGGCCGGCGACGGCGGCATGCTCTGCTATCTGGACCGGGTGCCGCTGCGCGACCACACGATGAGCCCCGAAGAGATCCTGATGAGCGAATCCCAGGAGCGCATGATGGCGATCTGCGCACCGGCAGACGTCGAGCAGTTCCTGGCGGTCTGCGCCAAATGGGAGGTGCCGGCCACCGTGATCGGTGAGCTGATCCCCGGGGGCCGGCTGCTCATCGATTGGCACGGTGAGCGCATCGTCGATGTCGATCCTCGCTCGGTGGCCCATGACGGCCCAGCCTATGACCGCCCGCAGCGGCGTCCGGACTGGTTGGCTGCCCTGCAGGCCGACCACGCCAACCATCTGCCCCGCACCAGCGAGGGGACCGAGCTGGCTGCCGTGCTGTTGCGCATGGTGGCCGCCCCGAACCTGTGCGATCGTTCCTGGATCACCGACCAGTACGACCGGTTCGTGCGCGGTAACTCGGTGCTGGCCCAGCCGGAGGATTGTGGCATGGTGCGCATCGACGAGTTCACCAACCTGGGTATCGCCTTGGCGACCGACGCCAACGGCCGCTACTGTCAGTTGAATCCCTATCTGGGGGCTCAGCTCGCGCTGTCGGAGGCCTACCGGAATGTGGCGGTCGCGGGTGCCCAACCGGTCGCGGTCACCGACTGCCTGAACTTCGGATCGCCGGAGGACCCCGAGGTCATGTGGCAGTTCGTCGAGGCCATCAAGGGGCTGGTGGCCGGCTGCCGGGAGCTTGGTATTCCGGTCACCGGCGGCAACGTCAGCTTCTACAACCAGACCGCTGGCCGCAATATCCTGCCGACTCCGCAGATCGGTGTGCTCGGGGTGATCGATGACGTCCGCCGGCGCATCCCGATGGGGTTCCAGACCCCCACCGATGTGGTGCTGTTGCTGGGGCAGACCAAACAGGAACTGGGCGGTTCGGCCTGGGAACAGGTCATCTGCGATCACCTGGGCGGTCTACCGCCCTTCCCGGACTTTGCCGCCGAGCAGGCCCTGGCCCGGGTTTGCGCTGCCGCCAGCGAGCGAGCGATGCTGAAGAGCGCCCATGACCTGTCCGATGGCGGTTTGGCGATCGCGTTGGTCGAGGCTTGCCTGCGCAACAACCAGGGGGCACGCATCAGCCTACCGGCCGATCTGGACGCGGCCGCGATGCTGTTCAGCGAGACGCCCGCCCGGGCGGTGGTTTGCCTACCGCCCGGCATGGTGGCCGAGTTCGAAACCCTGTGTGCCGAGCAGGGGCTGCCGGCCACGGTGATCGGGGAGGTCAGCCACGAACCGGTGCTGGAGGTGACGGGCCTGTTCGCCCTGCCGCTGGCCGAGATCAGGGCTGCCTGGCAGGCCACCATCCCGGCCGCTATGGGCTGATCGCCGGCCGGGCTCGTGCCCGCCGTCGGGATCGGTACCCGGTCCCCGGCCGGGTGGGTGTGCGGGGGTAGGGTCTGGGTATGCAAGATGTCGCCAATATCCGCGATCGTGTCGAAGCGGTCCTGCCCGGTGTCTTAGACGACCTGGTTCATCTGGTGTCTATCCCGTCGATCAGTTCGGCAGCCGAACATGCCGGCGACGTGGCCAGGGCGGGGGACGCTATCGTCGGATACCTGAAACTGCTCGGCTGCCCCGACGTGCGGGTCGTCCAGGCTGGCGGTGCGCCCGCGGTGATCGGGCATTTCCCGGTCGCCGAGGACGCCCCCACGGTGTGCCTGTACGCCCACTTCGATGTGCAGCCCACCGGCGATCCGGCGGCCTGGACCTCGCCGCCGTTCGAGGCCAGCATCCGCGGCGACCGCCTCTACGGCCGGGGGACCGCCGATGACAAGGCCGGTATCGCCGCTCATCTGGCGGTGCTGCGGGCCTTCGACGGGCGGCCGCCGGTGAATGTGACGGTGCTATTCGAGGGCGAGGAGGAACTAGGCTCGCCGACATTGGCCCGAATCCTTGCCGAGCACCGCGAAGAATTGGCTGCCGACCTGTATGTGATCGCCGATTGCGGCAATTGGCGGGCCGGCAGCCCGGCCTTCACGACCTCGCTGCGTGGGGTCGTCGACTGCCGGGTGGAGGTGCGGACCTTGGACCATGGTGTGCATTCCGGCCAGTTCGGCGGTGCCGTCCCCGATGCCCTGACCACCTTGTGCCGGCTGCTGGCGACCCTGCACGATGAACGAGGTGAGGTGGCCGTGGCCGGTTTGGTTTCGGCCGATGAGTCCGAATTGGTCCAGCCCGAGGAAACCCTGCGGGCCGAGTCGGGGCTGCTCGCCGGCGTCCAACCGATCGGCACCGGGTCGCTGGTGTCGCGCACCTGGACCAAACCGGCCATCTCGGTCATCGGCCTGGACGCCACCCCGATCGCCCAGTCCTCCAACACCTTGATCCCCGCAGCCCGTGCCCGGGTGTCGTTGCGCGTGGCGCCGGGGGATACCACGCAGAATGCCTGGGCCCGGTTGAAGGAGCACCTGGAGACCCATATCGAATGGGGAGCCGAACTGGTCGTCCAGAACACCGAGCGTGCCGAGCCTTGCCGGGTGGGTGCCAGCTCCCAGGTGATGTCGGCGGCCAGCCGGGCATGGCGGGAGGCCTTCGGGGTAGACCCGGTGTTGGTCGGCACCGGTGGCACCATTGGCATGATCGCCGAGTTCCAGCAGGCGTTTCCGCAGGCCGGCGTGTTGTGCACCGCGGTGGCCGATCCCGACTGCCGGATGCACGGCATCGATGAGTCGCTTTACCTGCCGGATTGGCGGGCTTCCTGCCTGGCCGAGGCGCTGTTGCTGGCCGATCTGGCCGGTCAGCCGGCCCGATGATGCCTCCCGGGCTGCCGGCACCCCACGGGTGCCCGGCACCCCGGGGCGGTTGCGGACCCGCTCAGCCCCGCCGGGCGAGCGCGATCTCTTCGTCCTCGATGGCGGCGATCTTGGCGAATCGTTCGGCGAACTCACCGCCATCGATGCCTTTGAATTCCGCACCCAGGAAGGCGTCCACGATGGCCTTGGCCAGTTCGGGGCCGACCACGAAGGCGCCGAAGGCGATGATCTGCGAGCCGTTGTTCTCCCGGGTATGCCGAGCGGTGAACGGTTCGGAACACACCGCCGCCCGGATGCCGCGCACCTTGTTGGCCGAGATCGAGATGCCGATTCCGGTACCGCAGATCAGCACCCCCCTCGCCACCTCGCCGGCTCGGATCGCGTGGGCTACCCGCCGGGCATAGGTCGCCGAGTACTCGGGCTGCTCGCCTTCGCCCGGTCCGTAGTCCACCACTTCGTGCCCGGCCGCCAACAGATGCCGGACGATGACACCCTTGAGTTCGAATCCCGATCCGTCGCTGCCGATCCCAATCTTCATGGGCACTATTCAACTCCACCCGCCCGCCAGCCGGCCGCGGGTCTCGGCCGGGTGCGTCCCCCGGCCACCGGGTGCCCTGGGATGCGCGCACCGCCCGGTGCCGGCCGTGGCCGGGCGATCTGGCATGGCCAGCGCGAACCCGCCGATCAGGGGGCGAGGCGTTGCCGCTGCCAGGTGCCGTCCACCAGGCGGTAGCAGATCCGGTCGTGCAGTCGCGACTTGCGGCCCTGCCAGAATTCCCAGTAGCCGGGCACCAGCCGGAAGCCGCCCCAATGCGGCGGTCGAGGCGGATTCAGGCCATACCTGGCCGACGTCTCGGCGGCCCTGGCCAGCAGCACCGCGCGGGAACCGATGGGCTGCGACTGCGGGGAGGCCCAGGCGCCGATTCGGGAATCCAGGGGACGGCTGGCGTAGTACGCATCGGATTCCTCCGCCGAGACCCGCTCGACCCGGCCTTCGATGCGCACCACCTGCTCAAGCTCCACCCAATGGAACTGCAATGCGGCGAACGGGTTGGCGGTCAGCTCCCGGCTTTTGCGCGACCGATAGTTGGTGTACCAGACCACGCCGCGTTCGTCGATGGCCTTGATCAGCACCACCCTGGTCGATGGGCGGCCGCTTTCTGCCACCGTGGCCAGGGTCATCGCGTTTGGTTCCGGGACACCGGCCTTCTGGG
Source organism: uncultured Propionibacterium sp. (assembly GCA_938036835.1). Lineage (GTDB taxonomy): Bacteria > Actinomycetota > Actinomycetes > Propionibacteriales > Propionibacteriaceae > Brooklawnia. The sequence continues at coordinate 28,284 of CALHWB010000059.1, forward strand.
CCGCCGCGAACCACCGCTCGAACAAGGCGAGCGGGGCGGCGGTGGTGTCCGTCTCGTCCAAGGCGCCCCGTTCGTAGCTTTTGCGCAACCCGGCCAGCTTGATCATGCTCTCATGCTAGGCCCGCCTGGCCGGCCCCATGGCCCGGGCCGGCCAGGCCGCTGCCCGTTGGGGCGGCTCGCCGGCCGTCCCAACGGGGTTGCCCTAACCGTTCAGGCGTTGCGGGGCACCACTATGTGGCGGCATTCGCGACCTTGCAGCACATCGATGGTGTTCTGCACCACCCGGCGCTTCAGCAAGGCATAGGACTCGGCGGAGTAGTAGGCGGCGTGAGGGGACAGCAGCACTCGCGGCAGCCTGGTGAGCGGATGATCGGCGGGCATCGGCTCGGTCTCCAGAACGTCGATACCCGCACCCCCAAGCTTGCCGGATTCCAGCGCCCGCACCAGGGCGTCGGTGTCGACGATGCCGCCGCGGGCGGTGTTCACCAGGAAGGCCCCGTCCTTCATCTGCGCGAAGGTTTCGTCGTTGAACAGGTGCCGGGTGCTCGGCAGCAACGGCGAATGGATGCTGACGATGTCGGATTGCGCCAGCAGTTCGGCCCGGGTGGCCACCTTGAAACCATCGAGCTCGATGGTGCCTCCGGGAATCGCGGGGTCGGTGATGAGGGTATTGAAACCGAGTCCGCGTGCCTTCTCGGCGCAGGCCCGCCCGATGGCACCGAAACCAAGCACCCCGAAGGTCTGATCGCAGAATTGATGGATCGGTGCGGCCTGCACGACATCCAGGGAGGAGCGCCGGGCCAGGCCGTCCAGGCCCGGCAGGTTGCGGGCGACGCCGAGCGCCAGGGCGATGGCGTGATCGGCTACCGACTGGGTGCCGTAGTCGGGCACGTTGACCACCACGATGCCCCGTTCGGCGGCCGCATCGAGATCGATGGTGTCCACGCCGACGCCATAGCGTCCGATCACCTTCAGTTCGGGCAGCAGATAGTCCATCGCCGCCGCGTCCACCCGGGCGTACTGGACGATGAGCCCGTCGGTGCCCTTGACCCGGGGATCGGTTGCCGAGTCGACGCCCCCGGCGATGAACCTGAGTTCGACACCCGCAGCCTCGGCGACTTCGCGTTCGATGTCATGGGACTTGTGGTCCAGATCGGTGATGGTTACCCGCATTTGTGCTTCCTTCGTTGGACACTGGTGAGCAGTGGTCGGCTCCGGGGCCGCGCAGCCGGCGGCCCGGCCAGCGTCATCCTTGCACATCCGCCGGCTCCGCGATGTGCCGCCCGGATCGACCCGCGCCTGGGGTACCGGGGTATCGCCGCTCGGACGGCCCTTCGTCCGTTTCGCGCATCCGGAACCAATCGCGGTGTGCCCTCCGATGGCCTGCGCCGGCTGTTGTCTCACCGGCCGGGCACCGTCGCGCGGTCCGGGAATCACCGCCGGCCAGCCCGGGCCACGCACCCGGCGCGCAGGCGGCCTACCGGGCCACGGTCTGCCGGCTATTGCGCGGTGACCTGGGGGTAAACTGGCGCGGTGAGCTCACATGGGCCTGAGGGGGATTATCCGCGCGAGGAGTGTGGCGTATTCGGGGTCTTCGCACCGGGCGAGGTGGTCGCCAAGCTCACCTATTACGGCATGTTCGCTCTGCAGCATCGCGGCCAGGAATCGGCCGGTATGGCGGTATCGGATGGGCGCCGCATCATGGTCTTCAAGGACATGGGGCTGGTCAGCCAGGTATTCAACGAGGCCACCTTGAATTCTCTCACCGGGCATCTGGCGATCGGGCACACCCGGTACTCCACCACCGGCGCCTCGGTCTGGCAGAACGCCCAGCCCACTTTCCGTCCACTGGCCAATGGCGGGCTTGCCCTGGCCCACAACGGCAATCTAACCAACACCGAGGAGCTGGCGGCCGTGCTGGCCTCCCGGGGCGTCCCCGATCCGGTGCCGCGCAAGAACGTCCTCGATTCCACCAATGACACCGCGTTGATCACCGAACTGCTGGCCAGCCAGCCCGGCTGTTCCGGGCTTGAGGACGCCGCCCTTGCGGTGCTGCCGGTCCTGGTCGGGGCCTTCAGCCTGGTCTTCATGACCGAGACCGCGCTCTACGCGGCACGCGACCGCCACGGGGTACGTCCGCTGGTATTGGGGCGCCTGGCACACGGCTGGGTGGTGGCCTCCGAAACCGCTGCGCTCGACATCGTGGGGGCCACCTTCGTCCGGGAGATCGAGCCCGGTGAACTGATCCGGATAGATGCCGCCGGGCAGCGCAGCATGCGGTTCGCCGAACCGTCTCCCCGGGGGTGCGTCTTCGAATACGTCTATCTGTCCAGGCCGGATACCCGGATCGCCGATCGTTCCGTGCAGGCCATCAGGGTACAGATCGGCCGGCTGCTGGCCCGGGAGCACCCGGCGTGCGGCGATCTGGTCATGCCGGTGCCCGACTCGGGCACTCCGGCCGCGCTCGGGTTCGCCGCCGAATCGGGTATCGAGTTCGGGCTGGGACTGGTGAAGAACGCCTATGTCGGGCGCACCTTCATCCAGCCTAGTCAGACCATCCGGCAACTGGGTATCCGGTTGAAGCTGAACCCGTTGCGTGAGGTGATCGCTGGGCGGCGGCTGGTGGTGGTGGACGACTCGATCGTGCGGGGCAACACCCAGCGGGCATTGATCGGTATGCTGCGGGAGGCCGGGGCCGCCGAGGTGCATGTGCGGATCTCCAGCCCACCGGTCAACTGGCCCTGCTTCTATGGCATCGACTTCGCTACCCGGGCCGAGCTGATCGCCCCCGGGCTCACCGCCGGGCAGATCGCGCGGGCGATCGGCGCCGATTCGCTAGGGTTCATCAGCCGGGCCGGCCTGATCCAGGCGACCGGTATCGATGCCCAGCAGTTATGCTGCGCCTGTTTCGACGGCAAATATCCGATCCCGATTCCGCCTATCGCCCGCCGACAACTCGGGCTGCCCCAGGAGAACACATGACCGAATCCGCCTATGCCCGTGCCGGAGTCGATATCGAAGCCGGCGAACGGGCAGTCGATCTGATGAGGGCGCATGTTGCGCGGGCGCAGCGTCCCGAGGTGCTGGGTGGCCTGGGCGGGTTCGCCGGGCTGTTCGACGCCGCCGGCCTACGGGGCTACCGCCATCCGGTGCTGGCCACCAGCACCGACGGGGTGGGCACCAAGGTGGCGATTGCGCGGGCCATGGGCATCCATCACACCGTCGGCTGGGACCTGGTCGGCATGCTGGTCGACGACTTGGTCGTCTGCGGCGCCGAACCGCTTTTCCTGACCGACTATATCGCTTGCGGAAAGGTGATCCCCGAGCGGATCGCCGAACTGGTGCGGGGTATCTCCGAGGCCTGCGCGGTGGCCGGGTGCGCGTTGCTCGGCGGTGAGACCGCCGAACACCCCGGGTTGATGGCCCCCGACGATTTCGACATCGCCGGAGCGACCGTCGGGGTGGTGGAGCGGGACGAGATCCTGGGGGCCGATCGGGTGCGGGCCGGCGATGTCGCCCTGGCCCTGGCCGCCTCGGGGCTGCATTCCAATGGCTATTCCCTGGTGCGCCGGGTGCTGCTGGCCGAAGCCGGCCTGGGGCTGGACGCCCAGCCCGCCGGGCTGGACCGTCCCCTGGGGCTCGAACTGCTTGAGCCGACCCGGGTCTATGCCGCTGACGTGCTGGCCTTGGTCCGATCGGTTGAGGTGCATGCGCTGAGCCACATAACCGGCGGTGGGCTGGCCGGCAACCTTGCCCGGGTGCTGCCGGCCGGGGTGCGCTGCGTCGTCGACCGGGCCAGCTGGCGGCCGCCGGCCATCTGCACCCTGGTGCAGCAGATCGGTCGGATCAGCCAGGCGGATATCGAGGCCACCTTGAACATGGGGGTAGGCATGGTGGCCCTGCTGCCTGGCGAGGCCGCCGATGCTGCCTGTCGGCTGCTCGCCGAACGTGGGCTGGACGCCTGGGTCTGCGGTGAAGTGGTGGCCGGCGCCGGCGAGGTGGAACTGGTCGGCGCGCACAGTTGAGCCGCGGCCGGGCTGACGGCGGTCTGTGGGTGGTGCTCGCGGGTCGCGGCGATAGCCGCGACCGCAACCCGCCATCTGGTGGCATGCGTTGGTGGTGGACGCCGGCATTGGGTAGCCTAGGGGGCACGACAGTAGTTATTCACGATGCTGCGGCAACGCCGCGAGGGAAAAAGCGAGGGGGTCGACCCATATGGGGCGCGGCCGTGCAAAGGCGAAGCAGACGAAGGTTGCCCGCGATCTGAAGTATCGCTCGGTGGATCCTGACTTCTCCTCACTGGAGCGGGAACTACGTGGCGAGTCCCGGGCGGACATGTACGGCGAGATTCCTGATCAGTATGCCGATCTGGCCTCACAGTACGACGACGAGTTCGTCTACGACTCCGAAGACGACGACGAACGCCGCTGATCGTCCCCTGGCAGGAGGCGTGCCGATGTGGGGCGCAGATCGGCTGCTGGTGGGTTACCAGGCGTTCGGTTGGCCCGTCGAGGGGGCTGAGCTGGCAGATGGTGAACCCGCCGGGGAACTGACCGCCACCCTGGTGCGGCGTTCGGTGCCCGGCAACGACCGGGCGGTGCTGTATGTGCACGGTTGGAATGACTATTTCTTCCAGACACATCTCGCCGACTTCTGGGCCGCCAGCGGTTTCGACTTCTACGCCATCGACTTGCGCAGGTATGGGCGCAATCTGCGTCCCGGGCTGTACGCCGGCTATATCGCCGATCTGTTGGATTACCGCGCCGAGCTGGGGGAGGCCTACCGGATCATCCGGGCGGAGGGCCACGACCGGGTCACGGTGATGGGCCATTCGACCGGCGGGTTGATCGCGGCTCTCTGGGTGGCCGGGTTGACCGAGCCGGTCAATGGCCTGGTGCTGAACTCGCCCTGGCTGGGCATGAGCGGTCCCGAACTGCTGACCCGGGCGGCGGCCCCGTTTGTCAGCGGGGTGGCCGCGATGAAACCCACCACCCCGATCCAGAGCAGCGATACCGGCCTGTACAAACGCAGCATCTCCGACCAGTTCGAGGGGGAGTGGCCGATCGACCTGGATTACAAATCCAATCCCGGTTTCGTTTCTCGATTCGGCTGGGCCCGGGCGATCCTGGCCGGTCAAGCGCAGGTGGAGGCCGGGCTGGGGCTGGCCATGCCGGTGCTGTCCATGATGAGCGCACATAGCGATTTGACCTTCACTAAGTGGGACGAGGCGATCCGCACCGTCGATATCGTGCTGGACGTGGATCGGCTGGCGGCCGCCTCGTGGCGGCTGGGCAGTCAGGTGACCATCTTGCGGATCGCCGGTGGCATGCATGACCTGACGCTGTCGCCGCGGCAGGTGCGGTCGGCGGTGTTTGCCGCGCTGAGCCGCTGGATCGGTGCCTACTGCGATTGATACCGGCCCGTCGGGCGGTACCGAACGCTGGGCGCATGGCTGTTGAGATCGATTGCTACCCCATGGGTGGCCAGGGGCGGGATCGAACCGCCGACCTTTCGCTTTTCAGGCGAACGCTACTACCAACTGAGCTACCTGGCCTTGGCGACCCCGACGGGACTCGAACCCGCGACCTCCGCCGTGACAGGGCGGCGCGCTAACCAACTGCGCTACGGGGCCAGGTACCGCGCCCGCGAACGAGCAACTCGGAAAGCATAACCGCTACCGCCTCCGGAACGCAAAACCATGGCCGGCCCGGAAGGAACCAGCCGACCGCTCGGCGGCCCGACCGGAGCGGACGCTTTCCTTCCCGGAACGCCCTTGGCGCCTGCCGATCGGTTTGATCGGCGGCGATGGCCGGGTATGTGGCCCCGGATGGCGGTCCGGTGCAGCCTTCGGAAGGAATCCGGCCATGGGTGGGGTCGTCATGGTACCGGCTGATCGCTAGACTAAGCCCGACCGGGAAGCCGGGCACCCGGATACCAAGGAGGTCGGCCAGTGGAATGCCCCCGTTGTCATGGCGGTGTACCGGATGTGGCGCACTATTGCCACCACTGCGGTAATGATTTGCTGGGTCAAGATTCGAATCGCAAAAAGTCCTATGCTGCCCAACCAAATCAGCCAGTGGCGACCTTCGCTCCGGTCGGGACGATCATGCCACGCGGTGTGATCGGCCATCCGGGTACCTATCAGGTCGCGTTGGTCATCGGCCTGCTCATCATGGTGGTCGCGGCAGCCCTGGGGGCGATTCCGCTTGCCCTGGCGGTGGCCGCCTTCGCGATCCCGATCGTCTACATCGTCTATGTCTACGATGTGAATCTCTGGGAGGATCAGCCGGTCCCGGTCACATTGCTGGCTTTCGTTTTGTCGTTCGCGCTCGCCGTCGGCTGGACGAATGCCTGGCAGCTTGTCAAGGGGAATCCGGATGTGCTGGCCGCGCCGGCCAGCCAGCCTGGCCTTGATCTGCGCAGCCTTCTGATCGCGGTATTGCTGGTACCGCTCGTCGGCGAGGCAGTGCGTCAGGTCGGGCCTCTCGTTCTGGCGAGCCGCAGGGAATTCGATGACCTGATGGATGGCTTCACTTTCGGCGTCATCTCGGGTGTGGCCTATTCCGCCGCTGAAACCCTGGTTTTGTATTGGTCGCTGCTTCGAATCGGATTTGCGGGGGGCAATATCGATGCGCTCCAGATGATCATTCTGCTGCTGTTGCATGGTTTCGTGAAGCCGCTCATCTATGGCACGGCGACCGGTATCGCGGGGGCCGAATACTCGGGTCTGGGCAAGGGATTCGACGGCTTCAGCATTCGCTGGCTGCGGGCCGCCGGCTTGGCTGTGGGTGCGGTCGCATTGTTTAATCTGGGTGCGCAATTGTCCATGCTGGTGACCAATAGCGGTGCAGCGGTGGTCCTGGTGCTGGTGTGGGCGGTACTGCTGTTGGGCGTCCTGACCCTGGCGGCACGCAACGTCTTGCACGTTGGGCTGCTGGAGGCCGCGCTCGAAGCGATCGCCCGGGCTGAAGGCACCGGTGGGCATGATGAGCTGGCCTTCTGCGCGAACTGTGAGATGCCGCTGCTGCCCGGCTCGCGATTCTGCGCCTACTGCGGTCAATCTGTGCAGGCCCATCGGCACATTCCGGTGACAGTCGGTGCCACGCCGAAAACGGGCACCTCGGCTGAAACTCCGGTGGGCATCGAGGAGGGTCAGGAATGAGCGGCTATAACCCGAATGCTCCGCAAGGATCTGGTATCCCGCAACCGGGTGGTTTCCAGTCGCCGGGCGGTTTCCAGTCGCCGGGCGGTTTCCAGTCGCCGGGTTGGCCGGGCGCCCAGGGTGGCTATCGGTCGCCGGGTGGTTTCCAGTCGCCGGGCGGCTACCAGACCCAACCAGGCGGGCCCTACGGCGGACCGGGCGGGCCCGGACGTGTTCAGTACAGCCACTACGGGAACCCCGGTGACGGCAGGCCAAGGTCCAATATCGTCATCATGCTGGTCGTCGGTCTCGTCGGTGCCTTGGCCATTGGTGTGGTCGCCTATTTGGTATTCGGTGGCCGCAGCAGACCGGGTCCGAAGCCTGGGCCAACCCCAACGCAGTTCTCGTCCAGCCCGGCACCCCAGCAGTCTTCGTCCAGCCCGACCGGTGGCGGGACCGGGTCGCCCACTGGCGGTGGGTCAACCGGGCCGGCCCCCAGCGGTAACGCGATCGCTCTGGGCAACGGGGTCTACCTGACCCCGCCCGCCGGCTACACCATAGATGAGCAGCAGCCCGGTGAGGTCACCATCACCGATGGCATGGCCTTCATCATCGGATCGTCCGCGGTGTTGAATCAGCCTGCCGACGCCTCGGCGTTGGTCAGCGTGTACATCGAGCAGGTTAGTTCGAAGCTGCAGAACCCCCGGGCGCAACAGGTCCAGGTATTCGATGTGGGTTCGGGTGGCACCGCCGCGGCGCAGTGTGTCGAGGGCACCATGGTCAATAGCGGTGGCTCAACAGCGATATTCCTGTGCTCGGTCATCGGGGTGCGCAATGCCGGCAATGTGGCTGCCCAGATCACGATCATCCTGCCCACCGAGCTGTGGGATATGGAGAAAGACCCCTACAACGAGACGGTGAACAGCGTACTCGATTCGCTGTACAATTGATTGGCTAGCAGTCCTGCTCTCGGCCGTAGCGTCCCGCCCGTCTTCCTGGTGCGGGTTCACGGCCGGGGCTGGCGGCCATCTCGCCGGCCGCCCGGGTGATGCATCTTGGGGCCGATCCGGTAGTATCCCGGGTAACCGTTGCCGGGGGCTGCGGTCGTTCAGCCGGTTCGATAGATGGTGGCCTCGTAGGGCTCCAGCAGACTACCCGGGGCTTGAGCCGTGGATAGGACTATCTCGCCGACCTCGCGATGCCTGGCAGGGCGGCGCCGAGACGACAGATTGCATTCCACCAGGAAACGGCCCTCGCTACCGGTTCGATACCAGGCAAAGTATTCACTGCGACGCGGATTCACGAACTCGATATCGCCCAGGGTGAATGCGTCCCCGGCCCGGCGCAATCTGATCAGCGCCCGGTAGTGGTTGAGCACCGAATCGGGATCGGCGTCCTGTTCGGCAACGGTGAACCCGACCGAATCCTCCCGGCCCGGCAACCACGGCCGGGTAGTGCTGAAACCGGTGTATGGGCTGGTATCCCAGCGCATCGGGACGCGCGCATGATCGCGTGAACCGGCCATGACCGTCGCCCAGTCGGTGCCCGCCCGTAGCCGGTTCAGGGATTCGACGTCTCGTAGCTGACCTGGTGCCGCAAAGGTCTGGTTGATGGCGGCGATCTCCTGCCCCTGATAGAGGAAGGGAGTGCCCCGCATGGTCAGCAGCAGCGTGGCCAGCAGCTTCGCCAACGGGACGCGATGCGCGGGCGTGGGATCGATCTTGCTGATCATCCGGGGATTGTCATGGTTTTCGAAGAACAGGCTGGTCCAGTCGCCCGGCCCTAGACGTTGCTGCTGGTCGATCCAGCGATGCTTCAACTCGTCCAGGTCATAGCGGTAGGAATCGAAACGGTTGTGGCCGCCGGTTTCCAGGTGATCGAAGCCGAAGTTCAGGTCGAGTTCGCCGCGTCCGGCGTTGGTCAGCAGCCGCCCGATCTCGACTCCCGCCCCGGGAGTCTCCCCAACGAGTACCATTCCGGGCCGGTCGGCGACCGCTTGGCGCAATTCGCGCAGGTATTCGTGCAGGCGGGGACCGTGGAAGTAGTGCTCGATGCCGGTGAAACCCACTAGCCGCCCCACGAACCGATTGCCGTCGCGCAATCCGGGTGACTTGGAGACGTAGTTGATGGCATCCAATCGGAAGCCATCGACGCCCTTCCCGGCCCAGAACTGCATGATCTGGTGGATCTCGCGGCGGACCTGCGGGTTGTCCCAGTTGAGATCCGGCTGGGTTCGGGCAAACAATCGCAGCGCCCACACCTCTGCGCCGCCGAACCAGCGCCACGCCGGGCCAGAGAAGAGGCTGGTCCAGTTGTTCGGGCGGTTGCCGCGTTCGCCGGGCCGCAGAAAATAGTAGTCGCCGGCCGGTCCGGTCGGGTCGGCCAGGGCCGCGTCGAACCAGGGGTGTTGGTCGGAGGTGTGGTTGACGGCCAGGTCGAGGATGATGCGCATACCCCGCCGGTGCACCTCGGCGATCAGCTCATCCAGATCGGCCATGGCGCCCATCTCGGCCATCACCGCGCGATAGTCGCGCACGTCATAGCCGAAGTCTGCGTTTGGTGAGTCGAAGATGGGGGACAGCCACAGGCAGTCGACGCCGAGATCGGTGAGATGATCCAGGTGATCGATGATGCCCCGCAGGTCTCCGATACCGTCGCCGTCGCTATCGGCGAAGCTGCGCGGGTAGATCTGGTAGAAGACCGCGGACTGCCACCACTGCGGGGGGCGTTCGGTGGGCTGCACCCGGTCGGGGGTCGAGTTGAGCAGGGTCAACACGGCTTCGATCAGTCCGGGGCCGGTCAGCTTGCGGGTCATGCGGCCGATGGCCGCCAGGCTCAGCCTGGACGCGATGGGATTGGTGATCAGCGCGGGACTCTGCCGCATGGCCATCAGCAGGCGGTCGATCACATCACGGCCTATGGGGTGGGCATACACCTCGGCGAGGGTGGAGCGTGCGGTGAAGTGATGCCGGGACATTACGGTTCAACCTGCCTGGCATCGATTGACCATCATGGCACCCTATCCTAGGGGACGCCCAGTACTGCTGAACACCAACCGGAGCCTGGGCGCGCCGTCCACGGATACTCGTCCGAGGCCCGGCCGGGTCGCTGCCATCCCGGCGGGCCGCTAGGCTGGCCCGCCGGGATGGGTGCCAGGCGACAGGACCGGTCGTTTCGGCCCGCCGCGCCGGCAACCCGGGACCGGTCACCGCAGATCGGCTGCCGGACCATTTCGCCGGCGGCCCTGGCTCGTTCAGTCGGTGATCCGAACCGCTCCGGTGGTCACCAGGCGGGCCGCGGTGCTGCGCGGGAAGGTCTGCATGGTTATGGTTAACCGGTCATCTGGGCAGCACAGTTCCAGCAGCCCGTGATCGAAGACCAGCCGCCCGGCAAGCCTGCCGGTGGTCAGCGGGATGGGTGCGGTGGTCGGGAGCCGGCGGTGAATCCTCCAGGGATCGGCAGCGCTGCGATCGGCCACCAGCTGGCTGGTTGGCGTCCGGGTGATGGCGATGCGGTCTGCATCCGGGGAATCTCCCATGACCAACTCGATGCTACCGGGGCCGGAGAATTCGAAGTCGTGCACCAACACGTCGGGTGGCAGCCGGCCGGGCAGTATGAGCGCCTGCTGGAGGCGCAGGCCGGCCGCGGTATGTACCAGATTGAGGGTGCGCGGCAGCGTCATCGCAGAACGCCAGGGGTGGGTGGGGGCGTGCTTGGCGTAGCTCCAGTTGCTCAGCCAGCCGATCAGGGTGGGCTGGTCGGTGCCCTGGAAAGTGGTGGCCGCGTACATATCGGGCCCGGCGTCCAGCCAGTGCGGTGCCGCCGGGCCGGGAGTGAATACCCGGCCATCGAATGCCCCGATCAGATAGTGAACCCCTGAGCCGCCCGAGAATCCGCCGGGATTGGTGCTCCAGAGCAGCACCCATGCGGACCCGCCTTGCCCGGCGCAGGGAACCTCGAACAGGTCTGGGCATTCCCATACCGGCCCGGGCCGGCCGATGGGGCCGAAGCTGCTGGCCAGTTGCCAGTCCATCAGGTTGGTTGCGGTGTAGATCAGGATGCGTCGCTGGATCGCCTCGACCGCGGCCAGCACCCACCGGCCGGTCTGGGCATGCCAGAAGACCTTCGGATCGCGGAAGCTTTCCGAGCCCCGGGCCAGGATCGGATTGCCCGGGTGCTTTTGCCAGGTACGCCCTTCGTCTGTGCTGAAGGCGAGCGACTGGGCCTGCTCACCAGGACGAACCGGGTGCTGCGGGGCATAGGCGCTGGTGTAGATGGCGATCAGGGGGCCTTCGGGGCCATCGCCGAGACCGGAGGTGTTGTCCCGGTCCCAGACGACACTGCCGGAGAAGACCTGTTCATTGGTTGTTCCCGCGATGGCGGTCGGCAATTCCTGCCAAGTATGCAGGTCGGGGGAGATGGCATGACCCCAGGCGATGTTCGCGCAGTCGCGGCCGAGCGGATTGTTTTGAAAGAACAGGTGGTATAGGCCCTTGTGCAGGATCGGCCCGTTGGGGTCGTTCAGCCAGCTGCGCCGCGCGGTGAAGTGTAGCGCGGGACGCAACTGCGGCGTGGGCCGGGGGCCGGGGGTCATTGGTTCTCGGGAGGCTGCGCGGCGGCCCGTTCGGTGGCCGAGTAGGCGGCCGCCGCCCGAGCCTGGGCGATGCCGGCACCGTTGGCCCTGGCCGCACGCAGCCGGCTGACGGCTCCCGACATGGCATCATAGGCTTGGCCCGAGGCGGCCCGGGTGTAGCTCAGCGCCCGATCGGCCTGGATACCCATCTTGGCGCCCTGCTCGATGGCGTCCTGATCGGCGCCCATGTACAAGAAGGTCCAACTGTAGACCTGCTCCTGCTCGGTGATCATCTTGTGCACGGCCTGGTAGCTGAACTCGCGTGAGGCGTTTTCTAGGCCATCGGTGACGATACCTACTATGACGCTGCCGGGACGTTCGTCCTCGGGCAGTGCGGCCAGCCGGGCACCCAGGTCGTTGATGGTGCGCCCGATCGCGTCCAGCATCGCGGTTGAACCACGCGGCACGATGCTCAGCGGCGGCACCTGGTCGATCGGCAGGTCCCGGTAGGCCACCTCGTAGTCGTTGTCGAACTGGGCCAACGAGACCCGGCATTCGCCGGGCTGGTTGCGTTGACCGGCGATGAACGCATCGAAGCCGCCTTCGGCATCCGATCGGATGGATTGCATGGATCCGGAGCGGTCGATGATGGCCTGAATGTAGGTCAGCTGCGGATCGGTCACGGTTCCTCCTGACTGGTCGGTCGGCGTCTGGTGAAGCGCAGTGGGGAGCGGGATTCCAGCCGGGCGGCCGTGACGCCCATGGCGTTGACGACTCCGTCGGCGGCGTATTCGCCGAGCGCCCGGCTGGATGCGAGCCTGGGCCGCACCGAGTTCGGTGCCATACCGGCGGCGGCCGCCACCTGGCGCACCGAGGCGCCGGCCACGACCAGTTCGGCCATCGCCTCGTTGAGTGCGCTGGTCACCTCGTCGCCGGCGGTGCGTAGGTGCGCCACGGTGGTCAGGTCGATGCCGGTCGCGGACGCTTGATCCAATGCGGTGCGGGCGGCTGCCAATGCTCGGTGGTATTCGGGTGATGCCACGCAGCCAATATCGTGCAGGTTGTGCACATTGTCAAGATATGCACATCGTCATTTGCTGTCCGTGTCCTCCTTGCACACAACCGAAGGCCGCAGCGTTCGGGTGCCTTACAACCATCGTCGGGTGCGTGCGAGACGCCGCTGCGCACCGGGACCGAACCCCTGTGCGATCAGTCTTGCGCAAACCGGCCACCATCGATACTGGCGATAACCGCGCCGCGTACCCCACTGGCGTCGAGTTCGGAGACGGTGCGGATGGTGGTGCCACCCGGGGTGCACAGGCGATGCTGCAATTCGGCGGGGGAGCGGTCGCCTGCCGTCAGCATGCGGGTGGCGCCGGCGAGGGCCGCCGCGACGATCTGGCGCGTTTCGGCACGACCGAGCCCCTGCAACACCCCCCACTGTTCGAGAGCGTCGGCGACGTAGTAGCAGACCGCCTGGCCGTGCCCGGCGAGGGAACCGATCGTGCCCAACCGATCCTCGGGAACATCGATCACGGTGCCCAATTCGCCGAACAGCTCGCGTACCCGGCTGGCGGTCTGTTCCGGGCAGCCCGGGGCCGGGTTGAAACCAGTCAGGCCGGCCCCGGCGGCCATCGCCGGGTTGGGCATCGCGCGGACCACCGGGATGCCACCGGGCAGCAGACCGGCCAGGGTGGCATGATCGGGTGCCCCGGCCATCGACACGAAGCCAGCGGCCGGGGCGATGTGCGCGGCGATCTGGGCCACCACTTCGGGCATCTGCCCGGGGCGGGCGGCGGCCACCACCAGGGCTGCCCCGCGTACCGCGTCCGCGAGCGGCAGCGCGGTTACCCCGTGTCTTGCGGCCAGTTCGGTGGCGTGTCCGGGGCGCCGGGTGCTCACCCGCAGCAGCCTCGGATCGTACCCGGCCCACAACAGGCCCTCCAGCAGTGCGCTGCCCAGTTGCCCCGCGCCGATGATCGCGATCGGTCCCGCCCATGTCATGTGCTGCCTCCTTAGTGCTTGCCTTGAGCGCGCGAGACCGTGGCTGGCTGCCGTCCCGGCCACGGCATCGGATGCTCGCCCAGGATCCATCGTCTCGCATGGGGCTGGCATGCTGCGGACCGGCCGGGTGTCGCCGCAGCGTCTTGTGCCGTGTATCCGGATTGCCCGCTGGAGGACTGGCGGCCGGGATGGCTGGTGCAGGGTGGTGGCCGCCCGGTTCAATGGCTCGGCACACAGCTGGATGGCGCCGGTCCGAGTGGCCCCGGATCAGAAGGTTGCCCATCCGGACCGTGGGCCTGGCGCTGCCGGATTACCCCGGCGCACACGGTGCGCGGGCGAGACTGCGTGGCGGCTACCGTGGCCGTCTGCGATGCGGCATGATCCAATCGTCGTGATTCGACGGGGGGGCTCGGAGGAAACATGACTGGGATCGCTCGATGGGCCGGTGCGATGGCGCTGGCCCTGCTGATGACCGGGTGCGGTTCGGTGAACCAGCCGGGTTCCCCGGCGAAATCCCAGCCGGCCGCCGCGACGGCATCACCGGCGGCGAGTGGGACGCCGTCAGCCGGTAGTAGCCGAGGGCAGGGTGCTGCGCCCCCACGCGATGTCACCAATGAGGACCTGAAGACGGCGATATCGCCGGAAGGGTGCTCACCGAGCACCCGGATGGTCGATGGCCGGGTACCCGGTGGGCCACCGATCGCCAATGTGATCTGGGCGCCCGGTACGCCGGATTCGCCGCTGTTCGTGGACCTGGCCGGGCTCGGCTACAAGCAGGGCCTGGCGTTCTTCGCCTGCGGCGGCGCGAACCCGCTGCCCTATTTCGTCATGCTGACCGGAAGGGATGGCGCCCTGCTGGGGGAGGCTTGGCTTGGGGACCTGGGCGAGTATGCCAAGAGCTACATCATCGCCACCAGCGTGGATGGCTCAGGCGTCACGGTGGAGTGGTGGGGTGCTCAGACGGCCGGCAGCACGCCCACCCACAACCTGACCCGGATCGGCTACGTGGGCGGCCGGCTGGTGCTGAGCGAGCTGGCGCCGGCCAGCGTTCTGGGCGTGCCACTGAATCAGGTGATCCGGGTGCAAGAGGACGCCTCCTTCGCCAGCCCGAGCGGAAAGCTGCAATGCCGGTTGGGTCACGATGCCGCCTACTGCGAGGGGGTCTCCCTGGCGGCGGCGCCGGACCGGTCATACTGCCACGCCCCGACGGGTGCCGTGTCGGGTGTCCGGATCGATGGCAAGGCGGGCTGGAACTGCACCGGCCAGGCGACCATCTTCCCGACCACCGATCAGGCCTGGTGGCAGGGCAGAGGCTTTCCGACGGTGGATTCCAGGCTGGCCGGGGCGGATGCCGCGGTATTGCCCTATGGCTGGGTGCTGCAGAGCAATGTGCATGCCTGCGTGATCTGGCCGGAAGGGGTGACCTGCCAGCAGCTCTATTCGGGCAACGGTTTCTTCGGGAACGACTCGGAGGTTAGTTTCACCGGTGCGGTGCACCAGATCGCCGGGGACTGAGGCCGCCGCTGCTGCCGGCAACCCTGGCCGCGCCAAGGCGTAGCGCGGCCTAGTCTGGTATCCCCAACCGGATTCGAACCGGCGCTGCCGCCTTGAAAGGGCGGTGTCCTAGGCCACTAGACGATGGGGACGCGCGGTACATAGTAACCGACCGGTGCCTGTGCACCCAACTTCGACGGGTCTGGTTACCGGTCCGCTTCGGGACAGGACAGGCAGGTGCCGGCCGCCCTTCCCCGGGACGACCGGCACCGCGTTCTGGGGTGACGGTTGACTGACCTGGTCAGTAGCGCACCGTCACATGGACGTGGTCGTAGTGGTTGGCCGTGGTGCCGCCACGATCGGACATCCAGGTCCAACCCGAGTCGCCGTTGATCCAGATGCGCTGGCGCCAGATCAGGTATTCGATGTTCAACGCGTCGGCGTTCTGCTGTAGGTAGGCGGCGACCTGGTCGCCGAGTGCGACATCGGCTGCGCCATTGGGCATCATCAGATCGACGGCACGACCGCTTGGATGATCGGGGTAGGGGTCCGCCCGGACACCATACATCGTGGTGATCTGCGGGTAGTTCTGCCGGATCGAATAGACCACCCGCTTGGTGGTGTCACGCAACTCGTCCAGGCCGGACGAGCCACCGGTGTTCAGGGTGCCGCCCGCGGCATCCCCGTCGGCTGGTGCGACCGGTCCCTGCACGGGGCCGGGATCCGGTGCCGAGGTGACCGGTGAATCGGAGACGTACTGGGTGGAGATCCACCGCAGCTGGCCCTCATCAAGGACCTGGCTGAAACCATCCTGGGTCACCCCGGTCAACTGCACCTCGGTGTTCGGGCTCAGCACCCGCACGATCCGGTAATCAATGGATGGGCCGGTGCGCAGATTAACCGCATCGCTGGTGTATCCGGTGCTGGTCGAACCGTCGCCGGAGTTGCCCGAGCCGTTGGTCAGATAGCGGCTGAAGGCCCAGGCGTCCCGGCCCTGGTAGCGGATCGGCGTCCAGTCGCCCTGCGGTTCGCCACGCACTTCGACCTGTTCGCCGGTCGCCAGCACGCCGATCACCTGGTCGCCGAGGCTGGGTCCGGTGCGGACGTTTAGCGAGGTGGTGGCCTTCACCGGGCCGGAATCGCCGACGTCGGCCACCCGCGTGGATGCATCGAAGGACAGGTAGGCCGCGTAGACGAAACCGTCCTCACCCTGGAAGCTGACCGGCACCCAGCTACCCTGCGCGTCCCCGGTGACCGAGACCTGTTCGCCGGTCGCCAGCACGCCGATCACCCTGCTGAGAGTGCTTGTGCCGCGGCGCACGTTGACGTGGTCGGTGGCGGTGGCGGTACCGCCGGCGGCGGAGGCCGAATTGCCCAGGCTCGCGAAGGCCGAGAAGACCCAGGCATCCTCCCCCCGATAGCGGACCGGCGTCCACTCGCCTTGTGGCTCGCCCCGGCGTTCCACCTGTTCGCCAGCTGACAACACCCCGAGGATTCGGGATGAGATGGTTGGCTCGGCCCGCACGTTCAATGCTGTCGTTGCCGAGACCGTGCCCGGATCGGCGTTGGCGAACTGCGGGATCACCACAGCCGGGCCGGCAAGCGTGCCGATAGCCACCGCGGCCACCCACGCTCTGCGCGTCGCGTTCGTTAGTTTCCTCACAGTGTCTGGTCCTTCCGCACCACTTCGGTTGCTGCGGCCGATGCTGGGCGTCTTCCCCGATCAACTTGCGCTGACCACGCCCAACATCGACCAACGTCTCGGAAGGTAAGTCAACCTATGGTGATCTGGCCAGTCAGGTGAGCGATTCCTCAACAAGCAACTCGGGTTTGGCTAGGACTGATGAGAGTGTGGATTGGGTTCAAGCCGAACTTGAGGTTCAACTTTGCGGTGGCTGCTTCAGGCTTTGCCCGGGGCTCCGGTTCCGGCCGGATCGGGGTTTGGCCCGCCCGGTCGCCCATCTATGATCCAAAGTCCCTTGTCGTCCAGCACTATCTCGGTCACATGGCCCAGTTCGGTGCCGCGTGGCAGACCGGCTTGACGGTCGGCCACCGGGTAGGTTTCGGTGCCGGCGGCGGCCGCCAGCTTCGCGAGTTCGGCAGGCTGGCCCAGGGCGACCGCCACCTCAAGGGTGCCGGCCAGCTTGTTGGCGGCGATGGTTTGCAGGGTATCGGCAGCAATGGCCGGTGCCGCGATCAGCAACGCCCGCCGGTCTTGGGCGGCCATTCCCATGCTGGGCAGCACCTCGCGTAGTTGGTTCACCTGATCGGCGCACACCAGGATCAATGGTCGATCGAGGATCGCCCGTCCCCTGTCGTGGGTGGCCAGCGTGGGGGCCGCCAGCACCAGGTCGAGGCGGGCCGCGGCCGCGAGCCGATCATCCAGCCGCTGCCGGTTGGCCTTGTCGAGGCTTTGCGGCTGGGGTGCGCCGGCAAGCAACTGGTCGGTGGTGTAGTAGTCGGGCTCGTTGCCCGGTGCTGCCGCCAGCCCGGGTCGCCGGGGTCGGTCGACGCGCCGGTTGCGGCGGTCGGCCAGCGCGGCGGCCACCAGCAAACCTCCGCCGATCACCAGGATCAGCGTCACCACCAGGCCCGTGTGCACACCGATAGCCTATCGGGACGAGCACCTGGTTCCTCCCGCGCCGGGATGGTCGGCTAAGCTTCGTTGGGACGCGCCTATAGCTCAGTTGGCAGAGCAGGGGACTTTTAATCCTCGGGTCCAGGGTTCGAACCCCTGTGGGCGCACCGGCCGCGGCTCACCCGCAAAACCCAGCAACACCGCCGGCGAAGTCGACAACCACTCGGCAACGACCTCGGCGTCACGGAGCGTGAAGGGAACCTCACTCCATCCGGCAAACCACGCGCTAAGGAGCGCAGACTCGCAGAACGCCGCATAGGGGCATTTGCCGAAGGGATCTGATAGTTACAGTTCATCGAGGTACTGGATACGGGCCTTCATGGCATGGATGGATCAGCTCATAGCCATCGTCGTTAACCAGAGCGGCAAGCTCCGGGAGACGACGGCTGGGCCGGTGCCGGGTTTCGCAAAGCGTGAACCGATGTGACCACCATGGTGAGCGCTGCACAACGACGCGTGGGGCCTTAGACCCGTGGCCGCGGCATTGCGTAACGCGCACGGGTAGCGCGAACCAGTCGTAAGAACACGTCAGGAGGTAGCACTCGGGTGTGTCCCGGCAGTCGTCCCTGCCTGTGAGCTTCGATGAAACTGCGATCGCGCGTCACACAGTAAACCGAACACAGCGGGTCTTCCCTGGCCAAGCAGCTGCAAGTGCCGAACACCAAGCCATCCTCGTGGTCAAGCGGTGGGTTGCCGTCGGGGAACTGGGGCCCGGTATCGCCGCCACCGGATTGGTTCACTATCCCGGCCAGCAACTCATCGGCCAGTGACTCCGCGTTGCGTTGGCTCCACCCGAGTCCGCGATAGCCGGTTGTTGGGTCGGGCTTTGCCGATTGCATCGCCTTGTAGACCACCGTTGCACGAATATGTTCGCTGGTCCAGACCTCAAGCAGTTCTTCACCAGCCAGTCGTCCCGAAGTGCACACGGCGATCGCACGAAGTGAATCGACAGCTGGTTCGGCTTTGAATGGGATAGGCGAACTGGCATGCTGGGCGGCGATCTTCGAAGCCTGGGCCCAGGTGAAGGGCTCACCGGTCAACTGGGCAACGTCAAGGTAAACATTGCAATCGAAAACGACGACATGACGTCGCGCCGCGATCTTCGGATTCATTGATCAGCTTAGGCACGGGCGATGCTACGAGCTGGTGCCAAGTTGGCACCACCCCAAGGGTCGTCAGCCGGGTCTTCGTCCGGGTCATCAAGCTGGGCGAGCAATTCGTCCACATCGACGGGGCCGCTGACGTCATGCGCACGCAAATAGACCCCACCCGCAGCAAGATCTGCCGCAGTCCAACCACCCAGCCGACGCTCGGCCCGATAGAAATCCGCCATGGCCTCGTGGCTGATCGGAGCCCGGCACTCAGCGTCTGCAGGAAGATCACCACGCGCCTGCAACCACGGCCGCTCCACGTGCGTCAACGCGCTCAACTCTTGACCAGACATCGACCCATAGGCCGCAAGCACCAAGTCGATCAGGTCAGACGACAGATCATCGAGAGCCATCCCGTTCACATCTTGCGCGCTGGCCCGCCTGGAAGACCGATCTTTACGAGCGTGCCAGACCTGCGGGACGACCGGGCCGTCCTTCCACGCCTTGATCTGCTCCTCAAACAGCGGCCGATCGGTGATCGCTAGATGCCAGGCCTGTACGTAATACAAGAGCTTCTGCAGGCTCATCGCATCAAGCCACGAACCGGTGCGTTCCAAAATCACTGAGGCGATGTCGTTCGCTGCGTACATCGAATGACACCTCCTCCGGTTAGCAACCTGCCCTATTCTAACTTAAGGAGCCAGGGATGATCATCTGCCGGCCCGGTCGGTGTCGTCAGCGCTCGGCTGAATCCCCCAGCGCCGCCCTGATGGCCTCTTCGTCCATGGCGCCACCCGCCGTCATGGCGCGTTGCACGACGTCGCGGAATTCCTGCTGTGCGGCGGCCAGGGCCTCATTCGCCGCCTGTAGCACCATTCGCTGCACGCCAACGAGCCGGTCGGCATTCAGCATGGCGGGGTCGATTCTGATGGCGGTGATTCTATCGACCGTGGCGCTGACCTCAATCGCCCCGCCCGACCGGAAGGCCCGGCATTCGATAGCCGATGGGTTCTCCATTATGCAATCGCCTCCGGATGCCGCCACAGCAATTCAAACCAAACCTCTGTCCCATCGTCGGTGGTGTGCACATCGAAACTGCGGTTACCCTCTTCGACCTCTCGCTGGCTTGTGGACTTCTTCTGCAGAAGACGCAGCGTATCGTATTCGTCGCTGACGCGCAGCACCCGGTACGGTTGGCCGTGACTGCCGGTTCCGCTGGTGGTGATGCTGCGTAGCGCCAGCCGGGCTACCTGTTCCTCACGCCTGGCCGCAGCCGTGTCGCCAAGCGCAGTGTGCGATTCGGATAGGAAGGCATGTGCCGTTGGGCTCAGGAACACACCGGGCATCTGTTTGTGCAGCGCATCGATGACGCCCTGATGGTCACCCACCTGGAGTAGCGGATCGACTGTCATCTCGATCAATACCAGCGGATCGAAGTTTGCAGCCGACACGATGGCTGCCTGTAGCGGATGCAATGTGGCGGGTTCTGGGTGGAGAGCGTATCGACGGAATTGCTCACTGATGGTCATAGAATCACATCCGTAGTTGGGCTATCAGCTTTGTGGCCTGGTCTTCGACATCTCGATAGGCTGCCGCGGTCTCCTGCATCAGCTGGGAATCGGCCTGCCCCGCCCGTGAAATCTCCTCCACGGCGCCCGCGGCCGTGGCCTGCACCCGCTGCAGAGCGGCGGCAATCGCGGCATCGGTGGCGCTGCGGCCATCGCCAAAGGCCGTGGCCTCGATGGCCTGCCGAGCTGCCGATTCGAAGGCAGTCAGTTCGCTGCTCACCCGCTGTGCGCCTTCATCCCAGCTCGCCGGTTCGAATCTCATGGTCATGCTCCTCATCTGAAACTGAAACGGTGTCTGACGCTGTCATCGTGTGGTCACTTGCGAGGTGGACGCTGGGGGATCCGCCCACCGGCTTCAGCATGGATCGGCCGATCGCGGGGCGTCTGTCATGGCATCTTGGGAACGATCCGAGAGATCCAATCGACCTTTCCCTGGTTTTCATATTTCTTGAGATCGCCCGGTTTCAAAGACTCCACAAAATTCCTACCGGACTCTCTGGCATCTACCTCAACCGGTTGATTGAGATACTCCTGGAATTTTCTCTTTTCTTCCGGCGACGCATCCGGCCCGGTATTGCTGGGCGGCTCCTTACGGTGGTCAAAATTGTCTTTCCAGCTATCCACTTCTTCCGGCGTGGCATCGTAGGTGTCCTTCAGGTACTTGGGATCATTCTTGCCGGTTAAGGAGGCGAGGAAGGAATTCTTGTCCGCAACCGCCTGGTGCTGTGCGGCATGCCGCACCTCGTGGGCCAGGGTGTGCAGAACCGAGGTATCCTCCGGATGCTTTGGGTCATATAGCTTGTTGGGATTGATTTCTATTTCGGATCCAGTCCATTGGCCGTTTCCGGAAAGTCCGGAATTCCAGACAATTTTGTGCGGTTCGAGACCGTACTTGCGGAATTGCTCGTTGACGATGGCCTGGGCGGCATACTTGCGCTCCTGCTCGCTCATGTTCTTCCACTCTTCCGCAACCCTTGGGTCGATATCCCCGCGGTCGTTGCCGGCGGATGCGGCGTCGGGGGCATCCGCCGCGGTCGTGGTTTGTGGTTCGAGGTTCTGGTAGGCGTCGGTGATGGCCTGCGCGGCGGCGGCATCAATGCTTCTGAGCTCTTGCTGCCCCGTTTTGAGCAGGGTGAACAGCAGCATCGGGGTCTTCGGGTCCGGCTTGTTGAGTGCGCGGCGGACGTTGGCGTCGATCTCGGCTGCCTTGGTTTGCATCTGGTTGGTGGTCTCACGCAGCACGTTGCTCGCGGCGGCATGGGCCTTCCCGACGTTCAGCGCCTGGGGCTGGAAGCCCGCAAGCCTGCTCGGTGTGCCGGTACTGCCCATCTTGGCGGTGAACGCATTCACCCCCGCTCCTGCGTTGGCCGCCGAGATCTTGGATACGACCTCGCGGGTGGTGGTCACTGACTCCTCTGCCCGGCGGGATAGCTCAACCCAGCGGTCACACAGTCCGTCCAGGTGCTCAGGTGTTGCCGCTGGTGGGTGAACTCCCGTTGCCGCAAATACCCAACTCATTAAGGTAACGTAACAGGCCACGGGTTAACATCGGGCCGGGTCCGCGGCCTCGGAGCCGTCTGGTTGAATCGCTTCCGACCCCATCGGGCCCCTCCGCAACCCCGGCACGGCCCCGGTTCCCGCCAAGGAGCGAGATCCCCGGAAAGCCACCACGACGCGGCGATCGCCGGTGGCAGGCCCAGAGACCCGCATGTTCCCCTACCGGCCTGGGGTGAAGCTAGATGAAGATCGTCTGCGCACCCCGGCTGATCTCGATGAAGTCTGCCACGCCGACGACGCCTTCGACCGCGGGATGCAGGTCGGCCTCGATGATTTTCATCATGTCGAGGGTAAGCCGGCAGGCATACATGTGGACGCCCGCGGCCGCCAGCAGGTCCAGGAACCTGGGTATCTCGGGGATACCCAGGCCGGCTAGCTGCTTCTTCATGAAATGCGTCGAGAACCCGGTCATGCCCGGCAGACTGCCCATCGGCTGGGGCAGCGACAGGTGCGCCAGCCCGGGCCGCAGATTACCGAGTTCCGGCATGTGCACGGCCGTATTACCCAGCATCGTGAATTTGAGGTTCGCGTTGGTTTTGCGATTGATGATGTCCAATCCCCAGAAGGTGAAGAAGATGTGGGTCTCCACCCCTTCGCCGGCGGCGGCGTGGCCCAGGATCAACCCCGGGTAGGCCATGTCCAGGTTGCCCTTGGAGCAGATGAGCGCCAGCTTGCGCGGGCCGGCCGGCCCGGCGGTATCGGCCGGATCCGGTGCCGCGGGTGAATCGCCGAAGTCGGGCAGGATGAATCCTTCGGGTTTGGTGCGCACGGCTCTCCTCCTAGAGACAGCCAACCGGTTTAGGCAGGCCGGCCAGATAGGCCATCTTTTTGGCGGGCTGGCCCGGGAAGAGCACGAACAGTTCCCCGATGCTGAACCCGCCGGCCGATTGCATCCGCCGCAGCGTCGGGGTGGTCCCGGTCTTCGCGAAGTCCGCACGCATGAACCGCAACGGTGCCAGGTGTGCCTCGGTCAGCTCGGCGATGCCGAGCAGCGGGGCCAGGATCGCCGCCAACTCTTCGTCCCACTCGTCGTGGTCGACGAAGAAACCCTCGTTGTCCACCGCAAAGCTGCGGCCGTCGATGGTGTTGATGGGCATGCTGTCTCCCGGACGGTCGATCACTTGCCGAGGGCGGCCGGACGCTTGCCCGTCATCGACATATCGGTCGGCAGCGGCAGGCGCTTGCCGGGCAACAGCCTGCGCCAGTAGAGCCGCTCGAACGCGAGTTTGCCCCAATGGTTCAGCCGCGACTCACCGAGCAACTTCATCGGGCCGATCATCGGATAGGGAAACACCCCGGGCAGCGGCTCGGTGTCGTAGTTGAAATCCAGCAGCAGCGCTCTGCCGCGGCCGGTTTCCAGGAAGCAGTTGGCGTGGCCGTCGAACCGGCTGCTCAGCGGCTGGCCATGGATCGCGGCCTGGAGGTTCGCCACCAGGTGTTCGACCTCGAAATGCGCCACCGCACCCGCCTTCGAGACCGGCGCGTTTGCCGCATCGCCCACCGCGAACATCCGCTCATCGGCGTCGGCGCGCAGCGTGTGCTTGTCTACGGGGACGAAACCCAGGTCGTCGCCCAGCCCCGAATCGATCACGAACTGGGCGCCCATGTTGGGTGCCACGGTGACCAGCAGGTCGAACGGAAGCGCCCGCCCGTCGTGGGACACCAGCTGCTTGCCCCGCGGATCCACCTGGGATACCGCGAAATCGGTAACCAGGCGGATGCTGCGGTCGTCCAACAGGCTGCCGAGCGCCGCCGAGGCGACCGGCTTGGTGAACGCCCCATCCAGTGGGGTCACATAGCTGATGTCGGTCTTGTGCCGGATGCGCCTGCCACGGAAGTAGTCGTCGGCGAGGAACGCGAACTCCAGCGGCGCGATGGGGCATTTGATCGGCATTTCCGCGATGTGCACCAGGATTCGCCCGCCATCGAATGCGGCAAGCGCAGCGCGCAGCGCGGTCGCGCCCGGGAGGGTGTAGAAGTCGAATGCGGTAGCCCCGGTGGGGTCCGGGATCGTCGCATGCCAGATCGCCGGGTCGGCCAGTCCGGGCACCAGGTCGGGATGCGGCTGGGTTCCGCTGGCGATGACCAGCCAGTCGTATGCCAGGCTGCGGCCGTCGTTCAGATCGACCCGCCGGGTTTCGGGATGCACACGTGTGATCCTTCCCTGCACGAAGTCGATGCCATTGGCGAGTTGCGCCCGGCGAGGACGGGACAGGCGCTGGGGAGGATAGCGGCCGAACGGCACGAGCAGGTAGCCCGGCTGGTAATGGTGACGGTTATCGGTATCGACAACGGTGATGATCCAGGACGAGGGGAGACCGGCGCGTAGCCGATTGGCCGCCATGGTTCCCGCGGTGCCGGCGCCCAGGATCAGCAACTGAGTCACGGCATCAAACCTACCTTCTTAGGTGTGGCGCGCAGCCGGATCCCACCAGATCCCCCAGCGGTGGGCGTCGAGCGGTGCCGGATCCTTGGCCGGCCCGCTGCGGAATGCCGTCGCCACGCATTGACACCGCCCGGGCCTTGGCCACCGGACCGCCGGTCTCTAGGCGCAACCCGGCTCGGGGTGCCCTGCCGAGGCGGCCGGTCGATGCTCGTGGTGACTGAACCGGGCACGCTCCCCGGTCGCGGGCCGTGGGGTTTTCCACAGATTCGGCCGTTGTAGGGTTGACAGGGGGGTTCGGTATGAAACAATAAGTGGTACTGGGCCGCTATCCCCCTTTGCGGGCCACACCCCCCCTTGGAGGTTTCAATGCCGACACACCGACCAATACCGATACCCCGATTAGCAGCTATCCCACTTCTACTACTGGCCGTACTACTAGCCGGCTGCGGCC
>CALHWB010000060.1 GCA_938036835.1 uncultured Propionibacterium sp.
CGGTCGGCACCTACCCCAACCTGCCCATCCGCAACTTCCACGCCGTAGTCACCGGCTGATCCCCACACGGGCACCGGCGGCAACCAGCGGACTCTTGGCCAGTGGTACCGCCGGCCAAGAGTCCGCTGTGGGATCCGCCGGTGGGCTATCCGGGGCCAGGGCATCGGCTGGCCCTAGCCGCCGGATCGGGGAAGACCGGCCGGGTCACGGGAAGACACGGGATCATCCCACTCGATCGCCCAATGCCGTGACCGGCCGAGTGAACGCCCGATCTGCTCGGGAAGGGACCGAGTTCCGTTCCCGGCGGCGTGGCTTGCGGCGCTGCACGGTCACGACCGGTTCCCGATACGCCTGTCGCGGAGACTGCAAGGCGCTACCGGCCGGGAACCATCTGCCCAGGCCGATATAGGTCCAGCCGGCCGCCCGCCAGCGTCCGGGATCCAACGCATTGCGGCCGTCGATGATCACCGGTCGCGATACCCGATCCGCTGCCGCGACGGGATCCAACTCGGCGAACTCAGCCCATTCGGTCAGCAGCAATGTCAGCTCCGCACCCTCCAGCGCGCGGAGCGGGTCGCGTTCTGTGGCCAATCCGGGATGCAGCCGGTGCACGGCATCCAGCGCTTTCGGGTCGCATACCCGCACCAAGGCCCCCCGGTCGTGCAACCGCCGGGCCACATCCAGTGCGGGAGAATCGCGTACATCGTCGCTGTTCGGTTTGAACGCGGCTCCCAGCACGGTGATCCGGGCACCGGCGATCGAGCCCTTAAGGCTGCGTTCGGCCAGTTCGATCACCCGGTCGCGGCGTCGCTGGTTGATGGCGTCCACTTGCCGGAGGAAGGAAACGGCGTCTGCCGCCCCCAACTCTTCGGCGCGGGCGACGAAGGCGCGAATATCCTTCGGCAGACAACCACCGCCAAACCCCACTCCGGCCCGCAGGAACCGATGCCCGATCCGGTCATCGTGCCCCAGCGCCTCGGCGAGATCGACCACATCGCCGCCGGTGGCTTCGCACAACTCGGCCATCCCATTGATGAAACTGATCTTGGTCGCCAGGAAGGCGTTGGCTGCCACCTTGACCAACTCGGCAGTTGGATAGTTGGTAACGATCCGCGGAATGCCTGCGGCGATGAGTTGCGCATAGACCGCATCGAGCGCCGCCTGGCCTCGCCGGGCGTGCTCCTCGTTGGCGGACAGTCCGTAGACGATCCGGTTTGGGCGCAGGGTATCGGTGACCGCGAACCCTTCACGCAGGAACTCTGGATTCCACACCAGCGTGACGCCACGCGGTCCGAGCCGCCGGGCGAGGTCTTCCGCGGTACCCACCGGGACGGTCGACTTGCCGACCACCACGGTTCTGGTACCAGGCGCGACCGTGGCGAGCACCGTATCGACGGCGGCCTCGACGAAGCTGAGGTCCGCGGCGTAGCCGGTGGCCGACTGCGGAGTGCCGACGGTGACGAAGTGCACCTCGACATCGGCCAGATCCGTGGCCGATGGGGCGGCGGTGAACCGTAGACGCCCGCTATCCATCGCGGAACGGAGAATCTTGTCGAACTCGGGTTCGAAGAAGGGAACCACGCCACGTGACAGTTTCGCCACCTTTTCCCGGTCGACATCAATGCCGAGCACGTCGTGCCCGAGACTGGCCATGCACGCCGCATGAACCGCGCCTAGGTAGCCACATCCAAAAACAGAGATTCGCATCGGTTTTCCTTTCCGTGATGCTCAAGCAGAGTTCGCCGATCGCAGGCAGACCGCGATCCATCGGTCGAGCCAGACCCTGGCGTCCGGCCGGAATGCGTAGACGAAGGCCAGGCGCAGCCGTGCGGCCTGGCGGTAGCACTCGAACCGGGCCGGGCCGATATCCAGTTGCGGGGCCAGCCGGTCGAGGTGGGCGAATACTCGGTCGCGCGCGGCTTGCGGGAAAAGCCCCTGAACACCCCGAAGCTCGATGTGCGCCCAAAGATTGCCCAGGTCGAGGGCCGCCTCACCGCGGGCAGCGGTATCCAGATCGAGAACACTCAACCGTTTCCCGTCCCACAGCAGCTGCCCGTCGTGCAGGTCGCGATGCAAGACGGCAGCTGGATCGGCGGCGGCGCCTAGATCGCGGCAGGTCCGCGTCACCGCACGCTGCAACCGGGGGAGTTCGGCGAGCGCACCGAACCGTTCGGTGACCGCCAGCCAGTGCATCAGCACCGCCACCTCATCGGACGCGGAGTGCGCGGGCAATCCGGCCTGCTGGCGAGCCAGGGCCGGCCAGGACTCGGCAAATCGTGCCCAGCCGTCGAGCCCGGCCGCGCCCAGCCGCTGTAGGGTGCGTCCCGGCAATCGCGAAAACCTGATCTGTGCCGGTGTGGTGGCCAGTACCCGGGCGGCATCGAGACCCGCCGTCCGGCACAGGCCGCCGACCTGCATCGAGGCATTCGCCACCCGCTCGGCCTTGCCCGGCCGTAGCGACTTGAGGACCTGGTCTTTACC
Organism: uncultured Propionibacterium sp.; assembly: GCA_938036835.1. Lineage (GTDB taxonomy): Bacteria > Actinomycetota > Actinomycetes > Propionibacteriales > Propionibacteriaceae > Brooklawnia. Next base: position 2,482 of record CALHWB010000060.1, read on the forward strand.
CAGGATGACGGCGCGCCGGTTGAGCCGGTGCACCACCAATTCCCCGGTCTCGGGCGGGGCGAGATCCGGCAGCATGGGGTCGGTGGCATAGCCGGTGAGCCGGGCGGTTCCCGCGGGGTCGATACGGCCGGCCCGCAGCCGGCCACGGCTATCCTGCTGCTCGAAGACGATGGTGCCGTGCGTCCCCGGCCAGGCCCGTCGTATCCCGGGCAGAGCCTGCAAGGTGTCCAGCGCTGTCATCCGATCGCCTCCGCCAGTTTGTCCAGCCCGGACGAGATCTGGGTGCGCCAATCCGGCGCCGCGGCACGCAACGGATCGGCCAAGCGGAGCAGCATGGCCCGCGTCCTGGCCCGCCGTAGCTGCCCGGCATCGGGCAGCGCACCGGCGGCGGCGCGGTATCCGGCCAGCAGGGCCTGGCCGGTGTCTTCATCGACCATCGACAGATAGGACCCCAGATCCACCGCTGGTGGTGCGAGGCAGGCCCGGTCGAAGTCGGTGAGCCAGACGAGCCCCGTGCCCGGATCGAACAGCACCTGGTCGGGGGAGGCGTCGCCATGCGACAGTACGGGCTCACCCAGGCCGGTCACCTCGGCGCGGGCCGCCAGTTCGCGTACCCGCCGGGCCAACTCGGGGGCGAGCACATCGAATATGCCGGCGTGCGCGGCGGCCTGCCGGATCGGATCGGAAACCCGCCCGGCCAGCTTCGTACCGAGTTCGGCCGGTAGCCGCCCGATCGACATGTGCAGCGCCGCGAGAGCCCGGCCGGCCGCCCTGGTCGCGGCCGGATCGGCCCGGCGCGACAGATCGGTGCTGCCGACGAAGCCCAGCACGCCGATATGCCGGTCGGCGGCGGCGTCGAGCCGCTCGGGGACCGGGACGCTCTGCGCCACGAACCGGTGGAACCGCAGCCCCAGCGGATCCGTATCGGCGCTGACCCGGATCACGTGTTCCCGGTAGCCGACCACGAGGCGCCGCAGCGGGTTGTAGCGCAGCACCCTCTGTTCGGCCCCGAGGTCTAGCAGCCCCGCCAGGCGTGCCCGGGCCAGATGCCCGCCAAGCTTCGGGTCGGCAAGCAGGCCGCCGTGCTGGGCCAACAAACCGTCGCCGATCTCGCGGCAGACCACCGGCACCCCCCGGCGTTGCGCGGCACTTGCGGCCTTGAGCGCCTTGCTGCGACCGATTGGCCACAGCACCCGGGCCCAGCCCACGGGATCCGCGGTATCGTCCCGGGCGGCGAGGGCCACCGCCACGGAGGTGTCCGGCTTGACCCGGATCCGGGTGGCCTGCACCGCCCGCCCGCACAACTCGCTGAGTCTGTTCGCGTCAAGCATCGTTTCGACAACCTGCGCGGTCGATCGCATCACCATCTCGGCTCCCTGATCCTGATCTCGTCGGCTGTCCGGCCGGCCGCCGTCACCCAGTCGCGGAAGACCCGGCTGGTTTGCATGAGCTGCTGGGGGTGACCGTCCAGCAGAACCTGCCCGTCCTCCAACCACACGATGCGGGTGGCTCGCAGCGCGACCTCGGCATCGTGAGTGATCGCCAGGGTGGTTTTGCCCTCAACCAGCCGGCTGATCGCGGCGATGACCAACCCGGCCGATTCGGGATCCAGCCCGGTGGTCGCCTCGTCGAGGATGACCACCGGGGCATCGCGCAACAGCGCCCGGGCGATGGCCACCCGCTGCCGCTGACCGCCCGAAAGAGTCCCGCCGCGTTCGCCGACGACGGTGTCATAGCCGTCGGGCAGCGCCATGATGAAGTCATGGGCATGGGCCGCGCGCGCCGCCTCCTCGATCTCTTCGTCCGTGGCACCCTGACGCCCCAGGCGGATGTTCTCCCGAATCGTCCCGGTGAACAGCACCGCCTCCTGATGCAGCAGGGAAACATTGGCCCGCAGCTGTGTCAGATCGAGTTCGCGCAGCGGGTAGCCATCGAGGGTGACATCCCCGGCGGTCGGGTCCAGGGCCCGGACCAGCAGCGACACCAGCGTGGACTTGCCCGACCCGGAGGGCCCGATGATGGCCAGGCTGTCGCCGGGCTGCATGGCCAGGTTGATGCCGTGCAGCACCTCCACGCCGTCGTAGCCGGCACGCACATTGTCGAAGTGCACCCAGCCGTGCAGTCGTCTCGGATGCAGCGGATGGGCCGGGGTGACCACATCGGAGACCACCGCCATCAGATCGGCGACGCGTTCCCCCGAGGCGCTGGCCCGGGCGATCCGGCCGGTGTATTTCGCCATGTCGCGCAGCGGTTTCATGGTGGTGCGCAGGTAAGTGGTGAACAGCACCAGATCGCCCGGGGTCATGGCGCCGTCGAGCACCCGCAGGCCACCGCCGACCGTCACCACCGCCGTGGCGATACCGACGATGAGGTCGGTGCTGCGCTCCAACCGGGCCGCGAGCCGCCGAGATGTGACCCCCGCCCGCAACGACTTCCGGTTTGCGCTGACGAACCGGTCCTCGATCAGAGTCTCCAGCCCATAGGCCTGCACGATCCGGATCGCCGACAGCGTCTCCTGGGCGGTATTGGCGAGTTGTCCCTCGCCCTTGCGGGTCTTGCGCGAGGCCACCGCGATCTTCTTCGAGATGCCCGAGGACGTGAGACCGAACGATCCGACCGCCACGACCACTACCAGCGACAGCAGCGGATCGAGGACCAGCATCACCACCAGCATCACCGCCAGGGTTGCCATATTGGCGAGCAGGGGAAGCCCAGCGGTCACCGCCACTTCCTGCATGCGGCTCACGTCGCTGACGATGCGCTGCACCGTGTCGGCGCTGCGGTTGCGGGCGTGGAATTGCTGAGATAGCCCCTGCACATGCCGGAACGCCCGGGCCCGCAGGGACGTGGCCGCCCGTGAACCCACCAGCGCGAAGGCGATGGTTGCGAAATAGTTGGACAGCGCCCGCAGCCCGACCACCACTACCAGGGCGGTACCGCAGAGAACGAGCAGACCCAGGGTTGCGGGTTGCTGGGACACCTCGGCGCCGAGCGCGGCCGACACTGCGTCCACCACGATCTTCATGGGCCAGGGTTCGAGCACCCGGAAGACGACCTCGAAGAGCAGGGCCACCGTGCCCCCCAGCACCAGGCCTTTCTCCGGGGCCACGTCGGGGCGGATCAGACGCAGGGTACGTGCCAGCGCCCCTGGCTTGGCTCGTTCAGTCATGAGCCACCGCCAAACCGGCATGATCCAAGATCGCGTCCACCACCCGGGCCCAGCTATAGCGTTCCTCCGCCAGCTGCCGGCCGCGCCGGCCCAACGCAGCCCGGGTTTGTGGTTCTCCAGCCAACTCGTCGATGGCCGCGGCTAGGGCACTGGGGTTCGAGGCGGGCACGAGCCGGCCGGCCCCATCGAGGATTTCGGGAATCTGACCGACCTCCGAGGCGACGACCGGCAGGCCGGCGGCCAGATACTCGTAAACCTTTAGCGGCGAAAAGTAGTGATCCGCCAGTTCCGGGTAGGGGGCTACTCCGATCGCGGCACCGGCCAGCTGCTCCGGTATCGTCTCGGGTGCCACCGCCCCGCGGAAGTCGACCGGTAGCCTCAGTTCCGCCGCCTGGTTTTCGAGTTCCGCGCGTAGCGGGCCGTCGCCGACGATCCTCAGCCGCCAATCCCGGCCGGCCTGGGCGGCTGCCAGGAGCAGATCGCCGACACCATGCCAGGGCTTGAGGGTACCCACGAACACCACCACCGGGGCACCTGGATCCGCCGGCCGGGGCTGGATGCGCCGCACATTGACGCCATTGGGGATCGTGTGGACGCGGGCTGCCCGCGTGCGGGCCGTGACCCAGTCCCGCACCGGCTCGGAGACGCAGATCGTCGCCGTGGCGGCCCGTACCTGGGCGAGCAGCACCCGGGATGCGGTGTCCTCGTCTACCAGCACCCGATGCGTGCGCTGCTCGTCGATCAGGGGTGCGTTGACCTCAAGAATGCCTGGCATCCGGGCCCTGGCCCAGGCCTCGGCGAGCACGGTGCTGAACAGCGAATAGCGCTCGTAGATCAGATCGGCGCCATCTCTTAGCACAGCCGCGGTCAATTGCCGGCAGGCCTCCTGCTGGGCGTGTTCCCGGCCGGCCGGTTCGCTCGCGTCAACCGGCACCTCGGTGACGGGCAGGCCGGCAAGGTCGGCGGGCAGGTCATGCCCGCTGCGGACCGTGTAGAGATGGACCTCATGGCCGCGGGCGTCGAACTCACGGATTACCTCCTGCACATGCACCGAGGCGCCTTTGGTACCGAATACGGGGATTCCCGGATCCGCGCAAACATATGCGATACGCATCGAACCGCTCCTCACCGTCTGGCCGTTTCCCAGCGGGATAGACAGGCAGCCTGCTGCCGGCTGTCGAAATCCCGCTCGATCAACGCCCGGGCATTCCGGGCCAGCCGGGCGATATCGGCCTGGCCGGACGCGATCCGCTCCAGGGCGCCGGCCAGCGCCGCCGCATCCCCGGGCTTCAGCAGAATGCCGGTGTCGCCGTCCCGGATCACCTCGGGCAGCCCACTGAGCGCGGTAGCGATCACGGGCGTTCCGATGGCCATCGCCTCCAACACCACGGTCGGCAGACCATCGATGTTGCCGTCCTCGCCGGCCACGCACGGTGCCACGAAGACATGCGCCTGCTCGATCAGTTCGCGCACCTCGTCCTGGGTGCGGGGGCCGAGTAGCCGCACCTGCTCGGCCAGGCCCAATCGGTTGATCTGGTGCTGTAGGGCCATCCGCAGTTCGCCGTCCCCGGCGATGCACGCCTCAACCGGCCGCCCGGCGGCCGTCAACAGCGAGATCGCATCGATCAGGTAGCCAAACCCCTTCTTGGGAACCAGCCGCCCGACGGCCACGACCCGTAACGGATCGGTGACCGCGATGGGATCGCGGAAGCAGAACCGCGCCAATTCGAGGGCGTTGTACCGCAGCGATATGTTGGCATTGGTTCCGGCTAGGGCGGCATTCAGATAGCTCTTGTTGTATTGGCTGATGGCGATGACCCGGGCCGCATCGCCGCAGACCCGGCGCAGCCATATCGGATCCACGGATTCGTGGTAGATGTCCTTGGCGTGCGTGGTGACGGTGTAGGGGATCCCGGCCAGCCGGGCCGCCAGCCAAGCCATCCGCCCGGCTAGCGCGGCGAAATGGGCGTGCAGGTGGCCGATGCCGTCGTCGAGCGCAGCCTGCGCCAGCACAACCCCTTGGGCGACTTCGTCGCCGGGCAGATCGGCCAGTTCCGGCAACGACCGGCTGAAGTTCGCCCGCAGCACGGGATGCCGGAACGCCTGCGCGATCTGATCCCACTGCTCGATCCCCTTTAGCGGCCGCGGAATCCAGCTCACCTCCGCTTTCACCCGGGCGATCTCGGGATGGAAACGCGCGTCCGTCGTCGGGCGCAAGGCGTAGATGCGCAGCTTATCGCCGTGGGCTTCGCGGGCGAGTATCTCGGTGACCACGAATGTTTCAGAAAACCGCGGATAGACTTTGAGGACGTAACCGACGCGGGTCATGGTCCAACTCCCTTCAACTGCTGACGAACCCAGAACCTGTCGAGCAGGTCGGCGGCGTACCGGGCTACGGTGGTCAATCCGTCGCGGGCGATGCCCGACCGGTCGGTACGTCTGGTTACGGCGGCCGCGAGCCAATTGCCCAGCGCGATGTGGTTCGCGTGCCCGGCGCGCAGCACATCGACCGCGCCGACCGCGGCGAGCGAACGCGCCCGGATTAGCTGCTCCCACCTGGGATGCTCCCGGGGGACGAGCAGTGCCGGAGTGTCAGAGGCCAGGATCTCGCATGCCGTGTTGTAGCCGCCCATGGCGATTACAGCCGATGCGGCCGCGATATGCCTGCTCAGCCCGGGCCAGGAGCGGTGCACCTCGGTTCTGGGGCCGGCACAGGCCTTGACCGCGGCGAAGTCGTTTTCGGGAAGCTGCGGTCCGGTGACGATCACATGCCGGTGCCCGGCCGGAACGGCGGCGGCAGCAGCGGCCCGGAGCAGCTCGTGACCGTCCGAGCCGCCTCCGGCGGTGGTCAGCACGAAAGGTTCCTGGATTGGGATCGACCCGGCGGTGTGATCGGTGACCGCGCGTCCGTTGGCGAGATAGCCGGTAAACCGGACCCGGTCGCTGAGCGCCGGTGGCGCCTCACCGGTGGCAACCGGATCGTGCACTCTGGAGTCGCCATATATCCATACCTCGTCCACGAGCGCCCGCAATTGCTGCGGGCTGCCAAGGCCACGCCATTCCGCGGTGGCGACCGTCGGTGTGTCCAGCACCTCACGTAATCCGAGCACCACCTGGGTGTCGGGATGCTGGGCGCGTAGCTGGCACAACGGTTTGCGCAATTCCTGCCATACTCCATAGATGTGCCGGTCGATCACCACCAGGTCGGGCGCGAACGACAGCAATGCAGCCTTCAGCAGGCTGGAACGCAGGCTGATGAGACTGTGGGTCGGCTCGGCGAGGTGCCGGGGCTGGTAGCCCGTCTCGCCCTTCATCACTCCCGGAATGGTCAGCCAGTCGAATCCCTCGGGACGGGGGAATCTGGTGTCCGGTGGTACCCCCGACACCAGAAGCCCGGAAACCCCGCACCCGGTCAACGACGGAATCAGCCGGGCCAGATGGTGCGCGATCGCCAGATTCCGGCGCATGTGCCCTAGTCCCTGCGAGTCGTGGCTGTAGAGCAGTATCCGAATGGTCGTCTCGTCCATGACTCTCCTAAATCGCCACATTCCGCCACCCCAGCGGAATATACGAATACCCTGCCCAACCCGCATAAAGCCGACGTGAGGCCCACATTGAAACTCTCTTATGATCGCGACACCGGTTGTGAGCGCGATTCGCCGGATCCGCGGCAGGGCTCGGGGAGCACAACCGGTGACCCCACAGGCTGGCCGGTTGCCGGGGCGCGCCGGGGGAGACCCACGCGCTCGCTCGGCCATGCCCGGTACCCCATGGCCGCCCGGGTGCCGGGACTGGCGGCTGGCCGGTGCCGCTGGGCGGTGTGGGGTTTTCCACAGTTTTGACCGTTGCGGGGTTGACAGGGGGGTTCGGTATGAAACAA
>CALHWB010000061.1 GCA_938036835.1 uncultured Propionibacterium sp.
AATCGTTGTCGCCGTACTCCCCCAGCACCACCCAGCCACCGTCAGCGTTCAGCTCACGAAGCAGGTCGAGTCGCTGCCGTTCAATAGCATCAACGCCGTCGCGGTGATACTTCGACAAGCACAGGTAGAGGTAGATGCCCCGGGTTCCCTCAACAGGCTCCTCTGGGCCCGTACGGGAGAAGACAGAAGACTAGGTGCACGACGGCTCGCGTCGTGCGTCCCGGACACGGGCTCGCGAGCCGGTCAGTGATGGTCACGGTGCCTCCTGTGATCAGGAGGTGTGCCTAGTTTCACCCAACTCGTCGTCGACAGAACCGACCCCGCCGGCGTGCCGGGCAGCCCGACCGGCGGCCGCTGCCGGGTGGTGGAACCGGCAGCGGCCGGCATTCTCGGCGGCCTTGCCGGGCCGGATGCCCCGGCAAGGCCGCCGAGAATGCGCAAGCCTACCGGGTAGGCTCCCAGGGCGGGCAATTGCACACCAGGTTGCGGTCGCCGTAGGTGTTATCGACCCGGCCCACCGGCGGCCAATACTTGTCGACCCGGAAGGCGCCGGGCGGGAAGCAGCCCTGCTCACGAGAGTAGGGCCGATCCCAGTCCGCCACCAGATCCTCCACGGTATGCGGAGCGCGACGCAACGGTGACTCGTCCACGCCCACCCGGCCCTCGGCGATGTCCCGGACCTCACGCGCAATATCCAGCATCGCGGTGATGAATCGGTCTAGTTCGGCCAGGGTCTCGGACTCGGTTGGTTCCACCATCAGCGTCCCGGCCACCGGGAACGACACGGTGGGGGCGTGGAAACCGTGATCGACCAGGCGTTTGGCGATGTCGTCCACGCTCACCCCATGCCTGGCGAACACCCTGGTGTCCAGGATGCACTCGTGGGCGACCCGGCCGCCCCGGCCCCGGAACAGGATCGGATAGGCCTTCGACAACCTGGTGGCCAGATAGTTGGCGTTCAGGATCGCTACCCGGGTGGCCTGGGTCAGCCCGGCTCCACCCATCAGGCGCAGATAGGCCCACGAGATCGGCAGAATCGACGCGGAACCGAGAGCCGCCGCCGAAACCGCACCCGCTGCCCCGGTGGCCGGGTCGCTCGGCAGATGCGGTCTGAGATGCTCCTTGACCCCGATCGGCCCCATGCCGGGGCCGCCACCGCCGTGCGGGATGGCGAAGGTCTTGTGCAGATTGACGTGGCTGACATCGCCGCCCAGGTCGCCGGGACGGATCAGCCCGACCAGGGCGTTCATGTTCGCCCCATCGATATAGACCTGGCCGCCGTGCTCGTGGGCGATCTCGCAGACCCGGCGCACCGTGTCCTCGAAGACACCGTGGGTGGACGGGTAGGTGATCATCGCCGCCGC
>CALHWB010000062.1 GCA_938036835.1 uncultured Propionibacterium sp.
CGGCACCTCGATGGGTGAGATAGTCCAGGGTGTGACTGCGGTCAACGAGGGCCCCGGGGCCAACGAGTTCGCGGAGTTCATGAAAGGCACATCCGCGTCCCCGGATGCGATTGGCAAGGCAAAAGACGATGCCGGAGAGTTTGCAGCCGCCTGCTCCGCCGCCGCACAGAAGCTTACCGACACGGTGACCGCCATGGACGCGGCCACCGACATCGTTGATGCCAAGTATAGCTCGTACGCTGCGATCGTTAACGCCTTTACCGGTGGTGGTCCGCCTAATCCAGACTTCTATGCCCAGACAGAATGCAAGGATATGTGGAAAAAAATGCTTGACCTGCAAGAGAGCGCGGTCAAGGAGATCGAGGGTATCTTTTCTTTCGCGGTGGACATTCCTTCAGACATTTAAGACTGACAAATACGACCGAGCCCGGGCGCGGCATGGTGATCGATGGGGCCCGAAGTCTATGGGAGCGGATGATCCCGGAACAGCGCCCGCCCGTGCTCGGGCAACTGGTCATCCAGTATGATGCCGAGAACGGCATCGCGATCGACCCGGGTGACATCCATATGGAACCGGCCACCCGAAAGGAGACAGCCGACACGATGAGCGAAAGCGAGTTCCGGGCGGTGATGGACGCTGCCGGAGTGAGCGTTTGATGCCGCGCAGCGCCTGCCGGCGCCGCACATTCCTGAGCGTATCCGGTGCCCTGGTGGGTCTCGGCATGACCGGTTGCCGCGGGTCGGACCCGGGCCCCGGCCAGGACGCGTCCCTGCCCAGTTGCCTGCGGGGCATGGCTACCGTGGCCGAGGCATCCCCGGGCCAGGCGAACCAGCCGCGCGAAGCGGAACCCCAGCCCAATCACCTGGTGGTCAGCACCGAATCCGAGCCGAGAGTGGCATCGGTGGTTCCCCTGGCCGATCGGGGTGGGGTGCTGCGGGTCTGGTCGGCGGCATCCGGCGAGCTGCGGCATTCCTACCGGATCGATGCCCCCGCGACGCTGCGCTGGCAGGCCGGCCGGCCGGTGGTGCTGTGGCCGGACTTTCAGGATGTGGTGCTGCTGAACGTCGACACCGGCGTGCTGGGCAGGCTGCGCACCGAGCATGCCCAGGTGGACAACCCCAACGGCCCACAGGCCGCCTTCTCCGCGGTGGCAACCGCCGATCTGCTGGCCACCATCGGCTATGACAATACGGTCCGGGTGCACTCGCTGAACTCCTGCGGCGAGCAGCGACGCTTCAACGTGGGCGAATCGGTGCTGCAGGTCGATCTGCGTACCGACGGCACGGTGCTGGTGCTGCACAAATCGGGGCTGAGCATGGCCGGCCCGAAAGACTCCCAGCTGACCTTGGTGGCGCACCCGCAAGGCCCCAACGCGTTCGTTCAAACCGCCAAGGTCGCGGTAGCGGTCAGCAACTGGAGCGCCCGGGTTTTCAACGACTGGGAACCCGGGGCCCGCCTGGAATGGAATGTGGCCGAACCGCTGGTGGGCGGCGCCATCCGCGCCGACGGCGCACTGTTCGCGGGCTGCCTGCCGCAGACCCACCGGCTGGTCGTGTTCCAGACCGCCGACGGCGAACGCCGCGAGATCAAACTGCCTTCAGCCAGCCGGCAGGCCGTCTTCGACCCCGACGGCGGGCTGTACACCATCCACCTGCGCGAAGGCGTCATCGCCTGGGATGCCGAGACCGGTACGGAATCGCGCCGCTTCGAACTGCCCGCCCGCTGATGGCCAGCCGGGCCGGCTGACGACGCCGGTCGCAGGCAATACCGGTTCGCTCGCCCACCGGCGCGGGCAGACCCGCGTCCGCGACTGCCCGCGCCGCCGGTTCAGTTCTTTTCGAAACCGGAACCGGGGTCGAATTTGAGGACGCGTGCGTTCTCGCCGATGGTTCGGATCTCGGTGTCGTCGAATCCCTCGGTTTTCACCGCTTGGATGTCGATGGTGATCTCCAGGCGGGCCCCTGCCCCGGCGAGCCGGTCGATGATCTCCCGGGTGATGTTCCCGATATCGCGGGAATAGCGTTCGGGATCGACCTTCACCGAGCCGAAGAAGCGTGCGGCCGCGGCCTTGGCCGTCTCGCCCAGCCCGGGTTCGGCGGTTCCGCCGGCATCCCCGCTGCCCGGCGGAACCCGCACCGGGGCTACCCGCGTCCCGTTTCGCTCGCCGACCGCCGCCGGGAAAGCGGTTTCCTGGGCGGCGCGGTCGGCGTCGAGCTGTTCCTGGGCGCGGGCAGGGTCCACCAGCAGGGTGCTGTCGGTCACCTGGATCGTCGCGTTCGGGTCGGGCGGCAGCACCAGCCCCCGGTAGCGGCCGGTTTCCGGATCCTTGCCCGCCGCGATGCCGAAGCGTTCGTTCTCCAGCAGGACGGCGGTAAGCGCACCCTGGATGGCCGCATCCAGCACCTCGCGTTTCACCAGCCGATGCAGGTAGATGTGGCGGGTGAAATACCCCCACAACTCGCCGACGCTGAACTCACCGGTTTCACGCCACCTAGTGCCGAGTTCCTCATGCAGAGTGGCCCCGAGGGTCTCCGCCCCGAGCCTGGCGACCAGCAGATCGTCGCGTTGCAGCTTGTGGGACACCCGCTCCGCCAAGGATCTCCCGCCGGAATCGGGCACCTTCTCGGCCATCAACTCGAAAGGCTGCGTCGGCTCGGGTTGCACGGGGTAGGCCGCCCAGATGAAGGTGCCGCGAATACGGTCCGCGACCACCCGGTCGGAATTGCCCACCTGCTCGCCGGCCTGTTTCCGCTGCTGGGCGGACAGGTTGAGGGATTCGCTGGTTTCCTGAACCTGTTTCCACCCGAGGTAGCTGCGCGTCGCCGCCGCCAGACCCTCCAGCTGATTCCGGTCCGCCAGCAGGAATACCACGGTGTTGCGGTGAATGCGCTGGCTAGCACCCCTAGCCTCGACGGCGTCGTGAACCCACCGGTATGTTCCGGAATCCCGGCCCTCCTGTTTGCGCCAGGCATACCGGGGGTGGGCGATGACCAGGCGCACATCCTCCAGGTCGGGGACGTCGGCGCTCGATTCCGGGGCGATATGCACCCGGTCGAACACGTCGCGCACCCGTTCCTCGGCGCGCAGGCGGCGGGTGATCTCGTTCCACACCCTCTCGGGATCCTCGCGGAGCCGTTCGGCGTAGTCATTGGCGGTCTTGGTGACCGAAGGCTGCGTATCGAACCAGTAATGCCCCTGCTCCTCGTAGAAGTAGGTGGATCGCTGGGCCAGCAGTTCGAGGGCGCTGCCGAAATTGCCCAGCGCGTCACCGGGAATCGCGGTGCCGAGCCACAGGTACTGCTTGTCGAGGCCCTTGTGGGTGCTTTTGATGCGCGGGGCCGCCCCCATGAAGATCGTGCGGGCGAGACGCTGGGTGACGAATCGCTGCCCCAGGTTCGGGCGGTCCAGGTCGATGCGTTGCGCCATGCAGCCGGGGCCGTCGATGTCGGAGTCGATGATCGGTTTCCACTGATCCTCCAGATACTGGGTCAGATCGGTGTTCACCGTCGTCGCGTCCAGCGGCACGGTGCCGGGGAGGATCAGCGGCGAGGCATCCTCGGATTTCCACAGCTCGTGGACTATCGACGACACGAGCTTCAGCACACCGCGGGTGCGTTGGAATCGGCCCAGGGTGGACCAGTCCTCGTAGAGCCGGTCCAGCAGTTCGGGATGAAGCGGGTAGAAGGCGCGGATTCGTTTCTCGTATTCGTCGCTGACCTTCGCGGCATCGCGCGGGAAAAGCGCCGCATTGTGCTGGTAGAAGGTCACGAAGCTGCGGGCCACCGCGGCGATGGTGCCGAGCGCCGCGGCATCCGTGGGCTGGAACAGCCGGCGGCGGACTATCTCGAACGATTCGTTCTTGCTGGACGGCCGCCACTGATCCGCCACCCGGCGGATCACGTTCTGCAGACGCTCCAACGCGAGCTGGCCGTTCGTGCCGCCGATCTCGATGTCGCTGCCGGCACCGGCCGTCCCCGTGTCCGAGGCCGGGATCGACACCACCAGCATCGCCCCCGGCACGGACCGGACGATCTCGGTCAGCGACTGGGCGAAGGTGAACTGCGTCTCGAATGAACCGGCCGGCAGCTCCCTGTCCGTGACGAGCTGCCGGGCGTAGGCGACCCATTCGTCGATCAGGATCAGCGCCGGCGCGTACTGCTGGATCAGGGCCCGCAGGGCCGATCCGGGATTGGTCCCGGCCCGGTCTGAATCCGCGATCAGCTCGTAGGCCGCCCGCCCGCCCAGCTGCCAGGCGAGTTCCCCCCACAGCGTGCGGACCTCGGTGCCGTCCGGTTTGATGAGCGGAGACCCGGCCTGCAGGTAGGTTCCGACCAGGGCGACCCGCCGCACCCCGAGTTTCTCGAGCCGGGGGTTGCCGTTCCCGGCGACGAGGTCCTGGATCTCCTGGGGCATGCTCCGCGCGGGAATGCCGCCGAACAGGTGGTAGAGGGCCAGCATCGAATGGGTTTTGCCGCCACCGAAATTGGTTTGAAGGTTCACCACGGGGCTGGCGTTGCCGTCGCCGCTCAGGCGGCGCAGGGCCCGGCTGAGCAGATCGTGCAGGCCCTCGGTGAGGTAGGTGCGGGTGAAGAACTCCACCGGGTCGCCGTACTCGGGGCTGGTGGCCTGGCCGGTGTGCACCAGGTGCAGGTCGGCGGCGAACTCCGAGGCGGTGAACTCGCCGCGCGCCACGTCGTCGTGGGGGTGGATCACCTCACGCCACGGCTTCAGCCCGCCGCCCGGTTTGAGTGAGACCCTTCTCGTCTTCTTCGTCTGCTGGCGGGTCTGGTCCTCGTAGACGGTGCGCTGCAGATCGGCGCGCATCTTGCGCACATCGGCCGCGGAATCGGCGGAACCCACCGCCTGGAGGAGCCGTTCGATGGTGTCGAGGGCGCGTGCGGTGTCGTCGGAACCGAACGGCGCGTTGTGGGCCCACTGGTTGCGGGTCTCCCGCAGCTCCGAGGCGAAACCCTGCTGCGCCCGGGACAGCACGTCCCTGAATTCGTAGCCGCGTTCGGTGATCGCCCGCAACTGCACCTGCACGTCCTGCTTGGTGAAGGTCTGGGGTGCCCGCCCCCTGCGCCGCGCGTCCTCGCTGGCCCACCGCGCCGGCCAGTCCGCCGAGCCGTAAACCTTGGTCATCACCTCGTCCACCACGTCCTGGAGGCCTTCGGAGAGCAGATCGAAGGCCCTGCTGACTCGGTCCCGGTTGTTCAATGCCATCGGTGTCTCCTACGACGTGGTGCCTGCGGGTCGGGTGTGCTCAGTCATCGGGATCCTCGGGTGCCGGGGTGATCTGACGTCGGGCGATCCGTTCCCGGGCGTCCCGGTAGATCTCCTGGATGCGTGTCTCAAGTTTCTCCTTGGGCGGCAGTGTGGTCCAGTACTCGGCCACTCCGCCGGGATCACCGACCAGCCCAGCGTCTGGGCGTTGGCGATCTCCTTGCGCTCGTAGCCGTGACGCCCGATGAGTTCCCGCAACGCCCGGACGCTCAGCCGCGCGTTGACGGCCTGGTCGATGTAGTAGGCCCGCGCCTCCGGAGACCGGACCGGCAGGAGGGTCAGGATGTGGCTCCAGCTCAATTGTCGCGACAGTGATACGACAATCTCCTCGTCAGAGAAGACCTGGGAGAACTGGATCATGCGGTACAGGTTCGCTCTGGTGAAACCTCGGCCGAACCTCCGAGTCAATTGTGGCTCCAGTGAAGCAACAATCTCTTTGGCGTAGTCAGCGCGGGTTTCACACAGGATCTCCGTATCGATCATCCGCCCGATGTGCCAATGCATCAAGGTCAGGGCCGCATCGGCCTGTGTGGCGACGGCGGCACGGGTCTGTTCGATGAGAGAAGAGACCCGTTCCAGCAGGGAGCCCTCCCCGGTCAGCGCCGCTTGGTGGAAGGGTGTGAGATCCGTCCCCGTGAAGATCTCGGGTCCCGGGGCCGGTCCTGGCTGGTTGTGTGTGGTCATGGTGGGTCACTCCGAGTCCCCGAAGTCGAGCGCTTCCTGGGTGGATCGGGGCACCGCGGCGAGTTTCCGGGCCTGCTCGTTCACGTCGCCCCATGCGCTGACGAGGCTGTTGAACAGGAGCGCGTCCTTGGCCTGGTTCTTCTTCTCGGCCTCGTGGAAGAGCAGGAAGCCGAGTTCCTTCACCGCGTCCAGATCGACCTGCGCCTCCTGCAACCCGGGCAGCAGCTGGGCGGTCTGCTCCACCCCGCCCTCGGCCAGGGCCGCGGCCAGCCGCACCGTCGCCTCCCAGATGCTGAGCCGGTCGTCGGTTTGTGGCGTCCACCCGGTGCCGAGGCTCTCGGGTGAGCATAGCCGCGCCCGGCCGCCCCTGGCCTCGAAGATGCCCCCGCGTTCCAGGGCGCCGATGGAGGTGTCGGTGGAGCGGGCCAACTGGTCCGCCAGGCCCGAGCTCTCGGTGCCCCAGCCGTAGCTGCGGTACCATTTCACGGCGAACCGGGTGTCGGGGTCGAAGCCCGATTCCTGCTCCCCCAGCACCTCGTCGAGGGTGGCGTTGATGAGCAGCAGGGCGTCCCGCACCGACATGTCGGAGCCATCGGCCTCCCGCACTCGCGAGTACCGCGAGAACACCGAGATGCCGGGGCCAATGGCCGCTTGGGCCAGGTCCACCGGGGCGATGGCCCCCTGCATGAGCGTCCGCAGGGCCTCCGGCAGCTCGGACTTGAGCCGGGCGACGAACAGCCGGCGGGTGATGGCATCGGCATCCACAGGTCGCGGTCGGCAGGCCAGCACTATGGAGGAGGCAAGGGCATTGCTGGCCTGTGACCTTGGGCGATTGGCGAGTTCACTCCGTACCGGCCAGGTGGCGGTGATCTCCCAGCCAGCTTCAATGAGCCCACTCAATAGGGTGTGCCAACCGGTGGACGAGGTACCATCCGCCCCGGCATCCTGCTGTTTGTAGGCGTAATAGGCCGTTATCGGTGCATCGGGAACGGCAGCCTGCCTAATGCGATGAAAGACGGAGTTGAAACCGGCGACGAAGAAACGCTCCGCTCCTTCTTTGCCGTCATGACGGTAGGGGTTGGCGACGAGTTCGTCGGTCTTCGGGGTGAGCATGGTCCCCACGATCTGGGGATGGGTATCCCGTAGGATTCGCCGCAGCCAGACATAGAAGAAATCCGAAAGATCGGAGTAGCTAATATTGTCGTAATATGGCGGGTCCGTAGAAACGATGAGACCGCTGTAGTCACGTTCCAGAGCACTGATTTGTTTCCCAGATCCTTCGGTAGCGTTTGGCGTACGCTGGACCACCTGAGCCACCCAGTCAACCTGGCCAAGAAAATTACCCGAAGAGCCAGAAAAGGGGTTCGCCTCGGCATAGTCCCAAACCATAGGAATGGCTTGACGAGAAAAAAGATTACGCATCTTCTCACCAGTGTTGTGCCAACTACATAGAGCGTTGCAATAGTCAGCGGTACGGCTTACCCTCAGCGCAAGGTAAGTGGCAACCGCATCGGCGTAGGCTTGCGCAGCAAAACCGCCTGCCTCAAGGCGGTCTCCCTCCGGCACACCTGCATTCAAAGCATCCACCAGCACCTGTTCGCGTACCTCGGCGACAAGGTCACTCAGTGTGGTCATGATCACGAGCTGCCGATTGGTGAACAGGTCGACCCAGCGTTTGAGTCCGTAGTTCTGGACGCGGAATCCGAGGGCTTGTTCCGGCAGCTCGGCGTCGGACAGTCCTTCGGGCCGAGTGACCTCGGCCGCCTTTATGTGTTCCGCAGTGGGCGAGATGTAAAGCCTGCCCTGGGGGCTCTCGGCCACCACGGCGATGAGATCGGCACCCATGCGTCCCGCACGCGCTTCGGTCCGGATGTGATCGAAACCGATCGGTGTCCCGTCGGCCACGGAAACGGCACCCTTGCGGGTGATGGTGCCGTCATCCGCTGGCCTGATACGGTCGTGCACTACTTCGTAGCGCACCCGGCCGTCCTGTACGGTGGCGCGCACCCAGGCTTCCTTGCCCTTTTTCTTACTCAGCCACCAAGAACGAACGAGCGGCACCTCTATGGGATTGGCTGGATTCGGACTGCGAACGGTGCGGGCCCAGATCCAGGCGATGACGGTGTGTTCGGTGCCGTCTGGGGCCTTGGCCTTGGGATACCGGTGGCCGATGCGCCGGAACGCCTCGTCTCGCATCCATTTGCCGTAGTAGCGGACATCTTCGGCGAGTCCCTCGGCCCGTTGGTAGACGCTTTGCTCGTTGCCTCCCGGGTGCACGGGCTGCCATCCTGCGAACTTGGGCGGTATCTCTATCAGCGCCTTGTCGATGAGCACGGCCAGGGGGTTGAGGTCGCTGGCGTGGGCCGCCAAACCCAGGCGCTGGGCCTCCAGGGGAATGGAGCCGCCGCCCGCGAAGGGGTCGAGCACCGCGGGCAGTCCGCCGTCGTTGCTCTTGCGGATCTCATCGCGCGCCTGCCGCAGGAGCGTCTCGTCGTTGCTGTTCTCCCACACCACCAGGTTCTCCATCAGGGCGTGCAGCCGGGCGCGTTCGGCATCCTGTGCCTCGACGGTCGGGAACTCCTCCGGTCGCGAGGCGGGGTCGTCGACGAGCTGGGCGAACAGCACGGCACGGGCGGTCGCGAGCGGTCTGCGCGCCCAGTACAGGTGCAGGGTGGAGGGGTGCCCGTGGCGGATCGACTTCTCGCGCGCCGATGCGGCGTTGATGGCCTCCAGCGGCAGGGAGGTCTCGATGAGTTTCTTCTTCGGCGTGTCCGCCACGGGCTTTCCTCCGGGGTCTACGGATCGGCTGGAATGAGTCGGGCCGGTCATCGCGGTGGGCCTCCCCGGTTCCAGTAGTCGCGCCATTCCTCGTTGTAGGAGCGTGTGGTGGCGGCTGGTTCGAGGTGTGCGAAGGCGTCGGTTAGGTAGCGCAACCCGTCGCGTGCGGGGCCGCCGGGCGAAACCTGGACGAGCGCCAGGCGGTGCCTCTCGCCCTGGGTCTGGGCGAAGGTGACCTCGTTGGCCGTGATAGCGAACGTGTCGGCTCCCGCGATCCGGCCCTTGACCTCGATGTAGTGGATCCGGCCCTCGTCGTCGGTCGAACAGATGTCGTAGCCGGGATTGTTGCGGGGCATCTCCACCGGGTTCCTGCCGATGGCCTGCTCCGCGGCCAGCACCGCTTCGACCGCGCGGCGTTCCACCTCCTCCGTGACGCGGGCGGTGGCCGGCGCCTCCCGCCCGGATTCCTGCTCGACGATGCGGCTCGGCACGATCAGCGCCGTGCTGCGAATCACCCCGGGAACCGCGACTAGTTTGGTGTGCAGCGCGAGTTCGCGGAGCCTGCGCTCCAGGCGTTCCTCCAGTTGCCGGGCCCTGGCGTGGGCGGTCTCGGCCCGCACCCGGCCGACGGTGCCCGCGCGTTCGAGATCGGCCAGGCGGTTGTATTCGCGATCCCAGTGGTTGATCTCCGCGAGCAGCCGTTCCCTGACCTGTTTTTCGGTGCGGGCCACCTCGATCTCGAGTCGGGCATGGATCTCCGCCATGCGTGGTTGCAGGCCGCTGCGGTAGGAGTTGGCGCGCACGAGCTTCTCGTGGTTGCTCCGCACCCATTCGTCGTTCCGGATCGAGGCGATGGCGGCGGCCTCCGCCGGCTGGGGGGCGTCGTAGTCCAGGTACGGGGGTGCCGCGCAGACCGTGACCGTGCCGTCCGGTTCCAGGATCGGGTAGTCGAAATGGTGCGAGACGGTGTCGGCCCCGGGCGCGGAGTTCGTGATGCGCTGTTCGACGGTGTACAGCAGCATCGGGGTGTTCGTTTGGGTGTCGCGGCGGTCCACCAGCACGGTGCCGCGTGCCAGCACGTCGCCGAGATCGGCGATGGTGGCCTCGATCACGGCGTGCAGCAGCGGATGGCCCGGAGCGATGAGCGTGGCGGGCGCCAGGCCGTCGGGGCGGATGCGGTGCAGTTCGAAGGTGATCCGTTCGTACCGGTCGGCGACGGGAGCCCAGCGGTTCAGGCGCCGGGCGATCTCAATGACCCGGGTGGGGACGCGGGTGATCTCGTAGCGTCCCCGCTCCCGTTTGCGGACCTGACCGCCCAGGCGTTCGAACGCGGACAGGAAGAAGGCGGCGATATAGCCGGGCTGGAGGCGCCGCTCGCGGGCCTTCTCCATTCTGGCCCGCACCTCGTCGAGATCGAGCGCGGAGAACATCTCCGGATGCAGCGCCTTCTCCGCGAGCATCTCATCCAGCCCATCCCTCACCCCCGCATCGATGATGCGATCCAGATTGGCCTTCACCTCGGGGCGGTCCCCGTAGCGGATGGCCTCGATCAGCAGGTCACGCAGGGAACGCTCCTGGAAGGCGGCGTCGTCGCCGAGCACATTGAACAGGTTCCCGTTATAGGCCGCCGACATCTGGTCGATCTTCGCCAGCAGACGGGTGAAGACATCGCCCTCGCGGGTGTCCTTGGCCACCATGTTCCACAGGTGGCAGACCTCGCGCTGACCGATGCGGTGGATGCGCCCGAACCGCTGCTCGATGCGGTTCGGGTTCCACGGCAGGTCGTAGTTGACCATCAGGTGCGCGCGCTGCAGGTTCAGCCCCTCCCCGGCGGCATCCGTGGCCAGCAGCACCACCGTGTCGGGGTTGTGGGTGAACCTTTCGCGCGCTGCCATTCGCTCCTCGCGGCTGGTACCGCCGTGAATCCTGACCACCGCGCCGGTACGGCCGAGCTGCGCGCCGATTCGCTGATCCAGGTAGTCGAGGGTGTCCCGGTGCTCGGTGAAGACGATGATCTTGCGTGGCGCCCCGTCGTGGGCCAATAGCTGCTCATCGAGAATGGTGCGCAATTCGGCCCACTTCTTGTCGTCGTCCAACCGCCGGACCTTGTATGCGACGCGAATGAGATCCTCGAGGATCGCGATCTCGACCCGCAACTCCGGAATGGTCTGCGCCGCGGTCGCGCGGTCCACGACCTGCTCCACCTGGGTTTCAAGCTGGAGACGCTCCGAATCGGTCGCTTCCAGATCCATATCGTCGTAGTCGTCGATCGACAGGGACGGGAGTTCCGCGTCGAGCCGAGCCTCCGCCACCGGACTCGCTATTTCCTGGAGGCGGGTCAGTTCACGAAGCCGGGTTTCGAGGCGTTGCTGGCGGCGTTCCAGCGAACGCAGGATCGCCTCCGGGCTGGAAGCGAGCCGGCGTTGCAGAACGGTCAGGGCGAAGCCGACGTTGTTTCCGCGTTTCTTGTCTCCCGCCTGGGAGATGCGTTCGGCGCGCCCCATCTCCGTGCGCACATAGTCGGTGACGAGATCGTAGAGCTCCCGTTCGGCCGGGCTCAACTCGTAGGCGACCGTGTAGGCGCGGCGTTCCGGGAACAGCGGTTTGCCTTCGAAGGTGAGCAGGTCCTCCTTGACCATGCGGCGCATGAGGCCCTTCGTGTCGGTGCGGTGCACGCCCTGCCGGTACTGGCCCTCGAAACGGTCCCGGTCCAGCAGCGACATGAACAGCTGGAAGTCCTCCTCCTTCCCCGCGTGCGGGGTAGCGGTCATCAGCAGGAGGTGGTGCGCGGTCTCCGAGAGCAGCCGGCCCAGCTTGAAACGTTTCGTCTCAGCCACCTCGCCCGACCACGACGAGTAGTGGGCGGACATGCGGTGTGCCTCGTCCACCACGGCGACATCCCAGCTCACCTCGGAAAGCTGCGCCATCAGATCCTCATTGCGGGAAAGCTGATCCATCCGAGCGATCAGACGGTTGTGTTCGGCGAAGACATTGCGACCCTGGGCGTCGTCGACCAGATGCCGGCCGAACACCTCGAAACGCAGATCGAACTTGGTGGCCAGTTCCTCGCGCCACTGCTCAACCAGCCCACCGGGAGCGACCACGATCACCCGTTCGCAGTCGGAACGCAGCATCAACTCCTTGATATAGAGGCCGGCCATGATCGTCTTGCCCGCGCCCGGATCGTCGGCCAGCAGGAACCGCAACGGAAGCCGCGGCAGCAGTTCCTCATAGACGGCGCGGATCTGATGCGGCAGCGGATCCACATCCGAGCTGTTGACCGCAACCATCGGGTCGTATAGGGCGGCGTACTTTATGCGCAGCGCCTCCGCCGCGAGCCGGAACTCGTCCGGGTCGCCGTCGAACGCCGGGGCGGAT
>CALHWB010000063.1 GCA_938036835.1 uncultured Propionibacterium sp.
GCTGGCAACACCAGCAGCCGGCAACAGAGCCCTGCCCGTCAAAGGAGCCCAATGGTGTGGCATACCCCAACAGAAGGACGCCACTTCGTTTCTACCCTTCGCCAGGCTGGCCGGAAGCCGTGCCACCGCCTAACACGCCCGACTGGGAACGATGCGCCGCGTAGACTGCTACCCGGCCGAACCGACAAGTTCAGGCGATCAATTCGGCCGCCAGCGGGGCCACCAGGGAGCGCTGCCATGGACGAACACCCAGATCGGCCAACTGCTCTTCAAGGCTCGACACGGTGGCTGGCCGATTGGGATCCCATAGTAACTGCCGTAGGGCCTCAGGCTGGATCAGGTTCTCCATCGGCACCTGCAGTTCCTCGGCCAGTTCCAGCATCGCTGGCCGCACCCGGTCCCAACGCGCGGCTGCCGCCGGCTTGATTCGCTCCCAGGTCCGTGGTGCCGGTATCCCGTCGCCAGCCAGCCGTAAGGATGGTAGGGCGCTGGCCGGCATGTTGGCCACTCGATCAAGTGCTGCCAGCCAGGCATCCTGATATCGGCGAGCGGTCCGGCGTTTGAAACCAGCTATCTGGTCCAACTCCGCCCGTCCGGGCACCTGGGCGTGCCGTTTGGTGACCAAGGCACCCAATTCGCTGATTGCCCTGTCCGGCAGCACCTTTCCAGGAGCCCTGTCCGTTCTCTTGGCAATCTGATCACGGACTAACCACAGCTCGCGCACGATCGCTAGACCCTGTGATGAGCGCACCAGATGGGTGCCCGAGGTACGCCGCCACCGCTCGAGTTGATCTGGCGCCGGCCGCAGCGCGGACTGGATCAGCCAGTTGAACTCCTGCTGAGCCCATTCGGCCTTGCCAGCAGCAATCAGATCGTCCAACAGCCGTGCCCGCAGCACATCGAGCAACTCAACATCAAGCGCGGCATAGGTCAACCAGTCGTCGGGGATCGGCCGCGTGGACCAATCGACTGAGGCATGCTCCTTCAACAGCCGCACTCCGCAATACCGTTCAGCCATCGACCCCAGGCTCACTCGGGGCAGTCCCAGCAGGCGCCCGGCCAATTCGGTATCGAACAGCCGGGTTGGCCGCAGCCCAAGGGCAATCAGATTGGGTAGATCCTGGCTGGCGGCATGCAGTATCCACTCTTGATCGCCTATAAGCTGCTGCAACTCGGTGAACTGGGCAATCTCATTGGGTAGGGTTTCGAACGCTACCGGATCGATCAGAAATGTTCCCGAGCCGGCACGCCGCAACTGCAACAGATAGGCCTTGCCCGAATAGCGGTAGCTTTGGGCGCGTTCCACATCTAACGCTACCGCGCCAGACCCGGCGGTCAATGCTCGCAAACAAGATGCCAACTGGTCATCGGCGGCCACCACTGTCGGTAGCCCCCCGGCCGGCGCGGCTAGCACCGGCAGTTCGACGTCCTCCTCGGTAGCCATCAACGTTCCATCCGGCCCAGTAACGGAATAACGCCCTCGGGCAGTGGCGGTAGACCGGCCGCGGTGCACAACAACGTCTGCCAAGCCAATAGGTGCGGCTGGATTCCAAGATCAATTCCCAGCTCAGGCGTCCAAGAGGCACGGATTTCCACCTCGGCCCGATCGGGTTGCCCCGAGATCTCCCCGAAACTTCGGCTCGACACCACGGTCACGGTGCCCGAAGGGTCATGGAAATCGGCTCGGGCATCATCCAGCGCTTCAAGCAACCAAGTCCAGCAAACGTCCCTGAGTAGGCCATCGGCAGCCATCTCGGCATCGACATCTGCCCTAGCCAAGGTCACGAAACGGTAATCACCGTGCCAAGCCGGATTACCAGCGGGATCGTACAAAACGATCAGCCGGCCGCTGCCCAGATCGTCCTGCGCAGCTGTGAATAACTCGGCCTCGATCGCATAGGCGTGTGGGGCAATGCGCCTCGGCGCCGGAATTTCCTCCACACCCATTTCGGGCCGCCACCGAAACTGCGCGATGGCTTCCCGAACGCGATCGAAGGACACGCTCATCATGGGTGTCGGAACTTTTCCTGGCACATCGATGAGCCTACTTTCGCTCGCTCCGGCACCCGCAGAGGCGCGCCGGATTCGCGGTGCTCCCAAGAGTACCCACGACCATGGGTTCAAGTGCAATGCCGTTCACTGGTGATTTCGATGCCCGGAACGGTCGGTGGGCTGAAGGAAACCACAGCTCTCGCAGCCCCGGAGACCTTGATCGAGTCCGCCTGGTATCGGCTCAGGTCTCTTCTGGCGCAAGCGTCAGACTGATGGAGTTGATGCAGTAGCGCTGGTCGGTCGGGGTGTCGTAACCCTCCCCCGAGAAGACGTGGCCGAGATGGGAATCACAGTTGGCGCAGCGCACCTCGACTCTGGGCCGGCCGGGCAGCGAGTGATCCTCCAGATAACGCACCCGGTCCTCGGCCAACGGAGCGAAAAAGCTCGGCCAGCCACAGTGAGAGTGGAACTTCGTGTCGCTGGCGAACAGAGCCGCGTCACAGGCGCGGCAGCGATACACTCCGGGAGTCTCGGTGTCGGTGTATTCGCCGACGAACGGCGGTTCGGTACCCGCCTGACGCAACACGTGAAACTCCTGCGGGTTCAGTTTGACCTGCCACTGTTCGTTGCTCAGCCGGAACTGCCCGTCGCCGGGTAGCGAAGTGTTCAAAACTGGCTCCTTTCCGCGCTGTCAGCCTAGCCCAGAGGCTACGACGACCCTTAGGCGCGGCCGGTTTATCGACTGGGCTGCTCAACCCCTGACCGGCTTTGCATCGAGAAACCGAGTAGTACCGAACAGTTGGTTCCGGCTCGCTGCCTGGGCGTTGGGGCTCGGGGAACTCAGTTGACCTGGCCGATCTCGCTCGTGCTGGGGGTTGTATCGTCCAGCAGTTCCATGGCAGCGAAGGCGTAGCGGGCCATGGCGAGTTCTCCGATTCGGGGATCCGCCCCGAACGGTGCGCTGACTGCCAGTGCGCCTGCGGCCATCGCGAGTTCAGCCTGCCGTCGGTAGGCCTCGCTTGGGGCCAGGTACATCGACCCCACCGCGATGTTGCGGCGCCCGATTTCGCGCAGGCTGGTTATGGCCGAAGTGATATCGGTCCCGGAGTCATCGCCGTGCGCCACCAGCACCGGCAGTTTGTGATGCGTGGCCCACTGTCGTGCCCGCCGGGCAATCAGTCCGGCCCCGCGAGTGTCCCCCCAGGCAGGTACCGAAAGCACCAGACCGTCGAGTTCGGTGGCATGTACCGCTGACAGTGCGTTGCGCAGGCGCACATCCAGGATATTGAGCAACTCCACGGCTGGCCCGATTGGGCGAGCCAGGCAAATCCGTGCCCCGGGCCGATGCCGTTGGACGGCATGTAATACATCCTGCACCTGCGCGGTCGGCTCGCAGACCCGGCATAGGTCAAGGGGGACGAGCACCATCTCGTCTACGCCACGGTTAGCCAACGTACCCACGACCTGCGGTCCGCTGGGCTGACAATGCGCCATGAATGCCAAAGCCACCGACAGTGCGGGACGTTGGGCCTGCACCTCGTGGCGCAGGGCAAAAAAGGCCTGCTCGGCATTGCTGTCAGTGGAACCTGCTGCAAGCAATATCAACGCTGGAGCAGTCACGGCACCTCCACCCGCCTTTCTGGTCGCTATGCAGGGACGCGGCGCCGTTGCCGTGTGTCTGGCTACACTCTCCGTCTCGGGTTTCCCGGAACGCAAATCGTATCTCAAATGTTGAGATGGTAGAACCGGAGAAGCGACGGGCTGGCGGCGGTGGACACCCGGTAGGGTATGGGGCACTGCTGGAGAAATTATTGTTTACCGGCCACCCATCGGACTACGGTAGTAGCAGTATCTTCTGCGCTATCTACTGGCCGTGGAACGGCTTGCGCAATCTTTGACAATGTGATATATGGGTTGGCCTTCTTCGGGTTCGGGGTTGAGCACGCGGACACGGGGGAACGCGTTGCAACGAGATTCGAATGGATGGTGAACCGCTGTGGATCGAACAGAGTGGGCGATACTGGGTTCGAACCAGTGACCTCTTCGGTGTGAACGAAGCGCGCTACCACTGCGCCAATCGCCCCTGCGAGGGTCAACCCTAGCGCATCCCCCCGGCCGGAAGGCAAATCGAATTCCAGGACGGTCGTGTGGGCGAGACCACCGGTCGTCGACTTGGAATGGCGCTAAACCGCGATGTGACCGGCGGCAACGAAGCCGAAGATGTTTTCGGTTGCCGATCTTGTCGGGACGCCATGCCGGTTGGTGGTGCCTCTTCTGAAGAAGAATGGGATTTGTCTGTTAGGCAACACGTCGGCTATGGTAATCCATGCACCTGATCCGGAGCGATTCGGTTGAGTGTAGTGCGGACGTGGCTCAGTTGGTAGAGCATCACCTTGCCAAGGTGAGGGTCGCGGGTTCGAATCCCGTCGTCCGCTCGGAGAGGGTCTCGCGGCAAGGCCTTGGCTCTCACGTGAAGCACTCTTCCGTGGTGGGTTGGCCGAGAGGCGAGGCAACGGACTGCAAATCCGTCTACACCGGTTCAAATCCGGTACCCACCTCGATTGCTCTCGGCGAGGTCAGTGCTCTCGGGCACCAGGGCGGTTGGCGCAGTGGTAGCGCGCTTCCTTGACACGGAAGAGGTCACTGGTTCAAACCCAGTATCGCCCACAAAACTCCCGGTGATTAGGCACCGGGTCGAGCGCTATAGATCGCTGGGGTCACACCGAAAGTCCGCGCTAGGCGGAGCGTGCTGAAAGGCATGCGTGCTTTCGCCGGTAGCCAAAGCAACTGCGAGGGATTCATCGAAAGAGCCGGTAATCCCAGCACCCGGGTGCGTGGGGGAGTCGAGTGCAGGTGGAGTAGCAGTCCCTGCCCCCGATTCACGCACCCGGATGCGTGGGAGTAACCGTCCGACGGAAAGGTCATGCCCCTAGTCCACGTCCACCCCGTCGATCGCTGACACTTCCACCGGACTCTTTCCACAGGCGATTGGGGAGCCCCGCTTCGATGTCATCTAGAACGTTATTGATCAATGGGAGGGGTTGGCTATCGCCGAAAGTAGACAGTATTCGAGCAATCTTGACCGGCCGTATTCGACCGACCGTCTTACAGGGTCGGTGTTGTGCGGTTCTCTTGGTGTAACGCGGGTTCCGAGCGGGCGCGCAGGGCGGATCGCAGTCCGGTTCGCTCTCGGCGAGCCAGTCGGCCGTTCGGGGTCCGGCGGTCAACATGGCGGGTGACCGATTGGCGACGCGGGCATCCCCTGATATGGCGCAGCGAGGATAGTCGGGCACAATGGTTCGCGGAAGCGCAGCCGCGCTTCCCCAACTCATCGGGCGGCCAGGTATGTCGCCGAAAGGAAGCACAGTGTCCATCAGCATCGCCATCCTCGACCAGCAGACCTTACGGCCGCGAGAGGTGGGCGTCGGTACCACCGGGCTCGATCTGTTCGGCGATGACCACAATATCGTGGCTATGGCGGTGAACGGCAGCATCGTGGATCTGTCGAGTCTGCTGCACGACGGGGACGAGGTCGCACCGATCCCGATGGACTCCGACGAAGGGCTGCAAATCGTTCGGCATTCTGCGGCGCACGTCTGCGCTCAAGCCGTTCAGCAACTGCACCCGGAAGCGAAACTGGGCATCGGACCGCCCATCGTCGATGGGTTCTACTACGACTTCAAGGTGGCTCCGCTCAGCCCGGAGGATCTAGTCAAGATCGAGAAGAGGATGCAGGCGGTCATCAAGGAGCGCCAGCGCTTCATCCGCCGGGTGGTCAGCGAACACGAGGCCCTGTCGGCAGAGGCCAACGAGCCCTTCAAACTCGAATTGATTCGCGACAAGCACTCGGCTACCAGCGCAGATGGCAGCTCGGTGGAAGTAGGCGGCGCCGAGCTCACCATCTACGACAACGTGCGCCCTAATGGTGAGGTGGCGTGGCGTGATCTGTGCCGTGGCCCGCATGTGCCTCATACCGGATATCTGAACGCGGTTGCGCTCATCAAAACCTCGGCTGCCTACTGGCGCGGCGATCAGCGCAACGAAGCACTACAGCGCATCTACGGCACAGCCTGGGCGTCGCGAGATGACCTCAAGGCATACCGGCATCGGATCGCCGAGGCCGCCAAGCGCGACCATCGGAAGCTGGGCACCGAACTGGATCTGTTTAGCTTCAATGAACTCGTTGGTCCCGGTCTGCCGTTGTTCCATCCCAAGGGTGGAGCGATAAAACGGGTGATGGAGGATTACGTCCGTCAAGCCCACATCGACAATGGGTTTCTTTACGTGAGTACGCCACACATAGCCAAGGAAGAGCTGTTCCAGGTCTCCGGCCATCTGCCATACTATGCCGACGGCATGTTTCCACCTATGAACGACGGGGATGGCGAGCACGCCTATCGCCTAAAGGCGATGAACTGTCCGATGCACAATCTCATCTATCGTGGTCGAGGGCGTTCGTATCGGGAACTGCCGCTACGGCTGTTCGAGTTCGGCACGGTCTACCGCGATGAGAAATCGGGTGTGGTGCAGGGACTGACTCGGGTGCGGTCCATCACCCAGGATGATTCGCACAGCTACTGCACCAAGGAACAGTCCCCAGATGAGATTCGGCATCTGGTTGGTTTCGTGCTGAAGCTGCTGGCCGATTTTGGTCTGACTGATATTGCCTTGGAACTGTCGACCCGCGATACCGATGGCAAGAAGGCTGGCAAGTTCATTGGGTCCGATGAGCAGTGGGCAGAGGCCACCGGGATACTGGCGCGGATAGCCCGGGAATCGGGCCTGCCAGTGGTGGACGATCCGGGCGGCGCGGCGTATTACGGCCCCAAGATCTCGATCCAGGCCAAGGACGCCATCGGACGTGCCTGGCAGATGTCCACCATCCAATACGACTTCAATCAGCCGGAACGTTTCGGCTTGGAATACACCGCCTCCGATGGTTCCCGCCAGCGCCCGGTGATGATCCATTCAGCCAAGTTCGGATCGATTGAACGGTTCATGGGGGTGCTGATCGAGCACTATGCCGGTGCGTTCCCGGTGTGGTTGGCCCCGGTCCAGGTGGTGGGCATACCGGTTGCGGCGTCCTTCAATGACTATCTTGCCGCGGTGCTCACCAGGTTGACCAGCCGGGGGATCCGTGCCGAGCTGGATGCTGCCGATGACCGGATGCAGAAGAAGATCCGCAATGCTCAGAAACAGAAGGTGCCTTTCATGCTGATCGCCGGCGCTGAGGATGCCGAGGCCGGGGCGGTCTCCTTCCGGTTCCGCGATGGCTCCCAGCGCAACGGGGTACCGATCGATGAGGCCATTGAGTTCATCTGTGGTTGGGCGGCAGCTCGACGCAATGACGATCCGCTGGCTGGCAGCGAGCTGATCGCCGAACAGGCCTGAGATGACCGAGTTCGACAGACCCGAAGTAGTCGAACCCGCAGAGCTTGCGGGCCAGCCAGACGCGCTGCAACGGCTCTGGACGCCCTACCGGATGACCTACATCGAGGGCAGCGATAGGCCGCGCGATGACTCTGCCGAGCAATGTCCGTTCTGCCGGGCTCCCCGGCGCAGCGATGCGGACGCATTGATAGTGCATCGCGGCCGCTGGGCCTACGTGATCTGCAACCTGTACCCCTACAATCCAGGTCATCTGTTGGTCTGTAGTTACCGGCATGTCTCCAGCTATATCGATCTGACTCCGGCAGAGGCCGTGGAGATTGCCGAATTGACCCAAAAAGCGGTGCGGGTCATTCAGCAGGTATCGGCACCGGCCGGGTTCAATTTGGGCATGAATCAGGGGTCCGTCGCAGGGGCCGGGATCGCCGCTCACCTGCATCAGCATGTCGTGCCGCGGTGGCCGGGAGACGCGAACTTCCTACCGATCATCGGGCGTACCAAGGCTTTGCCCCAGTTCTTGGCGGACACTCGGCGGCTGCTGGCCGAAGGCTGGGTAGACCTGTTTGGTGCCGTCCCGGATGGTCAACCACCAGATGTGGAGAAGCCGGATGCTTGAGCACATCCGTGCCCGGTGGACCCGGGCGATCAGGCCGATCGTTCGGGCACTGCTGCGGCTGGGTATTCGCCCCGATGCGGTGACCTGGTTCGGGACCGTAGCTGTGACGATCATCGCATTGCTCTGTTTTCCTCAGGGCTGGCTTTGGCAGGGCACATTGGCGATGCTTCCGGTGATCTTTTCCGACTCCCTCGACGGCGCCATGGCGCGGGAATCCGGTTGTACCTCGAAATGGGGCGCCTTTTTGGACTCCACCCTGGACCGGATCGCGGACGGCGCTGTCCTGGCCGGACTGGCGCTCTATTTCGCTGGGCCCGGCCAGTCCCGGTTTGGTGTCGCGCTGGCCCTCGGCAGTTTGGTGTTCGCCCAGGTGACTTCGTACAGCAAGGCTCGCGGTGAGACGGTTGGCGTAGCGGTCCGGGTAGGGCTGGTGGGCCGGGCCGACCGGCTGGTGATCGGCTTGACCGGGACGCTGCTCACAGGGCTGGGTGTGCGTCCCGCCCTGTTGATCGCGCTGACCCTGCTGTTGATAGGCGGTGCGTTCACCGTCGCCCAGCGGTTCTGGGTGGTGTACCGGGCCACCCATTCCGAACTGGGGGACGATACCATCCCCGATTGCGGTCCCACCCCCATCGGTCCGGCATGAACTGGCTCACCCCCGATCGTCAACTGTTGCTGTTACGCGCCGGGGCGCGCGTCCCAACGGGTATCTGGTGGCCGGTTGGCCAACTGGTAAGCAGCCTGCTTGCCATACGGCCCCCCAAGCCTCTACGGCAATGGGAACGCAACGCCACGGTGGCCTGCGGACAGCGTCCCGGTTTGCAGCTGCGCAGACGGGCACAGTGGTTCTGGCTGCGCAACACCGTTGGCTCACTGCAATTGGGGCATTGGTCATCGCGACGGATCAATCGGGCGGTCCGGATCGATCCCGCTGCCCTGGTGCGGCTGCGGGATCTGCGTTCCGATCGAGGTCTGGTGATTGCTTTACCGCACATGGGGTCGTGGGATCTAGCCGGTGCCTTTGCCTGCATCAATGGATTGCCGCTCACCACGGTTGCCGAGCGGTTGCCCGCTGGCCAGTTCGAGTACTTCAGCCGATTGCGCGCCAGGCTCGGCATGCACGTCTATCCCTATACTGAGCCGAATCTGATTCCTACCCTGGTGGCTGCGGTGCGGGCCGGCCGCGTGGTTTGTTTGGTCGCGGACCGGGATTTCG
>CALHWB010000064.1 GCA_938036835.1 uncultured Propionibacterium sp.
CGCGGCCAGCCTCGGCTCCGCAGCCCGGGGCTCCCTCGGCGGCCACGCCGGCCCCTAGGCCCGCACCGCCTCAGCGCCCGGCTGCCCCCGGCTCTCATCAGGTGCCCCCTGGCAATCAGCGTGCGGTGCCTCGACCCACGCCGGGGCCGCGTCCCAATCCGTCGAATGTCCGTAAGCCGGGCGCGCCGCGGCCGGGCAACAATCCGTTTTCCTCGTCGCAGGGCATGGGACAATCCAGGAGGTCGCAGCAGGCCGGACGCTCCGCCTCGAGTGGTCGCGAGGGTGGCACCCGCGGCGGCGAGCAGCGCTCGGGTCGTCCCGGCGGCGAGCAGCGGATGCCACGTCCCGGTGGCACCACGGGCATGCCGCGTCCGAATCCGGCGATGATGCCTAAGCACGCCAACCCGGCTTTGGGCGGAGCCCAGGTCGGTTCCGGTGGGCGTGGTCGTCCCGCCGGCCCGGGCCGTGGCCGTCCCGGTGGCGGCTCGATGGGGGGGGCCGGTGGCGGTTCGATGGGGGGTCCCGGTGGCGCCGGTCGAGGCCGAGGCGGCCGGGGCCAGGCGACCCCGGGTGCTTTTGGGCGTGGCGGTGGCGGTAAGCGCGGCCGCAAGTCGAAGAAACAGCGCAGGCAGGAGTTCGACGAGATGCAGGCACCCACCATCGGTGGGGTGCGCATTCGGCAGGGCGATGGGCAGACCGTGCGGTTGCGGCGGGGATCCTCGTTGACCGATCTGGCCGAGAAGATCAATGCCGAGCCGGCACAGCTGGTGCAGGTGTTGTTCAACCTCGGCGAGATGATCACCGCCACCCAGTCGGTGCCCGATGAGACCCTGGAGGTCCTGGGCGCCGAACTCAATTACCGGATTCAGGTGGTCAGCCCGGAGGATGAGGATCGCGAACTGCTGGAGAGCTTCGATCTGGAGTTCGGCGAGGATGCCGGGGATGAAGAGGATCTGGCGCAGCGTCCTCCGGTCGTCACCGTGATGGGGCACGTCGACCATGGCAAGACCAAGCTGCTGGATGCGTTGCGGCACACCAATGTGCAGGCCAAGGAGGCCGGAGGCATCACCCAGTCGATCGGCGCTTACCAGATCGAGACCGAGGTGGACGGCGAGGAACGCGCCATCACCTTCATCGATACACCAGGCCATGAGGCGTTCACCGCGATGCGCGCCCGCGGGGCGAAATCGACCGACATAGCCGTGCTGGTGGTGGCAGCCGATGACGGTGTCATGCCGCAGACCATTGAGGCGCTGAACCACGCCAAGGCCGCCGATGTGCCGGTCGTGGTGGCGGTGAACAAGGTAGACAAGCCCGGTGCCGACCCGGCCAAGGTACGTGGCCAGTTGATGGAGTTCGGGCTGACCCCCGAGGAGTACGGCGGCGACACCATGTTCGTCGATGTTTCCGCGGTGGCCCAAACCGGCCTGGATGGGCTCCTTGAGGCGATCGTGCTGACTGCCGATGCGGCTCTCGATTTGCGGGCCAACCCGACCATGGACGCCCAGGGCGTGGCCATCGAGGCCCACCTCGACCAGGGCCGTGGCCCGGTCGCGACCGTGCTGATCCAGCGTGGCACGCTGCATCGGGGCGATTCGATCGTGGCCGGCGCGGCATTCGGCCGAGTGCGTGCCATGATCAACGATCGCGGGGAAAATGTCGACGAGGCCCCCCCCTCGATGCCGGTGCAGGTGTTGGGCTTGACCAGCGTTCCCGGTGCGGGTGACTCCTTCCTGGTGGTCGAGGACGATCGGATGGCTCGTCAGATCGCGGCCAAACGCGATTCGATGCGGCGGGCAGCCCAGCAGGCGGCGTCCTCGCGACGCAAGACCCTGGAGGAGCTGTTCGAGCAGTTGGAGAAGGGGGAGGCAAGCGAGCTGACCCTGATCCTCAAGGGCGATGGCGCCGGCTCGGTCGAGGCCCTGGAGGATGCCCTGGCGAACATCGAGGTCTCCGACGAGGTCGGTTTGCGGGTCATCGACCGTGGCGTGGGCGCCATCACCGAGACCAACGTCTCGCTGGCGGCGGCATCCACTCCGCATGCGGTCATCATCGGTTTCAACGTGCGCCCCACGGTGCAGGCCGCGCGCCTGGCCGATCAGGAGAATGTCGATATTCGGTACTATTCGGTCATCTACGACGCGATCAATGAGATCGAGGCGGCGCTTCGGGGCATGCTCAAGCCCATCTTCGAGGAGAAGACCCAGGGCTCGGCAGAGATCCGCGAGATCTTCCGCAGTTCCAAGTTTGGCAATATCGCCGGGTGCCTGGTTACCGATGGCCATATCCGACGCAATGCCCGGGCTCGCCTGCTGCGGGACGGCGTAGTAATCGCCGAGACCTCGATCGCCTCGCTGCGGCGGGAGAAGGACGATGTCACCGAGGTGCGCAGTGGTTTCGAATGCGGCATGACGTTGGCGAACTACTCCGATATTCAGATCGACGATGTCATCGAGACCTACGAGATGGTTGAGAAACCACGCGACTGAGGATCCGAGCGGGTCAGGGCCTACGCATTCGACCGTTGACTGGTGCGGTCGGCTTTGCCTTAGGGGCAACCGCACCAGCCAGAGCCCGTGAGCAGGGGAGGAACGATGGGCGGTAATCCGCGCAATTTGAGACTGGCCGAGCAAATCCACAAGATCATCGCCCAGATGCTGGAGCGGCGGATCAAGGATCCCAGGCTCGGGTTCATCACCATCACCGAGGTGCGGGTGACCGGCGATGGCCGGGAGGCTACGGTCTTCTACACCGACCTGGGGCATCGTCTGGATGGCCGTGAGGGCGGTGCCGAGGATGGGGTATCCGGTACGGCGGCCGCGCTGGCCTCGGCCAAGGGGCTGCTGCGCACCACGATCGGACGACGATTGGGATTGAAGTTCACCCCGTCACTGGTCTTCGTCCGGGATGCCACCCAGGAACAGGCCCGGGAGATGGCCGATCTGCTGGCTAGGGTGCGCGAGGCGGACGAGGAATTGGTCAGCCGCCGCGCTGGAGCGCGGTTCGCCGGCGCTGCCGATCCCTATCGCAAGCCGACCGATGGCGGTGAATCCATCCGCTGACATAGGCTGAGCCCGCCAGCTACCACCGTGTTCTGAGAACAGTCTACAATGCATCTGACTGCTGTATCCGTTGGAGGGACGGACGAATAGCCAGGGGGGCTCAGATCTGGTGGTAGAAACTACAGAACCACTTCGCGGGACGTTCGTGGTGCCCGCGTATCGGGAGGCCGCGACGGTGGCCCGCACCATCCATGAACTGGCCGGTTTGGCCAGGCGGCGATCGGAGTTCCGCTGGGAACTCGTGATCGTCGATGACGGTTCGGACGACCAGACCTCGTCGATCGCCCGAGCGGCCGCGGATAAGGCTGGTGTACCGGTCAAGCTGCTGCGGCACCGGGTCAACTCGGGACTGGGGGCGGCATTGCGCACCGGTTTCGGTTTGTCCCGTGGCGATCTCGTGGTGACCGTGGATTGCGATCTGTCTTATTCGATCGCCGACCTGGATCGCCTGATCGGCAAATGGCTGGAGCATCGACCGCATATCGTGATCGCATCTCCCTATACGCCGGGTGGCCGCACGGTCGATGTGCCGAGGGCGTTGGAGGTGCGCTCCAGGCAGGCGAACAGGTTTCTGAACAAGTGCGCCTATCACGACGTCAAGACCTTGACCGGCATGGTGCGCGCCTACGATGGCCCGTTCATTCGTTCGCTGGCTCTCAAGGCAGAGGGTGCCGACATCATGGTCGAGATCCTCTACAAGGCGCAGGTACTGCGGGCCCGGATCGAGGAGATCCCGGCGACCCTGTCGTGGGCGGGACTGCGCGGCCGTGCGGCGCGTTCTTCGCTGGCCGGCGCCACCAGCCGGATGATGACCTATCGGTCGATCATCCAGGGCTATCTCTGGGTCACCTATTGGGTTCCCCTGGTGCCGGCGGTGGCGTTGGGTTTGCTGGCCGTGGTGCTGGCCGTCACCGGCAATCTGGGCTGGCATGGCCTGGCGGTCGCCAGCCTGGTGCTGTCGGTTCTGCTGACCTTCCAGGCGCTGTCGAGTCTGCAGAACAAACGCTATTTCGAGGAACTGTTCAATCTGGGGTTCGGGCTGCGGCGGGTATCCGATGTTGAACCGGTTCGTACTCCGATCGAGACCATGCCGTTCGGTAAGCCAGCCGAGGACGCCGCCGGCGGGCTTGGCCTGGGGCTGCCCGATCTGGACGACATCTTCCAGCACGATGATTCCGCCGGCCGGGCCGTCGGCGCCGAATACGCCATTCGCGAGGTCGAGCATCTTGGGCGAATCGGCTGACCGGTTTCGGGCCTGGGGCAGCCGATGCGATGTGCCAGGCTCACTTCTCGTGCCGGGCGGCTGCCCGATCCTGGGTCGGTTCCTGCCGGGGCGACCACTCGGTAGCCGGCACGTCCGGTTGTTCGCTGGCCAACAGGCAGGCGCCCAGCACGGCCAGCAGCACACCCGAAAGCAGTTCCGCAAATGCCCCGGGACGTGGTGTCTCGGCTAGCAGGCAGAATCCGATCGTGGCCGGCAGGATCGACTCCACGGTGTACATCGCCCCTAGCACCGCCGGGGCCGATCCGCTGGCCAGCCCCCGGGTGAGGTGGTACTGCCCGAGCAGGATCCCGGTGACCATCGACAAGCCGGCCGCCCAGGCGGATCCGGGCAATTGCCAGAGCCGCCACAGCGCGGGCAAGGTGTCGCCCATCAGCAGCCGGGCGGCGATCGCGGCATACGAGAAGCCTAGGCCAGACACGGCACCGGAGGCCCAGGCCGGTAGCGGCACAATCGTCAGCGCACCGGTTAGAGCCGCGCAGCCAGCCAGCAGCCATAGGTGGACGGTGCGGATGGGAACCGCCGGCCCGGGCACGATCGACCAAGCAATCAGGCCCAGCCCGACCAGCAGCATCCCTATCGCGGCCATGGCCCTCCTGCCCAGTCGCTGCACGCCGGTGAACTGTTGGATGAGCACGGTGACCGCCAGCCCGGCGCTCGACGATGCCTGCACGACCACCACCGGCAGCGCGCGTCGGGCGAGGAGGGTGCCCACAAAACCAACCCCTTGCAGTGCGGTGCCCAGCCACCAAACCCGGGATCGCAAGGCGCCTTTTGCAGCTCGTGAGCCATCGTGCAGCATCGCTCCGGCCAGCCCATAGGCCAGTATCCCCAGCACCAGACCGCCGATACTTATCGCAAGCCAGGCGACAGACATCAGGCTGGCCAGCGCCGATCGATTTCGGCTGCGATTGCGGAACTGGCCGACAGCATGGGGTAGGGCAGTGCCCGGGTGACGAGATCGGCGGCCCACTGTTTCGTATCGGCCCAGGCCCGGCTGATCGCCACCTTAGGGTCGGTATCACCCAGCAGCCGGCACCAGCCGTCGAGCAATTCGGGTCTTTCGGTGCTGTCTCTTAGCACCAGCAGCGGCCGGCGCATCAGACAGGCCTCTTCTTGAACTCCTCCCGAGTCGCTGATCAGGAGTGCGGCGCTGGCCTCCAGGGCCATGAACTGCCGCGGCGGTAGCGGCGGCAGGAGCCTGATCTTGTGCCACCGCCCATCCAACCCGGCCGCGGTGATCGCGGTCGCGGTTCTTGGATGCAGGGGAAGCAACACGCTGACCTGTGCGGCTAATTCCTCCAAGGCGTCCAGCAGGATCATCAGGCGGTTCGGATCCGAAACGGTGCCGGCCCGGTGGATCGTAGCCAGGACATAATCGTTCGGCCGGATGTTCAGGCTGCTCAACGCCCGATTGCTGTCGTCGGGTGTCGGGCGGATCAGCTTCATGGCATCCCATAGGGTGTTGCCCGTGACCACGATCCGATCGGGTTGAACCCGTTCCGCTGTCAACCGGTCGGCGTTTTGCTGTACCGGGGCGCAGCACAGATCGGCCAGGCAATCCACCAGGATCCGGTTGATTTCCTCGGGCATCCGCCGGTCATCGGATCGCAGCCCGGCCTCGACGTGGATCAACGGTAGGCCTAGGGCATTGGCGGCCAGTGCGCCGGCAAGCGTGGAGTTGGTGTCACCCTGGACGACCACGGCCCTGACCGTCCGGTTGCTTAGGAAACGGGTCATCTCGCTGGTGACGATGCCGATCTGTTCGCCGCGGGAACGTCCCCCGCATTGGATGTGCAGATCCACGTGCATCCCGGGCAGGTCGGCCTGCACGTTATGCCATAACTGGGCATCGTAGTGCTGGCCGGTGTGGGCGACCAGTGCCTCGTCACCCAACTCGACCACCAACCCGGCGAGCTTGATTGCCTCCGGCCGGGTTCCCATCATTACCACCACCGGTGCCCGGCTGGTCATCGGGGGAATACCATGTCGGTTCGGCGCCCCCGGGCGAGCAGTCCCACATCCTTGGTGATGGTGGTCGTCTCGCGGACGTGCCGGGCGTGTTCGCGCATGCTGACCACGGTGAAATGGCTGGTCAGTTCGTGCAGCACCAGATCCAGGATGGCACGCTTGCGGCCGAAATCGAGGTTCATGCCGGGAAAGAAGCCGAGCCCCGGCGCGTCGCCGCCATCCAGCAGATCGAGGGGGTGCAGCAACAGGCTGGGCTGGGTGCCGGTCAGCAGGCAGGCCCGGATGGCTGTCTTGACGTAGGCGCCCGCGATCCTCGGTGAATACCCCGATAGGTAGATCACGTAACTGGCATGAACCGGTACGCGCAGGCCGGGGAAGACCGTGACCGGAACCTCGGTCAGGCTGAGGCGGCGGCCACCCGGGGCGGCTGGCGCAGTCCACTCGAAGCCCTTGTTCGGCAGGCCGGCGTCCCAGATCGAACCGAACAATCCTTTGCGTTGCCGGCGTTCTTCTACCGTCAGGTTCTTGTTGGTGCGCAGGTAGTAGGCGCGCGCGAACGGGCCGATCCAGGTGGCCAGCACGGATGAATCGTATTCATAGCCCATCTCGACCAGGGCACGCATTAGGTCCGGCGACATCGAGAACCCCGGAGCTCGCAGGCCAACCACCTCGGTGGCCCCGGCCGCCAGCAGGGCGTCGTGGGTGCGGCGCAGTTCGTCACGTAGCCGTTGCGGGGAATACAGGTGTAGCCAGGGTTCGTGCTCAAAGCTGTGGTTGCCGATCTCGCAGCCGTATTCGGCCAGGCCGGTGACGAATTCGGGCCCATCGGCCGCGGCGGCATCGAAACCGACCACATTGACGGTGGGTCGGATCCGATGGCGATCGAACAGCTCGATCATCCGAGCGGTCAGGACGCCGAGATAGCTGGGCCGCGACACCCAATCGGGATCCCCATGGGTGCGTTTGTAACTCCAGTAGTTGTCGGCATCCAGTGAGATTGATGCGATTGGCTTGTTGATCACTCCAGCCCTTTCTGACAGTTCGCCACCGCCACGGCCGCCTGGCGCAACGACGTTTCGACGTTCAAGGTGCCACTGGTGTTCTGGGCGGTGCTCACCACATGCACTCCGGGTACCGAGGTCCGATAGGGCAGTGGCTTGCAGGTGTGCGGCAACGGCAGCGGCACGACATGGGGCGCCCGGCTGATGGCCCAGTCGAGCACATCTGGTTGGTAGTCGGGCAGGCAGCGGCCTAGCTCGGTCAGCAATCGATCCCGCACCTGGTCATCGGATAACGAAAACCAGTCGTCATCGCTGGCGCAGTAGCGCGGTAGGTAGATCAGGGCAGCCCCGCCGGTCAGGTTGGCCGGTAGCAGGGCATGCATACCGATCACCCCAGTCAGATCGATGTCGTCGACCAGATAGGTGATGTATGAGTCAGTCGGTGGCCGCCGAACGAGAAAGACCCCGCACAGCACCCCCAGATAGGGGGCCGAGGTCAGTCGGTGGTGTTCGTCGGCGGTCAATTGGGGGAGCAGGGCGCTGGCTGACGGACCGGGTGCGGTGACGAAGACGTCGTCGCAGTGCAACTGCTCGCCGTTGGCCAGGGTGATGCAAATCCGGCCGCCGGTGCCAGAACCGGTGACTCCGGCGATTGCCGAGACTTCGGCATCGGTGCGAAGCTCGCCGCCCCGGTCGATGATCTGTTGCCGGATACGACAGAAAACCTCGGCATAGCCGCCGGGCAGCACGCCGAATCGGTCGCCGGCCCCCGACAGCCGGGCTCTCACCAGCCGGCGGAAGGTCGAGACCAGAAAGGCCGCCGAGACCCGGGAGGCTTGGTTGCCGAGCTTGGCCCGCAGGATCGGCGCCCAGAAGTTGCGATAGGCGTTGCGTCCTGCGGTGGCGATCAACCAGCGTTGTGCCGTGATCCGGTTGGCGATGAACCCGGGCAGCAGCAGGCTGAACGCGATGGACAACCCGATCAGTGCCCTCGTGGGCAACGCCAGGGCGGGCAGTCTGGCCATGTCGATCAGATTGGTTGCCGGATAGCGAGTGGCGTTGGCGATGATCGAGGCGGGCGCCGAGGCCCAGCGAACCCGCTCGCGCATGCCGACCCGGTCGAGTAGCTTGAGCACTTGGGAGTCGGATTCCAAGATCACATGGTAGAAGCGGTCCACCCCAACCGGGATGTCATCCGCTTGCAGATCGATGCTGCTGGTCAGCCCCCCGATCTCGTGCTTTTGCTCAAGCAACAGGACGCGCTGGCCGGCATCCAAGCCGGCCAGCGCCAGCGCCATTCCGGTCGCGCCACCCCCGACGACCACCCACTTTGACATACTCTCACTCCCCGCGGCCAAACTATAGTGCGCTGGCCGGCGGGAATACCACGGGGGTACCATGAGTGGTTTCGGTTCCTCCGTGGCCGGATCGAACGTGGCATTTTGGCGCATCCGATGTTCAACTCGGCGCGTATTGCCTAGAGTTTGCCTTGTGGTTGCCGAGCAACATATCGAGGTCAATCGAACCGGCTTGTGGGTAGCGGTCATAACGATTCTTGGTGGGGTGCCGAGGATCATCGGGTTGGGGACCACGCCGTTGTGGCTGGATGAGTCCTATACCGGGTTGTGTTCTCGGATGATGGCCGCCGATGGCTGGGCGGCGGCCACTGCCTGTGACCATATTTCGCCAGGTTATTACGTGCTGGCGGTGATCTCGGCCACCCTGTTCGGCAACTTCTCCGAGACCACCATGCGCCTGGCGGCGGCGCTGGCCGGACTCGCGACGATTCCCGCGATGGCGGCGTTGGCCAGACGCATGCTGAATAACGACCGGGCCGTCGTGGCGGTTGCGCTGGCCACGGCGCTGGCCCCGCTGCTGTTGCGCTACAGCCAGGAAGCTCGGGGCTATTCACCCTTGTTGCTGCTGACGGTCTGTTATCTGATCCTCAACTGGGACCTGGTACAGCGCGGTCCCAGCCTCTGGCGGTTCGCCGGGATTCTCGGCATCGCCACCGGCATGGTTTGGCTGCACACCGCCGCCCTTTACGCAATGGTCGCCGTTGGGTTGTTGATGGTGTGGCAGTTGAAGCTCACCAAGAGGCCGATATGGGTGTGGGCTGCGGTCCATCTGCTGGCCGGCCTGAGCTATCTGCCTTTCGCGTTGGCGACCTCGGATGACCTGGCCAGACTGGTCGACAATCCCCTGCCCGGTAATCCTCTCCCGAGGCTGGCCCTCAACGCGATGGCGATGATCGCCGGTTCCTCGCTGGGGCCGACGGCTCAGGACGTGGGAACCATGGGTACCGGGGCGGTTATCGTCGCCAACCTGCCGGCACTCGGGCTGATCGGTGTTGCCGTGGTTTGTGCGGTGCTGGCTGGCTGGCGGCTGCGCAACCAGGTCACATCCACGGTGTGGGTCTGGCTGGCGGTGCTGTTGATTGTGCCCAATCTGTTGCTGGTGACCAGCGTGTATACGAGTCATGTGCTGCTGCACGTGCGTTATGTGATCACGACCTGGCCGGTCTATGGGCTGCTGGTGGGGCTCATCTGGGCGAATATCCGACGGCACGCCACCGCGTTGGTGGCCGGCCTGTTGTTGATTGCGGTCTGCATTACCTCGACGGTGAACTACTTCGTCAATCCCAAATATGCCCGGGAGGACGTCACTCGGCTGCCCGCAACGCTGGCCGAAACAATGAAGGCCGACGATGTGCTGTTGATCGCCAACGACAACGTGGTGGTGCCGATGCTGTTTTACGGCCTGCGGTGCCCCGCGAATACCATCGATATGCGCAATGAGCATGCCTTCGAGACGCTGCGGACCGCCACCGCAGCGCCCGGTGGCGATACCTTCGTCATTCTCTACCGGCAGTGGGAGAACACCCCACCGGAGGTTTTGAACGAATTCCTCGATCAAACTCTGGCGCCGCCCAGCCAGGTCTGGCGGTGGCAGGGCGTCGAACTGCAACGACGTCCTGGGCGGCTGCTGGTCGGTACCGGGCCCGGGCTTGATCGCGGCTGCCTGTATGACAGCTGAGATCAACCCCGCCCCAGGAGCGCGGCATAACCGGCTACCATCCGCTCCACCGTGAACTCGGCAACCTGGCGTTGGCCGGCGGCGCGCATCCGGTCCCCATATTCGGGAGTTGCGGCGAGCAGGTCGATGGCCGCGGCGAATGCCGCCGCATCGCCGACCGGGCAGTAGTGGGCGGCCCCACCCATCACCTCACGGTTCGCCGCGAGATCGCTGGCGATCACCGGCAGGCCGGCTGCCGCCGCCTCGATCAGCACCAGCGGCATGCCTTCGTGCCGGGTGGTGAACAAGAACACATCGCAGGCCGCGAAGAGGCCGGCCAGTTCGTTGCGGCCGAGGTTGCCGGCGAACTGCACCGGTGCGTTGAGCTGTCTCGCCAGCGTCTCCAGTTCGGTGCGCGACCGGCCCTGCCCGCAAATCGTTAGGTGGATGGGCGAATGCGCCAAGGCACATGCCTCGATTGCTGTCGGCAGGTCCTTCTCGGGATCCAGCCGGCAGGCGGTCACCAATGCCAGGCCGGGTGCCGGTTCAGTCGGGACGGTCGTCGGGATGCTCTCCGGAAGCCGGACACCGTTTTGAACCACGTGCATGCGGCGCTGTACGGCCCTGCCCAGCTCGCGGTAGCTGTCGCGGACCGCATGGCCGCAGCAGATCACCCCGGTGGCCAGGCCGGTGCGGCACAGCAGATCGATCAGGGCGACGCGGAGCCTACCCATACCATCGCGGGTGCCGTGGACGACCAGCCAGCCGTGTGGCACCCCGGCCAGCCGGGCCGCGGTAAGCGAGTAGAGCGCATTCAGCACCGTGTGCGCGAGCACACCGTCCGGGGACTGCCGGCGAAAGGCCGCTATCAGACGGAACCAGCCGCGCAGTCTACGCATGGCTCGCCGGCCGCTGCCCGCGGTCCAACGCTCGAGGTCGAGGATCGATGAGGAGATGCCGTGCGCCGGCAATCCGGTGTCCAGCTGGCGGGCAACCAACTGCATACCGCCCGGACGATTGTGGGGGATCACCTGGATGACAGTGAGGTCCGGCAACCGGTCACCTCCTGCGCTGGCCGGTTTTTCTGGCCGCGAACTCCGCCATTATCCGGTCCAGGCCGGCGATCGTCTTGTTGATCCGGGTTCGGTCATGTTCGATCGCCTGGCTAGCCGGATCGGTGACGAAACGGGTCAGAGTCGCCTCGAAGTCGGCACGGGTTTCGCATAGTGCGATCAGCCGGTCGCGGGCCAGGAAATGGGCGAAGCGGAGCTGATGGCCATCGACGATCTCGGCTAGCCGGGAATCTCGAGGCACGCAGATCGGCAGGTGACCGGCCGCCCGGGCCTCGAACAGGCTCGCGGGACCCGCATGGGCGATCACGACCTGGCAGTTCGCCATCAGATCGACAAGTTCGGGCCAGGGGACGAAGGACCGGTTCCGGGCTAATCTCGCTGGCCGTGACTGGCCGTGTTGAACCAACGTGGTGGCCTGATACTGCGGGTTCGCTGCCAGCCAGCCGTCCAGCCAATCCAATAGCCGGCCGAACTGGTGATGGTCGGTGCCGATCGTGCAGACGATGTCGGTCCTCATAGCATCGGTCCGATGAGTCGTGCCCGGGGGTAGATCTTGCGTTGGGCGGCGAGCTGGATACCGATATAGGGAGTCAGCCGCTGACAGATACGACCGGTCAGGGTCGGGGTGTCGAAGCGGTCGATCACCTCGATGAAGATGGCGGGAATGCCCAGCAGCTTCGCGATGACAAAGAACGGTACTGCCACTCCGGCCCCAGTGGATACGATGACGTCCGGTCTGCGTTGCCGCAGCACCCGGATAGCCAGCCAGGTATTGCGGATCAGATTGCGCAGGTTCCGGGTGGTCGGGTGATGCGCCCAGATCACGTCCTCCCCGGCCAGCCGGGCCTGCACATCCGGTAGATCGAAGCTGACCCAGCGTCGCGGATGCTTACGCCACCAATCTCGCACGCTCATTAGCTGCGCCAGGTGGCCGCCGCTGGAGCAGACCAACAGCAGGTCGAGATCTTCCGCCCGGGGGGCGTTCATTTGGCACCTCCCGAGTAGTGGGCTTGGGAAAGCCGGTCAACGGCCACCACGATCACCTGATCGTTGTGGAAAGCCAACCGGCGTGCGGTGCGGTTTATGGCATCCTCGGTGGCCGATCCGATGAGGGCCAGAACCACTGCGGTATCGGCCTGCCGGCGAGGTTGGGTCTCGCCCTGGGAGGAGGTATTGGCCAACTCGGTCTCCAGGGCGGCCACCCATGGCCGGGGTGGCACCACCTGGATTTGGGTGGGCGGTTCGCTACCCAGCCAGTTGGCCAGGCCGGTGCGCAACAGGTGGTAGCGGCGGTCGCCGATGACTAGCGTCTCGGGATAGATATCGGTACGTGGCGAGGTCAGTTCGAGATAGCTGGGGTCTAGCAGCGGCCGGCGGTTGCTGGCCCAGATCAGCAAGATAACCAGTCCCAGCAGACCGAACCCGGCCGCACCGCCCGCCACAGCCACGAGCCCGCTTAAGGTCGCGGTGGGCGCTCCAACCCAGAGCAGCCGGGTGGTGAACTCATCGGCAGATACCGTCGAGATGGCCGCCACTACCGCCGCAGCTCTGTCGTGGCTGCGTTCC
Organism: uncultured Propionibacterium sp.; assembly: GCA_938036835.1. Classification (GTDB taxonomy): domain Bacteria; phylum Actinomycetota; class Actinomycetes; order Propionibacteriales; family Propionibacteriaceae; genus Brooklawnia. The sequence goes on from CALHWB010000064.1 coordinate 12,971, forward strand.
GGGGTGTCAGATTTGGCGGTGACCTCGACGATATCGCTCTGGGTTCCACCGGTGACGGCGATCGACTGGCGTAGCTTTCCGGTGGTCAGCCCCGGTTCATGCAATGCCTCGACGGCGCGGTTGAGCACCTCATCGGCCAGCATCGTCTGGATAGTGGTCTGGAGGAAACGCTCAGGATTGGCGGCCCGGGTGGCCAGCTGTTTCTCGGCCGGTAACAGCATCAGATAGGCCGATACGGTGTATTTGTGGGTAAGCAGATACCAGCCCATGCCGCTCACCGCTCCCACCAGGCTCACCACGATCAAGCCGATGATCGAGCGTTTCACTACCGCCCATGCATAGCCGAAGTGCACGCGGCCTCCTTTCGATGCGCTGGCACCTTGCAAGCCAACGCGACTAGTACGACGAATACGGCATCAGAGAAGCCGACCACCTCAACAAGGTTGTAGATCAGCAGCAGGCCGATCAATACCACGGGCCATAGGCGGGTTTGCGGATCGCTGACGAACTCGCGCAGCGAGCGCAGCAGCAGAGCAACCACGAACCCCCACCCCAGCGCGGCGCCCACCAGGCCCAATTCGACGGCTAGTTCCAGGTAGCCATTGTGGGCATGGTAGAAGGGGATGTCATAGTTGTACGTCCAGAACCGGATGCTGGTTGGATCGGTATCGAGCCACAGGGCATGCCAGCCAAAGCCGGTGATCGGACGCTCGGCGATTGCCCGCTGTACCACCTGCCAGATCTCGGTTCGCCCGGTGAGGTTGGACGAGCGGTCCAGCGTGGCCAGGATGCGGTCGGAATTGGTCAGCAATACCCAAACCACGACCGCCCCCAGCAGCGCCGCGCCGGTCGCCGCCAGCGTCCTCGGCCGCCGTCCCCGGGCCAGGCCGACCCCAAGCAGGGTCAGCATGCCGCATGCGATGGTCATGATCAGTGCGGTGGCCGAGTTGGACAGCCACACCCCGAGTACCGCAATGCCGACACCTGGCCAGCAGGCCTGCCGGCACCGCGGTTCGTCTGCGGTGAGGGCACGCACCAGGGAACTGAGGGCCACGACCGTGCAGAAGAAACCGAACTGGTTCTTGTCCACGAACATGCCTTTGTAATCGCCAACATGATCACCCTCGCTGAATCGGCCATTGGCGGGGCTGAGAAAGGCAAAGACGATATTGATGGCGATGAACCAGACCCCGGTACGGACGAACAGCCTGAGCAATTGCCGGTGATCGCGTCCCACCGAGATCAGCATGCCGAGCAGGATATAGGCGAATTGGAAGCTCAGCTCACGCATGCTTTTGGCGGGATCGATCGACCACAGGACCGAGATCCCCAGCCAGCCCGAGAGCCCGACCAGCGACAACGGCAACCAGATATTGCGCGTCAGCTGGGCACCCCGGACCAGCCACAGCGCAATCAATCCCCAGCAGACCCACCAGGCATTCTGATTCCAGTCCTTGATCGGGGTGATCGTGGCGAAACAGAGGAAAACCGCGGCCAACGGCCCAGGCAGGATGGTTGGCGGTGGTGGGGCAGTCGCCGGCTGGCGTGCCGGAGCAGGAAAGCGACGGTTCATCGTTGTCGTGCTCTCCGCAAGGCCAATACGAGCGGGCGCAGCCCGAAGCGCGCCAGGTCGAGCAGCCGGACGCGTCCGGTCAGCCCTACCATCCCAACCGCCAGATAGGCGACCGGGCCGGCGTGCGCCCCCAAGGCGGCGCGCGCCACCTCGTTGAGGACGAAGGCGGCAAATGCCTTAGGCCCCAAATCGCTGGCTCGCGTCAACCCCCAGGCCAGCGAGGCCCGCCATTTGCCTCCGCTGCTTACCGAGGTGCGTCCCATGCGGGCATCCACCCTCACCAGTGGCTCCAAGACCACCAGCGGTCGCACTCCAGCCCGCTGCAGATCCAGCATCCAGTCCCATTCCTCGTGGGTGGCCAGATGCTCGGGGAAGGGGTGGGACCGGGCCAATCCGGTGGTGAGTAACAGCGTCGGAGTGGCGAGCACGCCCTCGCCGGCGGTGCGCCGCAAGAATAGGTACTCGGCGATTTGCTCGTCGGTTCGTGGCGCCCGCGTCGGCCAGATCGTGGTGGTGCGGTCGCCCTCCCAGCGCCCCTGGCAGCCAACGAGCACCCGATCGGGGTCGGCGGCCTGCTCCAGCAACTGGAGTTGCCGTTCCAGTTTGCGGGGTAACCAGGCGTCGTCATCGTCGAGAAAGGCCAGGTAGCGTCCCGAGGCGGCCGAGACACCGGTATTGCGCGCTGCTCCGGCACCGCGGGATTCCGGATGGCTGATGACCTGGATCCGGTCGTCCCCGATCTGTTCCAGCGCGGTCACGGTGGCAGGATCCGGGCCATCGACCACAACTAGTACCTCACGCGGTGGCGAGGTTTGGTCTAGTGCCGAGCGAGCGGCGCGTACCACTGCGTCGGGGCGAGAACGAGTCGGAATGACAACGCTGACGTCCACGACATTTGTCATCTCTCCCCCTGACAATGTCCATGGGCATACGGGTGCGTACCGGGTCAGCTTACTCGAGGGGTCTGCTGGTACAAATCGCTACAAGTTGCCGCTACGCTGGCACGCATGCCTGCGACTCGACCGAGCCGTCGCGAATTCCTGGGTGCGGCGGTTCTAATTGGGATGGGGCTGTGTTTCGGGGGCATCGTCGTAGCGACCGTTGACAGGTTGCTACGCGGTGGGAATCCCAGAGCCGGCCTCAGCCTGGTATTCGATGACGACTTCGACGATCCGGCCAGCATAGATCTGGACGGTTCAAACGGTGCGGCCAAATGGTTCACCGACCTGCCCTGGCGGGAGGAACGCACTCCTGCCCGGCTTCTGCGGGTCGCCGATTCTGTGCTGACCATCGACCAGGAGGAGCAAACCGGGAACTGGGCGATCGCCACTCGATCGCCGTGGACGGGAAACGGCCGGAGTTTCCGGCACGGCTACTTCGAGGCCCGGATGGCATTCGAACCGGAACCCGATCGGTATACCGATGGCTTCCCGGCCTTCTGGGCGCTGCCGGTGAGCCAGCAGGACTTCACTCCTGAACGGCATTACGCCGAGATCGACTTCTTCGAGGCCGTGACCGAGCCGGGGCAACGCTACGACGGGCATTTCACCGGTGTGGTGCATGACATCGGCCTGAACGAGCAGTATGAGCAGTCGTATCGCTGGATAAATACCAACAACCGTTCCGAGCGCACCGTCGTCCGTGACACCGGCTGGCACAGCTATGGCTGCCGTTGGGAACCCGGCCGGTTGCGTTGGTATTTCGACGACCGGCTCATGCACCAGGTCGACTATTCCGCCAACGGCAAGCCCAGTTGCGAGGTGATGAAGTTTCCAGACGGCAGCACCGATGGCCCCTCGGGGCTGTTTCACATCGCCGACGAGGGCAGCGATTTTACCGTGGTGTTGGGTACCGGCCCGGGCTGGCCGCTGCGGATCGACTGGGTGCGAGTGTGGGCCTGAGCACGCTATACGCCAACCGTCCGGGACCGGCGATCATCGGTGGCGGCCGCATTGTCTGCTGTGGTCGTGACGGCCACGATCGTCCCGGCGTTGGGTTTGCCTCCGAACGGTGTCCTATGTTGAAGGGGTGATGGCCACAAGGCAGCCAGTAGGCACCGTACGATCCCGGCTGGGGGTGATCGGCAGGCTTTTCGGATCGACGGTGCTGGCCCAGGCGGCCGCATTGGTGGCGACGACGATCGCGGCGGCCCGCGCCGAACCGGCCGATTTCGCCCGCTATGCCGCGGTGCTGGCGGTCATGGCTGTCCTGGCATCGGTGAACTCGGTGGCTGTCGAAACCCGGGTGCCCGTGACCACCGGGTCGGCGCGGATAGCCATGATGCGGGTTGGCAGCACCACCGTGGCGGCGAGTTCTGGGCTGGTGCTGGCCGGCAGCGTGGTCTTGCTGGGCAGCAACCGGGAGGTGGCTGTCAACGGAATCTTCCTGGCGGCCGGTGCTGCCGTAATCTCTGTTGTCAGCCTGCTGATAGCCCTGGCGATCCGGGCCCATCGGCAGGAACTGCTGGCCACCAACCGGGCGGTGCAGGGGGTCAGCAATGCTGTGCTGATCTCCACGCTGATCTGGACCCCATTGCCCGGCTACGCCGTGCTGCTGGGATCGTTCGTCGTCTCGACGATGCTTGGTGGGTTGGCGATGGCTCGTGGGCTGCCGCACTCCTGGGCCTATCTGCGACCCGCCCGCCGGGCCGACTGGCCGGTGGCCTTCAAACAGGTGCGTCTGCAACCGTTGACCAATCTGTTCGCCAACCTGGGCACGGCCCTGCCGCCGATCCTGCTGCCGCTTCTGGGTACGGTGGATATCGCTGGTCTGTGGGCATTGGCCAGCCGTTTCCTCAACGCCGTGGTCAGCATGGTGCAATCGACCGTTTCGCCCATGTATATCGGCGATGTCGCCGGCGCGGTGCGCGGCCAGGATGGCCCCCGGGTGGCGAGCGTGCATAATACCTGGCTGCGCCGGCTGATGCTGCTGTCCGTTCCGATGGTGGCCGGCACCATCGTGGGAATCAACTTCATCATCCCGCTGCTGGGCGAGCAATGGGCCGATGCCGGTAGGATCACGCTACCGGCCTGTCTGAGCTTCACCGCATTGCTGGTCTGGTTACCTACTTCGCAATGTCTGGTGCTGCTGGGCCGAACGACGACGGAATTCTGGTGGACGGTCGGCTATGTGGTGTGCACGATTGCCCCGTTGCTGGCGATGGGAACGATAGGCACGCTTACGGGCCTCACCGTCTGGGCAATTACCCAGGTGCTGGTGATCTTGACCCACATCTGGTTGCAGCGGCGCGCGATCATTGCCCGTAGTCGCTGACCGGCCTGGCGGGATCGGCCATGTCTACCGGCACCACGGCGCCATCCGAGACCATCATGGCCTCGCAGACCGCCACCACCTCGGCCCCTTCGGCCAAGGTAACCACCTGGGCAGCCGGTTTGCCCAGTATCGCGTCACGGAACTGCTCATGCTCGACCCGTAGCGGTTCGGGTTTTGGAATCGCATAGCGAATCACATCGCCCTCGGCGACCCCACCGAACTGAGCCACATCCCCCCAGGCCTCATAGATCTTACCGTTGCCATAGAAGGTCAGGTCGGAGGTGAGCGTGTCGGCGATGAACATGCCTCGTTCGCCGGTGATTATGGTCCGGCGTTCCTTGGTGGGGGTGAGCCAATTCACCAGGTGGTTGCTGATCAGGCCATCGCTGAGCCGGCAGGTGGCCGAGACCATGTCTTCGAACTGGCGGCCGGACTTCGACACGGTCAGGGCGGTGACCTGGCGATAGTGACGTTGTGACACCCACGCGGTCAGGTCGACGTCGTGGCTGGCCAGATCGAGAATTACCCCCACATCGGTGATCCGGCCCGGGAAGGGCCCCTGCCTGCGGGTCGCTATCTGGTACATTTCGCCCAGCTGATTGTTGGCTAGCCGGATACGAAGATTCTGCAGGGCGGCATTGAACCGCTCGATGTGCCCGACCCCGCCGATCAGACCCTTGCTGGCGAAGGCGCGGGCCAGGTGCAGGGCGGCCCCGGTGTTGGTGGCCAGCGGTTTTTCTATCAGGGCGGGTATGCCGGCCTCGGCAAGCGCCATCCCGATCTCCTCATGGGTGTTGGTCGGGGAGGCGACTACGCAGTAATCGACACCTGCTGCGATGATGTCGGCCACCGTGTGACCTATCAGGCAATCGGGCTGGTCGGTGAGCCGGGCATCGTCCTCGTCGGCCACCACCACCAGGTCGACGCCCTCCAGGGAACGCAGATTGCGGGCATGGTTGCGGCCCATGGCGCCCAAGCCGATCAATCCGGCACGTAGGTTTGCCATCACGCACCCGCCTTGGCCAGCCGGTTCACCGCAGTCACGATCTGGTCCAGGTCTGCCTGGGATAGCGCGGGGTGCACAGGCAGCGAGAGAACCTGGGCGGCAGCCCGCTCCGTCTGGGGCAGATCCAGGTCGCGCGCATAGGATGCCAGTTGGTGGCAAGGTGTCGGATAGTAGACTCCGCAACCCACGCCGTATTCGGTGCGTAGCGCGGTGGCGAAACCGTCGCGATCCTCGGGAACCCGGATCGTGTACTGGTGATACACATGACAGGCCTCGGTGGCGACCTTGGGAGTGAGTACGCCGTGTAGCTCTGCGTCCAGGAAGGCGGCATTGGCCTGGCGGGTGGTGGTCCAGGTGGGCAGCTGGGCCAGCTGCGCGCGACCGATCGCAGCGTGGATGTCGGTCATCCGGTTGTTGTAGCCGACTATTTTGTTCTCATATTGCTTGGCCATGCCCTGGTTGCGCAGCAACCGGACACGATCGAGCAGGTCAGCCTCGGCGCTGGTGACCATGCCGCCTTCCCCCGAGGTCATGTTCTTGGTGGGGTACAGCGAGAAGGCCGCGAAGTGGCCGAAGGTGCCGGTGGGGCGGCCCTGCCAACTGGCCAGATGCGCCTGCGCGGCGTCTTCGAACAGCAGCAGGTCGTGTTTGGCGGCCAGCGCCGACAGCGCCGGGACATCGCAGGGATGACCGAATAGGTGCACCGGCAGCAGCGCCCGGGTCCGATCGGAGATCGCGGCGGCGGCTGCCCTTGGCGACATGGTGAAATGATCTGGTTCGATATCCACGAAGACCGGCAGCGCCCCGGTGAGAGCGACCGCGTTGGCGGTCGCGGCAAAGGTGAATGAGGGCACCAACACCTCGTCTCCGGGCCCGATACCGGCTGCCAGCAAACCCAGGTGCAGGGCTGAGGTGCCGGAGTTGACCGCGACCGCGGCTCGGCCGGGAGTGAGCACCTCGGCGAACTCGGTTTCGAAGGCAGCGACCTCGGCGCCCTGGGCGAGCATCCCCGAAGCGAGGACGGCCGCCACGGCGGTTCGCTCCGCGGCCCCGATGATTGGTTTCGCGACTGGAATCATGGTGTCCTTTCGTTATCTAACACGGATCGGGGGCCCACCAGGGCGCCATCGACCTCGTCGTAGCGTTCGCCGGTGAGCGGGTCGCGCCAGGTTCTTCCGGATTCGGCGACCAGGGCGTTGCCTCTACGGCCGACCCAACCGATCTGGCGAGCTGGGATTCCGGCGACCAGGGCATGATCAGGCACGTCGTGGGTGACCACCGCACCCGCGGCGACCATCGCCCAACGGCCGACCACCACCGGTGCTATGCAGGTAGCGTTCGCTCCGATCGAGCAGCCCTGCTGCAGGGTGACCCCGACCGGCTCCCAGTCGTCGGTTGTCTGCTGGCTGCCGTCCGGGTTGATGGCGCGCGGGCGATGATCGTTGGTAAGCACCGCGGCAGGTCCCACGAAAACCCCGTCTGCGAGGACGGCCGGTTCGTAGACCAGCGCGAAGTTCTGGATCTTGCCGTTGTCCCCAATGCGGACGCCGGGGCCCACATAGGCGCCGCGGCCAACGATGACGTTGTCTCCCAGCACGGCATGCTCCCGGATCTGCGCCAGATGCCAGATGGTCGATCCGGCTCCGATGCTTGCCTCGGCGGAGACGTCGGCGCTGGCCTGGATTCTTGCTTTCTCGATTGACATTGATGTTGATTCCCCGGTCGGTATGGTCACCTGATATCGCAGATGCGTCACCAGATTGCCAGATGGTGTGGCGTTGACCCCGCGCGGGGGTAGACTCTTCGCAGGCGCGAGGGGCTTGGGGAAGCCGTCGACCTGGGGGGACGTGGGGAGAACACTGAATGACCATCCCGCTGAATGTGGGGCGGCGGCGTATTGCGCTTGGCGCGCTGCCCAGCCGCAGTTTGGAGAGCAGGTTCCGGTTGGGAGCACTGCTGTCGTTGACCGATTTGAGCGCGCTGTTGCTCGCAATGTTCATCGCGGTTTCCCTGCGGGAGGCGGTGCCATTGCCCTGGCCGGCGGGCGGGACGGTGCTCATCCTGCCCTATGCGATCGCCATTCCGCTGGGCTGGTGGGCCTGCCTTTACCTGTTCGAGAGTTACAGCGATAAATGGCAGGGCGCGGGCATGACCGAGTACAACCGGGTATTGATGGCGAGCTTCACCTGCCTTGGGGTGCTGGCCGTCGGGCTGTATCTCAGTGATTCCACGCTGTCGCGGGGATTCTACTGCTGGCTGGTGGTGGTCGGCATCCTGTTGCTGCTCGCCGGACGCTATGTGATGCGCCAGCTCACCAATCGGGCTAGGGCTTGCGGCCGGTTCGTGACCAACACGATCCTGGTCGGTGGCGCCGGGCACCTGGCTGCCTTGCTCAAGGTATTGGCCAGAGAGGAATGGTTGGGTTACCGGGTTGCTGGTCTGCTGCTACCGGTCGGGGATCCCGACCCGAGCTGTGGCCGAATCCCTATCCTGGGCGCTCCCGAGGATGTCATGCCGGTGCTGCGGCATGCCGGAGTGGATGCGGTCATCTTCACCGACGGCTCCTTCGACCAGCCATCCGAATTCAACGAGCTGGCAAGGCAGATTGAGGATCTGGATGCCCAGACGATCTTCGTCCCCGCGGTGACCGATGTGAGCCCGTCCCGGCTGCTCACCAGGCCGGTTGCCGGGCTGCCCCTGGTGCACGTGCAACGGCCGGCTGCGGCCCGGGCATGTTCGTGGTCCAAACGGTTGTTTGACATCGCCGGCAGCGTCTTCGCCCTGTTGCTTTCCGCCCCGGTCTGCCTGGTCGCTGCGCTATTGATCAAGCTGACCGATGGCGGGCCGATCCTCTACCGGCAACAGCGGATCGGTATCGGCGGCAAGCCGTTCATGTTGTACAAGCTGCGCAGCATGATGGTCAATGCCGACCAGATGACCGATCAACTGGCGGCTCACAGCGACGGGAACGGCGTGCTGTTCAAGATGGCCCGGGATCCGCGGATCACCCCGGTGGGCCGGTTTATCCGACGCTATTCGATCGATGAGCTGCCGCAGTTGCTGAACGTCTTGAAGGGCGACATGAGCCTGGTCGGGCCCCGGCCGGCACTGCCCAGCGAGGTCGACCGCTATGACAAATACGTTCGCCGCCGGTTGGCCGTGCGTCCCGGTCTGAGCGGGTTGTGGCAGGTGTCGGGCCGGTCGAATCTGTCCTGGGACGAGACGGTGCGGCTGGACCTGTACTATGTCGACAACTGGTCGATGATGCAGGATCTGAACATCCTGGTGCGCACAATCGGTGCGGTGCTGCGCCCGGACGGGGCCTACTGAGGCTGCCGCGCGGCCCAGGCGGACGCCACGATCTCGCTCAGCCCCAGGCGGGTGCGGAAACCCAGATCCGTGCGGATCCGGCCGGACGCTGCGATGACCACCGGGGGATCGCCGGCTCGGCGCGGTTCGATGATCGGGGCGATGGACAGACCGGCCACCCGCTGAACGGCATTGATCACCTCGAGTACCGAAGCGCCCCGACCGGTGCCGACGTTGTATATGTGGTGGGGTGCCCCGGTGGCCAGCGCCCGGCAAGCATGGACATGGGCTCGGGCAAGATCAACCACATGCACATAGTCGCGGATGCAGGTGCCGTCCGGGGTGTCATAGTCGGCGCCGAAGATCCGGGGTGCCTCGCCCCGAAGCAGTCTGTCGATGACCATCGGGATCAGGTTTGTCACCCCGGTGTCGGCCAATCGGGGGCTGGCCGCTCCGGCGACGTTGAAGTAGCGTAGTGCGATCCAGTCGATGGCTCGGCTCGCGGCCCAATCCGACAGCATCTGCTCGCCGATGAGCTTGGTGGTGCCGTAGGGATTGACCGGGACGGTGGCGGCATCCTCATCGACCGATGCCTGGTGTGGGGCCCCGTAGACCGCCGCCGAGGAAGAGAAGATGATCCTGGTTACCCCGGCCGCGGTCATCGCATCAAGCAGGTTCAGCAAACCGACCACGTTGTTGCGATAGTAGCGCAGCGGGTCGGCGACCGATTCGCCTACCTGTTTCTTTGCTGCCAGGTGGATCACCGAGTCCACCCGGTGGGCGGCCATGCAGTCGGCCAGTGACTCGGGGGCGTGGGGATCGGCGACATCGATCCGGGCCAGCGGCACCGAACCTATCCGATCCGCGGCACCGGCCGATAGATCGTCGGCCACCACCACGTTGAGGTTCTCGGCCAGCAGCTGGGCGACCACGTGCGCTCCGATATACCCGGCACCGCCAACGACCAGAACGCTCATGACCCTCCCATCCCATCGGCTCCCGCAAAGCTACCAGCAACTCTATCCGGGGACCCTCCGGGTAAGGCGTCCATCACAAGGTCCGAAGGAGGCGGCGGTAAGGGCGACCATCGGAGGGTAGGCGGGCCAGACTTGCCTGACCGGGGTTTGATCGCCTGCGATCATGGTGCCAGCCGATTAGCGTGCATGCCATGGAAAACGCCCAGGTCAGATACTCGGTTACCGGCCATATCGCACATTTGGTGTTAAACAATCCCGAACGATTCAACGCCATCGGGCCACGGATGGCCACCGATCTGGTGGATACGCTGCGGGCGGCGGCCGCCAACCGGCAGGTCCGTGCCGTTCTGCTGAGTGGGGCAGGGAAGGCGTTTTGTGCCGGCGGGGATCTGGAGTTCTTTGAATTGGGTCTGGCCGACGGCGACCTGGACATGGCTGGCCTGGTGCGCGCGATGGGGCAGGTGGCTTTGTCGATTCGAACCATGCCCAAGCCGGTGATCGCCTCGGTGCACCGGGTGGCGGCCGGTGCCGGCCTGGGGCTGGCGCTGCTCTCGGACTTCTGTATCGCTAGCGCGGACACGACCTTCTCCACGGCCTTCATCCGGCTTGGGCTGACCCCAGACACCGGGGTCGGTTTCGTGCTCGGTCGTACCCTGGGCCCCGCGCGGGCCAGCGATTTGTTGATGTCGGGGCGCACCATCACCGCGGCGGAGGCCAAGGCTTGGGGATTGATCACCGAAGTGGTGCCGGCCACCGATCTCGGCCGGGCGACCATGGATCTCGTGGATGGCCTGGTCGCCGGGCCGGTGGATGCGTTTGCCGGTATCAAGGAGCAACTGTTCGGCACGGTGTTCTCCGGTTTTGAAGAACACCTAGCCCGCGAGGCCGGCCAGCAGGCGGCCCGGGCGAGCAGCACCGATCTGGTAGAGGGGCTGCGGGCGTTTCGTGAGCGGCGCGCCCCGGACTTCTTGCCGCCGCCGAGCTCTTGAATGGCTCTGCTCTGGGTGCCGCCGGGTTCCGGCATCGTCTGGTCTTGGGCGCTGGCTGGCCCGCGAGGATCGCGGGCCGGTTACGGCCGGATGGCACGGTCAGGTTAGCTTTCCGTCGAACGGGCTGGGCTGGCCGATTGGCTGTGCCGGCCGGCGGCTAGGATGCCCCATGGAGGGAACGCCGGTGCGAATCCGGGGCTGTCCCGCAACTGTCAGGCAATTGGTGATCAGCATGTGCTGCCGCCCGGACACAGACCGTCCGGGCAGACCACGATCGGCCGGAGCCGATCCGGCTGGCTGGGCATCCTGCCGAGCCAGATACCTCCGTGCTCCGAAAACCGTCACGATCACGAGGATGACCGTGTTGAATCCGCCGCGCAGTGGTTCACCCATCGGGTCGTGTCTCGATGAAAGGGTTGACCAAATGACGCCTGTCCCCAATCTCGGCCGCCGTGCCTTCCTCGCTGGAACGACCGGAATCGCCGCCGCGTCCCTCATCGGTTGCGCAGGCAATGAGCCCACCTCGACACCGGACTCCGGCGGCGCGGGCGGCAGCATAGAACAGTTCACCGCGGCCTTCCAGGGCAATGGCGCCTCCGAGGGGCTGGACCCGGGAATACACACCGCTTTCATCGATGAGGCCCGGATGCGCGCCCTGTACGACTACCTGTTCGAATTGGATGACACGCTGACCCCGGTCCCCAGGCTGGCCGAAAGCGCTGAAGCCAATGAGACCGGAGACGTCTGGCGGGTGAGGCTGCGCGATGCGCGTTGGCATGATGGCACCAAACTGACCAGTGCCGATGTGCTATACACAATTTCTCGGGTGCTGGGGCCGGTCGAGACCAAGGCCTTTGCGGCCGGGGCCGCCATGCAGATCGTCGACCTGCCGAATTGCCGCGAAGTGGATGACCAGACCGTGGAACTCGCCCTGAAGACACCGAACTTCGAGTTCCCCACTCAACTGGGCGTCTACGGCATGCGGATCATCAAGAACGGCACGGTGGATTTCACCACCAAACCGGTCGGTACCGGCCCGTTCGTTTTCGAATCCTTCACCGCGGGTACCGAGATGTCGGCCACTGCCTATGCCGACTACTGGGATGGTGCACCGCTGGTGCAGCGACTCACGATTCTGTCCTCGGATCGCGATGCCCGGGTGAACGCCATCCAGTCGGGCCAGGTCGACTATGTGGACGACCTGACCGCGGCCGGGGCCACTCAACTGGAGGCCGTCAAGGGCATCAGCGTCCGACGTATTCCGAACTGCCAGATCTACTCGTTCATCATGAAGACCTTCCGGTCGCCATTCGATGATCCGGTCGTTCGTGAGGCCCTGTTCACCGCCTTCGACCGCGAGGAACTCGTCCGGGTCGCATTGGAAGGAGATGGCCAGGTTGGCAACGATCTGTTTGGCCCGGGATTCCGCTACTACGCCGGCGACATCCCACAACGGGTCTTCGACCCCGATGCCAGCCGGGCCGCGCTGGCCAGAGCCGGGCGCGACGAACTGGCCTTTTCGCTGTTTACCGCACCGGCGGCGTCCGGTTTTCCGGAGGCTGCCGCGCTGGTGGTGGACCAGGCCGCCCGGGGCGGAATCCGGATCCAGCTCGATCAGGGGGCCAAGGACACCTACTACTCGGAGGTCAAGGAACGCGGCGATATCACGATGAGCCGTTCCGGCCCGATGCCGCTGCCCAACCATTTCGCGATGCGCCTGAAGGCGGATGCGCCACAGAACTACGGTAAATGGCAGGACCGGGAGTTCAACGACCTCTACAGCAAGGCGCTGGCCACCAAGGACGATGATGCCCGGACGAAGGTCTACCACGACATGCAGCGGATCATGCACGAGCGGGGCAACTGGATTGTCTATGGCACCGCGCCGCTGCGCAACGCGGTAAGCGAGAAATACCGGCTCGCGCCGGCCCCGACCAACACCACCGGCTATGCCCGGTTCGACAAGGTGCAACTGGCATGAACCGGTTGCGTGCGGCCCAGTGCCGGTTGGCGAACCGGGATGCCCGGCAGTTCGAGTATCCGCCGCGCCGGAAGGAACGCCGCGAGGCGATTGACCGGCCCGCCGGGCCGGTGGCTTCGAACGCCCCTTCGCCGGCCTGCCGGCGATGCTCGGCCGGCTCGTTGACGCTCTGTCGGTGGACGGGGATCGCCGGGCGCGACCCGCGGCAGTACGGGGATGATCGGGTTGTCGTCGGTCTGGTCTGAACTGCGTGGCTGGTTCTCCGGCGACAGCACCGGAGCCTATGTCTGCCAGCGGCTGGGGTTGGCGGTGCTGCAGATCGTCATTTTGCTGGTGTTGCTGTTCGTGCTGGTGGTGTTGCTGCCGGGCGATACCGCGGATGTGCTGGGCAATGAGGTGCTCGGCGCCCAGCAGATGCAGCACCAGCGCGAGGCGATGGGATTGAATCGACCGCCGGTTCAGCGTTTCGCGATCTGGCTTGGTGGGTTGGTACACGGCGAGCTAGGGCGGTCCCTGGCCGGCGACCAACCGGTGGCCCAACTGATCGCCGGGCCGTTCGCGGTCACCGGGCTGCTGGCCGCCTGCGCGGTGCTGATCCTGGTGCCGGTGACCTGGCTGGCAGGGTTCGCCAGCGGTCTGCATCCGGGCTCACCGCTCGACCGGCTGATCACCGCGATCAGCATCGTGCTGGATTCGGTACCCGATTTCGTGCTGGCCCTGCTGCTGGTCGCCTGGCTGTCGTTGTCCTGGGGGCTATTCCCGGCCACCCTGATGGGGGTCGATCTAGCCACGATGCTGCGGCATCCCGGGTTCATGGTGCTGCCGTTGATCGTGATGGTTGCCCGGGTCAGCGCCCCGCTGATCCGGCAGGTGCGGGCCGGGGTGATAAACGTGATGGCTGAGCCATACGTGACCCAGGCTCGTCGCCTGGGGATGCCTCGTTGGCGGTTGCTGACTCGCTATGTGGCGCCGAACGCGCTCGCCCCGGCCATGCAGGAACTGGGCCGCACCAGCGATGGCCTGCTTTCCGGGGTGCTGATCGTGGAGGCCATCTTTGTGGTGCCCGGGGTGGCGTCCACCCTGATCAATGCGATCAGCACCCGGGATGAACCGGTGGTGCTCGGGGTGATGCTGATCACCGGGACGTTGGCGATTCTGGTCAATGTAGGTATCGATGTGCTCGGGCGGATCATGGTGCCCAGATCGGTGCGTACGGCATGAGCGCGACTAGTTGGCGGCGGCTGCGCATCGGTGGTTTTCTGTTGCTGATCCTGCTGCCTGTCCTGATCGGGCTGATCGGCCCGCTGCTCGCGCAGCTTGGCCCGCAGACCAGCCAGGCCCCGTTTGGGCCATCGGTGTGGTCCCCGTTTGGGACCGACCGGTTGGGACGCGATGTGGCGGTCGCGGCACTGCTCGGCGGGCGCAGCCTGATCGTGGTGACCACCGCCACCGCGGTGGTCACCTATGCCATTGGTTTTGTGCTGGGCGCAATAGCGGCTACCACGCAGCGACGCTGGATCGAAGAGTTGATCATGCGTCCCATCGACGTGCTGCTCTGCCTGCCCAGCCTGTTGCTGATCATCCTGGCGGCGCTCTACGGCAAGGGGTCCGCCCTTGCGGTGGCTGCGGCGGTCGGGCTGGCCAGTCTGGCCCCGATCGTGCGGTTCGTTCGAATGGCGGCCCGCTCCAGCCTGCACGGCCCGGTGATGGACGCCCTGGTGCTGACCGGTGCCAGCTGGTTCACCCGCTATGTGCGGGTTGGCCTGCGGGCGATGCTACGGCCGGTGGCAGCAGACTTTGGCGTCCGGTTGTCCGCGATGATCTACATCTTGGCCTCGGCCAACTTCCTCGGCCTGGGTTTCGACCAGACCTCGCCCGACTGGGCGGTGACCGTGGCCGCCAACAAGGATGCCCTGTTGGTCTCGCCGGGCGCGGTGCTGGTGCCGGCCGGGCTGATCGTCTCCCTGGTGGTCGGCATCAACCTGCTTTGGGACGAACTGCTGCGCGACCCAACCGGACTCGCCCGGCAGCGTGCCCTGATGCAGGCCCGCGCCGAGCAGGAGGGTGGGCGGCAATGAGCCGACTGGTCGCCGCCAGCGGACTGACTGCGCACGTGGGTGGCATAGCGATATTGCACCAGGTCAGCTTCGAGGTCGATGCCGGTGAGGTGGTCACCCTGTTCGGGCCCTCGGGGGCAGGCAAGACGACGATCGCCTCCCTGGTGCTCGGCGAGCCGGCTCCGGGTGTTTGTTTCACTGGAAAACTCGATGTCGCGGCGGGTGGTAGGCGGGCGGGGATCGGCTATCTGCCGCAGCATGCTGGGGACACCTTGAATCCCTCGCGACGTATCGGCGCCAGTCTGGCCGACCTGGTTAGGCTGCATCGTCCCGAATCCTGCACCGGTGGCCGGGGATCGGTCACTGCGGCCGTCCTGGAGGTACTTGCCGAGGCCGCCTACCCGGTCGCCGGCGACCCCCGCGAGCTGCTGCGTCGCTATCCCTGGCAGTTCTCGGGCGGGCAGCGGCAGCGCCTGGCACTGGCCCAGGTGCTTACCGCGCGTCCCCACCTGCTGGTATTGGACGAACCCACCGCCGGATTGGATACCGAGGCCCGCGCCGGGGTGATCGACCAGATCCGCGCGCAACGGGCACGCGGCCTGGGCGTGCTGCTGATCACCCACGACGTTCACGTGGCCCGCAGCCTCAGCGATGCCATATACGAAATAGACCATGGCAGGCTGGGACCCCGGCGGCTGGCTGGGCAACTGCCCGCTACGGCGGATCCTACCCGTGCGCCCGAGCCGGAATCCGGGATTCCGCTAGCCGAGTTTTCCGGTCTTGAGGTGCGGCACGGCAGCCAGGTGGCGTTGGCCCCCCTAGATTTGACATTGGCTGCCGGCGAGGTGCTGGTGGTGATGGGCAGCTCGGGTGCCGGCAAATCGACCCTGGCCCGCTGTCTGGTGGGGCTAGACCGTCCCACTAGGGGAGCGGTCTGCTGGCGGGGCCAGCGATTGCCGATGGCTCGCAACCGGTCGCGGTCTCAGCTTGCCGATATCCAATATGTGTGGCAGGAGGCAGCGGCATCCTTCGACAGGTTCCGGCCGATACTCACCCAGTGCGTGGATGCCGCGGTCAATCTGCGTCGCCGATCGCGTTCCGATGCCGAGCGCTCCGTACTGGCCCTGTTCGAACGGGTGGGGCTGTCGCCTGCCCAGGTCAGGCGCACCAGCAGCGGATTGTCGGGCGGGCAGCTGCAGCGCGCGGCGTTGGTGCGAGCCCTAGCGACCGAACCCCAATTGCTGGTCTGTGACGAGGTGACCACGGCGCTGGACCATGAGATCGCCGCAATCGTACTGGACTGCATCCGCGATTGGCAGCAGACCAGCGGATCGGCGGTGCTGTTGATCAGCCATCTGCTTGGCCCATTGGTATCGATGGCCCACCGGCTGGCGGTGTTGCAGGCCGGCCGGCTGCGTTGGCTGGGCACCATGTCTGAGGCGATCCACAGCCACGATGAATTGCTCGCCGGTCTGCTGGCGGCGCGTGGCTGAGCAGGCCCAAGACCCGGCAGACCGGCGGTCCTACCGGCCCTGCGGGTGCGATATCCGTTATTCCGACTTGCCGGCGTGGAAGAATCGGGTCGTGACCGAGACCTCCGGCCTATTGATCATCGATAAACCCGCCGGTTTGACCTCGCATCAGGTGGTCGGCCGGGTCCGACGAGTGCTGGGGACGCGCAAGGTCGGCCATGCCGGCACGCTTGATCCGATGGCCACCGGGGTGTTGATCGTCGGCATCAACCGTGCCACGCGGCTACTCGGCCATCTGGCGCTGCACGACAAGGCCTATTCGGCCACCATTCGGCTGGGGATCCAGACCACTACCGACGATGCCGAGGGCGAGCCGGTGACCATCGGCGATGCAGGTGGGCTGGACCCGGAGACGATCGAGGATGCCATGGCCGGGCTGCGCGGCGCCATCCACCAGGTACCGAGCAGCGTGTCGGCGATCAAGATCGCCGGACAACGTGCCCATGCCCTAGTGCGCGCGGGGGAGCGGGTGTCATTGGCCGCCCGTCCGGTAAAGGTGGCGCGCTTCGAGGCGACCGGGTTACACCGGATGGGCGCCATGGTCGATCTGGACGTGGCGGTGATTTGTTCGTCGGGCACCTATGTCCGGGCGTTGGCGCGGGATCTGGGCGGGGCACTGGGTGTGGGTGGCCATCTGACCCGGCTGCGACGTACCCGGATCGGCCGCTATGACCTCGCCGGGGCGATCGCGCTGGATCGGCTAGCCGGCGACACACCCCTGCTCAGCATGGCCCGGGCCGCCGAGTTGAGCTTTCCGGTGCTGCGGGTGGGCCCTGAGGATGCCCGCAGTATCGGCTTCGGCCGCCCGCTGGACTTACGGGTGCCGGCCGATCCGACCGGGATGATCGGCCCCGATGGCACGCTGCTGGCGCTCTACCGTCCGGCGGGCGAGCAGGCTCGTGCGGTGGCTGTACTGAACTGAACCAGTGTGCCGGTAGCCCGCCGGTGGGCTGGCAGAAATCGGCGGCCGGCCGTTGGGCACCGGGCCGCCCGGGTCTTCGGCTTGGTCAGCGCCGCACAGCGAAGAATTCGGCGATTCCCGACAGGGTCATCTGGGTGGCGATGATCACCAGCACCATACCCATCAGGCGTTCCACCGCGACCAGCGCCTTCTCGCCCACCACCCGGTGAAGTCCCTGGCTGAAGTAGAGCACCACTGCCGATACCAGCCAAGCCAGGATCAGCGCCACCAGATAGCTGGTTAGGGCCGCAGGATTGCCGGAAACCACCACCACCTCCATGGCTAGCAGGGAAGGCCCGGCGAAATAGGGCACCGCGAGCGGAACGATGAACGGTTCGTCGTCGGGCGAGGGCTCCCGTAGGCTGCGTTCCGGGGTCGGGAAGATCATCCGCAACGCGATCAGCATCAAGATCACCCCGCCGCCCACGGTGAGCGCCGAGGACTCGATATCGAACAGGTCGAGG
The DNA here is from genome assembly GCA_938036835.1 of uncultured Propionibacterium sp. Classification (GTDB taxonomy): domain Bacteria; phylum Actinomycetota; class Actinomycetes; order Propionibacteriales; family Propionibacteriaceae; genus Brooklawnia. The sequence goes on from CALHWB010000064.1 coordinate 31,093, forward strand.
AAGGCACGTCCCCCGAACAGGAACACCAGCATCACTACCAGCGCAATGAGCAGTTCCCGTACGATCACCCTACGGCGGCGTTCCGGCGCGGTGCTACGCAATGCGGTCAGGAACAGCGGGACATTGCCGAGCGGGTCCATGATCAGTGCGAAGACCACGGCAGACGACACGATCAACTCCACGTTGGACAAGGTAGCGCAGTCGCAGAATCCGAGCATCCCGGCACCCGCCGGCTGGGCAGCCGGATCGGCCTCTCGGGGATGCGGTTCCTGGCTGACTTCCGCAGTTGGCCCGGAACCGGCCGCGGGTCAGGTTTCGCTGACGTCCCGGAGACCGGCCGGCTCTGGGCCAACCCGTCCGGGCATACCGGCACCGTGCTGTACTGGCCAGCCGGTTATGCTGGTCAGCGGTCCCGCAGCCAATCGGGATGACAAGGTGCGATCAGGAGCTGATATGCGACGCAGTGTGGTGGCCATCGGGAACTTCGATGGGGTCCACCTGGGCCACCAGGAACTGCTCGCCGTAGCCGCCGATAGGGCTGCCGGGCTGGGTGATGACCGGGGACGGTTACCGGTGGTGGCGGTCACCTTCTGGCCGCATCCGATGAGCGTTATCGCACCCGCGCACCGCGAGCTCCAGTTGCTCAACTCGTTGCCTGAGCGTATCGAATTGCTGCGCCGATCCGGTGCCGACGAGGTCCGGGTGGTGCAGTTCGATCGGGAGATCATGGGGTGGCTGCCGGAGCGGTTCGTCGATACCATCCTGGGGCCGCTGAACCCGGCGCTGGTGGTGGTCGGGCAGAACTTCACCTTCGGGCGGGAAGCCGCTGGCACCCCGCAGGTCTTGGCGGACCTCGGGACGGACCGGTTCGAGGTGGTGGTGCTGCCATTGATCAGGGTAGATGCCGAGCAAACCTGCTCCACTTTGATCCGCCAGGAACTGGCTCGCGGTGCCGTTGCCAATGCGGCCCGGCATCTGGGCCGGCCCTTCGGCCTGCGTGGGGTGGTGGTCGTCGGCGATCAGCGCGGCCGAGAACTGGGCTTCCCGACCGCGAATCTGCCGGTGGCGCCGGCAATGGCCACCCCGGCCGATGGCGTCTATGCGGGCTGGCTGCGACGACTGGATGTCCCGGCCGCGCCCCGGTTGCCGGCCGCAATCAGCGTGGGCACCAACCCCACCTTCAACTCCGGGAACCGCCGGGTCGAATCGCATGTGCCGGATCGCACCGACCTGGAGTTGTATGGCGTCGAGATTGCGGTGGAGTTCGTTGAACATCTGCGTGGTCAGGTCAAGTTTGCCGATGTCGGCGAACTGATCGCCCAGATGGGCAGCGATGTGGCCCGTACGAAGGTGATTCTTGGGCTGGTCTGAGGCAGATCTACCGATCCGGCACCTGCCGATTGGCTACCCGGGAGACAAACGTGCTAGCCTCGCAAGGCTGCCGTCGATCGGCCGCGGTTCACAAAGAGCCCTGCACCGCAATCCCGCACCACAGGGCGCCGCGCAACGAGTCCAAGGAGAGGTAGAGTCGTCATGGATCCCGACGTCAAGAAGAAGATCATCGAAGAATACGCTGTTCATCCGGGCGATACCGGCTCTCCGGATGTGCAGATCGCCTTGCTTTCCAAGCGGATCGCCCATCTGACGGAGCATCTCAAGCAACACAAGGGCGACCATCACAGCCGTCGCGGTCTGATGCTGCTGGTCGGGCAGCGCCGTCGGCTGCTCAACTATGTGGCGCGCGAGGATATCGACCATTATCGCGAACTGGTTCGCCGGCTTGGTCTGCGTCGATGACCTGCTGATCGGTAGGGGGCGGCCGTTCGGCCGCTCCCTATTGGCATCTGACCACGCTGACCGGACGCGTGGCGTGCAATCCAGGGTGGGCGTGGGCATGATTGAGGTGCCGGACAATTGAACAAGCAGATAGCGCGGTCGGTGATGGATGCGCGATGGAAGCTGGTTGTTGGTCCTCGGTAGTGGCCAGCGGGCCGGTGGCTTATGCCACTTCTCCCGCTGACCTCGATCGAAGACCGGCAATCAGGCCCGCATCGGCAATCACCGGCTCTGCGCATCGCCGGGGCGGGCAGGGGCTCGTCCCGGTTAGGAAGGGCGGACCCCGCGTCCGCGTGCAGAGAGGAATGACAAATGGAGGGTGAAAACCTCAAATTCGCCGAGGCCATCATCGACAACGGACCCTATGGCAAGCATGTGGTCCGGTTCGAGGCCGGGGTACTGGCCCAGCAGGCCGATGGCTCGGCCGCAGTCTATCTGGACGGCGACACCATGCTGTTGAGCGCCACCACTGCCCAGAAAGCACCACGCGAATCGATCGATTTCTTCCCGCTGACCGTCGACGTCGAGGAGAAGATGTATGCGGCCGGCCGCATTCCCGGATCCTTCTTCCGACGCGAGGGCCGCCCCAGCGAGAATGCCATCCTGGCTTGCCGGTTGATCGACCGCCCGCTGCGTCCCGCCTTCGTTAAGGGATTGCGCAATGAGGTGCAGGTCGTGGTGACCGTGCTGGCTCTCAATCCGCAGGTCGAATACGATGTGGTGGCCATCAATGCGGCGTCTATGTCCACCCAGATCGCCGGTCTGCCGTTCCATGGACCGATCGGCGGGGTACGTCTCGCCTTGCTGGGCGATCGGTGGGTCTGTTTCCCGACGGTGGATCAGGAACGGAACGCCGTCTTTTCCATGGTGGTGGCTGGTCGGGTGCTGGCCGACGGCGATGTGGCAATAATGATGGTCGAGGCGGGCGGCACCGAGAGCACCTGGCGTCTGGTGCGGTCGGGGCAAACCGCACCGACCGAAGATGTCGTGGCCGGGGGACTGGAGGCCGCTAAGCCGTTCATCAAGGTGCTGTGCGACGCCCAGGTGGAGTTGGCCAGCCAGGTCAACAAGGAGACCTACCCATATCCGGTCTTCAAGGAATACGAGGATGACATCTATGCGGAGGTCGAGCGGATCGTACGCGAAGACCTGGACCGCATCATGCAGATCGCCGACAAGGCCGAACGGGTCGAGGCGGAGAAGAACCTGCGTGCTGCCCTGTCGGAGCGGCTGGCCGGTTCGGAATCCTTCGATGGCCGCGAGGGCGAGGCCGCGGCGGCCTTCAAGGCGTTGCAGAAGCGGATCGTGCGCGGCCGCGTGCTGCGCGATGGGGTGCGCATCGACGGCCGGGGGCCGAAGGACATCCGCCCGCTGTCCAGTCAGGTCGGGTTGATTCCGCGGGTACACGGTTCATCGCTTTTCCAGCGGGGCGAGACCCAGGTGCTGGGCGTGACGACCTTGAACATGCTGGACATGGAGCAGAAACTCGACACGCTGAGCGCGGTTACCGCCAAGCGCTACATGCACCAGTACGACATGCCGCCATATTCCACGGGTGAGACCGGACGAGTCGGCTCCCCGAAGCGTCGCGAGGTCGGCCACGGGGCCCTCGCCGAACGAGCCATCGTGCCGGTGCTGCCCGGCCGGGAGGCCTTCCCCTATGCGATCAGGCAGGTCAGCGAGGCGATCGGTTCGAACGGTTCGACCTCGATGGGATCGGTCTGCGCGGCCACCCTGGCGTTACTGAATGCCGGTGTGCCGCTGCACGCCAGCGTCGCGGGTATCGCCATGGGCCTGATGAGCGAAACCGATGAAACGGGTGAAACCCGCTATCTGGCGCTCACCGACATTCTGGGCGCCGAGGATGCCCTGGGCGATATGGACTTCAAGGTGGCCGGCACCAACGAGTTCATCACTGCCCTGCAATTGGATACCAAACTAGATGGGATTCCATCCGACGTACTGGCTGCGGCGCTGTTGCAGGCAAAGGATGCGCGGACCACGATCCTGGGAGTGATGAAAGAGGCCATCGCGGTTCCTGACGAGATGAGCGAGTTCGCTCCCCGGATCATCACCATGCACATCCCGGTCGACAAGATCGGTGAGGTGATCGGCCCCAAGGGCAAGGTGATCAACCAGATCCAGGATGATACGAGTGCCAATATCTCCATCGAGGAGGACGGCACCATCTTTATCGGCGCCACCGATGGCACCTCAGCCGAGGCGGCCCGGCAGCTGATCAATGCGATTGCCAACCCGACCATGCCCGAAAAGGGGGAACGCTACCTGGGTACGGTGGTCAAGCTGACCACCTTTGGGGCCTTCGTCTCGTTGCTGCCGGGTAAGGACGGGCTACTGCACATCTCGAAGATGCGCCAGCTCAACGGCGGCCAGCGGGTGGAGAACGTTGAAGATGTGGTGGGCGTCGGCCAGAAGCTACAGGTGGAGATCCACGATATCGACGACCGGGGCAAGCTTTCTCTGGTGCCGGTGCTGGAGGAGAACACCGAGCAGGTCGAAGCGGCTACCGATACCGCAGGGCAGGGCGGCAGCTAAGGCCAAACGCCTGGTAGGGCTGCCCGGTTCGGCGTTCTACCGCCGGACGACGTCAGGGGCCCGTGGGAGGTACGCCACGGACCCCTGACTGGCTGCCGCGATTCCGCCCGCGCTGGGTCAACGTTGCGGTTGGGTCAGTCGCCGGGGGCGGCGGTTGCCAGGAACTTGTTCAGGTGCCAGATGGCGATGCCCGTCTCGGTGGCTTCCAGACCCACCAGCTTGGCCTCGTCAAGCACCGTGCGGAAGAGGTCTTCCTCCTCGCGCTGTTCGGCGATGAACCACTGGATGAAGTTGAAAGTGTTGAAATCGTGGGTCTCCAGGGCCTCGACTGCGATGGCATCGATCGCCGCAGTCACCTTCTGCTCGTGCTTGTAGGCGGCCTCGATGGTCTCCAGCAGACTGCCATAGCTGGCCTCGGGCGCCTCGACCGCGCCGATCCTGACCGAGGCGTCGCATTCATACATGTAGTCGACAATGCGGTCGCGGTGCTCGATCTCCTCGCTGACATGGCTGCGGAAGAATTTGGAGGCGCCTTGCAGACCCTTATCCTCGCACCAGGCCGACATCTGGAGGTACATATTGGAGGAGTACTGCTCGGCGACGAGTTGGTCATTGAGTAGCGAAACAATCTTCTCAGACAACATTTCACCAAGTGTAGCCGGGGTACCGCCGGGCAGCCGGGATCTCCGCCCAGAAACCCGGGTATTTGTCTGATGGATTCACCCATCGTGCCGGATCGCCGCCGGCCGGGACCGGATGCGCTGGCCGGGCCGTCCGGTCGCCGGGGCCGCGGCGCCTAGCCGCCGGTCGGAGACGAGCGACGGCACAATGGATGTCGGGAAGTGCACGGCGCTCCACCCGGATCGTGCGGAGCGCCCGGAACCGTGGAAGGCAGGTTTGGCGATGATCAAGGTGGCGGTGTTCGGTTCTCAGGGCAGGATGGGCCGGCAGGTGGCTGCTGCGGTGCAGGCGGCACCGGATATGGAACTGGTGGCCGCCGTTGACGCCGGTGAGGATCGCGGTGCGGTGGATAGTGCCGATGTAGTGGTGGACTTCACCACCCCGGATTCGGTGATGGACAACATCAAATGGTGCGTCGACAAAGGGATTCATGTTGTGGTGGGAACCACCGGCTTCACCGCGGCGAGGCTGGCGGAGGTTCGCCGCTGGCAGGCCGCGCGTCCGGAGGTGCACATCCTGATAGCCGCCAACTTTTCGATAGCTGCGGTACTGATGATGCATTTTGCAGCCCAGGCGGCGCCCTTCTTCGAGTCCGTCGAGATCGTCGAGTTGCATCATCCAGGCAAGGTGGACGCCCCCTCGGGTACCGCGGCCGCGACCGCAGCCAAGGTCGCCGAGGCCCGGGCGGCTGCACACTGCCCGCCGATGCCCGACCTGACCGGCCATCAGGGACAGGGGGCCCGCGGGACCGCGATCGATGGCGTCCAGGTGCATTCGGTGCGTCTGCAAGGCCTGTTCGCCCATCAGGAGGTGCTGCTTGGCAACCCCGGGGAAGTGCTGACCATTCGCGATGACTCCTTCGATAGAGTCAGCTATATGCCGGGAGTGCTCACCGCGGTACGCGCCATCATCGACCGCCCGGGAGTGAGCATCGGCATCGACGACCTGCTTGGTATCGGCTGACCGGGATGGTACGCGGTAGCAGGAGACGTGGGCGGCTGCTTGTCCTGCCGATTCTGGCGGCGTTGTTGATCGTCGGTTTCGTGGGCGTGGACGCCTGGGTGCGCGAACAAGCCGAACAGCGGCTTGCGGCTGCGGTGCTGGAGCGATTGGGGGCCGACCAGGCGTCCGTGAGTATCGCGAGCTGGCCCTTCCTGACCGCCATGCCAGCCGATCGGCTGGAGCGAGTGCATTTGGTTGTCGCCGATGTCCCCGTCGATGTGGCGGGGCGCTCGGGAGTTGTGAACCAGGTGACGGCAACCGCGCTCGGTATACAGCGCTTCCGGGACCCTGCCCAGGCGCGGGCCGAACGGGTCACCGGAATCGTGCGCATGGACTGGACCCAGGTTGCCGCGGTCACAGGTCTCGCCCTGCGTCCTGCGGGGAAGGGCCGGGTGGCGCTCGACCAGACGGTGAAGGTGCTGGACGCCAGCCTGCCGGTCGTGTTGGAAGCCACCGTGGGCGTGGCTCCCGATGGCACCCTTACCCTCAGCGATGCCACCCTCAGCGGCGCCGGGCTGGAGGTATCTGCCGAACTCGTCGACCGATTGCTGGCCGGGCTCGCCGCACAGATGCGATTGCCCACCGCGGCGGGTCTGGTCTATACCGGCCTGGAGTCCACCGAAGATGGGCTGCGCGCCGAGCTAAGCGGTAGCGACGTGCGGTTGTCCGAACTGGGTTGAGTTGAATGTTTCCTGCGCCCGGCGCGATCGACCGGGTCGGGTGGCTTCCCGGTGTCATTCCAGGGCGGTGTGTAGCCGGATCAGTTTGATGCGCACCGTGGCCTCCTCGTCACCGACCTCCTGGTGGGCGCCGTCCGGCGACCAACCGCATTCGGTCAGCAGCGTTCGGGTTTGGTCGTCGTCGGCGCGCAACCACCAGGTTGCCCGTACGAACCCGTCGGCGCGCAGCGTATCTGCGATGGCATGCAGCAGCCGATCCGAGCGAGTGTGGTCCTGCTGATCCGGCTGGACGCAGAACTCGGCGACGATACCCTCATCGGGTTCGGCGTCCGGATCCTCGCTTGGGCCGATCGCCGCGAAGCCGACCACCTGGTTGGCCGCGTCCACGGCGACCAGTACCCGGAAGGTGGCCAGCGGCGGGCGGGTGATGGCGGTATGCCAGGCCACCGCCATATCCTCCTCGTTGAGGGAGCCGACCGCCGGTGCCAGCGCCGGGATGGCCGCGAGCCGGGCGAGCTGGAGGCGGGCGATGGCGCGCGCCTCGGCGGGCATCGCCAAGCGGATCGCATCCGGGTGGTGCTGGGTCACCCGCCAATCCTAGGACCAGGCCGCCTGCCGCAGGTCATACCGGATCTCGGCGGCCATCGCGGCGGCGTCGACGACGAGCACGACGGGTGCGCCCCAACGCG
>CALHWB010000065.1 GCA_938036835.1 uncultured Propionibacterium sp.
GGGTCATTCGCCGCCCCGGGCCGGCGTCCCCGGCCCGGCACGCCGGCTGCGTCCCACCAGCTGGCCGGCCCGGTCGATGCACACCACGTCCACCGCCACCGGGGCGCCGGCCAGCACCTCCAGCGCAAAATCGCGGGCCGCCTGGGCGATCTTGTCCCCAAGGGGGACTCCGGCGGCGGCGCAGGTCTCGATGGCGGCCAGCGCGGTGGTCGATCCGGCCACCCGGGCAGCCACCTCGGCAGTCGCCCCGGCTTGTTCGGCCAGCCTGGTCAGAAAGCCCACATCGACCCGGGAACGCGCCGAATGCAGATCCAGGTGGCCGTCGGCCAGCTTGGCTAGCTTGCCGACCCCGCCGCAGATCGTCAGCCGCGCCAGCGGCTGCCTGCGCAGATACTTCAGCACCGCCCCGGCGAAATCGCCCATATCCAGCAGGGCGGTCTCGGGCAGGCCATACAGTTCACGGGCCACCCGTTCGGAGGTCGAACCGGTGCACCCGGCGACGTGGTCGTGCCCCAGCGCCCGGGCAACATCCACCCCGCGCCGGATGGAGTCGATCCAGGCCGAGCAGGAATAGGGCACCACCACCCCGGTGGTGCCCAGCACCGACAGGCCCCCAACTATGCCGAGCCGTGGATTCAGCGTCCGCTGGGCGAGCTTCGCCCCCGCGGCGATCGATACCTGCACCACCACATCCGGGTCCGGATCGGTGGCGGCCAGGCCGGCCACCCGGCGCAGATTGGCCACGATCATGGCTCGTGGCCCTGGATTGATGGCCGGCTCACCGGGCGGCAGCGGCAGCCCGGGCAGGGTCACGGTGCCGACCCCCTCGCCCGCCACGAAACGCACGCCCCCGCCGGGCGGCCCGGGCCACACCGCGGCGTGCACCACCGCGCCATGGGTGACATCCGGATCGTCGCCGGAATCCTTGGTGATCGCCGCGGCCGCCCGGCCGCCGGCCAGCTCGTGGCTGGTCAGGGCGAAGCTGGGCTGCCGGTTCTGGGGCAACAGCACGATCACCGGATCGGGAAACTCGCCCTGCAACAGGGCGGTGTAAGCGGCGGTGGCCCCGGCCGTCGCGCAGGCTCCGGTCGTCCACCCGGGACGCAACCCCGAGGACGTCAACTGCCCTCGCCGCCCGCCACCTAGCTCAGCCATCCCGGCCCGCCTCAGGACTTGACCTGGTTGGTCAGTTCGTCCGTGCTGGCGATGGCGTTGACCGCCGCCACCGTGATCGCCGAGCCGCCGCGCCGGCCCCGCAACACCAGGTATTCCAGGCCAAAGGGATTGTCGATCAGGGCCTGCTTCGATTCGGCTGCGCCTACGAAGCCGACCGGGATACCGATCACCCCGGCCGGTTTCGCCCCGGTATCGCGCACCACCTCAAGCAGCCTGAACAGCGCGGTGGGCGCGTTGCCGATCGCCACCACGGAGCCGGCCAGCCGCTCAAGCCACAGGTCGACCGCGGCCGCGGTCTTGGTGGTGCCCAGCCTGCCGGCCAGTTCGACGAGCCGGGGGTCGCCGAGCCGGCAGACGATCTCGTTGCCGCGGGGCAGCCGGGAACGGATGATCCCGGTGGCCACCATGGTCGAGTCGCAGAAGATGGGGGCGCCGGCCCACAATGCGTCCCGGCAGGCCTTGACCACGCCGGGGGTGAAAGCAATGCCGGCAGGCAGGTCGGTTTGGGCGGCCGCATGGATCATCCGGACGACCACCGCCGAGACGTCGTCGGGGAACCTAGACAGGTCGGCTTCCCGCCGGATCGTGGCAAACGATTCGGCGTAGATCTGCGCGGCATCGGTCAAATACTCGTAGCTGACCTGTGGCAAGAGGACCCCTTTCGACCAAGTCATGCCAATGGGTCTACACTGACACATGCTGCCAGAACTGAGGAAGCCGGGAAGAGCCGGCACGGTCGCGCCACTGTGAACCACCCAGAACATCTGGGTTCGGGAGTCAGGAACTCAACTGGCGGCCTCTGTATTGGGACGCGTCATCTCACAAGGAGAGAACGATGCATATAGCCGAAGGCTTCCTTCCGGTCGCGCACTGCGTGGCCTGGTATGCAATTTCAGCCCCGTTCGTCGTCCAGGGCGGCCGGGCGGTGATCAAAGAAGCCAGTCAGGGCACCGAGAACAAGATGCTGTTGGCGGCCGCCGGTGCCTTCACCTTCGTCCTGTCGGCCATCAAACTGCCCTCGGTGACCGGCAGCTCCTCGCACCCGACCGGCACCGGAGTGGGCGCGATCCTGTTCCGGCCACCGGTGATGGCCTTCCTCGGCACGATAGTGCTGATCTTCCAGGCGCTGCTGCTGGCCCACGGCGGCATCACCACCCTGGGAGCCAATGTCTTTTCGATGGCGATCGCCGGGCCATGGGCTGGCTACGGCATCTACAAGCTGCTGCGCCGCTTCGGCAGTTCGGTGGCGATCTTCGGCGCCATGGTGGCCGCCGATCTGATCACCTATTGCGTCACCTCCGTGCAGCTGGCCCTGGCCCACCCCGATCCGGTCAGCGGTTTCGGTGGGGCAGCGACCAAGTTCCTGGGCGTGTTCGCCATCACCCAGATCCCGCTCGCGCTAGCCGAGGGCTTCCTGGGCGTGCTGCTGTTCAGTTTCCTGGCGCAGGTCGTGCGTCCCGAACTGGAACGGCGCGGCATCCTGCCGGCCAGCCCGGCGAAGGAGACCGTCGATGCGTGAACCCAGGCCCTGGCTCAACTGGCTGCTGGTCGCGGCCATCGTCGCCATCTTCGTGATCAGCTTCGTGGTGGCCCCCAAACCCAGCGGGGACGATGCCGAAGCCTTCAGCGGCACCGATTCGGTGGTCACCGAAACCTTGCAGGAGGAAGGCACCGAGCCCTGGTTCAAACCGATCTTCGAACCCGGATCGGGTGAGATCGAGTCCGGCCTGTTCGCCCTGCAGGCGGCGCTGGGGGCCGGCGTGCTGGGCTTTGCGCTCGGCAACCTGCGGGGTCGTTCCGCCGAGCGGGTCAGGCAGGCCGGCGGCTCCGCGGCGCAGGCCGGGCCCGCGACCGGGACGACCGAGGCCGAAGGCACGATGAAGGCCGAGCCCGACCGCGGCTGAGCGGCCCCAAACACGCTTGCCGATGATCGCGCTGGATGATGCCGCATGGGGTGCTCCCTGGCGGCGGATACGAGTCGGTGAAAAGCTGCTGCTTGCCGGCGGGCTGATCCTGACCGCATTGATCGCGCCGCCCTGGCCGGCGGCTCCGCTGGTGGCGGTGGCCGCGATCGCGCTGAACCTCGGCCCCGCCCGGATCCCCGCCCGGATCTGGGCGGTCGGGGCCGTAACGCCGCTGGGTTTCTGCACCATCGGCGCGCTCTCGGTGGCGGTCAGGTTCGGTGCCGCCGCCCCGGACGCTTGGTTCCGGCTGGGACCGCTGTCCATGGACGCCACCTCGGCGGTCACCGGCGCCCAGCTGTTTGCCCGCTCGGTGGCCGGGACGCTGGCGGTGCTGCTGCTGGCCACCACCACGCCGATGGCCGATCTGCTCGGCTGGGCCCGGAACCTGGGGGTGCCCGGGCCATTGATCGAGGTGGCCTCGCTGACCTATCGGCTGCTGTTCGTGCTGCTCGGTGTCGCCACCCGGATGCGGGCCGCCCAGCTCGCCCGCCTGGGGGACGCCCCGGGCGGCGGCTGGGCCGGGCTGGTGCGCCGCTGGCGGGCGGTGGGCAACGCCGCCGGCTCGCTGCTGGTGCGCTCCTGGGATCAGGCCGCCCGGCTGACCGATGGCCTGGCGGCCCGCGGCATCGAGGGCGACATGCTGCTGCTGCCCGTCCGGCGGGCGGCGAATTGGCGGTTCCTGTCGGGTGCCGCGGGACTGATCGCCGGCATCTGGCTGGTGGTGGCGGTGATGGCGGTGCCGGGATGAAGCTGCGAGCGGTGGATCTGGTGGCGGCCTATCCGGGTGCCGAACCGGTGCTCAACCAGGCAAGTGTGACCTTGCCGGCCGGGGCCCGGTTGGCGGTGCTGGGTGCCAACGGCTCGGGTAAGACCACCATGCTGCGCTGTCTGTCCGGTGCGCACCGGCCGGCCGCCGGCCGGGTCTTGCTGGACGATCGTCCGCTGGGCTACGGCAAGGCGGCGCTGCGGGCGCACCGGCGGCGCGTCCAGCTGGTATTGCAGGACCCGGACGATCAGTTGTTCTCGGCCGATGTCAGCCAGGATGTGGCCTTCGGGCCGCTGAACCTCGGATTGCCCGAGCGACAGGTCCGGGAGCGGGTTGCCGGGGCGCTGGAACTGCTGGGCATCACCCACCTGGCAGGCCGCGCCACCCATCAGCTGTCCTATGGGGAACGCAAACGCGTGACGATCGCGGGAGCCATCGCGATGGAACCCGCGGTGCTGCTGCTGGACGAGCCGACCGCCGGGCTGGATCCCGCCGGGGTGGCCGGCTTCCTGGTCACCCTCGGCCGGCTCGCCGAACGCGGTACCGCCATCGCGCTGGCCACCCACGACGTCGATTTCGCGCTGGCCTGGGCCGATGAGGTGGCGGTGGTCGCCGACGGCCGGATCCGGCAGGGCGCCCTGGTCGAACTGCTCGCCGACGCCGCCCTGCTGGAGCGGGCCCATCTGCGTCCGCCGTGGCCGCTGGAACTGGCCACTCGGCTGGGGTTGGCCGCCCGGCCGCGCACCATGGACGAGATGCTGGCCGCCCTCGGCTGACCCGCCAGGCCGGCCGGCTTCCGGCCCCATCGGCCCGGGACCGGCCCGCAACGGGACGGCTCCGGCCAGCCCGCAGGCGTCACCGTTTCCGGCAGGCCCACTGGGTGACCGGGCGGGCCGGCACCCAACCCAGGAAGCGCCCCAGGGGTTCGGCGGTCTCGGCCATCAGCCGGGTCAACGACCCCCCGTGGGTGCGACAGTAGCCGGCCAGCAGCGCCTCGGTCTCCAAGGTGACCCCATGGGCGACGATCCGGCCGCCCGTCCCGAGCGCTGCCCAACAGGCACCCAGCACCCCATCGCTCACCCCACCGCCGATGAATACCGCGTCCGGGGCCGGCAGCCCGGGCAGTATCTCGGCGGCTTCACCCAACAGCACCTCCACTCGGCCCGGCGCCAGCCGGGCGGCGTTGCGCCGGGCGCGTTCGGCGCGTTCGGGGTTGCGTTCCACCCCGATCGCCCGGGCGCCGGGTGCGGCCCGGCACCATTCGATGGCCATCGCCCCCGAGCCGGTGCCGACATCCCAGAGCAGCTGGCCTTCGATGGGCCGCAGCAGCGCGAAGGCGCTGGCACGTTGCTGTCTTTTGGTGATCAGGCCATCATGTTCGAAGCACTCGTCTGGTAAGCCGGGAGTGCCGCCCAGGGCTGCGGGATCGATCGACTCGCTCACCTGTGCGAGGCTACCGGAGTGAACGGAGGAAGCGATGGCTGATGTGCTGCCCGGCACCGTCGTGCTGGTCGGGGGTGGCCCGGGTGACCCGGATCTGATCACGGTGGCCGGATTGCGGGCGATCCGGCAGGCCGAAGTCATCGTCCACGACCGGCTGGCGCCGGCGGCCCTGCTGGACGAGGCCCCGGCAGCCGCCGAGCGGATAGCCGTCGGCAAGATCCCGCGCGGGCCGCAGACCTCCCAGGGCGACATCAACGCATTGCTGGTCGATCGGGCCCGGGCCGGCAAGCGGGTGGTGCGGTTGAAGGGCGGCGACAGTTTCCTGTTCGGCCGGGGCGGCGAAGAGATGCTGTGCTGCACGGCGGCCGGGATCCCGGTGCACGTGATCCCCGGGGTCACCTCGGCGTTGGCGGCCCCCGGCCTGGCCGGGATCCCGGTGACCCATCGTGGCCTGTCCCAGGGGGTGACGGTGGTCAGTGGGCACGTGCCGCCGGCCGATCCGCGCAGCGGGGTCGACTGGGGCGCGTTGGCGGCGTCCCGGACCACCCTGGTGGTGCTGATGGGGGTGAAGTATCTGCCCGAGATCGTGGCTGCCCTACAGGCCGGGGGGCTGCCGGCCGGCACCGCGGCCGCGATCGTCGAGGCGGCGGCCAGCCCGCGGATGCGGGTACTGCGCGCCACCCTGGGCGAGATCGCCGCGGCCGGCGCCGATGCCGGCGTCGCACCGCCGGCGATCACCGTCATCGGTGAGGTGGCGGGTCTTGACCTTGGCTGAACTGGGTTTGCGCCGGCGGGCGGTGGGTGGCCAGCCAGGCCAGCACCCCCGGCACGTCGCTGGCCTCGGGTACCCCGGCCGGGGTGGGCGTCCGGGCCACCATGATCACCGGGATACCGAGCCGGCCGGCCGCGTCCAGTTTGGCGGCCGTCTGGGCGCCGCCGGAATCCTTGCTGACCAGCAACCCGATGCGCTGGTCGCGCAGCAGATCGAGTTCGCCGGCGAGTTCGAACGGGCCGCGGGCGGCGATGATCTGCCAGCCGGCGGGCGGGTCGCCGCCGGGCCATTCGGCCACCCGGGCGAGCACATCGGGCAGCGCGCGGTAGTGGGGCAGCGGTTGGCGGCCCACCGTCAGCAGGACGCGGCCCGGCCATCCGGCTGCGGCCCGGGCGGCGGCCGGATGATCGGCCACCCACCGCCAGTGCACTGCCCCTGGATGATCGGCCCAGCCCGGCCGGACGAACCGCAGCAGCGGGGTGCCGGTGGCGGCGCAGGCCCGGGCCGCATGCCGGGTCATCTGGGTCGCGAATGGATGGGTGGCGTCCAGCACCGCGGTGATGCGGTTGCTGCGCAGATAGTCGATCAACCCCTCGATCCCACCGAAGCCGCCAATCCGGGCCTCGGCGGCTGCCCTGGCTTGCCGGGTGCGGCCGGCCACCGATTCGATCACCTCGAACCCGGCTGCGGTGGCGGCAGCCAACAGTTCTCGGGCATCGACGGTGCCCCCCAACAACAGAACGGGCATGAAATGACCATAGAACACCACGCCTGGGTGCGGCGATGAGCGGGCTGCTGATCGCCGGCACCTCCTCGGATGCCGGGAAATCGCTGGTGGTTACCGGCATCTGCCGGGCCCTGTGGCGGCGCGGCATCGACGTCGCGCCGTTCAAGGCGCAGAACATGTCGAACAATTCGATGGTCTGTGCGGATGGCTCCGAGATCGGCCGCGCCCAGTATCTACAGGCGCAGGCCGCCAAGGTGACACCCAGCAGCCTGCTCAACCCGGTGCTGCTGAAACCGGGCAGCGACCGGCGCTCCTTCGTGGTGCTGCGCGGCCGGCCCGCCGGCACCCTGGAAGCCGGCGAATACGCTACCGGGCGCGGCCAGCTGGCCGCGGCGGCCCATGCGGCCTATCGGGAACTGGCCGGCCGGCACGAACTGGTCGTGGTCGAGGGGGCTGGTTCCCCCGCCGAGATCAACCTGCGCCGAGGCGATTACGTCAATATGGGTTTGGCTAGGCAATTCGATCTGCCGGTGGTGGTCATCGGGGATATCGACCGGGGTGGCGTGCTGGCCAGCCTGTACGGTACCTGGGGGTTGCTGGCGCCGGCCGACCGGGCGCTGCTGGCCGGTTTTGTGATCAACAAGTTCCGGGGCGATCGGGCGATCCTCGACCCGGGGCTGGCCGAGCTCACCGCCCGCACCGGGCTGGCCTGCCTCGGGGTGCTGCCCTGGCTGCGGGGGGTCTGGCTCGACGGCGAGGACACCTTGCAGGTCGACCGCTGGCGGCGGGAACTGCCCGCCGATCCCGGCCGGGCGGGGTTGCGGGTGGCGGTGGTGCGGTTCCCGCGGATCTCGAACGCCACCGATGTGGAGGCCCTGGCGCACACCGCCGGGGTGGTGGTGGAGCTGACCGAGGATCCGCAGGTGGCGGCCGAGGCCGACCTGGTTGTGCTGCCGGGGTCGCGTGCCACCTTGACCGATCTGGCCTGGCTGCGGGAACGGGGGCTGGCCGAGACGATCGTGGCCCGGCACGCCGCCGGGCGTCCGGTGCTCGGCATCTGCGGGGGGTACCAGATGCTCGCCGAGACCATCGACGATCGGGTGGAAACCGGGCAGGGCCGGGTGACCGGCCTGGGGGTGCTGCCGGTCGCGGTGTGTTTCGACGCCGAAAAGGTGACCCGCCAGGCCATCCGGGAATGGGGTGGCCACCGGGTGGCCGGCTACGAGATCCACCACGGCCGCTGTACCCCGACCGGGCCGGCCGAGCCCTTCCTGGACGGCTGGCGGGTCGGCAGCAGTTTCGGAACCATGCTGCATGGCAGCCTGGAGAACGACGGCTTCCGGACGGCCTGGCTGGCATCGATCGCCGGTTTGGCGGCCAGCCGGTGGCGTCCCGACCCGGCCGCGGCCGGCTACGGCGCGGCCCGCGAGCAGATGATCGAAACCCTCGCCGATGCCGTCGAGCGGTATCTGGATCTTGACCAGTTGGTCCGGCTCGCGCTGGCGGGCCGGGGGCCGGCCGCGACCGC
>CALHWB010000066.1 GCA_938036835.1 uncultured Propionibacterium sp.
CGACGGTAACGGTTCGCTGCACGGCTTGCTGGCCTGGTTGCAGGCGGAACTGGACCATGCCGAAGGCCTGGATCAGCTGGCCTGTAGCGCGGAGGACTCGGTGAAGCTGCTTACCGTGCATCGGGCAAAGGGCCTGGAATGGGATGTGGTGCTGTTGCCTCTGCTGTGCGACCGGGTTTTCCCCAGCGCCCAAGCAGCCGACAACTGGACCACCCAGCCGCAGGTACTGCCTGCCGAACTGCGCGGGGACAGGGATTGGGTACCGCAGCTTGCCGAGCCCACCACCCAGGCGCTGAAGTCGGAATATCCCGCGGAGTTACGCGTCCAGCAGCGTCAATCGGAGGATCGGTTGTCCTATGTCGCGGCTACCCGGGCGCGCCGTCTGCTGGTGGGCAGTTGTCATCATTGGGTGGCGGGCCGCCAGGGGGTCAGGGAACCCTCGCCCTATTTCAAGGCTCTGGTTCGGGTGGCCACCGCAGCCGGGATGCCGGTGCTACTGGCCGAGCGATCCGCCAGTAACCCGCTGGAGGATCGGGGATTCGAATGGGCCTGGCCGGTGGCCGCCGACCCCAGCCGACAGGCCCGTCTGGCCTGGGCCGCCGAGCAGGTGCGCCGGGCCGCCGTGGGCGAGCCTGATCCCGTTCTGCTGGCCGACCCGTCGGCGGTCGCACAGCAGGCCGAATGGCATCGGCTGGGGGCCGGGCTGGTCGCCGAGGCCCGCCTGCAACGCGTACGGCGGCAGACGGTGCCATTGCCGGTCTCGCTGTCGGCTTCGGCGGTGCTGCTGGCCAATCGGGATCCCAGCGCCTTTGCCGGTGAGTTAGCCCGGCCGATGCCTCGACCGGTCACCCGCCGAGCCGGCATCGGCACCCGGTTTCACCAGTGGCTGGCTGCGCGGTTTGGCCCGCCGATGCTGTTCGACGATCTTGACCTGCCGGATGACCCCTTGGTGGAGGATACGATGACCGACCGGCAGTTCGACCGGCTCGTCCGCGCCTTTGAACGGGGATGCTATGCCGACCGGGTGCCGGTCGCGATAGAGGAACCATTCATCGCCACCCTAGGGGCACATCAGATTCGCGGTCGGATCGATGCGGTCTTCGAGACCCTTCGCGATCCGGATCATGACTACCAGGTGGTGGACTGGAAGACCGCGAATAGCCCTGCCGATCCGCTGCAACTGGCGCTGTACCGGTATGCCTGGGCTCGCAGCGTCAGGATCGACCCCGCGCGGGTCGATGCGGTCTTCTACCATGTGCTGACCGATCGGGTGGAGCGGCCGACTGCGCTGCCGGACGAGGCCGAACTGATCGACCTGCTCGTCAACCTGCGGAACTCCACGCTGGCTGGGCAGGAACGGCGACGTCTGCCGGATGGCGGTACCGCGGAGTTGGGTAGCCTCGCCCCATGAGCGGTGAGCGCATCCGGACTGAGTTGCAACTGCATCCCTGGGACGAACCTAACCTTTTCGATCGCGCGGTCAACCGCGACCCGCAAGCCATCGCCGCGGCTTGGCGCCAACCCGGGACCCGGATCATCGAATTGGATGCGGACGGCCGGTTTTGGCCCCAGCCACTTGGGGTGCCCACCCAGGGGCCGCTGGACGAGGAGGCAGCCTATCTTGGCCGGGCGGGCCAGCGACACTGGTTTGTGCGCCGCAGCACCCCGATCAGCGTGGGCAGCACCATCCGCGAGGCCGAACTTGATGGTCTGCAACGTCAACTGCTCATGGCGGGTCTGGCGGTTCTCAACTGGATAGAGCGCAGCCGCTATTGTGCGCGCTGCGGAACCCGGCTGCGGCGCACCAGGGGTGGTTTCGCAGCCCAATGCCCCGGGTGCGGCTTGGAACACTTCCCCCGAACGGACCCCGCGGTGATCGTGGCCGTGCTGGACCATCAGGATCGAATCTTCCTGGCCCACCAGGGTGCCTGGGGCACCAACAGGGCCTCGCTACTGGCCGGGTTCGTGGAGTCGGGGGAGAGCGCCGAGAATGCGCTGTTCCGGGAACTCGCCGAGGAGGCCGCGCTGCAGATAGATGCCTTCCGCTATCTGGGCTCCCAGCCCTGGCCATTTCCGCGTTCCCTGATGCTGGCATATGTGGCCCGCAGTGGCTCGGTGGGCCGCGTGGACGGTATCGAACTCGAATGGGGCGGATGGTATTCCCGGACGGAGCTGGCCTCGGCCGAGGCCAGCGGAGAGCTGGTGCTGCCGGGGCACGGCTCGATAGCCCGCCGGGTGGTGGATGCCTGGCGAGCCGGCGGGCTACCCAGCCCCGAGTGAGCCGGTGACCGCTGGGACGCTGGCACCCAGCCGTTCGCCCAGGCCGGTGGCCCGGCGCGCCGGGGTGCGGATGGCCTGTTCGAAAGCGGCCCGGACACCCACGATCCTTACCCTGCGGCGGGCACGGGTCAGCGCGGTATAGACCAGTTCCCTGGTGAGCAGCGGGGAATCGGCATCCGGCAGGATCAGGGTTATGGCCTCGTACTCGCTGCCCTGGGATTTGTGCACCGTCAGGGCGTGCATGGTTTCCACCGCATCCAGTTGCCAGCAGGAGTAGAGCTGGGGGGCCGGGATGCTGCCGAGCGCCACGACCAATTCGCCATCGCGGCGCAGCACCACCCCGGTGTCACCGTTCGAAAGCTGTAGGCCGGGTATGTTGCGGGTTATCAATACCGGCCGTCCCGGATACCATCCGCCCGGTGAGTGAGCATGGCCGGGCACCCGCTGGCCGAGCAGCTGCTCAATGGCTGCCGACCAGCCGGTCACCCCATAGCGGCCCCGCCGGTGGGCACACAGCAGCCGATGCGCGGCCAATCCGGTCAGCCCAGCCACTGGATCGCCGGTCAGCCCGGCCGCCTGCAACGCCGCTCCCTGGCCAACCAGGTCATCGACTAAACCGGCCAGGCCAGTCCAGTCACCGGGCCGCGGATCGAGCTCGGCGAACTCCAAATCGGCATGCCCACCCAGCAACAGCTCGATGGCCCGTTGCTCGTCGGCTGCCCGGATGGCCGCCGCCAACCGCCCGATGGGCCCCGAGAAACGGTGGGCCTGATGCAGCAGCGTGACGGCGCTGCGTGTCGAACCGGTCTGCATCGGCAGACCGGCCGTCACGATATCTGCCAGCACCGCCCCGGCGTCGACCGACGACAGCTGATCGGGGTCGCCGACCAGGATCAGCCGGGTGGTCGGCCGCAGCGCCGCCAGCAGGGCGGCCATCAGATCGAGCGAAACCATCGACATCTCATCGACGATGACCACATCATGGGGCAACGGGTTCAGTTCATTCCGGCTGAAACCGCTGCCCGGGCGGGCACCCAGGAGGGCATGCAGGGTACCGGCGGGCGGGCAGCGAAGCCACCGCCAGGTTTCCGGCTGGTCCGGCCGACCGGTCAAGGACGCGGCCAGGGACTCCTGCATGCGGTTGGCCGCCTTGCCGGTGAATGCGGCCAGGGCCACCATCGTGGGCCGGTCAACCAGGTCGTCCAGCACTTGCAGCAGCCGGGCGATGGTGGTGGTCTTGCCGGTACCCGGCCCTCCGGCGATGACGCTGGTCCAGCAGCTCAGGGCGGTGGTCACTGCGGTTCGTTGCGGTCGATCTGCCGCCGTGGCCGCCGACCCGAAGGCCCGAGCGATCGCGGTCGCCAGGCCATCTGGATCGATCGCCGGAGCCGGCTCGGCGATCCGGGCCAGCAGCTTGCAGCGGACTGCCTCCTCGGCCAGCCAATCGCGCTCCAGATAGAGCCTGTCGTCCACTAGTCTCAGCGGTCGCCTATTGCTGGGAGCCTGTTCGCCGGCGGTGACCAGCCGGGAGGCCAACAATGTCGCGCGCCAGTCCAAAGACGCTGGCCGGTCGGGGACGCCCGGGTCGTCGGGTTGCCCGGTGGCGGCCGCCAGCTCATCGGGGCTGGGCAGATCGGCCAGTGGCAGGCAGACCGAGCCGCTTTGCTGGGCCCGCAGACACAATGCGACAGCCAACAGCACCAGTTCATCGGGCTCGGGCCCTAGCCGGGCCAGGGTTTCCGCCAGGTGTACCCCGGCCGCATCGATCAGGCCTGCGGCAGCGAAGCCGGCCAGCAACGGCACCGATGACTCAGGCAGCAGCGTATCAGGCATTTCCATGGCTGCCTCCGGTGAGGATCTGCGCGGCGGCCACCACCAGTCCGGCAGGTGGCAGCCAGGTGAACACCCCGGCCGGCATGGTTCCCAGCCGGGGATTGCCGGGGCCGGTCATGCCGCGCACGAATAGGTAGCCGACCCCGCCTAGGTGCAGCTCGGGCCGGTAGTCCGGTAGCCGCCAACCCAGGTAGCGGTGCAGGGCGGTGCAGTAGAGCAGCGCTTGCAGGGGATAGTGTGCCCGGAACATGGCGGCAGTCATGGCTGCGGGCGTGAAGTCGGCTGCCACCAAGGCAGCCTGGGATGCGTTGGGCATCCGGTTGGTCTTGTAGTCCAGCACCACGAACCGTTGCGGATCATCCGGTACCCGCAGGACCACGTCGATGGAGCCGGTGAGGAAACCGGTCAGCACCTGATCGGCGGCGGGGGATTCGGCAAGCAGACGACCGTAGCCAGCCAGTGGATCGTCGGGTGGGAGCGTGTCGAACAGGGCGGCTAGATCTGCCACTCGGCGGCGAGGCAGGTGCCCCGCCGCGCCCAGCGGCAGCTCGAAGTCGAGTTCGGTGAGACGGTTGGCGGCGCCCAGATCGCGCAGCGACCGGTCGCCGGTGAGCACGCCCAGAGGTGTGGTGATGGTCTGCAGCAGGCCGCTGGCCACCGCGGGTATCTCCAAACCGGCTATCGCCCGGCGAAGCGACCGTTCGCGTACCTGGGCGGTCAACGACTCGGCGACCTGCGGGTCTGCCGGGTCCACCACCTCTAGGATTTCGTGGACCAGGGATCCGAACCGTACGCCGCCGGGCTGTTGAGCTAGGGCGGAAGCGGCGGTGGGCGCTGGCGGTGGCTCGGTGCCGGGTCCGGGGATCCGGCCGTCCGATGCTTCGTCGAAACCGGCCGGGGTAGGCTGCTCGTGCACGAGGGCGGTCAGGCCGGTATAGGAGGTGCGACGCCAGTCCTGGTCGATATGGTCGATGAACTGGGCTGCGGCCAGCTCGGGGCCCGGATCGACCTGGCGTTTCGCGTTCGGCGGTGCCGGCGGCAGCGGTCCGGTTGCGGGTTCGAAGACGGTCAGGGACACCCTTGGCGGTACCGGCAAACAGCCGGCATCGGTCCAGGGATAGCTCGCCGCCGGTGGCGAGCCCGGGATGTCGGCGTGCAACAGCCGGTGCAGGGCCGAGTAGCTGGTGTTGTGGACGGCTCCCGACCACCAACACACCAGCAGGGATTCGGCCCGGGTACAGGCAACATAGAGGCTGCGCAACGATTCGGCTAGCTCCTCGGCGTGATAGGCCGGGTAACGTCTGCGCCGGGCCGGGGGACCGGCCACATCCAGGACCCGGCGCCCCTGGTGATGCCCGATTACCGGACGGCTGCTGTCGGGGCGATCGAAGTAGTTGTCGCTTGCCTGCGGCAGCAGGACGATCGGGAACTGGAGGCCCTTAGCCTGGTGCACCGTCAGGATGCGGATCGCCGGTCGATCGCTGGCCAGCCGGCGGGGGTGTTCGGCGCGTCCCGGGGCTGCCTGCTGCCGGGCCCGGCTCAGGTAGTCGAGCAACCCGGCGGGATCGAGCAGATCGGTGCGACGGGCCTGGTCGAGCAACTCGGCCAGTTGCTGCAGATCGCTGAGTAAGGTTTCACCCCCGGGTTGGGCCAGCAACCGGGCGTAGCCGTCCGAATCGGCCAGCAGCAGTTCCAGGACGGCCTGCACGCCCCGATCCGCCAGTAGTCCGGCGCATCGGCCGAGCAATTCGGTGGTGGCTACCAGGTCGGTATCGCTGGTGGCCGCCATCCGGGCGGAGTCCCAGCCGATCAGATTGGTGAGCATGGCACGCCGTTGCAGTCGCCGGTTGCTGGACGCCAGCCCCGCCAGCACTATCTGCCATTCTTCGGCGGCCGGTGAATCGAAGACCGAGTTGGTTCCGGAAAAGACCGATTGGTATCCGGCCTGCAGCAGCAGTTGGTGGAGTTGGGCGCCGAAACGATTCTGGTTGACCAGGATCGCGATATCGCCGGGACCGACCGGGCGTTCGATCGGTTGGCCATCCGGCCCCGGTGCCAGCAGACGGTGACCACCGCTCAGCAGCAGGTTCAGTTGATCGACGACATCGTGGCACACCCAGTCCCGGACCTGCGCCGTCTGGGTCTGCCCGGGAGCCCGCAGGGCACGTAGCCGCACCCGCTCGGCCGATGGATCGTCGCAGATCAGGCGGGATCCCTGGCGGTGGACCGCGACGGTCGGGAATGGGACGGCAGAGCTGGGGGTGCCCAGGTCGACGCCACCGAAGAGGGCCTCGACACCGCGCACCACCGGTTCGTCGCTGCGGTGGTTGACCGAGAGCACGGCGAACCGGTCGGCCTGCGCACGTGCGGCGGTATAGGTCTCGATATCGCCGCCCCGGAAGCGGTAGATGGCCTGCTTGGGATCGCCGATCAGGATCAGAGCGGACCTGGAGCCCCGGTTGCCCGGCCCGAACGCCAGCCGCAGGAACTCCCATTGCTGGGGATCGGTGTCTTGGAATTCGTCGACCAGCACCACGCGGAATCGGGCCGCAAGCGCGGCTGCGGCTGCGGGGCCACGAGCCGGGTCGTGCAATGTGGTGGCCAGCCGCCCGATCAGGTCGTCATGACTCAGCAGGCGACGCGTTCGTTTGCGGCGGTCGAGTTCGGCTCTTACCCGCCCGGCGTAGCCTATTTCGACTGCCGAGGCCGGATCGGATTGCGGGTAGAGCGGTTCGAAACAGTGGGCTATCGCGGCGCGGCCTATCGTCTCGGCCACCGGCCATTCCAGCCGGGCCTGGGTCGCGGGGTCGGCGAGGTAGCAATCGGCGATCACCTCCTGGGCGAGATCGCTCAGATCGGTGACGAGTCTGCTGCCCGGATCGTGGTCGGCCAGCAGGCCGAGTTCGGCCAGCATCCGATTGGCGAAGGTGTGCAGCGTGCAGATCGGCGCGTCTGGAAGGGCCTGGATCGCCCGGGTCAACCGGCTGCGGCGAAGCTCCCGGGAATCCGGGTCACCGCCGGCTAGTAGTTCGGCCACCGTGTCGGTGGGCGGCGACTCGCCGGCCAGCACCGCCCGGTCGGTCAGCAGCCGGCCGCGGATGGTTGAGCGCAACTCGGCCGTGGCACGCCGGCTGAAGGTGACGGCTAGGATCTGGCCAAGGGGCACCCCTTCGGCGACGTACCTAGTGACCAGGGTGGCCAGGGCGTAGGTCTTCCCGGTGCCGGCGCTGGCCTCCAGCACGGTGGTGGTGCCGGCGATCGGCAGGCTGGCGGTCGGCTGGAACTCGGGCGCATTCATTCGGCCTCCCGGCCGGGCGCCCAGGCGTGGGTGTGCCTGCGGATCGGATTCAGCACCCAGCAGGCCAATTCGGCAAACCAGGGGATGGCGTCCTTCCGGCCTGTGGCGCCCGGGCGGCGGGCAGCCAGCAGATCGGCTGCCGTGGGGAAGAAGTAATGCCAGTTCGCGTCTTCCGTGGCGAAGGCGGTGGCGGTCCGGGCCGCCGGATCGGGATCGCGCTGCCAGCTCTGGAAGTCGAGATAGGCGGCGGCGGTGCGCAGCGGCATGGGGATGGCCTGGCGTAATCCCATCGTCCGCAACCGCAGCAGGCCAGCCAACAGCCGACGGGCCTGGTCGGGCGGTGGCGCGGTCAATAGCAGTGCGTTGCGGCCCACGAAGCAGCCGCTGGGGATGCGGTCGGGTTTGCTGGCACTCAGTAACAGTATCTGCAGCCAGATGCCGAGCAGGTCGTCGATCTTCGCATAGCGGAAGCCGTGCTGCACGATATGGGCACCGGACATCGGGATCCGGCCGACGATCTGGCCGTCGGCCGCCTCGAATGCGCAGTCCACCCACCTTGGTACCCCGCGCCGGGCTGCTTGTACCCGCTCGGCGGCGGCTCGGGCCGCGGCGGTCTGGCTGCTCAGCAGCCTGCTGCCGAGTTGCCCGGCCAGGATCCGTCCGCCTAGTCCAGCGCAGGCGGACGCCTGGCCGGGGCTGCCACCAGCCAGCAGATCGGCGTAGATCTCGTTGCCGACCTGCCATCCGGTCAGTGGATCGGGGGCTATGGGCAGCGTCTCGTCCAGGATTTGTTGGGATGCCTGCAAGGTGATGCCGGTTTGGCGGCGGAGCAGTTCCCGGGCCGGATGGCGCAGGAAGGCGGTCAACTCGTCCAATTCGACCGGCCCGACGGTAGGCCTGACCGGATGCTCAAGCCGCCGGCGGGGGGGTACCGGCGTCGTCGGGGCAAGCAGCCGCCGGGCGCCCCGATAGGCCTGCTCGTCGAAGCTGCGCGGGATACCGGGGTGGGCGGTGAAGGCGGCTGGATCGTGGGCGTGCAGGGGATGCCAGCGGATCAGGGGACGAGACTGGGAGCCGGGCTGCCAGGCGGTGGCGGGCTCGACCCCACACGCATTCACCAGGTCGAGGATGCAGATGGGTTGTGGCCGGGTGGCCCCGGTGAACTCGTCATTGCCTTGGGTGATCACGATGAAGTGTTCGCGGGCCGCGAGCAGGGCGTCGAGTAGCTGCTGGCGGCGTATCGCCCGGCGATCCTGGGTCCAGTGCCGGACGATGCCGGCCCCCGGGCGGGACAGCAGATCGTCGCCGTCGACGACATCGCTGCCCGGGAAACGGTCATCGTCCAGGCCAAGGATGCAGATGACCCTGGCCTCTATGGCCTGGGCGTCGCCCAGTTCGGTGACCAGCAGGGCACCATTGCCGTGATTGGTGCGCCCCGGTAGCTCGCGTCCGGCTTCGGCCAACTGGGCGGCGAAGTCTCCGGCGCGGTATTCGGCGGTGACGCGGCCGGCCGTCGTGACCAGCCCGGTGAGGACGTCGAGGGCTTGATCCAGCTGCCCGGCGTCGTCCGGTAACGCGACCAACCGGTCGATCGCGATTCGCAGACGTTCAACCCATCCGGCCACGCTGGCCGGGCTGCCGAACTCGGCTAGGACCGCGGTCACCCGGGACACCAACTCGGCCAACCGGCCGATCAGGGCGGCTTCGCCGGCGCCGACATCCGGCACCGGGGTGACCTCGCCCAGCTGGGTCGCCGGCCGTTGCCCCATGGCGAGGCTGAGTAGTAGCCGGTCCATGCCGGCCTGCCAGGTGGACTGGTGGATGGGCACCAGGTTGCGTTCGCGTTGGGCCGGGTCGATACCCCAGCGGATCTGGGCCTGTCCCACTAGCTGGACGATCCGTTCCAGATCGTCGGGGCCGAACTCGAAACGCTGGGCGATCGGTTCGAGACGGCATAGCTCGACCAGATCCGCGCTGGTTGCGCGGCCCGCGTACAGTTCGAACAATCGGGTCAGCAGCACCAAAACCGGGTTGACCGATTGGCTGCCGCTGGTGGCCAGTTGCACCCGCAGCCGATGCCCCGGATGCCACCGGCTGGTCTCTGAGGGGTCGGGTGTGAACGCGGCGCGGATGAGTTCGGCGTAGGCGTCCAATTGCGGGCACAGCACCAGCACATCTCGGGGCTGCAAGCTGGCGTCGGCGCTGAACAGGTCGCACAGCACCTCACGCAGCACGGCCACCTGCCGATTCGGGCCGGCGCAGGCGTGGATTTGGAGGGAGTCGTCGACCCGGCCGGCCGTCGGCACCAGATCGCTGGCCACCTCGGCTTGCACCTTCGCCAACAGGGATCGTTGATCGGCCGGGTTCTGCCGGGCTTCCCGATCCGCGGGCTCGTCTGCGGGCCGGTGGCTGTGGTTACGGGCGAAATCCGAACCTGCACGCGCCGGGTGAATGCGTATCCCGCTCAGTTCGACCAGATGCACCTCATGGTGACCTGCCAGGGCTGTCAGCAGCGCCAGCTCGGCGTCGAGCAATTCGGTCACCGAGCTCACTAGGATGCGTCGGGCTAGGCCGGGGACGGCGGCGCCGCGCAGCTGGGCAAGTAGCTCCGTATGCTGCCGCACCGGATCCGTGCCGTGCCAGGCGATCAGTTCTCGCCACAGCGCCGGCTGCCAGCGATCCCGGTCACCGAGCGGCTGCCCGGTGGGGTCTATCGCCTGCCCGGCTGCCCAATCGGCCAGCATCTGCGGCCGCTGGCGCAGGTACCCGCTGAATAACGCGGCGATCCGGCGGGTGGTGTTATGCAGGCGTCCCGGATGCCGCTCCGGTGAGCCCAGATGCTGGTATATGGGGGCCAGTTCCGGGTTGGTGGACTGCTGGGCCAGCACCTGGCGGATGCTCAGTGCCAGCGCCCGCCCTCGCCAACCATCGGGTGCACCGGTCGAGGATCTCAACCGGTGCAGCAGTTCGGGCAGGGTACAGAACTCGTAGCCTGCGCTGATGCCGGGACCTCCCACCCGAGCGGCCAGGTACTGGGTCAGTTGTCGCCGATGCGCCACCGAGGGAACCACCAGCAGGTCCAGTTCCAGGGGCCCGGCAGGTTCGTCTTGGACCAGCTGAGTGATCAATTCGGCACCCTGTGACCAGCACGCCACCCGATGCCGGGCCAGGGTGGTCTCGGCCGTCCGGTTTTCGGCTTCCGGTGAGGCGGCGTTCTGCGGCTGGGAACCCGTTCCCGACCCCACCGCCGAGCCCGGGCCGCCAATGCACATCTGATCGCCTTTCGAAATGCTCTGTCTGGCCAGCCGGGCCGCCGAGAGGTTCTGCCGGCTGATCGACGCAATGGGAACAACCCTACTTGCTGTCGGCATGGGCATCCGCAGCGATGATCGCCGCGCCGGAGGCATCGGTTCGGACCGGGCATGCGCCCCTGCCGGGAGGCAGTTCGGGGATTGATGAGAGGCTGTGGCCACTCCGGGCGGGGAAACCTCGGCTTGTTTGGGTGAGAGGCTTCTGGCTTGGGTGGTTGGCGTGTGGGGTGGATCGGTGCGCGGTCGCGGTCATGATGCCCTTCCAGTGATCGATCGAACGTGTGTTCGATTCGATTTCCAGTGTGCACCATGCCACCGACAAAACCAACAACCCACCCACCACCTGGACCTCACCGGTATGGTGGGCCGAGTCTGTCAAGTCTCACCAGCTAGCCCGACGGGGGTGGGGTGGCGTCCCCCACGGGACGCCACCCCATTGGGCTCCTTTGACGGGCAGGGCTCTGTTGCCGGCTGCTGGTGTTGCCAGCAACTGAGCCCACGCCCCACCCGGCTCCCGTACCCGGCCCGGTACCGGTGTTTGGTGGGTGAACCGGCGGATCAGCCGGTGACTACGGCGTGGAAGTTGCGGATGGGCAGGTTCGGGTAGGTACCGACCGACTGGAGCTGAAGCTGACCCTTCTGATCCAGGGCCGCCCAGTCGACGATCCACTGCTGGGTGACCGTAATCGTGTAATCCCCCGGATGCTCATACTTATGCCCACAATCCGGCGACATCAGGAGCGGATCGGTATAGCGGGTCTTGGAGGTCATGGTCGCGCACCAGATCACCGTGCCATCCCCCCAGTCCACCGTGGCTCCGCCCGGGGTGGCCTGCATCTGGATGTCGATGCCCTCCATGCTGGTGGCAGCGGTCTGGGGTTGGACGCCCTCGGTCCACAACCAGATCGGTAGCCCGACCGCCAGCAGCTTCCACTGATTCCAGGACGGATCCGGACCGAGCCGCACCATCGGGGTGGGCACCCCCAGCTCTAGCGAGGCCTGGGACACGACCCCGGGCAGGCCAGCCACCGGCTCGGCCGGCTCTGCCGGTTCGACCGGTTCGGCCGGCGGAGCAGGGGCCGGGGTGTCCTCCGGCCCACAATAGACACTAAAGAACGCGGGAATACATATCCGTTCCCGAGGCACACTCGGCTGCGGAGCGGCAGGCGCACCCCCCACCGGCTGGCCAGGCTGAGCCTGCGGAACAGCCGGCTCAACCGGGGGTGCCGGTTGGGCCGGCTGAGCAGGTTGAGCAGGCTGCCTCACCGTACACTCCACAGATCCTTTCCAGAATCCTGACTGAGCGCCGCAGTCGTCGGCGTGGGCCGGGGACACAACACCCAGACCCGGTACCGCCAGCACCAGCCCACAACACACCAACCGTCGTGTCAGTCCCGCCCGTATCAATTGCATAATGCCTCTCCCTTAGCATCGATGTGGAACATTTTCACTAGGCCGTCACCGGCCACCCGGAAATGCGCGTAATAGCTGAACTTAACACCCTCACGCACCACATTCCCATTGGCATCCAGCACCACAAACTCGGTACCGTCCAGACAGACCGCCATGGTGGCCACCGAATCCTTGAACGGCCGCGACCACTCCGGCCAGGTGGTAACCGCCGCCGGGCCGCTCACATGCAGCCCCCCGGCCTTGCCCTCCTCAAACAGGGATCGAGTCACTTCCAGTTGCTGTGTGTCTAGGTAAGTGGCCATTTCGGGTGGGAACTGCGAATAGTCCCCGGTCATCTCGTACTTGCGCTGGGTTTCGATGAATCCCCAGAACGCCTGCTCCGCCTTGGCATACATCAACGCTTTAAAGGAACCTGGCTCAGGGGTGTATTCGGAAACAGGTGTCGGCGATGGTTCCGGGGCCGGCTGTCTGGGCCCGCAGCCGGCCAACAGCACGGCTAGTAGTAGAAGCGGGATGGCTGCTAATCGGGGTATCGGTAGTGGTCGGGGTGTCGGCATTGAAACCTCCAAAGGGGGGTGTGGTCCGCAAGGGGGTAGCGGCCCAGTACCACTTATTGTTTCATACCGAACTCCCCTGTCAACCCCGCAACGACCAAAACTGTGGAAAACCCCACAGCCCACGGGTGGGTGTGTGGGCTGGACGATCGGCTTGGGTGGTCTGGTGAGGTGGGGGTGGAGGCGCTGGGTGTGGGTTGCCGCTGGCCGGCAACGTAGCTCGCCGGGACCTGCGGAGCCCCCGGCGACGGGTACCCGCCATCCTGGTTGGGGTGGCGTCCGGGGCGGTCGCTGCGGTCTCGTACAGTGAACCGCGTGATTGATCCAGGCGACGCCGGGAATGGCCCGGCCGGCGATGTGCTGGCCGGCCTGGATTCCCAGCAGCGGGCGGTGGCCACCACCTTCGGGATGCCGGTCGTGGTGCTCGCGGGCGCCGGCACCGGGAAAACCCGGGCGATCACCCATCGGATCGCCCATGGTGCGCTTTGCGGGCGGCTGCGTCCCGAGCACACCCTGGCGGTGACCTTCACCGCTAGAGCCGCCGGGGAGTTGCGTCAGCGGCTACACTCGCTGGGGGTTCCCCGGGTTCAGGCGCGCACCTTCCACTCCGCGGCTCTGCGCCAACTCGCCTATTTCTGGCCACGGGTCCATGGCGGCGAATTGCCTCCGGTTGCCCCGAACAATTTTGCGCTGGTGGCCGAGGCGGGGCAGGGGCTGGGGATGACACTGACCACCTCGTCGATTCGCGAGCTGGTGGCCGAGGTCGGCTGGGCGAAGGCAAGCCAGCTATCGGCCGACCGCTATGCCGAGTTGGCCGGCCCCAGCGGGCGCGGCGTCCCCGGCCTGGACGCCGAACAGGTGGCCCGGTTGCTGCGGCGCTACGAGCAGGTGAAGAAACGTCGCGGGCTGATCGATTTCGATGACATCTTGCTATGCACCATCGCATTGCTCGCCGAGCACCCCCAGATCGCCGAACAGGTGCGCGACCAATACCGATACTTCACGGTAGACGAGTTCCAAGACGTCTCACCGGTGCAGCGCAGCCTGCTGGAACTGTGGCTGGCCGAGCGTCCCGATATCTGCGTGGTGGGCGATCCCAACCAGGCCATCCACACCTTTGCCGGGGCCCAGCCCGGTTACCTGACCTCTTTTGCAGCCGATCATCCGGGCGCGGTGCTGCTGAAGCTGGAAACCAACTACCGGAGCACCCCCCAGATCGTACGGGCGGCGAATGCGTTGCTGGGTCGCGGTCTACGACTACGCGCCGTACGCCCGGCGGGTGCCCAAATCGAGATCTACCCCACCGATGACGACATCACGGAGGCCGAACAACTGGCCGGCTGGTTGCGGGAGCAGCAACGCGCCGGACTGGGCTGGTCGGATCTGGCGGTGCTGTATCGGATCAATGCCCAGGCGGAAACCTTGCAGATGGCGTTGACGAGAGCCGGCATCCCATATCTGGTGCGCGACCCCGAGACCAGCCTCGGCCAGCGTACGGCCCAGCCCGCCGGGCAGGAATCGGACCGGGTGACGTTGGCCACCTTGCACTCTGCGAAAGGACTGGAATGGGAGGCGGTAGCGATCGTCGGGGCCAGCGAGGGGCTGCTGCCCTTCACGTTGGCCACCACCGCGGCAGCGGTGGCGGAGGAACGGCGGCTGTGCTATGTGGGGGTGACCAGGGCACGCAGCAGACTGCGGATCAGTTGGGCCCGGAATGGCAGTCCCGGCCGGGGTAGGCGGGAGGCCTCACGGTTCCTGCGCGGGGCCGGATTGATCGACACGGCGAATCCCGGCGGGAGCGGGCCGCTCAGGCGGAGAAGGAACCAGCCGGGTCGCAGACTGCCGGTTTGCTGGGTTTGCCGGGCCCCACTCAGCGAGACCGATGAGATCAAACTGGGCCGGCATCTGCGCTGTGTGGTGACGATGGATGAGGAGTTGCTCGACAGACTGAAGAACTGGCGCAGCCAACGAGCTCGCCTCCAGTCGGTGCCCGCCTTCGTGGTATTCACCGACGCCACCTTGCAGGCGCTGGCCGAGCAGCGGCCGACCGACACGGCCGGATTGGCCGCGATTCCGGGCATCGGGGCGGTGAAGCTGGCGCGCTATGGGGGAGAACTGTTGAACATACTGGCTGGTTGACCGCCTCGTGCTGCCGGGCCGTCCCGATCGGGAAGGTGCATTGGAAACGCCAGCGGGATGACTGGGCCAACCACCCCGCTGGCGTACCTCCAGCCTTCGGATTCAGGCCCTGCCGAGGATGCGGTTCAGATTGGTGCCGCAGACCGGGCACTTGGCCTTGGCCATCTTGGTGCCCTTGTCGTTGACCACGACATTGCCCTTCGTCTCGCGCTTCTCCTTGCACTTCACGCAGTAGAACTCGCCCTTGTAGGTTTCGTCAGCCACAATTCCTCTCCTAAATTGTCCGACTGGCCGGGTTACCCGCTGTTCCGTGCTGGAGACGGTGCAACCACTAAGCGAATACTCTAGTCAAGGCAACGGCTCCCGGCCGCGCTACGACGCACGAGGATGGCGGATGAGCCAGCACAGAACAGCCCCCGGTGGCGGTGGATTCTACGCCTTCCCCTGCGTGAATCCGGCCACTCGGGGGCCTTGCGAAAAGGGTAGTCCGTGGCGCGGTTGAACGTCAAGGCCAACGTTCCAAGAGGCGGTCGGCCGGCCGCCGAACAGACCGGTGGATTCCTGGCGGGCCGAGCCGCCGCCTAGGAGCGCTGCACGACCGATCGACCGGCGGGCGCACCGGGCTGGGCCGATCGGGTACCGCCGGGTCGGCGGAGCCGGAATACCGGCGGCTGGTTCACTCTTTGGGCTGATCGCCGCCAAGATCCCGGCGTTCGCGTTCAGCCTGCGCCAGGAGCTCGGCCAACGCGATGTCGAGATCGTCGTTGGCCGAGGACGGCTGCTCGTCCAAGACCCGCAGCGGATCATCCAGATCATCGGCGGTGGGCATCAGATCGGGATGAGCCCATACCGCATCGCGGCCGCTGACTCCTCGGTCGCGGGTCAGCGCCGCCCACAGATTGGCCGCGTCGCGTACCCGGCGGGGCCGCAGATCCATGCCCAGCAGAGCGCTGAACAGCTGCTGGCCGGGGTTGTCGGTGGCCCGGCGGCGGCGGATGGCCTCGTCCAGCAGCGGGGCAGCCTGCGGCATCCACTTTCCCAAGGTGGTGCTGGTGACCTCATCGACCCAGCCTTCCACTAAGGCGATCAGAGTCTCCAACCGGCCGATGATCTCCAACTGCTCCTTGGTCTGGATTGGCATGAACAGCCGACCCTGCAATTGTTCACTGAGCTGGCTGAGACGTTCAGGACTCATCGAGTGCACGTCTTCGGCATCGATGGCGTCGGTGAGCGCCGAGACATCGATTGTGATCTCCCGGGCATAGTGCTCCACCAGAGCCAGCAGCTGGGGCCCCAGCCAGCCCACCTGGCCAAACAGCCGTTGCCGGGCGTTTTCCCGGACGGCCAGATAGAGCCGGACGTCCTCGGCGGAAACCCCGAGGCCGGCAGCGAAGGCAGCCACATTCGTCGGGAGCAATACCACCTGGGCCCGGGGCAGTACCTGTAGTCCTAGTTCACTGCCCGAAACGACCTGACTGGCCGTGCGGCCGATGGCCTGGGAGAGCTGCATGGCATACAACTGCCCCGCCGCCCCGCGCAGCATCGGGGTCAGCAGTTTCGCAAAGTGGGCGAAGTCGGCAGGCATGTCCTGGACGCCACTGAACTGGCTGCTGAAGGAGTCGGCCAGGGCATTGGCAAGCCGGCTGATCACCGGCGCCACGATTTCCTGCCAGGAATCCATGGTCTGTTCAACCCATTCGGCCCGGCTCCAGGCTTGGGGTGTGCTTACCGGGGCGGTGAAGTCTACATTCGGATCGAGCCAGAGCACGGCGAGGCGGTCTGCATCGGCGACCAGACGTTGATCCTGGGCATCCATGGTCCGGTCCGTGCCGAGACTGGCCACCACCTGCCGTACCGCGTGGCGGGCCTGGGTCCAGTCCAGTTCACCGCTGTTGGCGCCCGGGGCCATCACCGACATCGCCTGTTGCAGCTGGCTGAGCATGGCAGGAAGGTCGAGTTCGCCGCCGCCGCCCAGGCCCAACTGCCGTAGCCAATCGGCCAGCGGATCCTCGGGCCGGTCGCCGGAGGTAGACTTCTCGTCGTTCATCGCTCACTCACCTCGCCAGGAATGGGTGTTCGGTTCCCATTCAACCGCAGCACGCAACAATGTGCTGCCTGGCTCGTGATCGAAGACCTATTCACCGGATTCTGATGACCCCGGTGCGACGCCGGTCGGTAGCCGGATACCGGTAGGGTGTATATACCCAATAGCATTCCACGACCTGCCGCCGAGGTGAGCGATGACGAAACAAGGCTGGACGGCCATGGTGTCCACGGTCCTGTTCGTCGTGCTGATCGCGATCGTATCGTTGTTGCCGGTGCCGTTTGTCAGTTGGGCGCCGGGTTCGGTGACCAACCTGCTCGGCACCCAAGACGGCCAGCCCATAGTGCAGATCATGGGAACCACCACCTATCCGGCCTCCGGGCAGGTTCAGCTGACCACTGTGGCGGTCACCAGAGCGGACGCCACGATGACTCTGCCGCAGGCTTTCCTGGCCTATGTGCTGCCGGCCCAGCAGGTGTTGCCGCGCGAGGTCGTCTATCCGATCGGTAGGCCCAACACCCAGCAGCAAGCCGAGGAAGTCCAGCAGATGGCATCTGCTCAGCGGGACTCGGTGGTGGCGGCCCTGATCGCTGCCGGACATGAGGTGACCCCGCTTCCGGTGGTCACCCAGGTGTCCAGTTCGGGACCGGCCTATGGCAAGGTTCAGGCCGGCGATTTGGTGTCCACGGTGGATGGTTCGGCGGTGAATAACCGCTCCCAGGTCCAGGCGATCCTTGCCCAGATCGAGCCGGGCACCGTGGTCCGGCTGGGCCTGATCCGCGAAACACAGCGGTTCGAGGTGGCGATCACCACCGTCGCCGCGCAGGACGATCCGAGCGCGGCCAAGCTCGGTGTGGATCTAGACAACAGCTTCCAGCACGATGTACAGGTACGCTTCGCCCTGGATCCGGACATGGTGGGGGAGTCGGGTGGGTTGGCCTTCGCGCTGACCATCTACGACGAGTTGACCCCCGGAGATCTGATATCGGGTCGTAGCGTGGCGGCCACCGGGGAGATCAATGCCTCCGGTGAGGTGGGCAGCATCGGCGCATTGCGGCAGAAGCTGCGGGCAGCTGAACGGGCCGGGGCCCAGATCATGCTGGTGCCGGCCAGTAACTGCCCGGACGTGGCCGGGCTATCCTCCGATATGGATGTGGTTGCGGTGACCACGTTGACCGATGCGATCACCAGCCTGCAATTGCTGAGCGATCCCGATACCGCCCAACAGGTACACCGATGCTGAAACCCGGCAGTGAACGTGTCGAGACCCTGCTGACCGCACTTGTCGAGATAGAAAGCTTCGTGGGCCGGGCCGGCTGGGATCAGCCAGCCCGGCTGTTCGCCCTGGTCTCGACGGCCGATCTGCTGGCCGCCGAGCCAAGCCTGGCCGGGCAACTCAAGAAGACCGGCCCGGGCGCGCTGTCATCGGTGGAGCAGGAGGATTTCCGTTCGGGTACCGACCTGTTGACGGCGCTGGGCCAGCTTGCCTGGCCGGCTACGGTCGCCGGCTGCGCATTGGCCACCGAGCGCAGTTTTCTGCCACCGGCGGCGGAGGCCGATATCCCGGCGCGGCCGGATCTGGCTGCGGAATTTGTGGCGGCTCATCCCGACCGGCAGGATCTACGGGTGGTGGCGGGGGCGCTGCGCGGCGCTGACGGTGGCGTGCTGACCCATTGCGTCGCCAGGTTGACCAGTGATCCAACCGACCTGTTGATGGGCACCGACCTGGTGCCGGCGCTGACCCGGGCTCTGGCCTGTACACTGAATTGAGTAACGAGGGGACTACATGTCTAAAACCAGTAGCACGGATTCCACCAAGCCGGGCCGGCGTCGTGGCGCGTTGGCCCCGACGGTGGTGGTGCTGGCGGTGCTGATCGTGGGTTTCATGTTGTTCTCGCGGGTGTGGACCGACCTGCTGTGGTACCGCTCCGTATCCGCGGCCGAGGTCTTTCGAATCAGATTGATCAGCACCATCGGGTTGTTCGCCATCTTCGGCGTGCTGATGGCGGCGGCGGTGTGGCTGAGCATGGCCATCGCGCACCGGCTTCGACCGGTGGGGGCAAAATCGGGCAAGTCCGCCTCCGGCACCCTCAATCGCTACCGTGCGGTGCTCTTGTCCCGGGCTTGGCTGTTCATGGGAGTTCCCGCGGTTGGTCTGGGCGTGCTGGCCGGCACCGGTTCGGTCGCCAACACCGATATGTTCCTCGCCTGGCTGAACAGCACCGGCTTCGGTCGCACCGAGCCCTATTTCAACCTGGACGTCTCCTTCTACGTCTTCGATCTGCCTTGGTGGCGGTTCGTGGTCAGCCAGGTGACCTGGACGTTGATCGTCGCGCTGCTGGCTGCGGCCGCGGTGCATTTTATCAATGGTTCGCTGCGTTCCAGCCCGTTGCAGGTCAGCCAATCGGGCGAGGGAGCCACCCCCCAGGTGAAGCTGAGCAACCCCTTTGGCCCCAATGCCCAAGCCCAGTTGTCGGTGATGTTCGGGCTGTTGCTGTTGGCCATCGGGGTCGATCAGTGGCTGGGACGCTATGCGTTCGCTATCTCCGACAACGATCCGCTGATGACCGGGGTGGGCTATACCGATGCCGAGGCCCGCATCACCGCGAAACTGATTATGGCGGTGATCTGTGCCATTGCCGCGGTGATCTTCTTCGTCAACGCCCGGCTCCGGCATTGGATCATGCCGGGGGCAGCCGTCGCCCTGGCGATCGCGTCTAGCCTGATCGTTCAGGGAGCCTACCCGGGCCTGATCCAGCATTTCGATGTGCGCCCCAATGAGCCCGACCGGGAACGGCCCTATATCGCCAATCAGATAGCTGCCACTCGGGATGCCTATGGGCTGTCCGATGTCGAGATCACCGACTATGAGGCGACCACCAGCGCCGCCGCAGGTCAGTTGATCGCCGATGCCGAGGCCCTGCCGGGGATCCGGCTGATGGATCCACAGGTCATAGCGCCCACCTTCGAGCAATTGCAGCAGGTTCGTGGCTACTATTCCTTTCCCAAGGTGCTAGACGTCGACCGGTATACGATCAACGATCAGGAGACCGATGCCATCATCGCGGTACGCGAGATCAACATCGGTGGGCTGCCGTCCGGCAACCAGACCTGGAACAACGTCCACACGGTCTATACCCATGGCTATGCCATGGTCGGGGCCTATGGCAACCGTCGGCAGGCCAGCGGGGTGCCCGAATGGATCGTGCGGGACATCCCGCCGGTGGGCGAACTGGATCAGGTCGAACCCCGGGTGTATTTCGGGGAGCGGACCGACGAGTACTCGGTTGTGGGGGCAAGAGAGGGGGTTTCACCGGTCGAATTGGATACCCCCGGAGGTGGCGAATCGGGCACCGGTGGTGGTGAGACCTATACCACCTACACCGGATCGGGCGGGGTACCCATCGGTAACATGCTGGTGCGCGCGTTGTTCGCGGCCCGCTTCGGCGACATCAACCTGTTGCTCAGCAATCGGGTGCATGCCGAATCCCGGATTCTGTTCGAGCGCACCCCCATGGAGCGGGTGGCCAAGGTGGCGCCCTGGCTCAATATCGACAAGGATCCCTATCCGGCGGTGGTCGATGGCCGGGTGGTTTGGATCCTGGATGGCTACTCGACCAGCAACAGCTATCCCAACTCGCAACGAGTCGACCTGGCCAGCGCCACCAGCGATTCGTCCAAGGAGTGGGTGCCCATAGCCACGGAACGCAGCGATGTCAACTATCTGCGCAATTCGGTCAAGGCCGTGGTGGATGCCTATGACGGCACGGTGAGCCTATATGCCTGGGACGCCTCGGATCCGGTGTTGCAGACCTGGGCCAAGGTCTACCCGGGCATGCTGCGGTCGGCCGACGAGATCAGCCCAGACCTAAAAGCCCATCTGCGTTATCCGCAGGATCTATTCAAGGTGCAACGCCAGATTCTGTCCCGCTATCACATGACCGATCCGATGGCCTGGTACCAGCAATCCGATCTTTGGCGGGTGCCCGACGATCCACGTGCCAAGGACACCAAGGAACCAGCCTATTTCCTGTCGATCAAGTGGCCCGGGGATGAAACCTCGGTCTTCAGCCAGACCACGGTTTTCGTCCCCAATGAGCGAGAGAACCTGGGTGCCTACATGGCCGTGGTCGCCGACGCCTCCCATCCCGGCTATGGGCGGATCAGGGTGTTGCGGCTGTCGGACACCCATCAGGTGCCTGGCCCGAACCAAACCTTCAACGCCATCCAGACCGACCAGCGGGTTCAATCCTCCCTGCTGCCGTTCACCAGTCAGGGGGCCGCGAAGCCGGTCTACGGCAATCTGCTCACCCTGCCGTTGGGTGGTGGGCTGATCTATGTCGAGCCGATCTATACCCAGGGCGAAACCCAGGGGTCTTACCCGGTGCTGCGGTTCATCGTCGTCCGGTTCGGGGAGAGCATCGGTATCGGGGAAACCCTGCAGGAGGCTCTCGACATGGTGTTCGAAGGGGATTCGGGCGTCGAAACAGGTGAGAACTCGACTCCACCGGAGGAGGACTCCGGGATTCCTGCGAGCGGCACGGCCGCGGCCCAGGCCGCGCTGGATGAGGCGATGCGGGCCTACCAGGCCGCCGATGAGGCGCTGAAGGCCGGAAATCTGGCGGAATACCAACGCCAGATCGACAACGCCCGCAAGCAGGTGGAGGCCGCCCAGCGGGCCCTGCGGTGAGCCCGGACGAAGGCGGGTGATACATCGGACGCGTCTGGTTGGCCGTCAGCCGTCCAGCGATTGCGGGGAGATCACTTGCGGATCCAGGCCGAGCGCGGTGAGCCCGGGCAGCAGGCCGGTTGCCTGCCCACACAGCACCACGCTTACCCGGTCGGGCCGCACCACCTCGGCGAATGCCCGGTTGGCGGTGGCCGCGGTCACTTCCGTCACCCGGGACTGGTGGCGATTCACCCACTCGGGTTGCACACCTGCCGCTGCCAGCGCAGCCGCCTGGTCGGCGATCGTCTCGGCGGTCTGGAAATGCAGGGGTGCGATACCCAGCAGGTAGCTGCGCGCATCGCTTAGTTCATCGGCGGTGAACGGTCTGCGCTGGATATCCAGCAGTTCGAGGATTCTGGCCACGGCATCCGGTGCGATCTCGGTCCGGCAACTGGTGCGGACGGAGAAGGTGCCGCCGGAACGCAGTGAATGGAAGCCGGCATGCGCCCCATAGGTGTAGCCGAGTTCCTCGCGCAGCACCAGGTTCAGCCGGGAACCGAAAGAACCCCCCATCGCGGTGGCCGCGACATCCAGGGCCGCCCAGCGGGGGTCGTTCCGGTCGGGACCGGCACAGCCGATCCGGATATCGGTCTGGACCGCCTCTGGGCGATCGATGACCCATACCTGCGGTGCGGCGGGATTCACCCGAAACGGCTGGTGTCCGGCCGTCTGGCCGCCCTGCCAGCCAGCGAAACCGTTAGCCACCAGTTCCAGGGTGGATGTGGGCAGGTCGCCGGCCAGCACGATGGTGGCCGCTGCCGGCCGCCACCAGTGCCGGTGGAAACCGGCCACGTCATCCGAGGTGATGGCGGCCACCGTGCCGCTGACGCCTGCGGTGGGACGCCCGGCCCGGGTGCTGGGATCGATGACCGCGCGTTGGAAGCCCAGCGCAGCCAGGTGCTGGCTGTGCACCAGGCCCTGCTGGATCTCGGCCAGCCGAAGGGCGACCTGACGGGCCACATCGGAATCGTCGAAGGCCGGCTGGGTGATGATCTCGGCCAGGAGATCAAGGGCACCGGGTAGCCTGCTCGCCGGTACCTCCATCCGGCAGATGGTCGCCGGCCCCAAGGCGGTACCTGAGTAGGTGGCTCCCTGGTTTTCGAGTAACTCGGCCAGTTCGGCGCCGGGATGGGTGCGGCTGCCCTCATCGCTGGTGCGCACGGCGATCGTGGCGATGCCCTCCGATTCGGCTGGCTCGACGCTGGTGGGCACGTCGAACACCACCTGGGCGCTGAGTACATGCTGGCCCGGCAAGTGATACAGCCAGACTCGGGCGCCGTTGGGCAACTGGGCCCGGACGGGTTCCGGGAAACGCCAGCGCTGGGCCGGGGCGACCGATGGGCGCGGTAGCATGCCGGTCATCGGGTTGTTCCGATCAGGTAGCGCAGGGCTGAGCAATGCTCGGGATGCAGCCAGGTCCGGGTGGCTTGGGCCACCTGCTCGGCCCCAATGGCAAGGATCTCGTCCAACTCGTGGTTGATGCGCTCGGGATCGTCGAAGTGGCCGGTCATGAAGTTGAGTTGGTCGGCTCGCCGATCGACCGGTGCCAGCCCCGCCAGCCATTCGCGTTCGATACCAGCCTTGGCTCTGGCCAGCTCTCGGGTATCCGGGCCGTTGGCGGCCAACCGCTCCAGGTGGGCCAGGATCGGCTCGGTGAGGGCGGACAACTCGACATCCTCGCGCGGTCGCGCCGAGATCACTGCCAGGGATGAGCCTCGCGCCAGCCCCAGATCGAGGCAGCCTATTCCCTCGGCCAGCTGGCGTTCGCGGACCAGATCGCGGTTGAGCCGGGCCGACTGGCCATCGCCCAGCAACGCCAGGGCGATATCCAGCGCCAGCCGGTCGGGGTGATCCAGGGCCGGGGTGCGCCAGCCCAGATGCAGCATCGGTCTTGGCACTTCGCGTTGCACGGTCAACTCGGCGTGGTCGTGGTGGGGCGGCAGGGTGGGGCATTGTTCCCGGCCCGCGGGGGTTCCGGCCGGGAGCTGCCCGAAATACCTGCCGACCAACTCGTGGGCGGTCTCGACCTCGACCGCTCCTGACAACGCCAGCGTTGCATTACCGGGGTGATACCACCGCTGGTGGAAGGCCTGCACGTCGGTCAGGGTGGCCGCGTCCAGGTCGGCCATTGAACCGATCGGGGCATGCCGGTAGGGATACCCGGCGGGGAAATTGAGCTCCAGCAGCAGCATCAGCTGGTCGCCGTAGGGCACGTTGTCGTAGCGCTGGCGTTTTTCCTCCTTGACGACCTCGCGCTGGGTGGTGAAGTTCTCCTCGTCCACCCGCAGGCTGCTCATGCGTTCGGATTCAAGCCACAGGGCGAGTTCTAGGGCCTGGGGGCCAACCGTCTGAAAATAGTTGGTGCGGTCGAAACCGGTGGTTGCGTTGGCCGACCCGCCCACCGCCTGGATCGCGGTCAGATGCTCGCCGCTAGCCACCTGGGCCGAGCCGGCGAACATTAGGTGTTCGAATAGGTGGGCGAACCCGGTAGCGCCCACGGTTTCGTCTCGCGAGCCGACTCCGTACCACAGGTTCACCGCGACTCCCGGAGCCAACGGATCCGGGTTCACCAACAGGCGCAATCCGTTGGCCAAGGTGGTGTCGATTATCGGATAGTGGGTGCGCTGGGCACTCGTGACGGTGGTCGGGATGGCTTCCCGGACGGCTTGCATGGGGCGATGCTAGCGCGTTGCCTCCGGCCGGGGCTCGCCGCGGGGCCGCCGCCCAGTCACGTCGAGGGTCATTCCGTTCGGCCCACGGCCCCGGCACGTTACGATTAAAGCGTGGTAAAATATTGTGGGAATGCGCCGTATTGCTATTCGAACACACTCGCGATGACGCTCGGACACCCCATCGATGCATCCACCGTCGAAGCCCTCACCGGCTCCGCGTTCGGGTATCAGCGCATGGCTCGGCTCCCGTTTTTCGATCCGCCGGGTTGGGATCCGGATGCCGGAATCGATCAGGCCCTGACGATCATGGGTGTGCGCCACGAAAGATTGACGTTCACCGACGAAGGCCGGGCACTCGATACGCTGCGAGAGCTGACGGCGAGCGGTCCTGTTTTCGTCGGCCCTCTCGACATGGGGCTATTGCGGTATCAGCCGGGCATGGATCGTCCTACGAGTGCAGACCATTTTGTCGCCGTTCTCGATGTCGGCGATCGGCATATCATCATGCACGATCCGCAAGGTCACCCATATGCGGCGCTCGGCATTGCCGATTTCCTTTTGGCATGGGGCGCGGAAACGATCGGATATTCCCGCGGCCGTTTCCCGCTTCGGACCGGATTCACCGCCCCGGTCGGCTCGCTCGATGAGTGGGCGGTCGCCGCCTTGCCTTTTGCACTCGGGTGGGCAACGGGGCAGCACGCTGTTCCCGGGTTT
This sequence comes from uncultured Propionibacterium sp., assembly GCA_938036835.1. GTDB lineage: Bacteria > Actinomycetota > Actinomycetes > Propionibacteriales > Propionibacteriaceae > Brooklawnia. The sequence goes on from CALHWB010000066.1 coordinate 24,988, forward strand.
CCGAGCGGGAACGTCGCGGGTCTCGCTGAATTGCGCGACGAGGCTCTTGACGGCGGGCTACCCGAGGCGGCCTCATCGATCTTGGCCAACTTCGGTGTGCGTCTCGGTGCCCGGCGCCGTCTGGATACCGCGGGGTTACTCCACCGGTTTCCCGAATTGTCCGAACTGCTGCGGCAACAGGCCAAGGTGCTTGGCGGAGCCCAGATCGACGTCATCGATGCGGACTGGCGCTCGCTTGCGGACCGCCTCGACCGTATCGGCTCACTCCACGATGCGATCACAGCCACACTCCGGACGATGCTCTGAGATGCCTCAGCTGCACGCTCGGTGGCGCTGCCGGCCCCGAACACAGTAAACGGCCCGGCCCAAGGATTTCCTTGGGATGAAAGGCGTAGCAAAGGCTTACCACGAAGTCAAAACTGCTGCCGACGTTGATA
>CALHWB010000067.1 GCA_938036835.1 uncultured Propionibacterium sp.
GTGCCACGGCACAACCGGCCGCCCGCGTCCCGGGAGCCGCCTCCCGGCCGAGTACGGCGTTCGGCCACCGGAGGCTCTGGGAATCAGCCATTTTGGGTGCCGTAGGTCTGGTATAGCCAGTAGATACCGGCGACTATCGCCACTCCGACGAGAATCGCCAGGGTGATCTTTATCCAGCTCCAGGGGCGGCGCCCCTGGACTTCGCCGGTGACGCCGTTGATCACCGCGTTATAGGGCTTGTTCTTGAAGGTCACCGTCAGCATCCACACCGGGAGCGCCAACTGGCAGAAGACGAGCATCAGCCAAGTCGTGTCGCGGGAGAAGATGCGCTGCTCATCGCCGCCGATATCGGCCCGGATCGTGCTGTCGATCACCGTTTCCATCCGGGGTCGCACCCGGGCGCCGAATACTTGGTAGGCGTCCAAATCGTAGGTGCGGCTGAGATGCCCGGCGACAAACTCGGGCGAGTAGGGCCGGGCCACTTGCATCGGCCAGGGTTCTAGTTCGGTGATCTTGTCGTCGTCCAGACCGTTTGAGGCATGCCCGGTGACATCTTCAAAGGCGTTGTTGACCATCCCGGAGGCGGGATACCAGTCGGTGACGACACGGGTTTGGGTGTTGCCCTGGGAATCCTGGTAGGACTCGGTCCGGCGGACGCCTCGTTGCCCGGTATAGCTGGTGGTGGTCTGGGCGTCGTAGCTGAAGTAGGGCAGATAGATGCTGGTGAAACTGCCCACCCGGCGGTACTTTTTGAACGCGTTTGGCGCGAATCGACGCGAGTTGATCCAGGCTTCGATGCGTTGGGCAGCTGCTCGCTGACTGATCTGCAGCGGCAGGATGCCATCGATCGGCAGCCTTGTGGGGGCGGCCTGGATGTCGTCGCGTTGGATCGGGGTGTTGCAATAGGGACAGCGCACGGCCGTGAGAGTCCCGGCGAAGACGGTACGGCCGCCGCATGACTGACAGACCACTTCCTTGTCGGGCGCCACCTGCTGGCGTGCGGTCGCCTGCAACTGGGCCAACTGCCTCATCGCCGAATCCAGATCGCGTTTGGCGACGGGCTGCGGCCGAACAAACTGCGGTGAGATCGGCACCTGGTTCCCACAGCTTGGGCAGCCCATGGCTTGGCTGTCGGGATCGAAGATGAGCATTCCGCCGCAGGACGGGCACGGGTAGGTGCGGGTCTGCTCGGTGACGTGCAGTATCGCGGGATCGTTGTGCGGCCTGGCAACCGGCATGGCATGGCGGGGATCTTGCCGCGGATGGCCGGGCCCCGGGGCACCGGCTGGTCGGCCGGCACTGTTGCGGGCGTTGGCTGCCGGCACCTGGGCTACCTGGTTGGGCGGCGCCCAGCCAGGGGCCTGCCGGGCTGGCACGGGCGGTCTCCCTGCCGGGATGGGGCGTCGGCCCGGCGGGAGATCCGGAGGTGACTGAGACATGGTCGATCTGGTCAGTTGACCCGATCGCCGACTCCGCCGGCCGGGTTCGGTGGGCCGGCGGGGGAACTGGGTTGGTTGGGCAGTGGCGGCGGGGCCACCAGCAGAGCCCGCAGGGCGGGCACCTGACCAGCCGGCAACCAGCCAGCCTGGCCGGCGCTCCACACCAGGGTGTGGGTGGTCAACTGACCGTTTCCAACCATATTGCGCAACTGGGCAAGATTGTACGGGCCAACCGCCGAACCGTTCATCTCCACGTGGAAGGTCTGGTCGTCCTGCAGCAGCGGCGGTGGGGTCTGCTGCGCATGCTGACCGCCCTGGTTTAGCTGGCCGGCCAACTGCTGCCCCATCATCATGCCCATCCCGGCACCCATCATCGCCCCCATGCCGCCGCCGTTGGGATTGTTCGCGGCAGCGGTCATGGCATCGGCGGCCTTTGCCTGTTGGTAGCGATTCAGGTCGCCGAGTTGGTTCATCCAGCCGGCCTCCTCCACGCCCTTGGCCACCCCACGGGTCATCGCCTGGGTGATCTCGTCGGGCAGCGAGACGTTCATGACGATGGACTGGATGGTCAGGCCGAACTCGTCATCGATGCGGGGCATCACGGCTTGTCGTAGCCGCTCGGACAGTTCGGTTTGGTGACCCTGCAGGTCGATGGCGCCGACCCCGGTGTTCAGCACCAGTTCGGAGAACGCCTGGCTGATCTCGCGGCGCAGGAGTTCGGTGATCTCCTCCACACCGACCTGGGAGTCGGTGCCGATCACCTGGCGCAGGAAGATCACCGGATCCAGCACCCGCACCACGCACAGGCCATTGGCGCGAACCTGGACCATGCCGAAGTCCGGATCGCGCAACGTGATCGGATTCGGGGTGCCCCAGCGCAGATCGGTGACCGGGCGGGTGTTGATGAAGTACACCTCGGAACGGAAGGGGCTGTTGAAGCCGTACTTCCAGCCCTGCAAGGTGGACATGATCGGCAGGTTTTGGGTGTTCAAGGTGTAGGTGCCGGGGCCGAAGGTGTCGGCCAACTGGCCTTGATAGACGAAGATAGCCAGTTGGCCTTCGCGGACGATCAACTGGGCGCCTTGCTTGATCTCATTCTGGTAGCGGGGGAAACGCCACCCCAGCAGGGTACGGGAATCCTCAAGCCATTCGATGATATCGACGAATTCGCCGCGTAGCTTGTCCATCAATCCCATGCCGGTCACACCTTTCGGGTAAGAACTCGGGTGTCACCCCGAGGATATCGATTATGCCGAGCTTAGAGGAGCCTGGTGACAACCGGCCGGGGATCGGGGGAATCCCCGGGGATGACCGGCTTTCAGGCGGTCTGGCTCTGGTATGGCTGGCTTGCCCCGGGGAGGTGGGCGGACACCCGGATCTCTCGGTCATCCCGGGCGGCCAGCTCGACTAAGGCGGCGAACAGCCCGGCATCGGTCTGTGGAGTGGTAACCCGGATGATGGGCGTCTCATCCAGGGAAATGGTGGCCGCACTCACCCTCGATCCGGTCAGCAGCTCGGCGAGCTGATCACGCAGGGCACGATCCCGGTCCGGGCAGGGTAGGGTGCTCGCGAAATGGAAATAGCCTTCCCCGCCCACCGCCCCGGCCGCGCTGGTCACCGCGATCTTCACCACCAGACCGGCCGGAATCTGGAGGCCGTCCAGCGCCTTGGCCCGTTCGAACAGCGCATTGATATCGCCGATTTGCGCAGCGACCGTGATCGCATATCGTCTGGTGTACTGGACGTCATAGTTGGGCAATTGGGCCAGCAACGCCAGCAGGCCGTTGTCCACGTCCAGCCGATCGGTGGCGCGGAGCACCTTATCCTCGCCTAGCCAGAGTTCCCCGCCTCGGTAGGAGTCGGCCTTGCCGGATTCGTCCACCAGGCGGTAGAAGTCCGCGATGGCCGCCCGCTGGCCGGCCACGTCGAGATCGGGATCGAGCCTGACGATCGAGGTCCAGACCGGTTGGCCGGTATTCTCGGGGCGGCTGGCGGCCAGTTCCACCCCGGTCACCCCGGGGATGGCGCGCGCCCGGTCGGCCAGCCCGGCTGGGGGACGAACCCCCAGCCCGAACATCGAACACGAGCAAAGCAGCGATGCCGCGATGAACGCTCCAATCATCTTGCGGAGGATCATCATTCGTGTTACGTGTAGGTGGGCTGCCGGAAGCCGTAGGCGGATTCCATGGACTCCAGCACGTTGTCCATGCTGTGACCGGCCGCCACCCCCTGGTTGCTGGTGAAGCCGCGATGGCCTTCGATGCGGTGCTGGGTGCCGGGGGCGTCGTGCATCGTTCCGGCGACCCCCGGCACATCCTCCTGGGCCAGGGATAGCGGATCGTCGCTGGTCTGATAGCCGCGCACCGTGCCACCGGCGGCCATCTCGGTGCGCAACTCGTCGCCGGTCATGCCGCGCGTGCCCGCGACGTATTCGATCATCGGATCGCTGACGCCGGCAGAATTGAAGGTGACTGCGGCATTCCCGGTGGTCATTGCGGCTACCGAGGCCAACCGGCCGCCCAGCGAGTGCCCGGTATAGGTGATGGAATCGCCGTTTTCTGTGCCCTGCAATGCCTCGGCCAGCCGCATCGCGTCCATGGCCTGACCCGATGGCGCCACCCCGCCGGCGGCGTCTTCGACAACGTCGGGTTTCGCACCGCCCGGCCCCTCACCGGTGCCGGCCATGACGACCACGTACTTCGGTTTGCCGTCTTCGCCCTGGGTCATGTAGACCCCGGCCAGGAAACCGTTTTCGTCGTTGCGCAGCAGCGCCGGATCGATGCCGAGCTGTTGGGCCACCTCCTGATCGCTCAGTAGATCGTACTTCTCGCCGGTATTCGGATCGACCACCGATCGGGAATCATTCGGGAACATATGGTTGATACCGGCCAGCGTACTGTCCTCGGGGCGAGGCTCGCCGCCCTTCATCTCGGCGCCGTAGCTGCCCTCGGCGACCTCGCCGGGGGCACCGGGGTCGCCCTTGCCCTGCAGGATGGCCGCCGCGCGTTTCATCACGGTGCCGATGCCATATACCTGGCCCATGGTTTGCGTGGTAACTCCCAGCAATTCCTGCAATACCTGGGACAGATACTGCAGATAGCTGTTGATGAAGTCCGCCGCCCAGGCGATGAACTCGCCGAGCGCGGCAGCCGAACCGCCCGCGAGCCCGCCGACGAAACCGACCGCGCCACCCACGACCGAGCCGATCGGCCCGAAAACCGAGCCCACGGCGGCACCGCCGATGCCGCCCGCAACCGCGCCCGCCCCCACGGTCAGTGCCATATCGACTGCCACCCGGACGAGTTCGGAGAAGCAGTCGCTGATGGTGTCGCGCACCAGGGTGCGGATGGCCGCCACATTGGCGGCCGCCAGCATTTCCAGTTCGGCTATGCGGGGTGGCAGTGCGGCATATCCGCCGTAGACCTTCAACAGCGCTGCCGAGGTGGCAGAGAACTCCTCGGCGGCCGATCCCTCCCATTGCTGGCGGGCGCGGTCGGCTGCGGACTGGTAGCCCGGCATCAGCCCTTGACCGATCACCTTGGTCGGACGACGAACCCCCTCGGCGTGCTCCTTGATCTTGTCGGGATAGCCGGCCAGCAAATCCAGCATCTCCTGGAAATCCTTGGTGTTCTCCAGGATCCAGTCGATGACCTCCTGGATCAGGTAGTTCGGCAACCAGCGATAGACATAGATCTTCATGGCCAGGATCTGGAGATCCTGATTTTCGGCTTTCGGGTTCTCGGAGTACTGATCCCGGGCCTGCTCCAGGAGCTTCCCGGCCGTCTCGATCGTGCCGCGTGTCACTGTCATCTCGGCTCCTCAGTCAAACTTCGAATCGATCAGGGTCTGCAACGCGGTGGCTTGATCGGTATTTGCGGTCTCGGTCTGGTGGTAGTACTCGGCGCATTCGCTCAGCCGGTCGCCCACCGAACCGGTCACCTCTGCCATCGCCGTGAGCAGACAGCGATGGCTGTCGGTGGTGGCCGGTTCGGCATGCTGGGCGGCCTGGCTGACCAGCAGCCCGTACATGTTCGGGTCGGGATTGGGCAACGTTGCGGGCAATTTGCAGATGGCGTCCGCTATGTGATGGACGTCGGCCGATGCCTGCTTAAGGTCACCGACATGCCAACTCTGGATACTCATGATTCGGCTCCTGGTGTGTGCTGGGGATCTACTTGCTCTCGGCCCGGATCGCGGCGGCCTGGGCGCGGGCATCGGCGGCGGCCTCGGTGTAGCTCTTCGCGAACTCGGTACCCAACTGCTCGGGGCCGAGCCGGGCGCTGGCCATGAGGAAGCGCACCGCGATGGGGGCAGCGGAATGGTCGACCTCAATCGTCAGATAGTCACCGGTGGACCGGCCCACCACCTCGTTCACCCGGCGGGCGGCGCGAGTGGCCTGCTCGGCGATTCGGGTGAGCCGCTGATGCATCCAGTCGTCATAGTCTTGACCCGGTGGCGGGTCTACGCTGCGCAAACCCAAACCGTCTGGGCCGGTTTGATTAAGGCGACGGACCCGTTGGATCATCTCGGCGTGGTCGGCCGCGGTCGGGAGTCCTACGCCAGCGGGGCTCGCGATGGCCGTCATCGCCGTGGTAAATGCGGGATCGTCGTCCTCGGGGGCCAATGCCACCCGGATCGGTCGATTGCGGCCATCCTCCAAACCATCACCGCTGATCAGCAGCGCTTTGGCGGCGGCATACACCCGCAGCACCGCAGCGGATAGCTGGGGCTGGCTGAGCTGTCGGCTGGCTTCGGTGAAACCCACCGCCAGCAATACCCCGGACGCGGCCACCCGCAATTGGACATGCTCGTCCGCTGCTGTCGCGGTGGTACGTGCCAGGGCCAGGCGCAACTGCTGGGACTGCCTGGCCAGCCGGGCGCCTTCGGCTCGCCATCGGTTGATTGCCGCTATACCCGGAACCGTCAAGGTTGAACCCCAATCTTTCGCCTTCGCCCCGGCTTTCCCGGGCGTATCGGAATCGATCAAAGGCTTGCATCCTAGAAGGTCTCGGGGTCAACCGCTGCGGCTAGGGATCATGGTGCAGCCCCGCGACCGGCGCGTGGGGGTCTTTGGCGGGCCAGCTCTGCGAAAGGGCGGAGCAAACCGCTGCGCTGCACAACACCTGACGTACCGGTCAGCAGGTGCTCAGACCAGCCTGGCGGCGATCGCATCCCCGATCTCGGTGGTGCTGCGCCTGGTGGTGGCCCGCTCGGTTAGATCGGCGTTCACCGCCCGGGTTATCCGGGCGGCGTCCGCGTCGCGGCCGAGATGATCCAGCAGCAAGGCCAGCGAAGAAATCGCCGCGGTCGGATCGGCCAGGCCCCGTCCGGCGATATCGGGGGCCGACCCATGCACCGGTTCGAACATCGAGGGGAACCGTCGCGCGGTGTTGATGTTTGCGCTGGGTGCCAGGCCGATGCCGCCGGTGATCGCGGCGGCCTGATCGGTGATGATGTCGCCGAACAGATTGTCGGTGACGATCACGTCGAAATCGGCCGGGTTGGTGATCAGCCGGATGGTGGCCGCATCGATGTGCAGGTAATCGGTCTCAATCTGCGGGAAATCCTTTCCTACTTCGGCAAAGATCCGCTTCCACAGCCCGCCCGCGTTCACCAGCACGTTGTGCTTGTGTAGCAGGGTCAGGTGGCCGCGGCGGCGGGCGGCCAGCGCATAGGCGTAGCGCACCACCCTGCGTACCCCCAAGGCGGTGTTTACGCTGACTTCGGTGGCCACTTCATCGTCGGTGCCGCCGCGCAGCGTGCCGCCATTGCCGGCATAGAGCCCCTCGGTACCCTCCCGCACCACCACGAAATCGATATCGCCTTGGGCCAGCACCGATTCCGCCAGCGGGCTAACGGTCCCTGGATGGTGCCGGCTCGGGCGCAGATTGACGTCTTGATCGAAACTGAAACGCAATTTCAGCAGTAGCCCGCGTTCCAGCAGCCCACTGGGGATCTGCGTGCTGTCCGGGGCCGCGCCCACCGCGCCCAACAAGATGGCATCATGACTGGCCAGGCGGGCCAGGGTGGCATCGGAAAGGACCTCGCCGGTGGCCAGCCAATGCTCGGCGCCCAGCGTGAAATGCTCGAATTCGAAGGTATCCGGGCAAGCGGCGGTCAGCACCTTGATGGCCTCTGCGATCACTTCCGGGCCGATCCCGTCCCCCGGGATCACTGCGATGCTGGGATGCTGCTGGGTTGCGGTCATGGGCTCGACTGTAGCCGGTGCCTCTCGGACCGCTTAGCCGCTCTCAACGGGTCAGCCCGATCACCGGATAGCGGGCGCTGGCCGGCCGCCCAGCATGTGCCCAGTGCGACCGGCCGGCGGGCAAGCGCACTATGGTTGCCCCATGGCGCTGAGTTTTGCTCCCCCGATGAACCCCAGCTATCTGGCCGACGATGTCATAGCCGGGATGTGCGCCAACCCCGGCTTTGGGCAGGTTTTCACCGATCACATGGCGGTGGCCAGCTGGGCGCGCGACACCGGCTGGTACAACGACCGTCTGGTCGGATACGCGCCGGTATCGTTGGATCCCGGCGGTGCCGTCTTCCACTACGCCCAGGAAGTGTTCGAAGGGCTGAAGGCCTACCGGCATGACGACGGTTCGGTGTGGCTGTTCCGGCCCGATGCCAATGGCGCCAGATTCGCCAATTCCGCCCGCCGACTGGCCCTGCCCGAACTGCCGGTGAGCGATTTTGTCACCAGCGTGCGTCAACTGGTTACCCTGGATGCCCGCTGGGTACCCGGTGGCGCCGAACAGAGCCTCTACCTGCGCCCATTCATGATGGCCTCGGAGGTTTTCCTGGGAGTGCGGCCAGCCCGGTCGGTGGTTTACGCGGTGATCGCGAGCCCGGTGGGATCCTATTTCGCCGGCGGTGTCTCACCGGTGGACATCTGGGTATCCACCGAATACTCACGGGTGGCCGCCGGCGGTACCGGCGCTGCCAAATGTGGCGGCAACTATGCCGCTTCGTTGTTGCCACAGGAACTGGCCGGTACCCATGGATGCAGTCAGGTCCTGTTCTTGGATGCCGCCGAGCGGCGCTGGATCGAAGAGCTGGGTGGTATGAACTTCTTCATGATCACTCGGCACGACGAATTGGTCACCCCGGAATTGAATGGCAATATCCTGCCCGGCGTAACCCGGGACTCGCTGTTGAAGGTGGCCCAAACTCTGGGCCTGACCCCGGTGGAACGACCGATCAGCCTGGAGGAGGTGCTGCAGGGAATCCGCAGCGGCGATATCCGGGAACTGTTCGCCTGTGGCACCGCGGCGGTGATCACCCCGATCCGTTCGCTGTGCACCGACAGCGAACAGTTCGTCATCGACACCGCAGCCGCCACCCACACCATCCCGCTGCGCGATCACCTGCTCGACATCCAGTACGGCCGGGTACCGGACGAACACGGCTGGATGCAGCGCGTCTGCTAAGCAGATCGTCCGAGGACCGAGACTGCTGCCCACGATGTGAACGGCTCGGCAACGATGGATGCCGTTCAGATTAGCCCGGCCGGTATCTCGGCTGGTTCGCCCACGGAGGTACCATGATTGCCCTGCCGGTGCTGCCGGAACGCTTCGATATCTATGACACCACCCTGCGCGATGGTGCCCAGCAGGAAGGGGTCAGCCTCACCGTTGACAACAAATTGAAATTGGCCAGGTACCTGGACGAACTGGGGGTCGGTTTCATTGAGGGTGGCTGGCCGGGCGCCAACCCAGCCGATACCGACTTCTTCACTAGGGCTGGCCGTGAACTCCGTCTGGTCAACGCCCAGCTGGTCGCCTTCGGGGCCACGCGCCGGGTGGGTACCGTCGCTGCCCGCGATCCTCAGGTGCAGGCGTTGGCGGCGGCCGGCACGGAATACATTTGTTTGGTTGCCAAGTCCCATGACGCCCACGTCCGGCAGGCTCTGCGTGCCAGCCTTGCCGAGAACCTGGCGATGGTGCAAGACACCGTCAATCATCTGGTCGGGTTGGGGCGGCGGGTGTTCGTGGATTGCGAGCACTTTTTCGATGGCTACCGGTCCAATCCTGGCTATGCATTGGAAGTGGTGCGAGTAGCTGCCGAAGCCGGCGCCGAAGTCGTGGTGCTGTGCGATACCAATGGGGGCATGCTGCCGAACTGGATGGGCGATGTGGTCTCGGCGGCTGCCCAGATCGGGGTCGACATCGGTGTGCACTGCCACAACGATTCCGGCTGTGCCATCGGCAACGCCATGGCCGCGGTGGACGCCGGAGCCATGCACGTCCAGGGCACCGTCAACGGGTACGGCGAACGAACCGGCAACATGGACCTGACCACCTTGATCGCCAATCTGCAGCTCAAATATGGCTGGCCCCTGCTGGCTCCCGAACAACTCGCCGAACTGACCCGTATCAGCTTTGCCGTCGCCGACGTCATGAACCAACCGCATATTGTCCGGCAACCCTACGTCGGGCATTCGGCCTTTGCCCACAAGGCAGGGCTGCACGCCAGCGCCATAAAGGTGAACCCCGATTTGTATCAGCACACCAATCCCGAATTGGTGGGCAACGATATGCGCATGCTGATCAGCAATATGGCTGGGCGGGCCAGCGTCCAGATCAAGGGCGATCTACTGGGGCTGGACCTGTCGGATCGAGGACTTGCCGGGAAGGTCACCGAAGCGGTCAAGCAGCGGGAGGCCAAGGGCTATTCCTATGAGGCGGCCGATGCGTCCTTCGAACTGCTGGTACGCCGGATGACCGGCCAGCTGAGCGAACCCTTCGAATTGGTCAGTTGGCGAGTGTTCACCGAAGAGATCGCGGGCCGCGAACAAGCTGCGGGTTCCGAGGCCACGGTAAAGGTGATCACCCAGGGTAAACGGCATGCGGTGGTCGGCGAGGGTAATGGCCCGGTGAATGCGCTGGGTGCCGCGCTGGTCAAGGCGCTCTCGGTGGCCTTCCCACAGGTAGCCGGATTCGAGCTGACCGATTTCCGGGTCCGGCTGCCGGATGATGATCGAGGGACCGACGCCATCGTGCGTGTCCTGATCGACTGCTCGGATGGGGAACACGGCTGGACAACCGTCGGGGTGGGCACCAATATCATTGAGGCTTCCTGGGAGGCGCTTTCGGAGGCCTACCTGTACGGGCTGGTCAAGGGATACCGGCGCGCGGTCTGAACCGGCCTGGTGATCTGCTCGGGATGCTGGCGTGCCCGATATGGCATCCCGGTGTGCGGTCTGGACCAGGGACCGGAATACCGGCTGCCGGTCAGGAGACCGCCGGTCTTAGCTGGCTCAGCCAATCCGTTCAAGTACCAGGGGGCTTGCCGGGGTTGCCTCGGCACCGATCTCGATACCGTTTGCCAATGCTTCACGAGCTGCGGCGAAGGATTCCGGGGTGTCGCTGTGCAACCGCAGGATGGGTTGGCCGGCGCTCACCTGCTGCCCGGGCCGAACCAGCAACTCGATGCCGGCTCCGGCCTGCACACTCGCGCCCAGTCTCGTTCGCCCTGCCCCCAGCCGCCAGGCGGCTAACCCCACGGCCATGGCATCCAGGCGCTGTACCGTGCCGGTATCGCCGGCCAGCACGGTGTCGGTGTGCCGAGCAGCCGGCAGGGGAGCGTCCGGGTCGCCGCCTTGGGAACCGATCATCTGCCGCCACACATCCATGGCCCGGCCGGATGCCAGAACCTGGGCCGGATCGGCATCCAGATCGCACAACTCCATCATTTCCCCGGCCAGCGCCAGGGTTAGTTCGGTCACATCGGCTGGCCCGCCCCCCGCCAGGACCTCGACCGACTCCCGCACTTCCAGCGCATTGCCGACGGTCAATCCGAGCGGGGTGGACATATCGGTCAGCAACGCCACGGTGCGCACTCCCGCCTCGCGTCCCAGACCAACCATCCGGCGGGCCAGCTCGCGGGCCGTGGCCGGTTCGGACATGAAAGCCCCGCTGCCCACCTTGACATCGAGCACCAGGGCGTCGGTGCCTTCGGCGATCTTCTTGCTCATGATCGAGCTGGCGATCAGGGGAATCGATTCCACCGTGCCGGTAATATCGCGCAACGCGTAGAGCAACTTATCGGCTGGGGCCAAACCGGCCCCGGCCGCACAGATCACCGCGCCCAACTTGGCCAATTGAGTATGCATTTCGGTGTTGCTGAGTGTGGCTCGCCAACCGGCGATGGCCTCTAGTTTATCCAGGGTGCCGCCGGTATGCCCCAACCCGCGTCCGGAAAGCTGCGGCACCGCAGCCCCGCAGGCGGCCACCAGGGGCACCAGCGGTAGCGTGATCTTGTCACCTACTCCGCCGGTGGAGTGCTTGTCGACGGTGGGGCGATCCAGACCCGAAAAGTCCAGTCGTTCCCCGGAGGCGGTCATCGCGCTCGTCCAGCGGTGCAATTCGGCATCGTCCAATCCCCGGAAGAAGATGGCCATCGCCATGGCGGCCATCTGTTCGTTGCCGATCTCGCCTTGAGTGTAGGCCTGGATCAGCCAGTCGATCCCTTCGGGAGGCAACGCCAGGCCGTCGCGTTTGGTGCGGATGAGTTCGACGGCATTGAAGCTGGTCATGTTCTCACAGTATGCCCAGCCTGCCGGCCGATGATGCCCCTGGGGTCGCTTCGGCGACCGACAGCGCAGGACCAGTAGGCTGCCTCCATGCGTATCGCCCGTTTCGCCCAGGCCGGCACCGAACCACGGTTTGGGCTGGTGGAGTTGGCCGCTGATGCCGGTGAGCATCCTGAAACGATTGCCGTAATCGACGGCGACCCGTTGGCTGGGCCGGTGAATTACACCGGGGAACGATTGGACCTGGCCGAGGTGCGGTTGCTGGCCCCGGTGATTCCGCGCAGCAAGATCGTTGCGGTGGGCAAGAATTACGCCGAGCATGCGGCTGAACTCGAGTCCGAGGTGCCCAGTGAGCCCTTGGTCTTCCTCAAACCGAACACCTCGGTGATCGGCCCGGGGGAAGCAATCGTGCGGCCCGTCCTGTCTGCCGATGTGCACTTCGAGGGCGAACTGGCCGTGGTGATTGGCCGGATCTGCCGCAAGGTGCCGGTGGAGCGGGCGGCTGAGGTGATATTCGGTTATACGATCGCCAACGATGTCACGGCCCGCGATTTGCAGCGGCGTGACGGCCAGTGGGCCAGGGCCAAGGGATTCGACAGCTTCTGCCCCCTGGGCCCCTGGATCATCACCCATCTCGCTCTCCCCGATGCCGGGCATCTGGGGCTGGCTACCGAACTGGACGGCCAGCCCCGCCAGCAGGCCAATACGAGTCAGATGGTCTACTCGATTGCCCGATTGATCGGTCACATCACCGCTTTCACCACATTGCTGCCGGGCGATGTCATTCTGACCGGGACTCCACGGGGCGTGGGCCCCATGGCTGCCGGCCAGCAGGTCAGCGTGACCGTCGAAGGCATCGGCACGTTGACCAACCCGGTGATCGACGACCAGGATCTGGCCATCGGCGATCAATCGTGACCGGCCGCTGGCGTCCGGATCGGCTGTTCGCCGACGACACCGGGTTGCTGCCGCCCGAGCCTCAGGTCGGCTATACCGGTGTGCTGCGGTCGCCGCATGCCAGGACCACGGCCCTACAGGCTGTGGGTGGGGTACTGGCGGCGCTGGTCGGCTATTCGCTGCTGTTACCGCTGATCGCTGCGGGATTGCTGGGCATCACCTGGCGGCTGCTGGATCGCCCTGGCCCGCTGGCCGAGTACCGCACCGCAGCGCTCAGCTACCAATATGTCGAGGGCATGCTGGTCGCCCATGTGGCCATCGGATCGGTGATCCTGGTTGTCATGGCGGTGGTGCGGTTGGTGCATCAGCGCCACCCGCGATGGCTGTCCTCGGTGCAGCCCGGATTCCGGTGGCGCTACGGGTTCGTTTGTGCGCTGGTGGCCCTGGCCGGATTGAACGGGATCTACTGGATTTCGCAGCTAGGTGCCGAACAGACTTGGCAACCCGGCCCCGGGGCATGGCAATGGCTGATGGCGATAGTGCTCACTTCGCCGATCCAGGCTGCCGCGGAGGAATACCTGTTCCGGGGCTACCTCATGCAGGCCATCGGGTCGGTGCTGCGTCCCTGGCTGGCGGTGCTGTTGTCAGCGGTGGCCTTCACGGCCATGCACGGTACGCAGAATCCCGCACTGCTGGCGGACCGGCTTGGGTTCGGCTTGCTGGCCGGGTGTCTGGTGCTGTTCACCGGCGGGCTGGAGGCAGCCATCGCTGCCCATGCGGTCAACAACGTGTTCGCCTTCGGATACGCGGTGCTACGTGGCGGATTGGTCGAAACCCGCGCTATCCAGGCGTCCGATTGGGCTACCACCGGGTGGAACCTGTTGGCCTATGGACTGGTCGGGTTGGCCTGTTGGTCGATAGGGCGCCGGATGCGGGTCGCCAGCCGGACGCCCGGTTTGGCATCCTGAACCGCTATCGGGTATCTTGAATCCTCGTTGCGTCGAGCACGCAATAGTGGGGTATGGGGTAATTGGCAGCCCGCCGGATTCTGGTTCCGTCAGTCTAGGTTCGAGTCCTAGTACCCCAGCGCAGCGGCTTCCGGGCGCGGTTTTCACCAACCGGGTTGGTCTTGGTGGGCTGCTGGCGCGTCAAGCCAGTGGGTTTGGCAGATAACTGAATACTCAGATGATCGCCGGCCATCTGGTCGGCGGCCCGGCCCCGTAGTGTAGTGGCCTAGCACGCGGCCCTCTCAAGGCTGTAACGGCGGTTCGAATCCGCTCGGGGCTACAGATGATGAATTGACGGCCGGTAGCCTGCGCGGGCTACCGGCTCTTCTATGGGGTCCACCGTAGAGCTGGGGGATGGGCCGATTGCTCGGTTCGGGGTGTTCGCCGCGTCCGCCGGGCCGGTGGCCAACAGATCGAGGTCGCCAATGGCGGGTAGGCCGAGACGGGCGATGGGCCTGGTGCCGAGGGCCCAGCGTCTAGTATCGGGCTGCACGGACTCTCGTCACAGGAGACATACATGACCACCATTGGCTTCGTCGGCTTGGGCACCATGGGGCGCCCGATGGCCACCCATATCTTTTCGCGGTTGCCCGGCGGCGATCGGATGATCCTCAACGACATCAGCGCCGAGCGAGTCACCCAGTTGGTCGCCGATGGCGCGATCTGGGCGGCCACCGGACGGGAACTGGGTGAGCAGGCCGACATCGTGTTCTTCATGGTGCCCGATGTGCCGCAGGTTCGAACCGCCCTGACCGGCGATGCTGGCGTGTTGGCCGGGATGACGGGGGAGGGCCTGATCGTGGTCTGCTCCACCGTTGCGCCCGACGCGATACGGCAGCTTGATCTGGAGGTATCCGAGTTGTCGGGTGGCCGGATCCGGGTTATCGACGCGCCGGTTTCCGGCGGTCAGGTGGGGGCCGAGGCCGGTACCTTGTCGATCATGGTTGGTGGGCCGGGTGAACTGGTCGCCAAGGCGTTGCCCTATCTGGCACTCACCGGTAACCCGGTCCATCTTGGCCCCACCGGTGCTGGCGAGGTCGCCAAGGCTTGCAACCAGTTGATCTGCGCGGCCAGCATCGTAGCCAATGCGGAGGCCGCGGTAGTCGCCGAGCGGGCCGGTCTGGATGTCGCCAAGCTATTTGAACTGATGCAGGGCGGCTACGCGGGTAGCAAGATCATGGCTGACAAGGGGCCGCGGTACGTCGCCAAGGACTACTCGGTCTCGGGAGCGGCCGTCTTCTGGATCAAAGATCTCGCGGCCTATCTGGACGAAGCGGGCCGTACCGGAACGCCTACCGTGCAGGGGGATCGGTTGCTGGCCGCCTTCCAGGGTGTGGTGGACGCCGGCTGGGGATGGGACGACACCGCTATCGTGCAGCGGTTCATCGAGGAACGCCAGGCCTGAGCCGGCCGGTGGGCGGGCCCGGAGTTTTCCTGCCAGGCATATTCAATCTTCCGCGCCGGAGCGGCGCAGTACCTCGCTGAGTCGTTCCGCCGCTGCCACCACTGCCGGGGCGTGCAATCTTCCGGGTTGTCTGGTCAGGCGTTCTATGGGTCCCGAGACCGAGACAGCGGCTATGACCTTGTCGCCGGGGGAACGCACGGGAGCGCTGACGGAGGCCACGCCAGGTTCACGCTCGGCCACCGATTGGGCCCAGCCGCGGCGTCGAACGCCGGTCAGCGCCACCGCCGAGAAACTTGCCTTGGCAAGGCCGCGTTGTATCTTGTCGGGTTCGTCCCAGGCGAGCAGAACCTGGGCCGCCGAGCCGGCGTTCATGGACAACTGGCTACCGACCGGCACCGTATCGCGCAGCCCGCTGGGTCGTTCGGCGATGGCCACGCATACCCGGAGTTCCCCCTGCCGGCGGAACAACTGGGCCGATTCCCCGGTGATATCGCGCAGTCTGGTCAGGATGGGGCCGGCGGTTGCGAGCAGGCGATCCTCACCGGCGGCGCCGGCGAGTTCGGCCAGGCGAGGTCCCAGTACGAAGCGTCCCTGTAGGTCCCGGCCGACCAGGCGATGGTGTTCCAGGGCCACTGCCAGCCGGTGCGCCGTGGGCCTGGCCAATCCGGTAGATTGCACCAATCCGGCCAGGGTCATCGGCCCGGATTCCAGGGCAGCCAGCACCATCGCGGCTTTGTCCAGTACACCGACACCAGAAGATTCGTCCATAGTTTGAGACTATCATCTCAGAATATGGTCGGCAATGTCATCATGCTGACATGGGAAGAACTCTGAGCCAAAAGGTCTGGGCGGACCATGTCGTGTGTGTCGCCGATGGTGAGCCGGACCTGTTGTTCATAGACCTGCATCTCTGTCATGAGGTGACCAGCCCCCAGGCCTTCGAGGGACTACGCATGGCAGGCCGCAGGGTGCGGCGTCCCGACCTCACCCTGGCCACCGAGGATCACAACACCCCCACAGTGGCCATCGACCAGCCGATCGCCGATCCGATAAGCCGAACCCAGATCGAGACCTTGCGCCGCAATGCTGCCGAGTTCGGGGTGCCGATCCATTCCTTGGGGGATCGCGAGCAGGGTATTGTGCACGCCATCGGTCCGCAACTGGGGTTGACCCAACCGGGCATGACCATCGTGTGCGGCGATTCCCATACCGCCACTCACGGTGCCTTCGGTGCGTTGGCCTTTGGTATCGGCACATCCGAGGTCGAGCATGTGCTGGCCACTCAGACCCTCACCCAGGCCCCGTTGAAGACCATGGCGGTCACCATTGAGGGCGAACTGCCCTTTGACGTCACCGCCAAGGACGTGGTTCTGGCGCTGATCGCGAAGGTCGGTACCGGTGGCGGTCAGGGGTATGTGGCCGAGTACCGGGGCTCTACCATCGAGCAGATGTCGATGGAGGGCCGCATGACCATCTGCAATATGTCCATCGAGTGGGGCGCCAAGGCAGGCATGATCGCCCCGGACCAGATCACCTTCGACTACCTGGCCGGCCGGCCGCATGCCCCCAAGGGGGCCGACTGGGATGCCGCGATGGCCTACTGGCAGACATTGCGCACCGATGAGGACGCGGTCTTCGACGCGGAGGTTTTCATCGACGCCACTAGGCTCACCCCGTTCGTCACCTGGGGCACCAACCCAAGTCAGGGTGTTGGTTTGGCTGAACGGGTGCCCGATCCAGCCGGCTTCGAAGATGAATCCGACCGGGTGGCTGCCGAGCGGGCGCTGACCTATATGGGCCTGACCGCCGGCACGCCGATGCGGGAGATCGCGGTGGACACGGTCTTCGTGGGGAGTTGCACCAACGGACGGATCGAGGATCTTCGTCTGGCCGCCCGGATCATCGCGGGGCGTCGGGTTGCCGACGGGGTCCGATTGCTCGTGGTGCCCGGTTCAGCCCGGATCCGCGAGCAGGCTATCGCTGAAGGGTTAGACAAGATCTTCCTGGCCGCCGGTGCGGAATGGCGATTCGCCGGATGCTCGATGTGTCTGGGCATGAATCCCGACCAGCTGGCGCCCGGCGAGCGCAGCGCCTCCACCAGTAACCGCAACTTCGAAGGCCGCCAGGGTAAGGGTGGGCGTACTCATCTGGTGAGTCCGGCTGTCGCCGCGGCCACTGCGGTAATGGGCCGGCTGGCCGCTCCTGCCGAACTGCCCGAAAGGAACTGATATGGACAAGTTCGTCAATCACACCGGGATTGCGGTTCCGTTGTGTCGCAGCAATATTGATACCGACCAGATAATCCCGGCCAGCTACCTGAAACGCATCGCCCGCAGCGGTTTTGAGGACGGTCTGTTCGCCGCCTGGCGAAAGGACGCCGATTTCATCCTCAACCAGCCAGCCTATCGATCGGGTTCGATTCTGGTCGTCGGACCGGACTTCGGTACCGGATCGTCCCGGGAACATGCCGTCTGGGCGCTGCAAAACTACGGCTTCAAGGTGATCATCGGATCCCGTTTCGGTGACATCTTCCGGGGCAATGCCGGCAAATCGGGATTGCTGATCGCCATCGTAAAGCCCGAGGTGGTTGACCGCCTGTGGGAGATCTGTACCGCCCAGCCGGGCGTCCAGATGACCGTTGACCTGCCCAGCCGGACCATCGAGGCTGGTGGCCGACGATTTGACTTCAGCATCGATGACTACACCGCTCAACGTCTGCTGGCCGGTCTGGACGACATCGGAGCCACCTTGCAGCATGCCGATCTAATCGATGCCTTCGAGGCGAGCCGGCCGGCATACAAGCCGACTACCCTGAGCGGACGACCAGCGGAATGATCCAGCCGGTGTACCGCGAGCCGCGTCGGGCAAGATAGCCTCATGAACGAGCCGGTCGAGCGTCGCGTGCGGCGATACCGAGGCGAATTGGGTCGGGTCAATTTCGAACCCACCGGTCGGGTCTTCCGGCTTAGTGCGCCCATCATCCACCGGCTGCTGCGGCTGTTCACCAGGGTCCAATGGCGAGGCGGGGAGGCGCTGCCGAAGACCGGCCCGGCGATAGTGGTCGCCAATCACATCAGTTCTCTGGACCCGGTGTTGGTCGGTGAGTTTCTTATCTACCACGGCCGGTGGCCGCACTTTCTGGCCCGGGCGGATCTCTTCGATGGTCCCATCCTGGGCCCGCTGTTGCGTGCTGCCGAACAGATACCGGTGCATCGGGGAACCACCCGGGCAGCCGATGCCTTGAAGGCGGCCGAACAGGCATTGGCCCGAGGGCAACTGGTGGTCATCTACCCAGAGGGCACCATCACCCTTGATCCGCAGGAGTGGCCGATGGCCGGTCATACCGGCGCCGCTCGGCTGGCCCTGCGTACCGGAGTTCCGGTGCTGCCGTTGGGGCAATGGGGTGCCAGTTTTGTTCTCCCACCTCGGCGCAGCCGGCCCTTTCGGCTGCGCCGCCACCAGATCCGGATGATTCTGGGTGCGCGCATCGACCTGTCTGAGTTTATCGGTCGGGAGCCTGATCGGGGAGGGGCTCGGCAGGCGACCGTGCGCATCATGGATGCGATCACCGCGATGACGGAGCAGGCACGCCAGGCGACTGCCCCGCGGGATCGTTGGCTGCCCGCCAAGGGGCGCCGCGTACCGCGAGATGCCGCACTGCACTGAACGGCAGGTTTTGCAGGTGGCCTGAGACCCCGGAGCGGCAGAGCCGGTGCACTATACTCCGACGGGTGTTGGTCTGCTTGCTGGATGGTCGGGTGATGGCCGAGCGACATGGCTTTGGTGCTCGCCAGATCATCGCGATGCACGGCTGGGGACGATCTCGTCATGATTGGGCGAACATCCTGCGTGCACAACCCGCGCTGGCCTTGGATCTGCCGGGTTTCGGCGCCAGCTCCCCACCGGCAGCCGCATTGGATACCGCAGGATACGCCGAACTGTTACAGCCGCTGCTGGGCGAGGATCAACCGCCGATCCTGCTGGGGCATTCCTTCGGCGGTCGGATCGCGGTGCAGATGGCTCGGCGCTGGCCCGCCCGGGTGGCGGGGTTGGTGCTGACCGGGGTTCCCCTGCTGCGTGCCGAACTGGGTGGCTCGGGCGGCAAACCCAAACCCGGTTATCGAATAGGACGCTTCCTGCATCGTCATGGTCTGCTGACGGAGCAGGCCATGGGGCGGTTGCGGGAGAAGTACGGCTCGGCCGACTACCGGCGGGCCAGCGGAGTGCTACGAGAGATCCTAGTGAAGGCAGTCAACGAGGACTACACCGATGCCTTGGGGGAGATCCATCGGGCGGAGCTACCGGTACGGATGATCTGGGGTGAACACGATACCGCAGCGCCGGTGCCCATGGCCCGGCATGCCGCCGAACTGATCGGTCCTACCGCACGGCTTAAGGTCGTCGAGAGGTCGGCCCATCTGCTTGACGCGGCACTGGAAGAAGAACTCCGGCTTGCTCTCCGGGAACTGCTGAGGGGATCGGAAGAACGCCGATGATTGATCTGGTGATCTGGATCCTGCTGATCGCCTGCCTGGTGATCGGAGACCTACGCTGGTTGCGAGTGGCCCAACGCGAGCACTATGCGCCCGGCCGGGTTACGGCGATGGCATGGATGTGGTCTCGGCTGCTGCCATGGAATGCCGTTGTTTGGCTGATCGGCGCCGTGCTGGTGGTAGCCGGGTTGTGGCTGCCGGTATTGGCCATTCCCGGACTGCTGGCGCTGACCGGATGGCCAGTGGGGTTGGGCATCGTCGGGCGAACTGCCCGGTTGGCCTGGACGGCTCGACTCAAACGGCTCACCGCTGCGGTCTTAACGCTCCAGATCGGAGTCGTGCTGATCGCCTGGCAGGCTCAGCGGGCCGCCCTGGCCGGGGTGGCGCTGCTCGGACTGATCGAATTCGCGGTCTGGGCCATGGCCAAGCTGGAGAATGCCCTGTCGGGCAAGTATGTCGTGCAGGCCCAGGGGAGACTGCGCCGGGTGGCACCGCGAGTGGTCGCGATCACCGGTTCCTATGGCAAAACCTCGACCAAACTGTACACCGTCCACCTGCTTGCCGGATCCTTCGTTGCGGTAGCCAGCCCCGCCAGCTTCAACAATCGGCTGGGCCTGGCCCGTGCCGTGAATGATCGTCTTGCGCCAGGCACCGAGATCTTCATCGCCGAGATGGGTACCTATGGCCCGGGCGAGATCACCGAACTGTGCCGACTCTTCCGGCCGGAGGTGGCGGCCATCACCACGATCGGTGAGGCTCATCTCGAACGGATGGGGGATCGGGCTACCATCGTGCGGGCTAAGTCGGAGATAGTCGCCGATGCCCGGGCGGCGGTGCTCAACGTGGATGTTCCGGAGTTGGCGGAACTGGCCGAACGAATCGCCAACGAGAAATCGGTGTTGCGCTGCAGCACGGGCGCCGATGATAACGCCGATGTGGTGGTGCGTACCAACGAAGACAACTGGGCTATCCAGGTGGCCGGCGAGCCCTTGGCTGAGATAGCGGCCCCGATCTCGGGGCATCCGATCAACTTGGCCATCGCGATAGGGATCGGACTTTGCCTGGGCATGACCACCGACCAGATCCGGCTCCGGCTGACCGGGTTGCCCGCCGCGAGCCATCGAGCCGAGGTACGGCAGGACTCCCGTGGGGTATGGATCATCGATGACACCTACAATTCCAATCCCATCGGCGCGTCCCAGGCGTTGGCGACCGCACGACGCCAGGCCGGCGCCGGGGGCCGGGTATTTGTTATTACTCCGGGCATGGTGGAACTGGGTGTGCAACAAGACACCCGCAATACCGAGTTGGCCGCCGCAGTGGTCGCCGAAGAGCGGACGGTACTGGCCATCGTCGGGCGCACCAATCGGGCAGCCTTGCTGCGGGGCGGCCGATCCGGCCCCGGTGAGGTGCGCTGCTATCCCAACCGGATGGCGGCCACCGCCGAACTGTCCGTCGCCGCCCAGCCGGGGGACGCTATTCTCTACGAGAACGATCTGCCCGATCATTACGCCTGATAGCCAATAAAACCGTCGGGGAAGGACAACCATGAGTCAACTCGTCACGGTGGTGTTCGGTGGGCCCGCTGCCGAACACGACATCAGCATCCTTACCGGTCTGCAATGCGAACGAGTATTGCGCCGGGCCCAGGTGGACGTGCAGTGTGTCTACTGGGACCGGGCTGGTAACTGGAACCTGGTACCGGAATCCACCGAGGCTCGCGACTACCTGGATGGTGCCCCGGATAAGGCGGTCAAGCTGGAGTTGGTGGTGCGCGGTGGCTCGGAGGCGGGCATGTACCGCAAGGCCGGTCTGGGGCGCCGACAGGTAGAGTTGGGCACGGTGTTGTTGGCCTTGCATGGCGGTGAGGGCGAGGGCGGCGGCGTGCAGGCATTGTTTGCCATGATCGCAGTACCCTGCACCGGTTCGTCGTCGCTGGCTGCCGCACTGGGATTGGACAAGCTGGCCTTCGGTGCACTGATGGCGCAAGGCGGCGTGCAGACCTTGCCGCGGGAGATCTTGCATCCCGATTTCCAACCGAGCTTCCCGGGCCCCTACATCGTGAAGCCCCGTAGCGGCGGATCATCCATAGGCATCGAGGTGGTGGACGATCTGGTCACCGGCCTGGCGCTGCTGAAATCGAGTCCGCATCTGCGGGCCGGTGCGGTCGTGGAGCCCTATCGGGCCGACCTGTGGGATCTCAACATCGCGGTCGCCACTCACCCACGGTTCGCCACCTCGCAGATCGAGCGGCCGCTGCGCCCGGAAACGGGCGCCATCTACGATTACGCCGGCAAATATATGGGTGGTGGCGAGGGGTTGAGCACCGCCCCGCGCGAGTTGCCCGCCAGGATTTCGGACGAACTCGCCGACCGGGTGCGCGAACTGGCTCGGCAGGTCACGGTGCTGACCGGGCTGGACGGGATCTGCCGGATCGATTTCCTGACCGACGGTGAACAGGTCTACGTCAATGAGGTTAACTCGATCCCCGGTGCGATGGCATTGTACCTATGGCCCGATACTCCGCCCGAGGAACTGCTGCTTGGCATGGTGGCCCAGGCGGCTACCGCGCCGCAGCGCCGGGCCACCGGCTCCTTCGAGGAAGGCGCGGCCCTGCGTGCCGCTGGGGGCATCGCCGGTAAGCTTGTAGGTCTGGGGCCGCAGCGCTAGGCGGCAGTTGGCTGCCGCCCGTTCCGGGATCGCCGGGGATCGGGTAGCTGGTGTGCTGCCGACCACCGCCGTGGGCAACGATGATCCTGGGCATCCGGCGCTCACCGTCGCTGGCCGACCGAAATGGCTGGGGTGCGCCAGCGGTTTGGTGGACGCACCCCAGTTCGGCTATTCGATGGGGGAGTAGCAGGTCCGATCGCGTCCCACGAACGCCGCCCAGCGTTGGTCGCCATAGGACCAGTGCCACCATTCGAGCGGATAGGGAGCGATATCGGCCGAGAGCAATACCTGGGCTAGCAGACGTCGCAGATCGCGGTCCAGCACCAGCCGAGGATCGGCATCGTCTGGCACATCGTCGAGGGCGCGCACATGGGCCGCGTCGGCAAAGCTATCGAAATCGGTTCCCATGGCCACCGGCACCCCATCGACCGTCAACGTCAGGTCCACCGCTCCGCCCGTGGTGTGCGGGGCCATGAGCACCGTGTTGGCGGGATCGGAGACATAGAGTCCCAGGTCCTCACCGGCCAGTGCCCGATAGTAGGCCAATAGATCGGCTTGGAACTGGCTTGTTCGCCAGGCGTCAAGGATAACCAGGCCAATTCCCCGCGGCAGGCTGCGTTGGGCCTCGATAAGGCGACAGATCAGTCCGGCACGTAACTGTACCTTGGCAGGAAGCGACTGGATGGGCAGGTCTTGATAGACATGCCAGACCGCCAACTCCTGCGGCACACTGAGCAATGGGTCGTGATCTTCTCCCCAGCCAACCGCTTGAACCGCGTTCTCGGGTGCGGCCGGGGGAATCGGGGGCAGACCGGTGGGAATCCGATCGCGCAGTTCGACCGCTAGTTCGGCCAGCCAGCGGGCCATGTCAGGCACCTTCCTGCTCGGTGGCCTGGGCCAGGTTGGCGTCCAGTTCGGACTTGAACGGGCCCAGCAATGCGCCGAGTGCATCTTCCTGGGACATCGGTTTGGTGGTGAACCACAAAATCAGTCCGATGACGATCCAGACCACCAAGATCAGGTACTCGCCCGGCCAGACCAGGGAAAGGCTGGTCCCCGGCCACAGGGCCAATACGATTACCACGATCGCGCCCAACGCGCCGATGACCGGCAGGAAACCGCTGAGGAAGGTCTTTCGCAAATGCGGATACCGTCTAGGCAGCACGAATCTGGTAGCGACCACGAGTACCCATACGAAGCCCAGATAGATACCACCAGTATCCAGGAACCAGATGATGGCACCTGGGCCCAATGCTCCGAGCAGCACGCTCAGCACCGCGGTCAGCAGGATCGCCCGGCGAGGGACACCGTATCTGGCGTCCACCTCGGCGAGGCTGGTGGGCAGCAATTGCGCTCGGGCCATGGCAACCACGATTCGGCTGATTGCCATGAATAGGCCGATATAGCTGGTCAACAGGCCCAGGATCGCGATTAGCCAAGCGCCCCATCCTAGCAGCGGAAAACCGGCAGCATTGAAGGCGTCGATGGTTCCCAGTTTCATCTGGGCGACATCCTCCCAGGGCAGGATCCACGCCGAGGAAAGCAACACCAGGCAATAGAACGTGGTGGCCGACACGACGGTGAGTACCGTGATCCGGCCAATCCTCCGGGCGGGCAGTTTGGCGTCCTCGGCCATGGTGGCCACCAGGCCGAAGCCTGCCATATAGGTCATGCCGGGTACTACGAACCGCAATGTGTCGGCGATGGGGTGGGAGTCTTCGGCGAAGGGAGGCAGGAAGTTGGCGGGGGAACCGGCGACGAAGCCGGTGCCGATCAGTGCTAGCCCGATGACTATCATGGCTACGAACAGTGCGGTCTGGATTTGCCCACCAAGGGAAACCCCGAACCAGTTCATGCTCGCAATGATGGTCGTCAGCAGGACGCCCAGGATCAGCACGGTGGCGTCTACCGGGCGCTCATTGATGGTCCACAGTTGGATTCCGGCGATTCTGGGGAACAGCTTCTCCAGAAGAAGGCCAAAGGCGGTCACGTAGAAGGCCGTGGACGACAGATAGGCGCCGATCAGGAACCATCCGGTGGAGAACCCCGCAGCCCTGCCCAGACCGGTATAGGAGTAGACCACCTCGCCGCCGGCCCGGGGAAACAGCGTGGCGAGGTCGCTATAGGCGAGGGCGACGAAGGCCGCCAGCAGGCCTCCCAACGCCATCCCGATGATCAGGCCTCCGGCTCCGTAGAGCTCGAAGAATCTTGAGTTGGTATAGATCCAACTGGACCCGATGACGCCAGCCACGCCCAGGGCTAGTAGCTGCGGAAAGCCGAGCGATTTCTTCAGTTCGGCCATGGAACCTCCTTGATCGTTCTGCTCCTGGACCGGAACGACATCCGGCGTGTCGGCGATCCTGCGAGATATGGTGCCAACAACCGGTCGACATCGCCACGGATTGGAACGAAAGCATGATCAAAGTGAGTATTGCCGAATATTTGACGGCTCGGGGGCACCCGATGATATGAACTACGAATCGGATGCGCACTTGATGGAGTAAGTTCGGTTCTGGGCTGACAATGCCGCTTGTTGCACGCGAGGATTGCTGTAGGTCGAAACGCGAGAGAAAGGACCGGACAGGTGCGCGTTGCAATTCCCAGTGAAGTGAAGGATAACGAGTTCCGGGTGGCTATTACTCCGGCCGGGGTTG
>CALHWB010000068.1 GCA_938036835.1 uncultured Propionibacterium sp.
CCCACAGTCACGAAATGCCCGAGGCCAGCGCCATCATGCAGAGTTCGGGCGCCAACGCGTCCAGGGCGATCCCCAGGTCGGGGTGCGGCGGCCCGGCGATCGGATGCGGGGTCATCGCGGCGTCCCCGGCAGGCCGATCGGCGGTTCCGGGCCGGCCGGTGGCGCACCGGCGGTCGCCCGGGTGGCGAGCCGCACCGACAGCGTCTGCAGCCCTCGCCACAGTGGGCGTTCGGTCAGGCGTTTCGGGCTGGGCGCGCCGTCGCGTAGCGTGGCGGCGGTGGGCGGGTCCCAGGCCAGTTCGGCGAGCAGCGGCAGTTCCAGTTGCCGGGCGATCTCGGTGCCCGAATAGGGCCGCCCGGCTCCTACCACGCCCAGCAGCAGATCGCTGGCGGTCTGCTGGGTGGCGGTCGCCAGCTCGGGCAGGTGGAGTCGCAGCATGGCCAGCGCGGGCAGATCCGAGCGGGTCAGCAGCAGCACGGCCCGGGCGTGTTGCAGGAGCGCCGACGGCAGGCCGTCGGCGGTCAGCCGGCCGCAGTCGCAGATGGCATCGGTGCCGATCCGGCCCAGGTCGTCGAGTTGCCCGGCCAGCCTCGGCCAGTAGCGCTCGAATAGCACCGCCCCTCGCGGATGGGTGAAGCCGGGCAGGAAACACCGCCGCCGGCCGGGCTGCTCGGTCAGCGCCAGGGTCTGTTCCGCGAGCTGCTGCGGGCCGTTTTCCGGCTGGGTGCGGTAGCTTTGCGCCAGCCCGCCCAGCCCCCGGCCGCCGGCGGCCAGTCCGCGCAGGTAGCCGGCCAGCAGCACCTGGCTGGGATGCGGGTCCACCTCGGCCAGCAGCACATCGCGGGGCCAGAGCAGGGCCAGCCCGAGGGCGGTGGTGGTCACGCCGGGCGAGCCGCCGGCGGAGGCCACCAAGATCACCGTCACCGGCCGCCCGCCTTCCACACCAGCGCGATTCGTTCGGCCGCGGCCAGGGCGGCCACCTCGACGGCCTGGTCCTCCGCCAGTTCCACATCGATCAGCCAGCGCTGCCCGTCCGATGACGCCTGGGATGCCGAGACCACCGCGGCGTTGAACCGGCGGGGCGGGCCGGCCGGGGGCTCGCCGGAGCCGGGGGCCGGGATGGCCACCAGCAGCACCTGGTCGCCCGGCAACAGCGATTGGCTCGGTAGCCGGCCGGCGGCCAGCAGCAGACCCACCCGGGCATTGCCGGCCGACAGCAATTCCGGGCCGACCGCGGCTGGGCTCAGCAGCGCGCCCACGCGGAGATCCACCTGGGCGTATTGGCCGATCAGCGATTCGAGCCGGTCGGCGGGCACCGTCTGCACCTCGGGCGCCGGCCCGATGGTGATCGTTTTCAGATCGCCGGCCTCGATCGTTTCGCCGCGAAACACGTTCCGGTTGACCAGGATCACCGGCTGGGTCTGCTGGGCGCCATGCCAGGCCCAGCCCATCCCCAGGGCACCCAGGCAGGCGCACAGCACCCCGATCACGATCAGCCGGGGGTTGCGCCGGGCTCGCAGCCGCACGGCGGCCGGCCGGCTGGGGGCCTGGCCGGGTTCGGTAGCCGGCGTCTCGGGGTGCCGTTCGGCGTCCCGCGGTCTGCTGGTGGTCGTATCGGCGGTCATGGCGGCTTCTTTCCTCTGCTGCCGGGGGGTTGGGGGTGGCAGCTCCTCCAAGATATGCCATAGCCGGCCGCTCTTGGGCGGCCCCCCGTAGACCTGTGGATGAATCTGTGCACAGCGCGGTTGAAAACCCGCGGTTGTCCACAGGCTCGCCCGGCCGGGACGGCCGGGCGGTCGGGCATTATCATGGACCGCGATGATTTCGAACACGCCATCGCCGGCCCGGGAACAGAGGTGCCGATCCGGCGTCCGGCAGTCGCCGGCTCGGTTGGTAGGCGGGTCGATCCGCGCTCGGGGACGTCGAGGCCCTCGATCCGGACGCATTTGATGGAGGATGCATGGAGGCCGTCGTCCCCGCCTGGGGAGTGATTCCATTCGCGGCGATGTTGCTGTGCATCGCGCTGCTGCCGTTGATTCCGGCGACCGCGCATCGCTGGGAGGATTGGCGTTTCCAGTTGCTGATCGCCCTCGCCCTCGGGGTGCCGGTGGCGATCTGGGTGGCGAGCCTGCTGGGCCCGTTGCGCGTTGGCCACGCGCTGTTCGAGTATGTGCAGTTCATTCTGCTGCTGTTCGCGTTGTTCGTGGTCTCGGGTGGGCTTTTCCTCGCGGGCGATATCCGGGCGACGCCCCGGAACAATACGATCGTGCTGGCCATCGGGGCGGTGGTGGCGTCCTTCGTCGGCACCACCGGGGCCGCGATGCTGTTGATCCGGCCGCTGCTCAACATCAATGCCGAACGCCGCCACAAGGTGCACACGGTCATCTTCACGATCCTGGTGGTGGCCAACAATGGCGGCATGCTGACCCCCCTCGGCGACCCGCCGCTGTTCATGGGTTTCCTGCGCGGGGTGCCCTTCGCGTGGACCTTCAGCCTGCTGCCGGTGTGGGCCTTCGTCAACGGCATGCTGCTGGTGACATACTACGCCCTGGACACCAAGCAGTATTCCCGCGAGACGGTCTCGGATAAGCTGCTCGACCTGACCCACACCGAGCCTATTCGGATGCTCGGGGTGCGCAACTTTGTGTGGTTTGCCTTGATCATTGCCGCGGTGGCCTTGGTGCCGTCGATGGATCTGCATGCCATCGAGGCGGGGCTGGCCGATTGGCCGGATTGCGTTCCCTGGCGGGAGATCGTCTTCCTGATCGCCGCCGCCGGCTCCTATTTCACCGGCGACAAACGGATCCGTTTCGAGTTCAACCAGTTCTCCTGGGGGCCGATCCGGGAGGTCGCGGTCATCTTCATCGGCATCTTCCTGACCATGATTCCCGCCCTGGAGTATCTGGGTCAGGTGGCCGATCGGCTGCCGTTGAACGCCGTCACCTTCTTCGCCTTCAGCGGGACGCTGTCGGCCTTCCTCGACAATGCCCCGACCTATGCCACCTTCTTCGAGCTGGCTCGCGCGCTCGGCGGCCTAGGGCTTGGCCCCGAGGGCATCCTGCTGATCGCGGGCGTCCCCGAGATCTGGCTGGCCTCGGTCTCGATCGGCGCGGTTTCCTGCGGCGCGATCACCTATATCGGCAATGGGCCGAATTTCATGGTCAAGTCGGTTGCGGAATCCCGCGGGGTGGCGATGCCGTCGTTTGGCGGCTATATCGGGTGGACGATCCGCTATCTGGTGCCCACTCTGATCGCGATGGTCTGCCTGTTCATCGCCGAGTCGCTGCCGGCCAAGGTCATCGGATTGCTGATCACGGCGGTGCTGTTGGGCCGGGCCGTGCTGGTGTGGCTGAGATACCGGCATGCCGCCCGCCAGGTGACCAATCTGATCGGTTCCCGGGCCCGAGACGAACAGGCCGGGCCTGCCGTGCCGCTGACTAGGGGGCACGGCCACGGCTCGGCCACCGGCTAGGCCATCCGGGCGGCCCAGCCGGGGCGATGGCAGCTGGCCGTCCCAACCCCAGGGGGCGGTGCCCGGCGCGGCCATCCGGCGTGTGGCGCGGCGGTGCGGCGCCGGGTTTTCCACAGTTTGGTGGTTGTGGGGTTGACAGGGGGGTTCGGTGTGGAACAATAAGTGGTACTGGGCCGCTATCCCCCTTTGCGGGCCTCACCCCCCTTTGGAGGTTTCAATGCCGACACACCGACCAATACCGATACCCCGATTAGCAGCTATCCCACTTCTACTACTGGCCGTACTACTAGCCGGCTGCGGCCCCAGGCAGCCGCCCCCGTCGCCGGTGTCTGTTTCCGAATACACCCCAGACCCAACCTCGTCCGAGGCATTGATGTATGCCAAGGCGGAGCAGGTGTTCTGGGGGTTCATTGAGGCTCGCCGCAAGTACGAGTTGACCGGGGACTATTCGCAGTTCCCACCCGAAATGGCCACCTACCTGGACACACGACAACTAGAAGCGGCCCGATCCCTGTTTGAGAAGGGCAAGGCCGGAGGCTGGCATTTGACTACGGCCGGTGTTATCACCACACGGCCTTCATGGGTCAAGAACCATGAGGATTCGGTGGCCACCATGGCGGTCTGTGAAGACGGTACCGGGTTTGTGGTGCTGGATGCCAATAACAATGTGGTGCATGAGGGTGTTAAGTACAGCTATTACGCGTATTTCCGGGTGGCCGATGACGGCCTA
>CALHWB010000069.1 GCA_938036835.1 uncultured Propionibacterium sp.
CTTGGTTGGGAGTTTTGAAGTATTGCACGGAACGATGGATGACGTCTTCATCAATGTCACCGGAAAGGAGATCAGGGCGTGATGCTGACGTTGGCGAATCGTAATTGGAAGCTGTTCTACCGCGACCGCGGTACCGTCTTCTTCTCGCTGCTCGGGCCGATCATCATCGTGCTGCTCTACGTCTTCTTCTTGAAGGGCACGGTCACTGAGGGGCTGACCGTGGCCGAAGGAACCTCGGACTATCTGGTGGACAGCTGGATCATGGCCGGCATCATCGCGTCCGCCACTGTGACCACCTGCCTGTCGGGCTACGGCACGATGATCCGGGACCGCGAAGACGGTATCGCCAAAGATTTCGACACCTCGCCTGTATCCAAATGGTCGGTGATCGGCGGCTATCTGCTGAATTCGATGGTGATCGGCACCGTCATGAGCATCATCAGCTTCGTGATCGCCGAGATCTACATCGCCGTGAACGGCGGCTCGCTGGTGAGCCCACTCGAGGCCCTCCAGATTCTCGGGACCATCGTGGCCGCGGTCTTTTCGGCCGCGGGTCTGGTGGGGTTACTCAGCAGCTTCATCGGGAGCGAGGGTGCCTTCAGTGGTGCCAACATCGCGATCGGCGCGGCCATCGGGTTCTTGGTCGGCGCCTATATCCCGATAGGCGGCCTCCCCGACGGTGTCCAGAGTGTTATCAAGCTGCTGCCAGCATCGCACGCGGCGCGTGTCTTGCGCGTGATCATGATGGCCGAGCCAGCTGCTGCCGCATTCGAGGGCGCACCAGCGCAGGCGGTCGAACAGTTCAGCACCGAAATGGGCGTCAGTTTCCAGATCGGCGATCACGTGGTGACGATGGCCGATTCGATCGGCTATCTACTCCTCTCGGGGTTGGTCGCATTCGTTCTGACAGTTGTCGTGCTGGCAATCAAGAGGCGCAATCAGTGATCCAACAAGCTCGCGGGCGGAGGCTCAAGCAAATGTGGGGGAGGGTACTGGTCGTCGCCACCAAGGGTCCGGTGGATACTCGGTTGTTTGACTCCGTCGTGTCCAGAGAACGTCTGCTGCGATCTGAGCGCATGCGGTTTCCCGAGGACCGGATCGGGAGCCTGTCTGCAGCGGTATTGGCGCG
>CALHWB010000070.1 GCA_938036835.1 uncultured Propionibacterium sp.
GCCGGCTACCCGGCTACCGGTTCGCGGCCTTCCCCCAACGCCGCGGGCTACGGCGCCCAGGCTGCTCCGGCGGGTCATGACGGCCCGCAGTCCGGTACCGGGCAGACGCCCGGCCGGTACGGTGCCGGCACTCCGCTGCCCACGGGCCAGCCGCCCACTCCGCTGCCCGGGCAGCCCGGTGGCCCGGCGGTGCGCGTCCGCCCGCGGCCGGCTTTCAACGATGACACCGATGGCACCCGGTTGGTGGCCGCGACCGCTCGTGGTGCCCGGCCCGCCGATGAGGGCTGGCATGTGCGGCTGGACGATGGCCGGGATGTCCCGGTGGCCGGGCTGGTGCTGATCGGGCGTAGCCCGGCCGCCAAGGATGGCGAGCAGGACGCTAACCTGGTCAGCGCGGGCGAGCCGGCCAAGACCGTCAGCAAAACCCATCTGGCGTTGAATGTGGATCATCGTGGACTGTTCGTGGTCGATCGGGGGTCCACGAACGGCACCGCCCTGCGCGACCCGGACGGTGGCCTGTCGCCGTGCGCCGCCAACAGCATGGTGCGGCTCGGCGAGGGCAGCGTGGTGAGTTTCGGCGAACGCTCCCTACAGGTGTTGCGCTATCCGCCACGCCGCGACTGACCACCGCCCCGGCGCCGGCTTGTGGGCGGTCAGTCGGGGTCGGCAGGAATCTCGATCCGGGTGAAATTGAGGTATGAGCGGCTCGGTGTCGGGCCGCGCTGACCCTGGTAGTGCGAGCCGGTTGCGGTCGAACCGTAGGGGTGCTCGGCGGGCGAACCGAGCCAGAAGAAGCACAGCTGACCGATCTTCATGCCCGGATACAGTTTGATGGGCAGGGTGGCCATGTTGCTCAACTCCAGGGTGACATGCCCCGAGAAGCCGGGGTCGATGAATCCGGCGGTCGAGTGGGTGAGCAGTCCCAGTCGTCCCAGGGATGACTTGCCCTCCAGCCGGGCGGCGATATCGTCTGGCAGCGTGACGGACTCGTGGGTGGCGCTCAGCACGAATTCGCCCGGATGCAGGATGAACGGGTCGTCGCCGGTGGGTGAGACCAGGCGGGTCAACTCGTCTTGCTGGGCGGCCGGGTCTATGGCGTCATAGCGGTGGTTTTCGAAGATGCGGAAGAACCGGTCGAGTCGGACGTCCACGCTGGCCGGCTGCACCATCGCCGGGTCCCAAGGGGCCAGGCCGATGCGGCCCGATTGGATTTGGGCCCGGATATCGCGATCCGACAAGAGCATGGCGGCAATCTATCGAACCTGGACCCAGCTTTCCGGATGCCTGAGCTGTCGGCGGGGCGGATCCCGGTGTTCACCGGCCGGCTCGGCGGGTCGAGTCGCGCAGGCGGATCTCGAAACCCAGTTCGACCGGTTCGGGCACCGGGGTCAGCACGAGATCGGCAGCGAGTTCCCCGGCCCATCGGGCGTCCATGAACACCGAGGTGATCCGGGGGAAGGCGTCCAGCAGCGCATCGGAATCGCCGAAGCTGGCCAGCCCGACCCGGTCCGGGACGACGATGCCGGCGTCCCGGAGTGCGCGCAGCGCGCCTAGGGCGAGCAGGTCGTTGGCCGCGAAGATGACATCGGGCAGTCGATCCAGCAGCCGGCTGGTGGCCCGCCGGCCGGCGATGCGGTCCATGCCGGTCGCCAGCCGGGCGGTGATCTCGCCGCCGCGCGCCCGCACTCGGTCGGCGAAGGTGTCGGCCCGGCAGCCCATGCCGGGATGCTCCGCCGGCCCGGCCAGGATCGCGAACCGGCGATGCCCAAGGTCCAGCAGGGCATCGGCTAGGGCTGCGGCGCCGGCCCGGTTCGGCAGCGCGATCGAGTCGATCCGCAGCGCCTGGTTGCCGATCGCGCAGACCCGGACGCCGGATTCGGCCAGCCGTGCCAGGCCGGCGCGCAGTTCCGGTAACCCGGGATCATGCGCTGGCCCTCCCCCGGCCAGCACCAGGGCCCGTACCCGCTGGCCAGCCAGCAGATTGACCACCGCGGCCTTGGCGGCGGCGGCCACGCCGGTGGTGGCGAGGGTGACGATACAGCCCTGCCGGGCGGCGGCGGCGGTCACTCCGGCGGCGACCGCCGCGAAGAAGGGATCGGTGATGTCGTTGACCAGCAGGCCGAGGCTGTTGGCCTGACCGCGGGCCATGGTCTGGGCGGCCGCATGGGGTTGGTAGGCGAGCTCCCGGGCGGCGCGGACCACCCGGTCGCGCAGTTCGGGGCGCACCTGGCGGCCGGGGGCGCCGTTGAGGGCTCGCGACGCCGTGGCTAGCGACACCCCCGCCCGGCGGGCCACGTCGCTCAGCGTGGTCACCCTGGCTGCGCTCCGGCAAGGATCGTTGCGGTTGCCGAGCAGCCGAGCCGGGTTGCGCCGGCCGCGATCATGGCCATGGCGGTCGGATAGTCCCGGATGCCGCCGGAGGCCTTGACCCCCAATCGTCCGCCCACGGTCTCGGCCATCAGCCGGACCGCCTCGACGCTGGCCCCGCCGGCCGGGTCGAACCCGGTGGAGGTTTTCACGAAATCCGCGCCCGCCCGCTCGGCGGCTTGGCATGCGGCGACGATCTGTTCGGGGGGGAGTTTCGCCGACTCGATGATCACCTTCAGCACGCCCGGCACCGCCGCGCGGACGGCGGCGATCTCGGCGATCAGATCGTCGATGCGGCCGGCCCGTAGCAAACCCACATCGATCACCATGTCGATTTCGTCGGCACCGGCGGCGACCGCCGCCCCGGCCTCGGCCGCCTTGACCGCTGCGGTGTGTTTGCCGCTGGGGAAGCCGCAGACCGCGGCCACCTTGACCGCGCCCGGGTCCGCGGTCAGCGGCAGCATATTGGGTGAGACGCAGACCGAGTGGGTGCCCAACTCGATGGCCTCGGCGACCACCGCGGTCACCTCGGCCGCGGTCGCATCCGTCTTGAGCAGGGTGTGATCGATATAGCGGGCCAGTCCGGCTGCGGTCAGGTTCATGAGTGCTCCTCGGAACGTATGCCGGTGGGCGGCATCGCTGGCTGGGCATGGCTCCCGGTCGCGGAAGAGCGGGTCGATGCCTTTCCTAACTCGAAGCGACCATGCCTGCGCTGCCATCTTTCACCATCGAACCGCTGCGGGTCCAGTTCGTTGCGCCGATTCGTGAGCGGGTGGCCTGCCGGCCGCCGGGCCGCAAGTCGGCTCGTTCCGGCTCGCCGGCATCGCCCAATGCCCAGGCTGCCAGGCGATATGCTCGCCCCGGCGGTTACGGTATCTCCCGGCCGGGGTCGCCGGCTACCGCGCGAGCGCCGGCAGCCAGACGGTGAACTCGCTGAACCCGGGTTCTTCACCGTGGGCTGGCCGGGTGCCGAGTTCCACTCGGCCGCCATGGGCCTTGGCCACCGCGGCCACTATCGCCAATCCCAGCCCGGTGGAGCCCTCCCGGTCATGCGAACGTGCGGTATCGGCCCGCGCGAACCGCTCGAACACGCTGGCCGCCAGCTCCGCGGGCACCCCGGGCCCGTCGTCGCGCACCCGCATGCGCACCCAGTCGTCCTGCACGTCCACGGTGGTGCGCACCATGGTGCCGGGCGGAGTGTGCTTGCGGGCGTTGCCGAGCAGATTGGCCAGTACCTGGTGCAACTGGTTGGCGTCGCCCAACACCTGCGCCGGATTGTCGGGTACCGCCACCTGCCAGCGGTGCTGGGGGCTGGCCGCTCGCGCATCGGCCACCGCGTTGAGGGCGATCTCGGCTAGATCCACCTCGGTGCGCACCAGGTCCGGGTCGTTGTCCAGCCTGGCCAGCAGCAGCATCTGCTCGACCAGCCGGCTCATCCGCTGGGACTCGGCCTCGATACGTCCGAGCGCGAAGACCGTGTCCTCGGGCAATCGGTGCCGGCCGCGGCGGGTCAACTCCGCGTAGCCGCGGATCGCCGCGAGTGGATTGCGCAGCTCGTGGCTGGCATCGGCCACGAACTGGCGTACCCGGGTCTCCGAGGATTGCCGGGCCCGCAGGGCGGTCTCGACGTGGTCGAGCATCGTGTTGAAGGCCTGGCCCACCTTGCCCACTTCGCTGCGCGGGTCAAGCCGATCGCCGGGGACGCGCACGCCTAGGTCCACCTCGCCGCTGGCCAGCGGCAGCTCGGCCACCGTGCTGGCGGTGCAGGCCAGCCGGTTCAGCGGACGCAGCGAATTGCGTACCACGACGCCGGATATCCCCGCCGCGCAGAATGCGGCGAGCACGATCAGCAGTGCCTCGATCTGCAGCATCCGCGCGATTACCGAACCGGTGATCTGTAGGGGGGCGGCCGCGATCAGCAGCCGATCGCCGTGCAGGCAACCGACGGCTCGGTATCTTCCGTAGCCGTTGATGGTTATGGTGTGCACCTGGGCGTCTCGGGGCAGCGCCAGCAGGGCGGCGATCTGGGTGGCGTCGGCGGCGGTGGTGCCCAGTTCGCCGGTGACCTGGCCGTGGACCGCACCGGTGGCGTCCACCAGCAGGGAGATGCTGCCGGCCGGCAGGCCGCCGCTGCGTAGTCCCTCCTTCGGGCCGTCGGGGTTGCTCGGCCCGCCCGGGCCGTGCGGTCGTTGCTCGGTGGCCCGCACCGCGTAGCTGAGCTGGTCGTCCAGATTGCGGGTGAGGATCCGCCCCACCAGCAGGGTGGATACCGCCGCCAACAGCACCGCGATCGCGGTCACGATCAAGGTGATGCGGACGACGAGTTGCCGGTTTAGGGTGCCGGGCGCCAGCAGGCGCGCCCGGCCGGGCCTAGTCGGCAGGTTTGAGGACATACCCCGCCCTTCGCATGGTGTGGATCATCGGCGGCCGGCCCGCGTCGATCTTCTTGCGCAGGTAGCTGATGTACAGTTCCACGACATTGGCCTGGCCGCCGAAATCGTAGTTCCACACCCGATCCAGGATCTGGGCCTTCGACAGGACTCGCCGGGGATTGCGCATCAGATAGCGCAGCAATTCGAATTCGGTTGCGGTCAGCGCGATCGGTTCGCCTGCCCGGGTCACTTCATGGGAGTCCTCGTCCAGGGTCAGGTCACCTACCACCAGCAGCGCATCCGATTGCCGCTGGGTAGCCCCGCTGCGGCGCAGCAGGGCGCGCAGCCGGGCGATCAGCTCCTCCAGGCTGAACGGCTTGATGACATAGTCGTCGCCGCCCGCGGTGAGCCCGTTGACCCGGTCGGACACCGCATCCCGGGCGGTCAGGAAGATGACCGGCACATCGGGCTGATCTGCCCGGATCCGGCGCATCACCTCCAATCCGTCGAAGTCGGGCAGCATCATGTCCAGCACGATGGCGTCCGGTTTCACCTCGCGGGCCAGCCGCACCGCCTGTAGGCCCGAGGTTGCGCTGTGGGCCTGCCAACCCTCATAGCGCACCGCCATCGACAGCAGCTCGGTGAGGCTGGGCTCATCGTCCACCGTGAGGACGCGCAGCGGTGTGCCGTCGGGCCGGGTCAACTGGGTGGACTCATCGTGCGACATGGCAGCAGCTTCCCAGATCCGCTACATCGGAGGCTGTGTGCCGGCTGTGAGTTGGCTGTGAGTCCCGCCGTCCGGTAGGGCTGTGGCCCCGGGACGACGAGCCGGCTGGCTCAGATCTCGGTGCTGCCCAGTCTCGGTTGGTATAGCTCTTCGGTCTCTTCGCCGTCTCGCCGGCGGCCGCGGCCGAGCAGCACCGTGTCCAGGCCGGCATGGTGGGCGCCGACGGCCAGGAAGACCAGGCCGAGCAGCGCTAGCGCAAGGTTGTACTCGAATCCGCCGTCGGCTAGGTAGATTCCCGCCGGCCATTTCAGCCAGCCGACGATCAGCGCGTTCTCCACCGCGGCCAGCAGCGCCACGAACCGGGTCAGCAGGCCGAGCGCCAGCATCGCCCCGACCGCGGCTTCCAACAGTGGTGTCGCGGTCGCCAGCAGGCCTGGATGGGGCAGCCCGGCCTGGGTGAGCCGTTCGGTTTGGGCGGTCAGCCCTTCGATCTGCCAGCGATACCAGGCCCGGCTCAGCAGCAGGGCGGCGAAACCTAGCCGGGCGATCAGCAGGATGAGGGACCGGAAGACGGTTGCGGCACGGCTTCGAGTACTCGACATTGGGTCTCCTCCCTGATGCGTAATCGCCACGCTACCTTGATTCCGGCGCAGTATCGCGATTCTGCCCGCCGGTTTCCGGGCCGGCCGCGCCCGGGGCGCGCTGCCGCACCCGGCGCCCTGCCCGGTGGCGGTCGCAGCCGGCCTCGGGGTTTCCCCGCCCGGGAGCGGACCGGGTAGTCAAGGAGCAACCGGTGGCACATCGGTGGTCAGGGCGGCCTTGATGGCCGAGTAATCGGCCAGTGGGTCCAGACCCAGCACTCCCGCCCAGGCCGGGACGCATTGTTCGGCATGGTATTTGTGACCGAAACCCGGTCCCACATCGCGGCATACCGGCATGTCCGCAGCGATCTGCCAGAAGGTGATGAAGGGCCACCAGCGCATCGCGGCCATGGGGGTGCCGGTGTTGCGCATCTCGGCCAGCCATTCTGGACGTTGCCACAGCAGCCGGGTGCCCCACCAGACCACCGGGTCGGTGTCGTTTTGCAGGTAGACGAATCGTGGGGACTGCCAGGCCGGGTAGGGCGAACCGCTGGAGTCGTTGACCAGATCACCGGCGGTCATGGCGAACCTGACGTGGCGTCCCCGGTCGACCACGGGCCGCGTCATGGTCGATCCGGGCGACCGGTGCCGGGTGAAGGCGGCGTGCAATGGGGCGAATGTGGGGCAGCCCGTCCAGACCCCACCGGCGGCCCGGGCGAACAGGTCTTCCGGGCCGGCGAAGATGCCGTTCGAGCCGAACGCGCCCAGCGATTCGCCGGCGACGTAGAGCGCCGGCCGGGCATCGGGTGGCAACTCGGCCACCCGGGCCTCGATGGCTTCGAACAGTTGCCGGCTAGCCTGGACCGGAACCTGCTTGGAGCTGATCATGGTCACCGCGGAGGGCAGACCCGAGTACTGCATCGCCGCGGTCGCGCAGTCCCCGCGCAGCAGGTATTCGAAGGACGAGGTGCTCCACTCGTTGACATTGCCGCGGCCGGTCGTGGTGACCACTAGCAGGGCGCTGCGCTGCCAGGCTCCGGTGCGGTCGAGTTCGGCGAGCACCGCCTCGACCACCTCGGGGATGCTGCGGCCGTTGAGCGAGGCATAGGCCCGGATGGGTTGCTGGGCGGGCTCGCCGAGCACCTCGGTCAGGCGTTCCCGGGTGGGGCCCGCGCAGGTGAAACGTTTGCCTTGCAGACCCAGCCGATCCCAAGCCTCCAGGGAGGCCGCGCTACCCGAGTGCAGCGGCGAGGCCGGCTGGCGGACATTGGGGGGGATCCGCAGGTCGACCCGGGCCGATGCGGTGGCGGCCACGCCGGTCACGCCGCGCACGATCACCTGGTCGAAAACCACGATGATGGTGCCCAGCACCACCAGGGTGGAGATCAGCCGGCCCAGCAGGTTGAGGGCGTAGCGATGGTGCAGGTGGCCGGACAGCCGGTCGATCGCCCACAGGGTCAGTTTCCACTGCCCCATCAGCAGCGCCCAGATCGCGGCGGCGGCCCCGGCGGAACCGACCGTCCACCAGGGGCTGGGGCCTCGGTGGCGGACGTATCTCGCGGTGTTGCGGTGCCAGCTAGCCGAGCGCAGCGGGATCGCGATCATGCCGGCTGCGGCCAGGCCAGCCCCGGCGAGGATACCGCCTTGGCGCAGTCCGGGACGCAGCCGGGCCTTGAAGCCGAGCCTCTCGGCGATTGCGCCCGCCAGCCAGCTGGTCAGCAGGCCGGTTTGGTAGCCGAACATGCCGCCCAGCCCGGCAACCAGTCCCTGCCAGTACCAGGGGCGCGGCAACAGGCTGGGGGAGTAGGCGGCGGCGTAGCCGGCCAGGGCTCCGATGCCCTCGGGAACCGTCAGCGCGGCCAGCCTGTCGGCGCCGCGCATTGCCTGCTGCCAGTTGGTTCCCAGGCCCCGCGCCCAGCCGGCGGGCCGGTTCGCTCGTCGGTCCGGGGGATGACGGCCGCCGGTTGCCTTCAACAGCCGGCGCAGTCGTCCGGGGCTCAACAGACCCATACCGCAAAGATTAGAAGCAGCCGTGGTGACCGGCCAAACCTACCCCGTCCCGGTGGCTGTCCGGGGCTGGCGGTCACCGGGACGGGGTAGGATTCTGGCTTCGATCCCTGGGTGCCGCCAGGCACCCCTGGGGCCGTCCGGATGGCGTGCCGGGCCGGTGTCGTGCCCGGGTATCGCCGGGCCCGCCTGGGTGTGGTCGGCCGGCCGCCGGATCGGTCGCGGCCGTCTCCTGCGGGCAGGCCCGGTCGCGGAACCGGGGCCGCGCGAGTCAGGACTGCCGGGTTCGTACCAGGTGCTCCCAGGCCGACAGGGCGGCGGTCGCCCCGGAGCCTTGGGCGATCACGATCTGCTTGTAGGGCACATCGGAGCAGTCCCCGGCGGCGAAGATGCCGGGCACCGAGGTGGCTCCGCGGCCGTCGGTGACGATCTCGCCTCGCGGGTTGCGTTGCAACGTGTCTGCCAGCCATTCGGTGTTGGGTAGCAGGCCGATCTGGACGAAGATGCCCGCCAGGGCAAGCTGTTTGGCTTCGCCGGTGACCCGGTCGGTGTAGGCGAGCCCGGTGACCTGGTTGCCGTCCCCGAGCACCTGGGTGGTGGCCGCGTTGGTGATCACCGTGGTGTTGGGCAGCGCCCGCAGGGCGGCCAGCAGCACCTCATCGGCCCGGCATTCGGGCATGAATTCCAGCACCGTGACGTGCCGGGCGATCCCGGCCAGGTCGATGGCGGCCTCGATGCCGGAGTTGCCGCCGCCGACGACCGCGATGTCTTTGTCCTTGAATAGCGGGCCGTCGCAGTGTGGGCAGAAGGTGACGCCCCTGTTGCGGTACTCCTGCTCGCCACCGACGCCCATCAGCCGCCAGCGGGCGCCGGTGGCGATGATCACCTCGCGGGCCTGCAACCGGGCGGTGTCGCCGAACCGGACGGTGTGTAGCTCGCCGGGCGCGCCGGCCGGTTCCAGGGCGGTGGCCAGCTGCGCCTTGATCACGTCGATGTCGTATTGGGCGACGTGGTTCTCCAACGCGGCCGCGAACTTGGGGCCTTCGGTGCGGGGGACGGAGATGAAGTTCTCGATGCTCATCGTGTCCAGCACCTGACCGCCGAACCGTTCACCCACCAGGCCGGTGCGGATCCCCTTGCGGGCTAGGTAGACGGCGGCTGCGCTGCCGGCCGGGCCCTGCCCGACGACCAGCACCTCGTAGGGTTGTCTCTCGTTCAGTTTCGCTGTGGCTCGCTGCGCCGAGCCGGCATCCAGCTTGGCCAGGATCTCCTGGATGCTGCTGCGGCCCTGACCGAATAGTTCCCCGTTCAAGTAGACGGTGGGCACCGCCAGCACATTGCGTTCGGTCACCTCGGTGGCGAACAGGGAGCCCTCGACGGCGGTGTGCCGGATGCGGGGATTGATCACCGACATGGTGTTCAGGGCCTGCACCACCGTCGGGCAGTTCTGGCAGGACAGCGACATGTAGGTGGTGAACGCGTAATCGCCGTCGAGGGCGGCGATCTGCTCGATCAGTTCGGCGTCCTCCTTGATCGGGTTGCCGCCGACCTGTAGCAGGGCCAGTACCAGCGAGCTGAACTCGTGGCCCATCGGGATGCCGGCGAAGCCGACGCCGATGGGTGTGCCGGCCCGGTTGATCTGGAAGCCCGGACGACGCTGGTCGCTCGCATCGTCGCGGCGGTAGGCGATCCGATCGGATAGGGCGGCGATGTCGGTGAGCAGCAGTTCGAGGTCGGCCGAGGCGGGCCGGTCGTCCAGCGCAGCCACCAGTTCGACATCGTGGACGATGCGGGGCAGCAGGCCGGCAAGTTGGGTTTTCAGATTGTCGTCGAGCAGACGGGTGACCATGGTTCTCCTGGTGGTGTGGGCATGAAACCGGGCGGCGGGCGAGGCGGCCCGCCCGCCGCCCGGACGATGAGGATTGGCTGGGTTAGATCTTGCCGACCAGGTCGATGCCCGGGGTCAGGGTTTCGGCGCCTTCTTCCCATTTGGCCGGGCAGACCTCACCGGGGTGGGCGGCCACGTACTGGGCGGCCTTGATCTTGCGGAGTAGCTCGGCGGCGCTGCGGCCGATGCCTTCGGCGGTCTGTTCGACGTACTGGATGGTGCCCTGCGGGTCGATCAGGAAGGTCGCTCGATCGGCTTGCCCGGCGCCCACCCGCTCGACATCGAAGTTGCGGGTCAGGGTCAGGTTCGGATCGCCCACTAGGTAGTAGCGCACCTTGCCGACCTGATCGGAATCGTTGTGCCAGGCCTTGTGGACGAAGTGCGAGTCGGTCGAGATGCCGAACACCTCGACGCCCAGTTCCTGCAATTCGGCGTAGTGATCGGCGAGATCGCCCAGCTCGGTGGGGCACACGAAGGTGAAATCGCCGGGGTAGAAGAAGAATACGGCCCACCTGCCGGCCACGTCGGCTTCGGTTAGTTGGACGAATTCGCCGTTGCGGTAGGCCTGCGCGGTGAACGGGAGGATCTGGGTGTTGATCAACGACATGGTGTTGGCACTCCTTGGTTCTGGTCCGATAGCTACTTTTTCAACCCGCCGTGGGGTGGGCATATTCCGCCGGTGGCCGGCTGGCCATCCGCCGGTGCGCGCCGGCTGCCGAGTGGGTGCGGGCGGCCCGGCCCAGCCACTCCCCGGGTGCGCTGGCCCGACCGGAGAACCCCCGCCGGCCTATACTGATGCGATCCCGAGTCGCTCTCAGGAGGCGTGTCCACCGGCATGATTGCCAGCGCAGGTGATCTGGCGGTGTGCCGGCCGGCGACCGAATAGGAGCGCTGGTGGATTCGGGAATTTGTTGTTTTCTCGCTTGACACGGTGTGGTGCGGCGCTTTTTCGACACCGTGAACGGATTTGCTCCTATCTTCGGCTAGGACGAGCGGAAGGGGTGGTTTACGGACAACGCGGAAACCGGCGGCAAAGGTGTTCTAAGCTCCGTAGGAGTCGATGATTCCGATCGTGCTGCATGGCTATGGCCAGCGTCTTGCCCTATGGCCAAGGCGCCGACTGGCGAACGATAATGATTTAGGATGGCTATAATGCGAGAAATGGGTGACGACAATGATGTCATCACCGTTCGTGTGGATGGTGTGAATGTGG
The DNA here is from genome assembly GCA_938036835.1 of uncultured Propionibacterium sp. GTDB lineage: Bacteria > Actinomycetota > Actinomycetes > Propionibacteriales > Propionibacteriaceae > Brooklawnia. The sequence continues at coordinate 11,156 of CALHWB010000070.1, forward strand.
AATCGGTGGTGGTTAGGAATAGGTGGAGATCGTACTACGATGCCACCACTCTTGCCGCCCAGATTGCAACTCTGCTCAAGCGGGCGATAGCGAATAGTGTGCCCACCGAAACGTCTGAGATTATGGTTCCGGTGACCCGGCGCTGGCTCGGCGATGCCGAAATAAGGTACTTCTGGGAGCAATTTGCGCTGTATCGCCGCAAGAGGGAGCTCTATATTGCCAAGGCGCTGTCGAGAGGCATTCCCGATCATCCGCAGACCGAAGAGACGGCCGATCGCCAGCGGCATATTGGGGCGAGTTATGTCGGTGGACGATTCAACGATCTGGGCATCGATCCGGCGTGGCTGGAATCTACGCCCATGCAAACGGTGAGCGAACAGCTGACGAAGTTGCTGAGTCAACGGCCGCTGATCGTCGAGGCGCCCATCGATCCCGACCGAAGCGCAATGGAGCAGCACCTGGGCGCCATCTACGATTTGCTGGCCGGTAGATGAGAGAGGAATACCGATAGTGGGAACGCAAGAAAACAATGAGGTCAAGACGCGGATCTCCCAGGCCTGCAAGGACATGAAGGGTGCATATGAGACCTTGGCGAGCGACGCAGGACCCGCGGCAAATGCGCTGGGGGGCGGCATCACAAGATTGAAGCAGTGGGAGGTGAAAATCAACCGCGCGCTCCCCGTTCCTGGGCAATACGTCGCCTATACCGAGTATCGGGATACCAAGCCGGCTTGGTGGGAGTATGGGATTTTGGGAGTTCAGGATGCGACTCAGGTGCCGCATCCCAGGGCCGGTGAGGCTCGCGAGGAGGCAGAGAAACTGTTTGGGGAGGCGATAACCAATGACGAGGACTATGATCTCGATGCCAAGGATATCGGGGCCACGATAGATGGCGTGTGCGCCATGATGACCACTTGGATCGATGTGGCCGGCAGGTTCTCGTCGAATGTCGCCCAGAAGATCCCCTCGGATCCCAGTTTCGTTCCGACAAGCGGTGGGATGAATGGTTGGCTCAGTCCATCCGCGGCCAACGGATATGCTGCATCGTTCAGGTCGCAGAATTCGGCGGCCGCCACCACCTCGCGGATCATCTCGGATCTGATGGACAATTGTGCGACTTTTTTGAACAGCTTGAACAACAATCTGACCAATTTTGCCGCATTGACTCTTGCCCAGGAGAGGTTCTACACGGATTTGATCACCGGCATAAGTTTGCCGAGCGACATAACCTTCGATGCGGTCATGAGTCTCATCGCTACCGGGGTCAAGGCGGTGCAAGCTCACCGGGAGAATCAGGACGCGGAGGCCACCGCCATGGGCACCATGCTGAATGGATCCATCCAAAGTACGCTGGACCTGGCGGAGCTGGATAGGCAGATAACCGAGATGGGAGAGACGGAGTCGGACGGCGGTTGGCCGCAACCGGCTCCCATGGATGTCGGGCTGACCAGCTATAAGCAGTCTACCGAAGATACTCTGCTGTACAATACCCAGTATTTCAAGGATCACGCACAGTTCTGGCGTGACATATCGGCTGAGATCGCGCCGTTGAAGACGATTGCCGATGGTGTTTCTGACATTCCGGTGATGTTCGCTCGGATTCCGGCGTTCAGCGCAAATCAATCGACAGGGCTGAATGAGCTGTCCGATAGGCTGGCGACGGATGCACTCGGCAAGGGTGTGACGGCAACCTCGGCGATGGCCGACAAATTGGATGCCACCATTCGGGAGTATCTGCTGCAGGAGGCCGAGAACGCCGAGGTGGCGAACTCGATCTATCGGCAGATCTATGGTGAGGACATGCCTTCCTGAACACATCGCTAAGCCGGCGGTACGCGGCCTGCCGGCCGGTCGATGGGCGAGCGATCGGGCGCGGGCGAACAGCCCGAGCCCGGCCACTTCCCGGGTGTGCTGGCCGTAGGGTCCCGGTCGGGCAGGCCCGGGTGCGGTCGGTCGGCGGGGTCAGTCTGGTAGCGCTGCCCTGGCCGGCGGCCGGTGGGTCTCCGCCTCGGCGTTCCTCGGGTCGTCCGGCGCGTTGGGGGCTGCTGCGGCGGGTTTGATGGTCAGGGCCGCCAGGCCGGTGGTGATCGGGACGCTGAGCACCAGCCCGGTGGCGCTGGCCAGGGTACGCAGCACTTCGCCGCCGAAGTTCTCGCTGGTCAACAGGTCGGCGATCGGCCGGTCGTAGTAGAGGACGAGCAGCAGCAGCACCGACAGGGCGGCGCCGGTGTAGGCGAACACGATGGTGTAGATGGTGGATGCGATATGGTCGCGTCCGATCCGCATGCCGGCCTGGAAGACCTCGCGCCGAGTCAGTTGCGGTGCCGCCGCCCGCAGTTCCCAGACCGCGGATGTCTGGGTGATCGTGACATCGTTGAGTACCCCCAGCCCCGAGATGATCATGGCGGCGATCATCAGTTCGCGCAGGTTCAGGTTTGGGAGGCGATTGGCCAGGCTCGCCTCGATCTCGTCCACGTAGCCGCTGAGGCGTCCCATCCAGACCGCCAGTGCCCCCAGCGCCGTCGAGATGCCCAGCCCCAGGATGGTGCCGGCCAGGGCGGCGCTGGTGCGGAAGGATACCCCGTGTGCCACGTAGAGCACCACGAAGATGATGGTGATCGACCCGATCATGCCCACCGCGATCCCCGATTCGCCGAGGGCCAGCGCGGGTAGCACGAACATCGCGACGACCGCCACCGAGATCAACAGGCCGATGAGCGCCCAGAAGCCTCGCCACCGGGCCACCGCTAGCACCGAGACGACGAACAGCAGCGCCATCACCAGTGTCGTCCCGGTGCGCTGGATGCCGCCGAAGGCATAGGTGACGTTGCCGGCATTGTCGACCCGCATGGCCACTATGGAATCGGCCGGTCGTAGGCCGGAGACCGCCCCGGGGCCCTGAATCTCGAAGCCGGCTTCGGTGTCCTGCTCGGGCCCGCCCAGCAGCAACACATCGGCCTTGATGCATTGGAACTCGGGTGGGCGCCCGGAGGGCAGCGCGGCGCACTCGCCCAACCGCAGGATACGTGCCGGGTGGTAGGTGATCTGCGGCCCGTTGGTGGCGGCGCCGGCCCGCAGCTGGGCCAGCGCGTCCCGGTCTGGCCAGAGCCTGATCATGCCCAGCACCGAGACGACCGCCGTCAGCGCGAGAAAGACCAGCAGTCCGGCCTTCGCGGTCCGGGAGGTAACCTTGGATAGTTCCGCATCGGGAGTGTGCGAATGACCATGACCCACGCAAACAGGGTAACCCCGGTCTCGCCGGTTGTGCCCGAGGACGGCGCCCGGCGATCGCCCGGTCCGGTCTCCGGTTGGCGAGCGCGCCGTTCTCGGCTGGGCGCCTTGCCGGGTGTGGGGTGGGCCGGTGCGTTCTGTGGGCGGGCGAGCCGGCGCGGTATATCCCGGTGGGCTGCCCGGCACCGGGAATAACCCCGATCCGTCCATGGTTGAGCCGGGTGAACTCAACTTTGTTTGATGAGTGCGCTAGGCTCAACCCTGTGACGCGACTCAGACCACGAGCTTGAGTCGTGGACGCTCAACAGGCGTCCGAATCAGCATACTTCCCGGCCCGCCGGGGTCGGAGCCTTGATCAGGAGGAAACACATGGCTCGTGCAGTCGGTATCGACCTGGGCACCACCAACTCGGTGATCGCCGTGCTGGAAGGTGGCGACCCAACCGTCATCCCGAATGCGGAGGGCGCCCGCACCACCCCCTCGGTGGTGGCCTTCACCAAGACGGGCGAGATTCTGGTCGGTGAGGTCGCCAAGCGGCAGGCCGTCACCAACCCCGATCGGACGATTCGTTCGGTCAAACGGCATATGGGCACCGATTGGACCGTCTCCGTCGACGACAAGGTGTACCGTCCCCAGCAGATCAGCGCCATGGTGCTGCAGAAGCTGAAGCGGGATGCGGAGGCCTATCTCGGTGAGCCCGTCACCAATGCGGTCATCACGGTGCCCGCCTATTTCGGCGATGCCGAACGCCAGGCGACGAAGGAGGCCGGCGAGATCGCCGGGCTGACCGTGGACCGCATCATAAACGAGCCCACCGCGGCGGCTTTGGCCTATGGCCTGGACAAGTCCGATCAGGAACAGACCGTGCTGGTCTTCGACCTGGGCGGTGGCACCTTCGATGTCTCCCTGCTGGATATCAGCGAGGGGGTTTTCGAGGTCAAGGCCACCAAGGGCGATCCTCGGTTGGGTGGCGACGACTGGGATCAGCGAGTGATCGACTGGCTGGTCACCCAGTTCAAGAACAAGACCGGCATCGACCTGGCCAAGGACAAGATGGCTGGCCAGCGCCTCAAGGAGGCCGCCGAGCGGGCCAAGATCGAGCTGTCGCAGGTGCAGGAGACCGAGATCAATCTGCCCTATATCACCGCCGGCGCCGATGGCCCATTGCATCTGGAGGAGAAGCTGTCCCGAGCCGAATTCCAGCGGCTCACCCAGGACCTGTTGGATCGCTGCAAGGGGCCGTTCAACGCGGTGCTGTCGGACGCCAAGATCTCGGTCTCCCAGATAAATCAGATCATCCTGGTCGGCGGTTCCACCCGGATGCCCGCGGTGCAGGAACTCGTCCGGGAACTGTCGGGCGGCAAGGAGCCGAACAAGACGGTGAACCCGGACGAGGTTGTCGCTCTGGGCGCCTCCCTGCAGGCCGGTGTGCTGAAGGGCGAGGTCAAGGATGTGCTGCTGCTGGATGTCACCCCGCTGAGCCTGGGCATCGAAACCAAGGGCGGCGTGATGACCCGCATCATCGAGCGCAACACCACCATCCCGACCAAGCGTTCGGAGATCTTCACCACCGCCGAGGACAACCAGCCTTCGGTGATGATCCAGGTCTACCAGGGCGAGCGGCAGTTCGCCCGCGACAACAAGTCGCTGGGCAATTTCGAGCTGACCGGCCTGATGCCGGCGCCTCGCGGCCTACCGCAGATCGAGGTCACCTTCGATATCGATGCCAACGGCATCGTGCACGTGTATGCCAAGGACACCGCCACCGGCAAGGAGCAGTCGATGACCGTCACCGGCGGCTCGGCGCTCGGCAAGGACGAGATCGATCGCATGATGGCCGATGCCGAGGCCCACGAGGCCGCCGACCGTAAGCGCCGGGAGTCGGTGGAGATGCGCAACGAGGCCGATGCCTTGGCCTTCCGCACCGAGAAGCTGCTGGCCGACAACGCCGAGACGATCCCTGCCGAGGTGAAGACCCCGGTCACCGAGGCGCTGGCGGCGTTGAAGGAGGCGCTTAAGGGCACCGACAACGATGATGCGGTCAAGGCTGCCATGGAGGACCTGAATCAGAAGGCGGCCGCCATGGGCCAGGCCGTCTATGCCGCGGCGCAGGCCAACCAACAGGCCGCTGCCGGCGCCCAGTCGGCGACCGGCGATCAGCCGGCTGCTCAGGGCGCGACCGATCCGGGTGCGGACGAAGTGGTGGACGCCGAGATCGTTGACGACGAGAAGAAGGACTGAGCCCGATGACCGAACCCGTGGCACAGCAGCCGGACGGTCCCGAGCAGGCCGCAAACGGTTCGCTGAGCTCGGAGGATGCCCGGGTGACCCCGGAAGCTTCCGGGGTCACCGGTTCGGCGCCCGATCCCGACCCCGATCCGGTCGAGCCGGCCCCCGATGCGCTACCCGCAGACCCGGTCCGGACGCTGGAAACCCTCGTGGCGGAGCGCACCGAGGATCTGCAGCGCGTCCAGGCCGAGTATGTGAACTACAAGAAGCGGGTGGACCGCGACCGGGCACTGGCCAAGCAGTCCGGTGTCGAGACGGTGCTGCGCGATCTGATCCCGGTGCTGGACGCCATCGCCGCGGCCCGGGCGCATGACGAACTCAGCGGAGGTTTCAAACTCATCGTCGATGAACTCGACCGGGTAGCTCGCGGATATGGCCTGGAGGCATTCGGTGCCCCCGGCGAGGCCTTCGATCCGCGGCTGCATGAGGCTCTCATGCGCTCGCCGGTGCCGGCCGCCGAACTGCCGGAAGGCATCGAGATGATGATTCGTGACGTGGTGCAGCAGGGGTACCGGATCAGCGACCAGATCATCCGTCCGGCGCGGGTGGTGGTGGCCGTGCCGGACGAGCAATGACAACGGTTGGCGAGGAGGTCAGATGAGCGCCAAGGATTGGTTGGAGAAGGACTACTACAAGATCCTTGGCGTGCCCAAGGACGCCAAACCCGAGCAGATCAAGAAGGCCTTCCGCAAGATCGCCCGGGAGAATCATCCCGATCAGCATCCCGGCGACCGGGCTGCCGAGCAGCGTTTCAAGGCGGCTTCCGAGGCTAACGATGTGTTGGGCGACCCGGACAAGCGCCGCGAATACGACGAGCAACGCGCGGTGTTCGGGTCGGGGTTCCGGTTCCCGCGAGGCAATTCCGGCGGTCCCACTGGGGAGGACATCTTCCGTGGCCTGGGCGACAACGGTCTGGGCGATCTGCTGGGCAATCTGTTCGGTCAGGGGCAACCCGCCGGCACCCGGCGGGCCGGCGGCCGCGGTGCCCGGCGCGGGGCAGACGTCGAAGGCGAGGTGACCATCGGCTTCCAGCAGGCGGTGGATGGTGCGACGGTGGGTGTCCAGCTCATGAGCGAGGACGCCTGCCCGGCCTGCCGGGGCACCGGGGCCAAGTCGGGCACCTCGCCGCGGGTATGCCCCACCTGTCAGGGTTCCGGCATGCAACAGTCCCCCTCGGGGGGTATCTTCCAGGTCACCGAGCCTTGTCATGAATGCCGTGGCCGGGGCCTGATAGTCGACGATCCCTGCGAGAACTGCCAGGGCACGGGACGTGCCCGGGCGCGCCAGAACATGCAGGTTCGCATTCCCGCCGGCGTGGCCGATGGCCAGCGCATCCGGGTAAAGGGCAAGGGCGGTAGCGGCGAGAATGGTGGCTCGGCCGGTGATCTGTATGTGGTCGTGCATGTGCGGCCACACCCGGTCTTTGGCAGGCAGGGCGACAATCTGACGGTCGCCGTGCCGGTGCGGTTCACCGAGGCCGCGCTGGGCGCCGAGGTGGAGGTGCCGACGCTGGGCGGTGGCTCGGTTAAGCTGCGCATCCCGGCCGGCACCCCCAATGGCCGCACCTTCCGCATCCGTGGTCGTGGCGTGGCCAATGCTAGGGGCGAGCGTGGGGATCTGCTGGCCACCGTGGACGTGTTGGTGCCCAGTCATCTCTCGGAGGCCGCGCGCAGCGTCCTGAACGACTACGCCGCCGCCGCGCATGAACCCAATCCCCGCGAGAAGCTGCTTGCGAGCAATCGATGAGCGATTCTCGGTTACCCCAGGTCCTGGAACCGGACGCCCCGGTCTTCAGCGTTTCGGTGGCGGCGGCGTTGGCCGATATGCATCCCCAGACGTTGCGTGCCTACGACCGGCTGGGTTTGGTGGTGCCCAGCCGGGCAAAGGGCGGCGGGCGCAGGTATTCGCCTCGCGATGTCCGCCGCCTGCGGCTGGTGCAGCATCTGTCGCAGACCGAAGGGATCAATCTCAATGGAGTCCGTCGTATCATCGCCCTGCAATCCGAACTCGAGCAGCAGCAGAAGCGGGTCGAGGAGCTGACCGATCTGGTCCGCCAGCTGCTTGAGGAACGGCGCCCGCGGGTGTTCACCGCCGGGTCGTCCGGCTACGTGGCGCATGGCCGGCGCCATCCCCGGATCCTGGCGTTGCCGGCTGGCTGAACCGGGCCGTCCGGCGGCATTTTGGGCAGGTATATCGACGCGATATGCTGTCGATGATTCGTTTCGTCTATCCAGAAGGTTCCCGGATGTCGTTGCGCCAGCAGTCGCTGGATCTAGCGATCCTTGGCCGGCTCATGCAGAGTCCTTCCCATGGGTATGAGTTGCGCAAGCATGTCAATGCCGTGCTGGGCCATCTGCATGTCGTCTCGTTCGGTTCGCTGTATCCCGCCCTGCGCCGGCTGCTGCGCGCCGGTCTGATCTGCGACTGTGCCAGTGGCCCGGCCGGCCGCCTCGTCGGCAACCGGGCTCGCCGGGTCTACCATCTGACGGCGGCCGGGCAGGACCGGCTGGCCCAGGAACTGGCCCGAGTCGACGATGAGTGCTGTACCGACGATGACTTCGACGTCCGGTTCAGCCTGTTCGGCATGACCGATCCCCAGGCCCGCCTGCGTATCCTGCAATGCAGAAGGCAGCTTGCCCACCGCAGACTGGTCACGATCGAATCCAGCATGGGAACCGGTGGGGATCCCTATGCGACAGAACTTATGCGGTTCGCTCGGGCCTCGGCGCAGCGCGAACTAGATTGGCTCGACGGGCTGATCGCCGCAGAAGACCCCACCGTCGGCGAGGCGGTCTCGTCCGGCAGCAACCCAACCAAGGAGATATGAACAGATGAGCACGATTCGCGTCGCTATCGTCGGCGTGGGCAACTGTGCGACTTCGCTGATCGAGGGCGTGACCCATTATCGGGATGCCAAGCCCGATCAGCGGGTCGGGGGTCTCATGCACGTCCAGTTCGGCGACTACCACGTCCGCGATATCGAATTCGTGGCGGCCTTCGACGTGGACGCTGCCAAGGTCGGTTTGGATCTGGCCGATGCCACGCGCGCCGGGGAGAACAACACGATCAAGATCTGCGATCTGGCTCCAACCGGTGTCAAGGTGCAGCGTGGGGTCACCTTGGATGGTCTAGGCAGGTACTACCGCGAGACCATCGCCGAGTCGGCTGCCGAGCCGGTCGATGTGGTGCAGGCCTTGAAGGACACCAGGGCCGATGTGGTCGTCAGCTATCTGCCGGTGGGGTCGGAGGAGGCCGACAAGTACTACGCCCAGTGCGCGATCGATGCCGGTTGTGCCTTCGTGAACTGCCTGCCGGTGTTCATCGCCTCCGATCCGCAGTGGGCGCAGAAGTTCACCGCGGCCGGGCTGCCGATCGTCGGGGACGACATCAAGAGCCAGATCGGGGCCACCATCACCCACCGCGTGCTGGCCAAGCTGTTCGAGGATCGCGGCATCACCATTGATCGCACCTATCAGCTCAATGTCGGCGGCAATATGGATTTCAAGAACATGCTGGAGCGCGAGCGGCTGCAATCCAAGAAGATCTCCAAGACCCAGGCCGTCACCAGCAATGTGGAACACCATTTCGCCGATCGCGACATCCATGTTGGGCCTTCCGACTACGTCGATTGGCTGGACGACCGCAAGTGGGCCTTTGTCCGGCTGGAAGGACGCAATTTCGGCGGTGCTCCGGTGAGCCTGGAATACAAGCTTGAGGTGTGGGATTCGCCGAACTCGGCCGGGGTGGTCATCGATGCCATCCGGGCGGCCAAGATAGGTCTCGATCGCGGGATCGGCGGTCCGCTGCTCAGCCCGTCGAGTTTCTTCATGAAGTCCCCGCCGGAGCAGCGGCACGATGATGTCGCGTTGGAGACCACCGAACGGTTCATCCTGGGAGAAGTGGAGCGTTGAGCCCCATGCCGTGGGCGGCCCCATCGGGGTCGCCCACGGCAGGCATCGGCGGCGGTTGCGGCTATCGGGTCTTCCTTCGGGCCCGGGCGTTTGGGATCGGCCCGGCCCGCCGCCGGCGCGGTAGGTAGCCCCGATCGGGTCGTCCGGTCCCGTTGGCGCTGCGGGCCGCGATGGCCGGTCAGGCCTGGGGCAATTCGGTGCCCCGGCCCGGGTAGGAGGCCTGGGTGCCTGCCCGGGTGCACGACCGGGCGGCCACCCGGGCCGCGAACCCGGCCGCCGCCACCAGGGCATCTCCGTTCGCCAACCGGTGGGCGAGGGCGCCCACGAAGGCGTCGCCGGCGCCGGTGGTATCGACCGCTTCGACCACGGGGGAGGGCACCGCGGTCACCTCGTCCCGCTGGGCTACCAGTGCGCCGTCGGCTCCGAGGGTGAGCACCACGCTGGGGACGCCCGCTGCCCGCAGCCCGCGGACCGTCTCCGCGGGGTCTGGAACGCCCGAGGGACCGGATTCGGCATGCTGCCCGTCTTGCCCCACGGCTGCCGGGGCATGCGCCGGGTGGCCCGCCGCGGTCTGCCCGCAGCATCCCGGTTCGCCGTTTCCGGGTGGGCTACCGGTAAGCAACCGCAGGGCCAGGCCGCCCTCGTGCCGGTTGACCACCAGGGGGTCGGCCCGCAGCAGTGCCTCGGGGGCGACCTCGATCACGGGAGCCAGATTGAAGATCAGCCGTCCCCGGCACAGTCGCGCCGCCAGTTCGATCCCGGCGCGCGGTGTTTCGCCCTGCAGCACGACGATCGCGGCGTCGGCGATGGTGCCGGCGTGCCGCCGGACCAGTTCGGCGTCCACGGCCGCGTTGGCGCCGGCGATGACGATGATGCTGTTTTCGCCGCGGTCATCGACCGCCACCACGGCCAGTCCGGTCGCCGCCGTGACCTGGTCTACCGCGCTCAGGTCAACCCCGGCGGCCCGCAGCAACCGCAGGGCGATCTGCGCGTTGTTGTCGTTGCCGATCGCGCCTACCAGGGTGACCTGGGCTCCCAGCAGGGCGGCAGCTACCGCCTGGTTGGCGCCCTTGCCGCCCGGGGCGAGCAGGCCACCGCGGCCGGGCAGGGTTTCACCCGGCCGCGGATGCCGGGCGACCCGGATCATCAGATCGGCGTTGATGGACCCGACGACGACGATTCTGTTGCTCATGTCCCCGTTTTCCGCCTACCGGCCGGGCAGCCGCCGCGATGACAGAATGCGGCGGCGCCGGGCTCGGGAATCCCATCCGGCGCGCCGCGAGTTGCGATCCGATCGGTGGCCATGGGCACATGCTATCGATACGGCCGCCTGATCGGCGCCGATGTGTTGGCTTACCGTTGGGCGATCTCGTGGCCGGCCGGGGTGCGTGTCCGGCGAGCCCTGCTGGCCGTGTGACTGGCAGTTCCGGGTTGGCTCAGGGAATAATCTCGCTCGAACAGAGGTTGAGTGACGTAGGCTCAACTTTGGAACTATCCCTGAACGCGGAGAACACATGGACACCGAGAAGCTCACCACCATGAGCCGGGACGCGGTTTCGACCGCGTTGCGGCTCGCCCTCACCAACGGCAACCCCAGCGCCGAACCGGTGCACCTGCTGCATGCCCTGCTGTTGACGCCCGACAATGCGGTCACCCCGCTGCTGGCCAAGGTCGATGTCGATGCCGGCCAGATCGACCAGCAGGCCCTGGCGGCCATCAAGCGGCTGCCCTCCAGCACCGGCGCGTCGGTCACCCAGCCGCAGCTTTCGGGAGCGTTCGCCCGGGTCATGGCCGACGCCGAGACCAGCGCCGGGCAGCTTGGCGACCAGTTCGTCGCCACCGAGCATCTGCTGATCGCGCTGGCCCGGGTGCAGTCCGAGGCGGCCACGATTCTGAACCGGGCCGGCGCCCTGCCCGACAAGCTGGCCACCGCCTTCAATGCGGGCCGCGGGGACCGCCGGGTGACCAGTGCCGAATCCGAGGGCGGGGCATCGGCGCTCGACAAGTACTCGGTTGATCTCACCGAACGCGCGCGGGCGGGCAAACTTGACCCTGTCATCGGGCGGGATGCGGAGATCCGCCGGGTCGTCCAGGTGCTCAGCCGGCGCACCAAGAACAACCCGGTGCTGATCGGTGAACCGGGGGTCGGCAAGACCGCGGTAGTGGAGGGTCTCGCCCAGCGCGTGGTGGCCGGCGATGTGCCCGATTCGTTGAAGGGCCGCCGGGTCGTTTCGCTCGATCTGTCTTCGATGGTCGCCGGCGCCAAATACCGGGGCGAGTTCGAGGAGCGCCTGAAGGCCGTGCTAAACGAGATCAAGCAGGCCGAGGGCCAGATCATCACCTTCATCGACGAATTGCATACCGTGGTTGGGGCGGGCGCTTCGGAAGGTGCGATGGACGCGTCCAATATGCTCAAGCCGATGCTGGCGCGCGGTGAACTGCGGATGATCGGGGCCACCACCTTGGACGAATACCGCGAGCGCATCGAGAAGGATCCCGCCCTGGAACGCCGCTTCCAGCAGGTCTTCGTGGGGGAACCGAGTGTGGAGGACACCGTGGCGATCCTGCGCGGCATCCGGGAACGTTATGAGGCCCACCACAAGGTACGCATCACCGACGGCGCCCTGGTCGCCGCGGCCAGCCTGTCCAATCGCTATATCACCAGCCGTCAGCTACCCGACAAGGCCATCGACCTGGTGGACGAGGCTGCCTCGCGGCTTCGGATGGAGATCGACTCCTCCCCGGAGGAGATCGACCAGTTGCGTCGCCAGGTGGATCGGCTGACGATGGAACAGTTCGCTGTCTCCACCGAGCAGGACGATGCCTCCCGCAGCCGGCTGGCCAACCTGAACTCGGAACTGGCCGACGCGAAGGAACGGTTGCGCGTCCTGGAGACCCAGTGGGAGGCCGAGAAGGGTGGCCTGAACCGGGTCGGCGAACTGAAGGAGCAGATCGATGCACTGCGCACCGATGCCGACCGCTACCAGCGGGAGGGCAACCTGGAGAAGTCCGCGCAGATCATCTATGGCGAGATTCCGACCCTCGAGAAGGAGATGTCAGCGGCCGAACGCAATGCCGGGGCCGCCAAGACCATGGTCTCCGAGGAGGTGACCAGTTCGGACATTGCCGAGGTGGTGAGCGCCTGGACCGGTATCCCGGTCGGCAAGATGCTGGAAGGCGAGTCGCAGAAGCTGCTCGAAATGGAGAACCGGCTAGCTGCCCGGTTGATCGGGCAGACCGGGGCGGTCAAGGCGGTCGCGGACGCCGTACGGCGTGCCCGGGCGGGCATCTCCGACCCCAACCGGCCGACCGGCTCCTTCCTCTTCCTGGGGCCCACCGGCGTCGGCAAGACGGAATTGGCCAAGGCGCTAGCCGAGTTCCTCTTCGATGACGAACAGGCCATGGTGCGCATCGACATGAGCGAGTACATGGAGAAGCATGCCGTCTCGCGGCTGGTCGGTGCCCCGCCCGGCTATGTCGGCTATGAGGAGGGCGGCCAGCTCACCGAAGCGGTTCGTCGCCGGCCCTATTCGGTGGTGCTGCTGGATGAGGTCGAGAAGGCCCATGCCGATGTCTTCAACATCCTGCTACAGGTATTGGACGATGGCCGGCTGACCGATGGCCAGGGGCGCACCGTCGACTTCCGCAATGTGATCCTGATCATGACATCGAATCTGGGCTCGAACTTCCTGGCGGATCAGAGCCTGGATGAGAAGGCGAAGTACAACGCCGTCATGGGTGTGGTGCGCAAGGCCTTCCGCCCCGAGTTCCTGAACCGGCTGGACGAGATAGTCATGTTCACCCCGCTCAGCAGGGAGGATCTGGCGAAGATCGTCGATATCAACTTGGCAAGGATAAACAAGCGGTTGGCCGATCGCCGGATCACCATCGAGGTGAGCGATACCGGTCGCCAGTGGTTGGCTGACCGGGGGTACGACCCGGTCTATGGCGCGCGCCCCCTGCGCCGGTTGCTGCAGTCCACGGTCGAGGACCAGTTGGCGCGGCGGTTGCTGGCCGGTGAGGTCGGCGATGGTGCCCGGGTGAAGCTCGATGTGACGCCGGACGGCGAGGGTCTGCAGGTGGTCGAGATTCACTGATCCTGCCTGGCCGCGGCCCCAATTCGCGGGCCGGGGCGAGGCGCCCGGTCACAGCGCGCTGAGCGTTTCGCGGATCCGGGTCAGGAGTTGCTCCGCGCGGGCCAGCGTCCATTCCACGGCGGGGTCCGGCTCAAGATAGGACAGCAAGGTTGCGGTTCCCAGGTAGGTCTGCTGTGTCCAACTGGCCGGCTGGCTCATGCCGAAGGCACGGGCACTGAACTCTCGGGCGGCGGGTGCCGGATCAACCCAGGCCTTCAGGAGCTGACCGGTCATGGTGGCGCCGGCCGCGGCACTGACCAGCCGCCAGCCCTCCGGGCCGCCCAATGGGGCGCGCAATCGCATGCCCGCCAGGTCGCCCAGCCAGGCCAGATTCTCCGCGCGTTCAGTCACATAGCGTTGCTCGGTCTCGGCCAGGGTGGCCCTGACCCGGGTGCGCAACTGCTCGTCCGCCAGATTGTGCTGGGTGGCGGTCAACGAGGCGAACAGCCGCATCTGTTTCGAGCCCAGCATCTCGATGAAATCCAGATGGATCAACTGCCGGATCGCGTCCACCCACAGGTCGTGGCGTCGTCGCGGGTCGAGCAGTTCGTCCGGGTTGAGATCGCGGATCAGGGTCAGCCCGGCCTGCGCCCAACCGGATTGCAGCCGGGTGCCCCGGGCGATCTCCAGCGTGACTGCCGCGGTGAACGCCTGTCGGGTTGGCCACCGTCGGTAGGCGGAGCTACGCGGTACGCCGGCCAGCGCAATGGCTTCCTCAAAGGACACCTCGGCCAGGCCGGAGAACAGCCCGTCCCGCTCCACCAACTCGCTGGCCGCGTCCAACAGGCGGCGGGTGACCTCGGATTCCCTGAGCCGGCCCTGACTGGAGCCGTGGACGGATTGCGGTTTGGGCACGGTAACCACTATAAATGAGACATGATATCCAATATTGCGAATGTCGTGTCCCAAAGCCCTCCTTGCTGGTCCCGGCGATCCGTATTGGCCGGCCTTGGGCTGGGCAGCCTGATGTTTCTCGGCTCGAGTGCCCTGTCTGGCTGCGCGGGGCAGCCGGAGACGGTCACGCTGGATGGCTCACTGGTGCCGGTGGGTGGCGGCGTGATCGTCGGTGGCTATGTGGTCGTCCAGCCCACCCGGGGGGAGTTCGTCGGCTACGACGCCCGGTGCCCGCACAAGGGGGTCAAGGTCGGCTCGGTTGGCGAGACGATCCACTGCCCGGCGCACAATGCGGATTTTGAACTGTCCACCGGAAATGCCCTGACCGGTCCCACCGACAAGCCGCTGACCAGGGTGGACATCACCGTGGCCGGCGAGCAACTGATCATCGAACCGGCGAAATGAACTGGAGCCCAACCATGAACGTGCTACTGATCCATGAGTCCTGTCACGGCAACACCGCGGCGATCGCCGGGGCCGTCGCCAGTGTGCTGGGTGTGCCCGCAATCCCTGTGGCGGACGCTCCGGCCACGCTGCCGGGGGGAACCGGACTGCTGGTGGTGGGAGCACCGACCCACAGCATGGGATTGCCGACCCCCCAATCCCGGGAGCAGGCGGTGCAGGCCGGCGCAACCATTGACCCAGCTCTGGGCCTGGCCGAGTGGCTGGCCGCTTTGCCCAGTAGCCCCGGTTGTCGTGCCGTGGCCTTTGACACCTCCACGGCGGCCTTCCTGGGTACCGCCGCCAAGGCCGCTACGAAGAAGCTGAAGGGCGCGGGTTTCCGGGTCGCGAAACCGATCTCCTTCAAGGTGCTCGGCATGCAGGGGCCACTGGCGCCCGGCGAACTGGAGCGGGCCGCGACGTGGGCTGCCGGGCTGGTAACTGGCTGAGGGCGAGTTCCGTCCCGATGCCGCCCTGCCGCCAGTGGGCAGAGGCTGCTGGCTGACCGGTGCGTTGAGTTGTCGCGTGAGCGGTCGATGGATCGGGTCCGGTGGCCACACCTACACTGGGCCGATGGGAGACGACTTCCAGTTGCTATCGGATCCGCCGGGTTGGGTGCTGGTCATGGACGGGGTGGCCCAGTCCTGGTGCGACCCGGCGGAGCCGACCAATCTGCAGTTCGGCTACATGCTGCGGATGGCCGATTTCCTGGATTCGATCGCACCGCGGGGGGAGCGGCTTCGGGTGATCCATGTGGGTGGCGCCGCGATGACCATGGCCCGCTATATCGCGGCGCGGCGGCCCACCTCGGCGCAGATCGTGTTGGAGCCAAACACCGGACTAACCGATCTGGTGCGTCGCCGGTTGCCGCTGCCGGCGCATTCGGGAATCAAGGTGCGGCCGGTCGATGGTTTCACCGGGGTGGCTGCCCTGCCCGGCGACTACGCCCAGGTCGTCATAGTCGATGCCTTCGAGGACGCCCGGGTGCCGGCCGAACTGGCGAGCACGGTCTTCCATCGACAGCTACGGCGGGTGCTGACCGCCGACGGCCTGCTGCTGGTCAACCTGATCGACAGCCACCCGTTTTGGTGGACGCGCCGGGTGTTGGCGGGGCTAGCCGAGTGTTTCGTCGAACTGGCGCTTTGCGCGGAATCGGCGACTTTGAAGGGACGCCGGCACGGCAATCTGCTGGTTGCGGCCGCCAACCGGGAGCTGCCGATCGACCAGGTGACCAGGCGTTCGGCGGGTTCCGTCTTCCCGTTCCGAGTACTCTCGGGTGAACGGCTCAGGGCATTCATCGGTGCCGCCAGCCCGTTCACCGTCGAAGACGCCGTGGCCTCGCCTGCCGTGGAACGCGGCCTGCTGCACTTCGATTGACCCCGCCCGCCGCCATGGGCGACCCCTAGGGGCTATCCCGGCGGCGGTTCCCGAATGGCAACCGGTACCCACTTGGTGGGCCGGTGGGGCTAACCTCTTCAACATGCCCAAACCCGATCCTGCGTTGGTCGTCCAGACGATCACGCCACCCACGCCGGCCCAGCTCAACGATTCCCTGGTGACCACCGAGCATGTGGTGCAGACCACCGAGGGCGAGCTGGCCTATACCGCCCGGACCGGCCGGGTCGTGCTGCGCGCCGAGGATGTCAAGGACGATGTCTTCCAGGGGGTCATCGACCAGGCTCAGCTCGGTGTCACCGCGTATACCCTTACCGGAGCCGATGTCACGACCCGTCCGGTCACTTTCTGCTTCAACGGGGGGCCCGGGTCGGCATCCCTCTGGCTGCACATGGGGCTGGTCGGCCCACGCATCATCGACATCGGCGAGGTGACCGATATCGCCCGGCCGCCTTACCGGTTGATCGACAACGCCCACACGCTGCTGCGGGCCACCGATCTGGTGATCATCGACGCCATGAGCACCGGTTACAGCCGGGCCGCCGAGGGACGCAAGGCCACCGACTGGCATGGCTGGCGGGCCGATGTCGCCCAGTTCAGCGAATTGATCCGGCTGTGGTGTACGCGCGAGGACCGCTGGATGAGCCCCAAGTTCATCCTGGGCGAGTCCTATGGCACGGTTCGCGGCGCATCGGTGGCCCAGCAGCTGCAAGACGAGCACGGGTTGTACTTCAATGGCCTGATCCTGTTGAGCAGCGTGCTCGATTTCGGCAGCCAGGATTTCGACAATCCGCGCTGGGACGAAGCCGCCATCCATTTCCTGCCCAGCTATGCGGCCATCGCCTGGTATCACGGCAAGCATCCCGGTCGTGGCCTGGCGGAGGTGCGGGCCGAGGCAGAGGAGTTCGCCGATGGTCCCTACCGGCTTGCCCTGGCCAAGGGCCGGCGGCTGCCGGTGTCGGATCGGGCGGCAGTCGCCGAGACCCTGGCCCGGCTTTGCGGCCTATCGGTGGACTATGTGACCCGCACCCGGTTGCGGATCGAGCATGCCAGGTTCTGTGCCGAGCTGCTGCGTGACCGGGGGCTGGTGGTCGGCCGCATCGATGGCCGGTTCACCGGCCCGGCGGCCTCGGGCACCGAGGAGACCATGGATACCGATCCCAGTGGGGACCTCACCATGGGCGCCTATACCGCTGCCCTGCACCACTATCTGCGGGCCGAACTCGGCAGCACCGAGGATATGGACTATCGCGTTGCGGCCGAATTGTGGAAGACCTGGCGTTACCGCGAATTCGAGGGCCGGCCGGTCAACGTGACCGACAAGCTGGAACGGGCCATGCGGGCGAATCCGGCCCTCAGGGTGCGGATCGAGTATGGCTATTTCGATCTGGCCACGCCCTATTTCGCCGCCCAGGACATGGTCGATCATCTGGCGCTGCCGGATGCGGACTTCGCGCGCATCGAGCATGGCTATTTCGAGACCGGCCACATGCCCTATCTGCATGGCCCGAGCCGGCTGCGGGAGTCCGACGAGATGTGCCGGTTCATTCGCCACGCCTCGGGTCGTTGACCCGACCGTAACGCCTCCCGGTAGCATCCACTCAGGAGGTTCGATGGCCAAGTGTGTGATCCGTCCCGCTGCGACGCGGTCGGCGGGGCCCATCGACTGGGCTGGGGTGACCGGACGAGGCGCGAGCGGCGTCCGTCCGGTGCGGCCGGTGGGTAGCACGCGGGCCGATCGGCCGCGTCCGAGGCGGCGGAAGATCGGGGTCGGTGGTTGGTTGCTCCGGGCCGCCTGGGCGCTGCTGGCGATGGTGGTGCTGGTGGTCGCGGCGGCATTGGTGTGGCAGCTGGTCGGCACGAATCAGGTATCGGGGAAGCTGGCCCGGCAGGCCATCGACGACTACTTCGCTAATTGCGCCGCGCAGCGTCCCACCGCCGGCCGGCCCGCCGACGGGACGGTGCAGGGGGTGCTGAGTTTTCCGGGACGTGGGGCGCAGAGCTGGCCCGTGGTTGCCGGTATCGGCCCCGAACAGCTCGCCACCGGTGTCGGCTGGTATTCGCAGACCGCTCGTGTCGGCGAGATCGGGAACATGGTGTTGGCCGGCTACCGCATCACCAACGGCCAGCCCTTCGCCAACCTGCTCGAGTTGCAGGCCGGCGACCGGATCCAGATCGTGACTTGCGACCGGGTGCATCTCTACCAGATCGATGTGGCACCGGCCAACGTGACCGTGCAGTCGAGCGATGTCTGGGTGCTCGACGCGGTACCCGGTAAACCGGGCCGGCAGCCCACCGGGCGAATGATCACCGTGATCACCAATCAGGATCTACTGCCCACCCCGGATCGTTCGGTGGGCTTCGGCCACCTGGTTGCCTCCGAGCCACGTTGAGTCCGGCCGGGCTATCCTGCCGGAACATGGGCGGGGCACTAGGCTGATCGACCATGAGCGACCGTGCGCAATTGCTTGATCTGATCAACGAGTTGGCTATCGTGCGCGGCCGGGTCACGCTGTCCTGTGGCGGGCAGGCCGACCACTACGTTGACCTGCGCCGAGTCACGCTGGCCGGACGGGCGGCTCCGCTGGTTGGCCGGGTGATGCGCGAGTTGACCGCGGATTGGCGCTTTGACGCGGTCGGGGGATTGACCATGGGTGCCGATCCGGTGTCCACCGCGATGCTGCATGCCGCTGCCGCGGTGGGGGAGCGGCTGGATGCCTTCGTGGTGCGCAAGAACGCCAAGGCCCATGGGTTGCACAAACGAATCGAGGGGCCCGAGGTCGCCGGCCGGCGGGTGCTGGTGGTTGAGGACACCTCCACCACCGGGGGTTCCGCGTTGACCGCGGTGAATGCCTTGCGGGAGGCCGGTGCCACGGTGATCGGGGTGGCGGTGATCGTGGACCGGGCTACCGGGGCGGCCGAGGCCATTCGGGCGGCCGGGCTGGACTACCGGTTCGCCTTCGGACTGGCTGACCTGGAGCTGTGAGATGAACCTGCCGGATCCGGCGCCGGAGGCGGCCTACGGTGAGCCGGGGCCCGTCCGAGGCCGCGGGGGCGGGCTCTGCCGGTGGGGTCCGGTTCCGGCCGCGGCATCGGCTGGCCCGGTCGCCTCCGGTATCGGGGTGGGGCCTCATCCCGAGCCTTGGCCCGACGATCCCAGGCTGGATCCCGAGTTGCTGGCTGGCGGGGATCGCCGCAATGTGGTCGATCGCTACCGGTATTGGCGGGTGCCGGCGATCATGGCCGAGCTGGACGCCGAACGGGCGGGGCTGCGTCCGGCCCGGCTCGAGGTGGCCATCCAGAACTGGCAGCATGACTTCAATATCGGTTCGATTGTGCGCACCGCCAATGCCTTCAACGTCACGCTGGTGCACATTCTGGGCCGCCGCCGCTGGAACCGGCGGGGCGCGATGGTGACCGATCGTTACCTGCATGTCGAGCATCGGGCCGAGGTGGCCGATCTGGTCGCCCATTGCGGCACGCAGCGGTTGACGTTGGTTGGGGTGGACAATCTGCCCGGCTCGCGTCCGCTGGAATCGACCCCGCTGCCACCGGCCTGCTGCCTGGTGTTCGGATCCGAAGGTTCCGGTCTCAGCGCGGAACTGGTCGAGGCCTGCGCGCTGCTGGTGGCGATCAGCCAGTACGGGTCCACCCGATCGCTGAACGCGGGCGCAGCCGCCGCCATCGCGATGTATCAGTGGAGTCTTAGCCACCGCTGGGGCCGGGCAGCCGATGGCTGAGACTCCGCTAGGTCAAATGCTGGCGGTTTGGTCCCGGCCGGTTCGGCTGGCCACCTCCGGGCGCTGGGCGGAGCATCCGGTGCCGGGGCCGAACCGCCAGACTGGGGTGGTGAGTGAATTCGCCGATCGCATCGATGCCCTGACCCTCGACCAGCTAAGGAGGGTGGGTAGCCTCAAATGGTCGGCCTATCCGGGCGCCATCGGGGCCTGGGTCGCCGAAGCCGATTTCGGTCTGGCCCCCGCGGTCGCAGAAGTCGTCGCCGACTATGCGCATCGCCAGTTGACAGGTTATGCGCCGAGGGCGCTGCGCACCGAGTTCCAGCAGGCCACCGCGGAGTTCGTGGCCGGCCGCTATGGTTGGCAGCTGGCGCCTGAACTGGTGCACCAGTTGCCCGATGTGCTGGCCGGATTGGCCCTGACGATGCACCACTGGCTGCCCGCGGGCTCCCGGGTGATCGTTCCGACGCCCTGCTATATGCCTTTCGTGGACATGCCGGCCGCTTTCGGGCATGAACTGGTGCAATTGCCCATGCTGCCCGGGCCCGATGGCTGGCGGATGGATCTGGCGGGGCTCGACCGGGCGCTCGCGGCCGGGCCGGCCCTGCTGGTGTTGTGCAATCCGCACAACCCGATCGGCAAGGTGTACACGGCTGCCGAACTGACCGAGATCTGCGAGCTGGTCGACCGCCACGGCGGGCTGGTGTTCAGCGATGAGATCCATGCCCCCCTGATCTATCCGGGCGCCCGGCACCAGCCCTACGCCGCGCTGAACGATATCGCCGCCGGGCATACGGTTACGGCCTTCTCGGGGTCCAAGGCCTTCAACCTGGCCGGCCTGAAGTGTGCCCAACTGGTGCTGACCAATCCCGCTCATCAGCGCCTGTTCACCGGCAGCGGCCACGGTCTGCCCTATGAATCGACGCCCATCGGCATGGCGGCCACCGTGGCGGCCTATCGTTTCGGTGGGCCCTGGCTGGCCGACGTGCTCGGCTATCTGCGAACCAACCGCGATCTGTTGATCGACTCGCTGACCGCCCGGCTGCCGCAGGTACGCGGTCACCGGCCGCAGGCCACCTTCCTCGCCTGGCTGGATGTGCGCGAACTGGGACTGACCGATCCCTGCGCCCACTTCTTACGGGCCGGGGTGGCCCTGACCGATGGCGCCGGCTGCGGTGCCGCGGGCCGCGGCAGCGTACGGTTCAACTTTGCCCTGCCCACTCCGCTGCTGCGGGCGGCGGTCGACCGGATGGTGGCCAGTCTGCCCTGACCCAAGCGGTCCGGCGGGGCCGTGTCGGCCGGGCCGGACGCCGGTGGGTTTCGGCCCCGGGACACGCCCGGATGAGATCGAGGACCGCACCGGGCGGGATGCCTTCGATGAATGGCCGCGGGGCTGCCCGGTCGATAGACCGGGCAGCCCCGCGGTGGCGGTGGTGGGATTAGTGGCTATCAACCCGCCAGGTTGCGGTAGCGCCAGGCGTGGCTGGCGTAGGGCGCCGAACCCCAGACTCGCGTGCGTTCGACGGCCTTCGGTGGGGTTTCCTCCACCGTGAAGAAGGTACTCATCGACGAGTCGGCCCAGCGGGCAAAG
The DNA here is from genome assembly GCA_938036835.1 of uncultured Propionibacterium sp. GTDB lineage: Bacteria > Actinomycetota > Actinomycetes > Propionibacteriales > Propionibacteriaceae > Brooklawnia. The sequence goes on from CALHWB010000070.1 coordinate 32,781, forward strand.
ACCATCACGTGCCCATCGGCACCGGCTGTGCCACCGCCCAGGTTGCCGACGATGTCGCCGGGTTGCAGATCGGCCTTCGAGATCGGCAGCACCTGGGATGGCAGCGTCACGGTGCTGAGACTGGTTTCCAGCTTCAGGGCCATCGAGACCAACCCGGAGCAGTCGGTGCGGTAGCTCTTGCCTTGCGGATCGTTGGTGAAGGCCGCCATCGAGTAGGGCACGCCCATTGCGGCCCAGTACCTGGCGCGGGCCAGGATCTGTTCGCGGGTGATCGGGCCACCGACCGGGATGTTGCCGACGTTCGGATCGGTGGGCACCGGGCCGCCGCCGCTGCTGCCGCTGCCGTAGCCACCGCCGACGCCGCCGCCTCCGCCATAGCCACCGCCGGCACCGGAGCCACCGCCGGCGCCGCCACCTCCGCCATAGCCACCGCTGCCGCCCCCGCCGCTGCCGCCGTCGGCGGAGCCGTAGTGGCCGTCATCATGCAGGCTGTTGTCGCCGTCGGTGAAGCGGCCCGGCCCGTCGGTGAAGCCGATGCGGCCCGGTCCGCCGGGATTGTCCAGTCCGGGGAGATCCACGTTGGAGTACCACTGCTCGCCGCACCCAGCCGTCAGGATGCCGGCTCCGGTCAATGAAACCTGGGAAACGCTGATGCCCATGTCAGTTGCCTCCAATCGCACTGGCCGTCTTGGCGTCCGCCTGCTTCAGCAGGGTGCCGGCACGCTCGATCTGCTGTTTGACCGCTTCGACATCCGCCCCGGGCGCCTTGCGCATCGCCTTGATCAGGGCGGTCACGGTGGTGGCGGTGGCTATGCAGGTGGTCTTGTATCCCCGGACCGCCTGCGCGGCCTTCTCGAAGCCGTCGGCGATGGCGTTGGCATTGGTGCCGAGCGCCTGGACGCCGCTCACATTCGATTTGCCCCGGGCATAGGAAGTGAAGGTTTCGGAGGCGGCATTCTCGTTGGTGGATTCGATGTAATCCACCGCCTGGCTGAGTTCGCCGTGCCAACCCGAGCACTGGGACGCGATATTGCGCCACTGGCCGGCAGCGCTCTGCAAAGCGTCCTCGTCGGTGCCGGGGAATTCGACTCCCATCATGCCCATCGCTTCTGCCAATTCGCCGGGCAGCGTGATTCCCATCAGATCCTCCTCGCCAGGCTGGCGCCGAGCTCGGCCTGCTGTTGTTCGGTGCTCTGGTAGTCGGCGCTGGTTTTCCGCATTGTCGCGGCATCTGCCGATAGGCCGCCGGACAACCCGGAAAGCGCCTGATCGACCAGGCCCTGTAGTTTGCCGATCGCAGCCGTAACCGCGGCATCGGTCTGGGTGGCACCGCCGCCGCCCTGGGCAGCCGACGATGCGGACTTGGCGGAGGAAACCGCCGATGAGACTTCCTCAAAAACGGACGCCGCTCGCGTCCAGCCGCTAGCTTCGAACTTCATCGAGCTCTCCCGGTTAGTTTGTCGAGATCCATCAGGTGTGCAGAGACCACATAGGCGTTGGCCTCCCAGAGCGCGGATGCCAGGCCGGCGCGTCCGCTGGGGGTGGACAGTACCTGCTCAAGTTGCGCATCGCGGCTGCGATCGAGTCCCTCGTTGAGCAAATCGGCGACCCTGGCCAGGAAGGTGTCCTCATCGGTGTCCCGGGACCATTTCGGATCCAGGCCGAGATGGTAGATCTGGCCGCCGGCCACATGCACCTCGGTGGTGGAATCCTCGGCCATCACGTCCACCATGACCGGGGGCTGGGACTGGTCGGGGGTGTCTGGTTGAAAATCGGTATCCTCAAGGTGCTCCAGCAAGTTTCCAAGTTCGCGCAGCGCTCCGGGAAGCTCGGCACCACGTGGAGCGTGCGATTCGACCTCGGCCGCTGCTCGATTCAGATCCCGGGACAGGTGCACCTCGGGATGCTCGCGATAGATCAACTCGTAGATCTCCCGTAATCGCTGATACAACGCGATATTGGTCGCTTCTGCGATCGAACGCTCCACCACCTGTTCGAGTTGCTCCGCCCGCCAATGCGGGTCGATCCAGACGCGGGTCACGCGTCCTGCGGTCACTTCGACTTCGACATGGCCGTCGGTTGACCAGGCCGAGGAACTGCCAGTCTGCATGGGTCCGCTTTCGGACATTGGCCACCTCCTGAGCAGCAAGCCTAGGGGGATTCGGGGTCATCGCAGCGCCGAGATCAGCTCGTTGCTGAGTTCGTCTAGGTTGTCGATCACCGCATCGCAGCGCGCCAGCACATCCTGGCTCGGTGGCTGGAAGTGCGGTGGCACGGCCACGGTACGCATTCCGGCTGCCATGGCGGCTAGCAGCCCGTTCGTGGCGTCCTCGATGGCCACTACCCGACCGGGGTCTGCCCCGAGCAATTCGGCGGCCCGCAGCGGGCCATCCGGGGCCGGCTTGCCGTGCGGTACCTCCTCGGTCGATACCCGCGCACCCAGTAGGCCGGCCCAACCCATCTCGTCGACCACGGCATCGATCAGCCTGCGTGGCGAGGACGAGCAGATCGCGACCGGCCAGCGGGCCGCGACCCGGCGGATCGCGGCGTCCGCCCCCGGCAGCAGCGGAACCCCGGCGCGGTATTTGGCCACCATGCCGTCGATGACCCGGTCGGCCACCGCACGCCAGGTGCCCGGGATACCGACGACGTCGATCAGGTAGCCGGCCCATTCCGGAGTGCTCATCCCCATCATCGCCGCGGTGGCCTCGCCCGGCCAGGCCCGGCCGTGGGCGGCGGCCAGTGCCCGGCGCACCTCGTCCCACCAGTGTTCGGAATCGGTCAGGGTGCCATCCAGGTCGAAGATCACGGCGTCGATTGAGTCCATGGCACCATTGTGGCCGAGCGCCATCCGGCGGCTCGTCGCGACCGGTGGCTCGGTACTTCACCGTGGCGACTGTCATGATTGGCGGCGATACTTGCACTCGGCCCGCAGCCCGGGCCGCGTCCGATCGGAGCCTGCATGATCGTCACGGTCACCCCAAACCCCGCGCTGGATATCACCCACGAGCTCGACCGGCTGATCCCCGGTAGCGTGCATCGTGCCCACCGGGTCACCGAACGACCCGGCGGTAAGGGGCTGAACGTGGCCAGTGTGCTCGCCCAACTCGGTGAACCTGTTTGCGCGCTGGGTTTCCTGGGCGGTCTGACCGGCCAGCGGATTGCCGACCTGGCCTGCCGGGCACCCGGCATCCGGGCCGTCGAACGGCATTGGGTGGCCTGTCCAGCCGAATCCAGGCGCACCCTGATCGTGGTCGCCGAGGGCGAGGCGACGGTGTTCAACGAGCCCGGGCGGCCGGCCGGGGCCGGAGCCTGGCAGAACCTCGGCGCCCGGCTCGCCGAGCGTGTCCGTCCCGGCGATGTGGTTGCGTTCTGCGGATCGGTCCCACCCGGCACACCAGCGGGCAGCCTGGCCGGGCTGTTGCAGATCGTCGCCCTGGGGCAGGCCCGCAGCGTGGTCGACAGCTCGGGACGCTGGCTGGCCGAGGCCGCGCGGACCGGAGCCGGATTGCTCAAACCGAATCACCTGGAGCTGGCGGCGATCGGCGGCAGCCCGGATCCGGTGGTCGGCGCGCGGCGACTGATCAGGTGGGGTGCCCGGGCGGTCGCGGTGTCCTGCGGTGCCAAAGGCATGGGTTTGTTCCTGGCCGACCGGCCCGATCGGTATTGGCTGGCTAGCGGACCCGCGTTGTCGGGCAATCCCACCGGCGCTGGCGATGCGGCGGTTGCCGCATGGTGCCGGGTGCTGGCGGCCGGACAGCCACTGCGGGACGTGGCTGCCGCCGCGCTGCGAGACGCGGTGGCGCTATCCGGGGCGGCGGTCTGCTCGGCCGAGGCCGGCACATTCGACCCGGCCACCTACCGGCGCCTGATCGAGGTGATCGAGGTGACCGAGGTCGCCGCCAGGCCCAGCCTCGCCGGTGTCGAACTGCCGATCGTGACCGGCTCGGCGGACTGATCGCGCCGGCGGTTCGCGACGGTCCCGGCAGGTCTTCGACGTCGAGGCCTGGGGCTGCCTCCGCGCGAAGACGGCGGGCGGGATCCCGGCCGGCCGGTGTATGCCGCCGCGGGGTGCAGGCTGGGCGGTCCGGTACCGGCCGCGGTCGGGTCGCGGTCGCACAACGGCGCAGTGGGTGCGGTGCGGCGCGTACCTGCTTCAATGGAGGCCAGAGCTCTGGTGAAGCGCGGCTAATGTGGAGGGTATCGGCATGGATAAACTGCGTGTGGTGGTTGGCAAGCCATTGGCGGCCGAATACGTCGAACGGATCCGGGCTGCGGAACCGCGTGTCGAGTTCCTCATCGAGCCCGATCTGCTGCCACAGATGCGTTGGCCCAGCGACCACGATGGCGATCCCGGTTTCCGGCGCACTCCCGAACAGCAGACGCGATTCGAGGCCCTGATCGACTCGGCCGATATCCTGTACGGCATTCCTGACACCAAACCCGCCGCCTTGGCCCGTACCGTTCGCGCCAACCCCCGCTTGAAGTGGGTACAGACCATGGCTGCCGGCGGTGGCGCTCAGGTGAAAGCCGCCGGCCTTACCGCGGAGGAGTTGGCCCGGGTCGTCTTCACGACCTCGGCGGGGGTCCATGCCGGCACCCTGGCCGAGTTCGCCCTGTTCGGGGTGCTGGCCGGAGCCAAGGATCTGCCCCTGCTGCTGGACCACAAGAGCCGGCATCATTGGTCGCCGGCGCGCTGGGCGATGAGACAGGTCTCGGACATGACCGTGGTGGTCGTCGGCATGGGGGCGATCGGTCAGGAATGCGCCCGCAGATTCACCGAGGTCGGTGCTCGGGTGATCGGGGTGAACCGCTCCCGCAAACAGGTCGATGCGGTCGCCGAGCTGTATCTGGCCGAAGAGATCGTCGAGGCGGCTAGCGGCGCGGACGCTCTGGTCAATGCGCTACCCGGGACCATAGGCACCGAGGGTCTGATCGGCCGGGAGGTGCTTCAGGCGTTGCGTCCGGGGGCCATTATCACCAGTGTGGGCCGCGGAACCTGCCTAGACGAGGACGCCATGGCCGAGCTGCTGGCCAGCGGCCGGTTGGGTTTCGCCTGCCTGGATGTCACCCGGGTCGAGCCGCTGCCGGCCGACAGTCCGCTGTGGGATCTGCCGAATGTGTTGATCGCACCGCATACCGCGGCGAACTCCGAGAAGGAGGACAGCCGGATAGCCGAACTGTTCATCGAGAATCTGCGGGCCTTCCTGGCCGGTGGCCCGCTGCGCAATGTCGTCGATACCGAGCTGTTCTACTAGGAGGTTGGCTTGAGTATGCCGCGAGACCCGGATCCCGGCGGGCAGCATCGGATGCGGTCTGCGCCGGTGCTCCCGCCGATGGCCCCCGAGCGGGCAGCCACGCCGTCCGGCGCTGCCCCGGTGGCTACCGTCATGGCGGGCGCCGGCCGGCCGGGACAGTCGGCGCAGCCCATTGGCGGTGTGCTGGTGAGCTATACCCCGGTGGCGCTGGCCCAGCGGGCCGCCGCCCTGCGCACGGTGATGGTGCGGCGAATCGTCGGTCTGGCGATCGGCATCGCACTGTTGCTGCTGTTTGTGTTGAGCGGCAGCGTCCAGGTGGGGGGCATGTGGTTCTGGGTGCTGGTCGTCTCGGCCATCTACAGTGCCGGACTGACCGGCTGGGCGATCGTGCAGGCGGTGTGGACCGGCAATGAAACCGGCAAGGTGCCGCTTGGCCCGGCCTTCCAGATCGACAACCGGGGGTTGGTGCTGTCCACCACGCCGTTGGGTGAGCGCATCGACTGGCCAGATATCCGCTCGGTGCGGGGGCATATGAAATGGTTCAATCCGGGCCCCCGGCTGGAGTTCGCCTGGGCAGATGGGCGAACCTGGTCGGTGCCCGTCGTCATGCTCGATGTTCCGCCTAGCGGGCTCGATTCCGCTCTGCGGGCCCATTCGCTGGGACGATTCGGGCTGGATCTGAGCGGTGTCGACGATTTGTGGTGAATCCGGCCCGTAAAAGGGGTGCCGGGGTCGCCGGCCGGGGATGGGTCTGAAAGAATGGCTGCCACCGGCCATCCGGCAGCTGGCAAGGTTCGCGGCCACTCCGCGTCAGATAGAAGGAAGTGAACATGCCCATCGCAACCCCCGAAGTCTACCAGGAGATGTTTGAGAAGGCCAAGGCGGGTGGTTTTGCCTACCCGGCCATCAACTGCACCTCCTCGCAAACTGTCATCGCCGCCATCCAGGGCTTCGCCGAGGCAGGCTCGGATGGCATCATCCAGTTCTCGACCGGCGGCGCGGAGTACGCGTCCGGCTCGACCATCAAGGACATGGTGACCGGCGCCATGGCGCTGGCCGAGTTCGCCCGCGTGGTGGCCAAGAACTATCCCATCAATATCGGCCTGCACACCGACCATTGTCAGAAGGAGAAACTGGACAGGTATGTGAATCCGCTGATCGCCATCTCCCAGGAGCGAGTGGATCGCGGCGAGGATCCGTTGTTCAACTCCCACATGTGGGATGGCTCGGCCGTCCCGGTCGAGGAAAACCTGAAGATCGCCGAGGAACTGCTGACTCGCACGTCGGCGGCCAAACTGATCCTGGAGATCGAGGTGGGCGCCGTCGGTGGCGAGGAGGACGGTGTGGTCGGTGAGATCAACGAGAAGCTCTACACCACGGTGGCCGATGGGCTGCGCACCCTGGAGGTGCTGGGGCTCGGCGAGAAGGGCAAATACATCACCGCGCTGACCTTTGGCAATGTGCATGGGGTCTACAAGCCCGGCAATGTGAAGCTGCGTCCCGAGATCCTGGCCGAGATCCAGCGCGAGTGCGGCGCAAAGTATGGGGTGGATAAGCCCTTCGATCTGGTCTTCCACGGCGGGTCGGGGTCTACCGCCCAGGAAATCGCCGATGCGGTGAGTTTCGGGGTGGTCAAGATGAACGTCGATACCGACACCCAGTACGCCTTCACTCGCCCGGTGGCGGACTTCATGATGCGCAACTACGACGGTGTGCTGAAGGTCGACGGCGAGGTAGGCAACAAGAAGAAGTACGATCCGCGCTCCTGGGGCAAATCGGCCGAGGCCGGCATGGCGGCCCGGGTTGTCGAGGCCTGCCAGCAACTCGGTTCGGCCGGCACGCATATCGGCTGACCCGGCAGCGGGCACCCCGCAGGCTCTGGTGGGCGAGATATCCTCTGCGGCCCACCAGGGCCTTTCGGCGTCATGGCTGGCTGTGTCGAGCCGGCGGCCGGTTCTGGAAAGGGCTTGCGACCGGGGACTCGCTCGGGGCGGATGGCCGAGATCGCCTTCGGGCCGCTGAAGGCCGGGGTCCTGCCCCGGGCAGGACCCCGGCCTGGTTCCGATGCGGGTTTCAGCCGAGCCGTGGGTCGGCGGTCAACACGCGAGTCACCTCCGCCCGGGTCGGCGCATAGGCGCCGGGCCGGCTGACGGTGAGCCCCGAGGTGATCACCGCCCGGTGCAGCGCGCTGCGCAGTTGGCCCCAGCGGGCCTCGCGCAACCGCGTCTTGGCGATGGGGCTGCCGATCAGGCCGAGATCCAGCAGCCCCGACAGCAGTCCGGCCATGAATGAGTCACCGGCTCCGACGGTATCGGCCACCTCGACATTCAGCGGGTCAACCACCATCATGTCCCGGTCTCCTGCCAGCACGGCATAGGCTCCCCAAGGGCCTCTGGTCGCCACCACCAGGCCCGGACCTAGCCGGACCCAGCGCCGGATCACGCTTTCCACCGGGGTATCGGGGCCATACAGCCAGGCGATGTCCTCGTCGCTGGCCTTGACCACATCGGCCAGCGCGACGATCTCCTCGATACGCTGTAGCACCTGCTCGGGTGAACCCATCAGGGCGGGCCGCACGTTGGGGTCGTAGCTGACGGTTCCGTTGATCGCCATCCGCTTGACCGCTGCCAGCACGGCCGTGCCGCCCGGATCCAGGGTGGCGGCGAAGCTCCCGGTGTGCAGATGAACCACTTCGGTGGGCTCCGGCAGCGGCGGTACGGCCCATTCCAGATCGAATTCGTAGGTGGCCCGGCCCGCCTCGTCCAGCCGGGCATAGGCCACCGCGGTGCGGTCGGCGCCGTTGCTGCCCGGCACGAAGCCGACACCGTGGTCGAGGGCGAATCGTTCGATCGCTTCGCCGCGTTTATCCTTGCCCCACCAGGCCGCCAGGACGGCGGGGTGGCCCATGCAGGAGATTCCGCAGGCCACGTTCAGGGGGCTACCGCCGACATGCTCACTCGACTCGTCGTCGCGGATGATGATGTCGACCAGGGCTTCGCCCAGGCACAGCACCGGGGCTTGGTTGGGATCGGTCATTATGTGCTCCTCACATCGTCGTGCAGCCTAGTCCAAGCCAAGTTTCGCAGACATCTTCTCCAACGGCACGCCCTTCGTCTCGGGCATCACCTTCAGCACCCACAGCAACTGGCCGCACATGCAGCCGAAGAAGAAGGCGAAGGCCACGCCGCCGCCCAAGGCGCCGATGATCGGTGGGAAGGCGTAGGTGGTGATGGCGGCGAAGGTCCAGTGGGTCATGGAACCGAGGGACTGGCCGCGGGCGCGCACCCGGTTGGGGAAGATCTCGGAGATGAACACCCAGATGACCGAGCCCTGCCCGAAGGCGTGTGCGGCGATGAAGACCAGCAGGCCGATCAGCACCAGCACCGAGGAAGTGGAGTTGAAGTGACCCTCGAAGCCGAACATGACTGCGGTCAGGAAGCCCAGGCTGAGCAGGTAGCCGCAGGAGCCCACGATCATCAGCGAGCGGCGCCCGATCTTGTCGATCACGGTCAGCGCGGTCATGGTGGCCACCAGGTTCATCAGGCCGACGGCCACACTCATCAGATAGGATGCGCTGTCCGAGGCGCCGGCCTTCTGCATGACCACCGGGGCGTAGTACAAGATGGCGTTCACGCCGGAAAGCTGGTTGAACATGGCGATGCAGAAGGCCATCAGGATCACCTTGCGGTAGCGCTTGGTGAAGAACGGCACCTTCGTGGCGCGGTTGGCGGCGTCCTGTTCGATCTGGGCGCGGATCTCGGTGATCTGGGCTTCGGATTCGTCCGCGGTGCGGCATAGTTTGCGGCTGATCGTGGTCGCCTCGTCCGTGCGCCCATGAGCCATCAACCAGCGGGGGGTCTCGGGCACGGTGACCAGCAGCGCCAGGAAGGCGAAGGCGGGCACCGACATCACTCCGAGCATCCAGCGCCAGTCGGATGGGCCGTTGACCACGCCGCGGATGACGAAGTTGCTCAGATAGGCCAGCAGGATACCGAGCACGATATTGAACTGCAGCAGGCCGACTAGGCGGCCGCGCTGGGCTGGTGGAGCGATCTCGGCGGTGTAGATCGGGGCGCAGACACTGGACATGCCGACACCGATGCCGCCCAGGAATCTGAACAGCATGAAGATGCCGTGCCCGGCCGGGTTACCTGGGCTGAGTGCGGTGCCCAGGGCGCCGAGTACGTAGAATGCGCCGATCACGAACAGCATCTTCTTGCGGCCATAGCGGTCTGCCAGGTTGCCGCTGATCAGGGCGCCGATGATGGTGCCGACGGTGGCGATGGCCACGGTCAGGCCGAGCCCGAAGTCACCCAGTTCGTAAACCCGTTCCAGGGCCTTGGTGGTACCGGAAATGACTGCGGTGTCGAAACCGAAGATCAAGCCGCCGATGGAGGCGACGATGGCGCTTCGGATGACCAGACCGTTGGCACCGGAACGTTCTTGGGTAGCTGCTTCACTCGACATTTAGGGTCCTTTCGGGGGAGACGAAGCCCATCGACAACGATGTGGCAACGTGAAGCGTGTCGACAACGGTTTGACAACGTTGTCAACAGGCCCAGTGTAGTCCGGCCGGAATGTTGAGCACAACCCCTGCGCGGAAACAGCCGGATGCGGTCATACTTGTTCCCATGACTGCTGGGCCGCGTCCGACCATGCGCGACGTGGCGGCGCGCGCCGGGGTCAGTTTGAAGACCGTTTCCCGGGTGATCAACCGGGAGGCCGGGGTGGCCGGCGAAACCGCCGATGCCGTGGAACGTGCCATCGCCGAGCTGGGCTATCACGCCGACCTGCAGGCCCGGGGCCTGCGCCGCGGCGACCGGCGCTCCCAGTCGATTGGGCTGGTGGTGTCGTCGGTGGCCAATCCGTTCGACGCCGAGCTGCATGGCGCGATCGAGGAGGCCGCCGCCCGGCACCACGTCGCGGTATTGGCCCTGAGCTCGAACGACGACCCGGCAGCCGAGGCGGCCCGGGCCGCGACGCTGACCCAGCGACAGGTCGACGGCCTGCTGATCGCCAGCGTCGGCACCGACCAGGGCTACCTGGCCGGCGTGGTCGGGGCCCGGCCGATCGTATTCGTGGACCGTGAGCCCTCGCTGCCGATCGGGGACTGGGTGGTCTCCGATCATCAGATCGCGGCCCAGCGGGCCACGCGGCATCTGATAAGCCATGGCCACCGTCGGATTGCGTTGCTCACCGACAGCGAACTGATCCAGACCGCCCGCGCCCGCCGCGCCGGTTACCTGGCCGCCCTGGCGGAAGCCGGGCTGACCGTAGACCCGGTGCTGATGCGCGGTGGACTGGTCAATGAGCAGATGGGACGCATGGCAACCCACGAACTGCTCACCGGCCCGCAGCCACCGACCGCGCTATTCGCGGCCCAGAACCATCTGGCCATCGGCGCGATGCGCGCCCTGCACTATCTGCGTAAAGACGGTCAAATAGCGCTGGTCTCCTTCGACGACGTGGCCTACGGCGACCTGTTTCCGGTGCCGTTGACCGCCATCACCCAGGATCCGGCCCGGATCGGGCAGCTGGCCACCGAGCGGCTGCTGGGCCGGATCGCCGGTGACATCACCGGGCCGGGGCAGGCGATCGTGGTGCCCACCGGCTTTGCGGTGCGGGGCTCGGGCGAGATCCGCCCGCAAATCGGCCCCACCGTCCTCGGGGCTGGTGGCGATCCTGCCGTGAACGATGCGCTGCTTCTGGACCGCGGATGCCGGGTGGATCCAAAGACCGGGAACACGGGCGCGATGGATGGCGTCGAACGACCCGTCCGCGCTGACGACGCGGTCATCACGGGTAGGCCATGACGCGACAGCCCAAGATGCCCGGGGCAGAGGGTGGGATATCGGGGATGGCCGTTCGCTAGCCGATCCGCAGCCCGGCGGGATCCGCCAGCCGGCAGGTACCGGTGAAGTCGGCGACACCGGCCCGGCGTGTACGGGCGGCCCACCGCGCCGGTTCCGGTGGCTATGGTCTCGATGCGGCTCCGGGGCTAGCGACCGGGTCGCGTCCCGACCGGCAAGCGGCTGCCGCGCGGGATTCCTCAGGCTGGTTCACGTGCCGCGCGCCGGGGCGGAGGGTCCATGCCGGCCGATGACATGCCGCGTACGACTTCGCACAGTTCCGCGGCATCGCAATTGTCCGCGACGCGGAAGCTGCTGCGTTCGTGGAGGCCGAGCGTGGTGGCTGCCACGGTGGTCACCTGGACGATCAGGGTGTTGTCGTTGCCGAGGGTCACCGATTCCAGCCCACCGGGTGAATATCGTCCCTCCCAGCCGATGACCAACGGCCCGGGGGCATCCAGCCGGCGGCTGAAGGACAACTCGGCGTCCTCGTCGGTGAAGACCACCTGCTCGCTGCCGGCCGACTGGGAATAGCGGCCCACGAAGACTAGCGGTTCGCTGTCCGCGTCTTGGCCATTCTCATCGGTCTCGACTACCGGATTGGCTTTGGCTAGGGTGGATACCGAGATGGCCGAGACGTGGGCGTCCGGAGCCAGGTCGAAGTGCAGCCAGCCGCCGGTTATCCGGTAACTGAACCGACCGGCATCGACCCGGGCGGGCGTCCCGAGGCGACTCTCCACCTCCTGCCTACTGGCCGATTCCGGTAGATCGTTGATCGGTGGGATCGGGAACTTGGCGTGCGAGCCATCGCCGGCGGGCCGGGTGTGCGCATGGACCTCGCACACCGATCCGTCCCGAAACACCAGTTCGATTCCTCGATCGGGGAAGATATAGCGGGTTTGCCCGGAGCCATCCCGGGTTACGGTGTGTGCGGCCTTGAGCTGTTCGACCAGTTCCCGGACGGGGGCAGCATTCTGGGCCATCCCCAGCACCCCGGTGAATCGCTGGATCGGGCCGCGCAGTTCGGTCATGCCTTCCGCCAATCAATCTGAAAATGTACCCCTACCCAACTCTAGGGTCTGTCGCGAAGGCGTCGTTCCGGGTGAGATGAGTGGACGCTGCCGCGGCTACGACTCGTGCTGGGCTCACCGGCCAGGCTAGGGGAGCGCCGGGCCGCCCGATCGGGTGCTTCGCAGCCGGGACACGACGTCCGTGGCCGGCCGCTCGGACGGCCCGCCCGGCAGTGCGAAACCGCACTGTGCAGATGCGTGGCCAGGGGGTCGTGGCGGTGCCGGCGGCTAGTACCGGGCCGGGTCGAACTCACCGGTGGCCTCCAGCATAGCCACCAGGGCGTCGTAGAGCTCCTCGGCATCGCAATCCTCGGCTATCCAGAAACGGCTTTTGTCGAACAGCTCGATCTTGGCGGCGGCCTCCTCGCTCAACTGGAGTAGCAGGGAGTTGTCTTCGGCCAGCCACACACTCCGCACGCCGCCCACGGACTCAAGGCCATCCCATCCTATGATCACCGGGTCGGAGGTATCCAATCGCCGGGTGAAGGACAAGGTGGTGTTGCCATCGGTGAAGATCACCTGCTCTGTTGCGGCGTCTCGCAGGTGGCTTCCGGTCATTATCAGGCGTTCTGAATAGGGGACCTCTTCTTCCTCCTCTTCTGCGCCTGCCGGCAGCAGGACATCGTCCTGGGTGACCGACACCAACTCGGTGCGTCCGTTGGCATCGAAGGCAAAGGTGATGAACACCCTGTCGGCCAGATATCGCACCCAGTGGGTGCTCGCGTTCGATGGCGTCCCGAGCAGCGCGGTCACCGCTGAGCGGGTAGCGGTCGGCGGAAGCCCATTGATTAGCGGTAACGGAAATGCGGAGTAGGTTTCTGCCGGGTCCGCGGCGGCGCGATCCTGCGTGTATATGTGTACGGCGGTCAGTATCCGATTCTCGAACAGGAGTTCCACGCCACGCCGGTTGAAGGTGAAATAGACGCTGTCGTCGAACTCCGTAACCTCGAAGGGAGCCGCAAGCTTCTTGATCAGATCTATGATCTGCTGGCTGTTTGAGGCAGCGCCGAGGGAATCGCTGAAGCGCTGTATCGGTCCAAGTATCTGGTTCATGACTGTCATCCATCGTTTCTCGGCCTGTCGATGGCCTGAAGACTATAACTCAGCCACCGGTTTCAGGTTTGACATTGAACGGGTTCCACCAATCGCCGCTGAGGAACTCGTGGCTGGCCTGCCTGACCGGGTCGAATACATCGTGAATCTGTGCGTCGGTCCAGCCCTCCTTTTTGAAGAACTCCGTATAGCTTGCTATATCGTGTTCGATAGCGGCAGGCAAGTCCCCGGCGTCTTGGGCTATCTGGCTTCTCGTGTTCCTCGATCTATAGGTGCGGGAAATTTTTGCGTGCAGATCCTGGTGAACCTCGATCGTCTGGGCCTGACGATGCAACTCCGCCCGCTCCTGTTTTGTGAGTTTGCGTCCGAGCTTTTCTTGTGCAATTTGATCCGCGCGTTCCTTGAGGGCGGCAGAAGAGGGAATGTGATCGTGCTCCATCCTATCTCCGGGTATTTCTCGGCGCTTCAGCTTTCGATAGGAACCGACCTGGCCCGGGCGTACCGGGTGTGCGCGTCTTACGTCCCCGGCCCGTAGAGCCTTTCTTCTGATTTGAGAAGTCTTGGCTGCGGCTTGGGCTACCTGGCTGTCTATCTGTTTGGCGGTCCTGATCGTGGAGTCCAGACCAAGGCGTTTCGCCAAGCCCTTGAGCAGTCCCTTTGCGGGTGGCACTTTCTTCATGGTCCGATCAACCTCGTTTGCTGGGGAGGGTGGGTTCAGCCGAGCAGTTTCTCGACGGCCATATTGAGCGCGAACTCGATGGCCTTCTGGGCAGCGATCTTTGCGATTGGGATCAGGCTCATCGATGCCCCGGCCGTCGGCACGGCGGCGGCGATGGCCTCCGTCACGGTGATGGCGAACTGTACCAATTGGATGATCACCACGATCTTCAGGGCGATGATCGCGCCGGCGATGAGGTAGCAGATACCGCCGCCGACGTTGACTCCCATCGCCATGTCACGCGCGGTGATCGTGGGGCCTTCGGCGTCGTCCATCTGCTTCTTGAAGGCATCGATGCCGATGCCCTGATTGGTCTGGGCGATCTCTCCGGAGGCCTGGCCGCTGGCGCTGGCGGCCGCCGAGAGCTGGCCCGCAAACTCCAGCCAGGCGCCGCCGTATTCGAATGCCTTGTCCTCGTTCCCTTCGGGCCACTCGAAGCCGATCATCTGCAGGAAGTGGGCCAATTCGGGGGGCAGCATTATCGCCATCACAGGCTCCCGGTGATCTGGTCGGCCAAGGAGACGTTGAATTCCTCGATTGCCTCGTAGTCGTCAGCGGCGCCCGAGAGCTGTTCGGCATGCCCGCCCAATGCATCGATCACCGTCGGTAGGCAGTGGGCTAGATGCTCGTACATGCCCTGGTAGATGGGCATCGCCACGCTGCCCAGGATGTCATTGCCGCCCAACGGGGCCGCGTCGGAGACCTGGGCCATGAACTGTTCGGCGGCCTGCTGCAACGATTCGCTGGCCTGTTCGAGCTGGCCGGCACCTCGGCGCAGCGAACTGGGTGAGATCTGGAAATCGGTCATGACGACTGGGCCTCCCCGGGTGTGGCCGCATTGCGTTGGGCGAGTTGTGCGCCCTGCCGCAGCATTCGGTCCATCGCATCCAGGTAGCGGGTCATCTGATGCTGGGATTCGGCCGAGATCCTGTTCAGCTCGGCCTGTAACGCCCCAAAATCGGTGCGGGTATCGGCCAGAGCTTCGGTCATCGCGGTGGTGTGCTTGTCCAGGGCGTCGTTGATGGCCGCCTTGACCAGATCGGCCACCTCGGCGTTGCCGCGCTTCAGCACCGCGGCCCGGATATCGACCGAGGTGACCTTGCTGCCGCCGATGGTCACCCGGACGAACTCGTCGGGGTCGTGACCGGTGACCTCGACCACGGGTGGTTCGGAGAAGCCCGTGGAATTCATCCGTTCGATGACCCTGGACAGGTCGGCCAAGCTCTGGGAGAAACCATCGGTCATGAATCCATGCTGCCTTGCCGAAGGGTCATGGGTGGCCGGACCGCATTTTCGGTGCCCGAGATGTCCGGTAGGCGAGATCTAGACGACTGTCAGTCCAGTCTGCGTCGGGCGGCACCCCGATCGGCGCTCTGGGCTAGCAGCGCAAAGATCTTCAGGGCATTGCTGACCTGTCGTTCGCGGTGCGCCGGCCGCCAGCCGGTGGCCTCCCGCATCGCCCGGCGGTGTTCGAGTTCGGCTTGCGACACCTCCAGATCGATTCGTCGTCTAGGGATGTCGATCGAGACGATGTCGCCGTCGGAGATCAGACCGATGGCCCCGCCGGCGGCCGCCTCGGGGCTGATATGCCCGATGGACAGGCCCGAGGAGCCACCGGAGAACCGGCCGTCGGTGATCAGCGCACATTTCGGTCCCAGCCCGATGCCTTTCAGATAGCTGGTGGGGTAGAGCATCTCCTGCATGCCGGGGCCGCCTCTGGGACCCTCGTAGCGCACCACGACCACATCGCCGGGTTCGATCCGGCCCCCCAGAATCGCCTCGACGGCTTCCTCCTGCGATTCGGTCACCTTCGCCGGGCCACGGAACACCCACTGTTCCTCGCCGACGCCGGCGGTCTTGACCACACAGCCGTCCACGGCGATGTTGCCGCGCAGGATCGCCAGACCGCCGTCGGCGGTATAGGCGTGGGCGACACTGCGGATACAGCCGTGTTCGGCGTCCAGGTCGAGGGCCGGCCAGGTGGCGGTGGCCGAGAACATCTCGGTGGTGCGCACGCCCCCTGGCGCGGCATGGAACAGCCGAAGGGCCTGTTCGCGCGCGCTTCCGCCGCGGACATCCCAGTCGGCCAGGAAACCGGCCAGGCTGTCGTGATGCACCGAGTGCACCGGCTCGCTGAGCAGCCCGGCCCGGTGCAACTCGCCCAGGATCGCCGGGATGCCGCCGGCCCGGTGGACGTCTTCGATGAAGTAGTCCTTGGTGTTCGGGGCCACCTTGCAGATGCACGGAACATGGCGGCTGAGCTCGTCGATGTCGTCCTGGTCGAAATCCACGCCGGCCTCTTGGGCGGCTGCCAGCAGATGCAGGATGGTGTTGGTCGATCCGCCCATGGCGATGTCCATCACCATCGCATTGCGGAAGGCATCCCGGGTGGCGATGGAGAGCGGCAGTACCCGGTCGTCCTCTGCCGCATACCACCGGCGGGCAAGCTCAACCACCAGCTTGCCAGCCCGGACGAACAGCTCGCGGCGGTAGGCGTGGGTGGCCAGGGTCGTTCCGTTGCCGGGTAGCGCCAGCCCCAGGGCCTCGGTGAGACAGTTCATCGAGTTGGCGGTGAACATGCCCGAGCAGGATCCACAGGTGGGGCAGGCGGCCGATTCCATCCGGGCCAGCTCGTCGTCGCCGATCGCCGGGTCGGCCGCCGCCGTCATGGCATCGATCAGGTCCAGCCGGTGGGTGCCTGGTTCGCCGGATTGCTCCATCGGGCGTCCCGATTCCATCGCTCCGCCGGACACGAAGACGGTCGGGATGTTCAGTCGCAAAGCGGCCAACAGCATGCCGGGAGTGATTTTGTCGCAGTTGCTGATGCACACCAGGGCGTCTGCCTTGTGGGCGTTGACCATGTACTCGACCGAGTCGGCGATGATCTCGCGGCTGGGCAGCGAGTACAGCATGCCGTCGTGTCCCATGGCGATGCCGTCGTCGACGGCGATGGTGTTGAACTCCCGGGCCACCCCACCGGCCTGTTTGACGGCATCCGCCACGATGCGGCCGACATCGCGCAGCCCGACATGGCCCGGCACGAACTGGGTGAAGCTATTGGCGACCGCCACGATCGGCTTGCCGAAGTCGGACTGTTCGAGCCCGGTCGCCAGCCACAGGGCCCGGGCGCCGGCCATGTTGCGGCCATCGGTAGTGGTGCGAGAACGCAGCTTGGGCATGGGATTCACTCCTTGGCAGATTGCGGCCCAGCCTATCGGTTGCGGGCTGGCCTGCCCGACCGGGGAACATCGGGTTCCCTGGTCGATTGGCAGGCCCTGCCAGGCGTGACCAATTTGTCATCGCGGGCCGGCTGGGGCGCTGGTCGCGTGCCTGTTTGAGCCCCGGGCCAGGTGCTACGGATGCGGGTTTCCGTGGAATCGCACCCAGCACCTCGTCCAGTAGGGCGAGGCTCCACAGATAACAGGCACTCGCGCCGGCCACTCCGATCGCGTTCGCCGAATCGGCAGCCAGGCAAAACCACACTATTTAGCCAAGCAAAACCACACCATTCCAGGCGACTAAAACCCGGGACCATGGCTGCTGGCCGGTCCGGTGTTAGCGGGGGACGACTCCCTCGATGAAACCGGTGTGGCTTATCGAGTAGAACACATAAGAGACCTCTGTTGCGGAGGTTGTCG